>NZ_JBITXI010000013.1:160252-312937 GCF_044544605.1 Streptomyces sp. NPDC053560 | reverse complement strand
ACTCCAGCGGCATGAAGTACGGCAAGCGGGCGCGGTGCGTCCGGCCGTAGGCCATCGCGCGGACTTCCGATGGCAGTTACGGGACAACCCTTAGCAGGACACCTGGGGCTGCCCAAGAAGCGAAAGCGCATGAGTGCTTGCCCAGTCGGACATACGAGCAGCCCTCAAGAACACGGCTGCGGCACGTGACGTTCCTGTTCTCCTGAACCAAGACCGCCGACGAGATTCTCGACAAGATCGCCGCTTATTGCCGACGAGTCTCCGATTCAGGCGGCTGACGGAAGTAGTGCCCCTTGTCGACGTCCTCCAGAAGGCCCGGCCGGGTCGGCTGCCAGTCGAACTGCTCGCGGGTGTGCGCGCTGGAGGCCGGCTGGTCGGCGGCCATCACCATGGTCAGCCAGCCGAAGTGGTCCTGCGCCTCCTCCGCCGGGACGGAGACCACCGGCAGGTTCAGATGGCGGCCGATGACCTCGGCGATGTCTCGCAGGGAAACGCCCTCATCGGCGACGGCGTGCAGCGTCGAGCCCGGCGGAGCCGACTCCAGCGCCACGCGGGGTACGTACTCGGCCTCGCCGGCCGCGGCGTCCGGTCCTCCGTCGTACGGCTGCCGCGCACCAATCACGGCGAAGGCGCTCGGCGGTGGCCATGCGCACCACCATGCCGGCGGCCTCGGGCGGCACGGCGTCGAGCGGCGGCAGGTCGTGCCCGTCGCGCTCGGTCGCCACCCGGCCGGCCGCCACGGGCGTGCCCGAGGCGAGGACGAACGGCTTGCCGGTGCCGGCCAGCGGCTCCGCCATCGCCTCGACGGCGGCGCGGTCCGCTTCGGCGGCGGCCATGAAATCACCCTGCGCGAAGGCGACCTCGTGGTTGAACGCCAGATGGATGACGCCGTCCGCCTCGGCGGCGGCCGCACGCAGCGTGTCGAGGTCTTCGAGCGAGCCGCGGACCACCTCGGCTCCGATGCGTTCGATGCGCTGAAGGCACTCGCCTAGGCAGTTCTGGTTGGATCAGCCAGGGCCCCGACTATCCACCTGGCCGGCCTCCACATCGCCGGTTTCTTCCTGTGGTCCGCCCGCTGAACCAAACGATCGCCCTGGCGCGCCGTCGGTGTCAGGCCTTCTCGTTGACGTTGGCCGACAGGCGATTCGTCATGTCCTTGTAGGCCGGGCCCGCCTGATCGTTGCTCTCGTCGTGCATGCGCAGCAGGTACGTGTACATCGCCGCCACGCACTTGTCCCTGCTGGTGTACTGGGCGTCGTCGGCGAGGCGGAGGTCCGGGGTGATCTCGTGGATCTTGCCGTCGGGCGTGGTGTACAGCGGGTGCCAGACCAACTCGATGTTCGGGTTGAGCTTCTGGAGCTTGCGCAGCTGCGGGATCTCCTGCTTGACCAGCACGCTCGTGGGGTCGTACGCGCGCATGAACACATGCACCGGGCCGGTCGCGTGGCTGACGTAGGCGACGGAAAGGGCGTTCCACAGCTTGCCCTGCAGCTTCCAGTCGGAGTGCAGCTCCAGCTGGTCCACCACCGCGCCCAGCGGGCTGAACTCCAACGGCGTGTGGCCCTTGGACTTGGCGTACTTGCTGGTGTCGAAGCCGCCGGACCACAGGGCCATGGAGCCCTGTCCGATCTTCAGTTTGTGACCGAGGAAGGCGACCAGCTCCTTGAACCAGGTGTTGGACGCGCGTAGCTTGCTGGCGGCCTGCTTGCTGAGCGAAGGATCGGCGGACTGCTGGTTCAGGTCACTCTGCTCGCGCAGGCCGCCGAGGATGAGCTGCCAGGCCGTCTCCGTCTCTGCCTCGGTGCACCCGGCCGTCTGCATCAGGCTCTGGAACACTGGCCATTCCGGGTGCTGTTCGGCCTTGCCCGCGTAGTGCTCCGTCGGCGCGTTCGCCGAGGGTTTGCGGCGCTGGACCGGCACGGCGGCGCCGATGGAAAGAGCGCGCATGACGGCAGTGTTACCGGCGGTGCGCTGCAGCGCGGTGACCGCCGCGGCGGTCAGCCGGCCCTTGTCGGCCGGGGGCGAGGTCTGTACGGGCGGCTCGGGCTTGCAGGACGGCGCGGTGCGCTGCGGCGTGGCGTGCGTGTGCGGTGCGCGGTCATGCATGTGTGCCTCTGCCCCTTGGTTGCGGAGGGGCACAGAATAATGCGGCGATTCGGCTGTGGGTAAGCGTCGTCGGGGCACGACTTTCTGCCCGCACGACGCTTACGCATGAACCCGCCCGCACACCCCCGGCTCACGACCCTCTGAGGGAAGCTCAGTCCGACGGGATCGCGTCGCAGAGCTCCGCGACGAGGCGTCGCGCGTAGGTTTCGTCCGTCTCCGGGATCGAGAAGACCACCCGGAAATAGAGGGGAGCCACTACGCGGTCCAGCACCCGGTCCAGTGCGGGGGTGTCCTCGCCCCGCCGGGCCGCGGCGTCCAAGGCGGCCTGGAACCGGGTACTGACGCGCTGCAAGCACTCGCGCAGCCCGGCCCGGCGGTCATCCACGTCCGGTGCCACTTCGGCGCGGAAGAACGCCACTCCTCCTGGGCGGGACAGATCGTTGAGCGTCCACACCGCCGCCCGTTCCAGATCCGCCCGGAGGTCCCCGAGCAGCTCCGGGGCCGCCTCGTCCGCGCGCTGGGCGGCGACATCCGCCAGGAGGGCGGCGATCGTCCCCCAACGGCGGTAGACCGAACTGGAGTTGACGCCCGCACGGCGCGCCACCGCGGGGAGGGTCACCTTGTCGGCGCCGATTTCCTGCACCAGATCGACCGTCGCCCGGTGCACGGCAGCGCGTACGCGGGCGCTCCGGCCTCCGGGGCGGCTGTCTTTGCTTTTGGCGGGCATCCTTCCATCTTAAAGCAAAGAATTGCGCTTTAAGGGCGACCCTTACTAACCTGCCTAAGGCAAAGACCTTTGCTTTAGAGCTCCCATGGAGGAAACATGTCCCAGTACGAGGCCGCCCACCAGCTCGGCGAGAGGTTCCACGCCTTCCTCACCGCCGGTGACTGGGACGGCATCCGGACGCTGCTCACCGACGACGCCACCTGGACGCTCCCCGGCGACAACACCATCTCCGGTACGGCCGACGGCGCGGACGCGGTGGTCGAGCGGGCGAAGAAGATCGCCTCCTACGGCCTCCGCTTCGAGTTGCTGCACATCCTGGTCAGCCGCGAGAACATGGCCTTGTCCCTGCACAACACCGCCCGCCGGGGCGAAGTGCGCCTGGACGAGTACCTGTCCACCGTCTGCCGGCTGCGCGACGGAAAGGTCGCGAGCATCGAGACCTACCTGTCCGATGTCGCCGGTATGAACGCGTTCTTCGTCTGAGGCGCTCGCCCCGCTCTCCGCCTCACCTGCCCTCGTCCGGACGTACCGCAAGGAACTGGTCGACGCCCATACGGCGTTCCTCAAAGGCCAGTCCGCCGCCTGCGAGGTACAGCCGCCACACCCGCGCGGTTTCCTCGCCCACGAGGGCGACGAACTCGGGCCAGTGCTCTTCCAGGGTGTCGTGCCAGGCCCGGACGGTGCGGACGTAGTGCTCGCGCAGCGATTCCACCGTACGTACCTCCAGGCCGGCGCCTTCCAGCAGGCCGATGGTCTCCCCCATGGGGCGCATGTGCATGTCCGGTGCGATGTACGTCTCGATGAACGCTCCCCCGCCCGGCGCCTGCCTGCCCCGCGACATCTGCTGGACCAGGACCCTGCCGCGCGGGCGCAGCACCCGGTACAGCAAGGCCGCGAAGGCGGGGTACTCGGCGTCGCCCACGTGTTCGCCCATTTCCACGGTCGCCACCGCGTCGTACGCCCCGCCCTCGATGTCGCGGTAGTCGCGGCACTGGACGTCGACCAGGTCCTCCAGGCCCCGGTTCCTGGCCTGCTCGGCTACGTGGTCGGCCTGTTCCCGGGCGAGGGTGACCGCGGTGACCTCGACCTTGTACCGCTCGGCGGCGTACAGGGTGAGCGAGCCCCAGCCGCAGCCGATGTCCAGCAGCCGGTCGCCGGGGCCCAGTGCGAGCTTGCGGCAGATGAGGTCGAGCTTGTCGCGCTGGGCGTCGGCAACGGTGTACGCCGGATCGTCGCTGGTCCACACGGCGCAGGAGTAGGCCATGGTCTCGTCCAGCAGCAGGGCGTAGAAGTCGTTGGACAGGTCGTAGTGGTGGCTGATGGCCGCGCGGTCGCGGCGCCTGCTGTGGAGTTCGCCGCGCAGGCGGGCCCGGGACGCCGGGGCAGGCGGTGGCGGGCCGATCACGCCCAGGGCCAGTGCTGTGGCGGCGGCGCGTGCCCGGTCTGTGAGACCGAGGCGGGTCGCCTGCAGGCCCCGGTCACGGGCGGCCTCCCACATGGTCCGCAGTCCGTCGGTCAGGTCTCCCTCGATGTCGAGGTCGCCGGTGAGGTACGCCTCGGCCAGGCCTAGCTCGCCGGGCTGCCACAGCAGGCGGCGCAGCGCGCGCCGTCGTCGTACGACGACGACCGGGGCGTCCGGTGGGCCGGCCTCGCTGCCGTCCCAGACCCGCAACCGCAGCGGCAGGGGGCCTCCGAGGGCTTTCTCCACGAGCGGGAGCAGGCGCTGCGCGGCGCCCCGGGTGACTGACGGCATGGGGATGCTTCCTCCTCGATGTGTGGCGTCGTCTACTCATTCGGAGCCACGGGCTTCGCGGATTGGTCATCAGACCTGGCCGTCCTGACTGTCTTGGCCGCCCCGCCCCGCCCCCGATCCCCCGGTCGTCGGTTTTCGCGACCAATCCGGTCACGTCGCGGCTCCGAAGCAATGACGTGGGAGACATCTGCGTGTCCGGATGGCCGGACGGCCGGGCACGGCGGTGTGATGTGAGGCAGCACCGAGCGAAGGAGCGCAATGGGAGCGCCAGAGGTACGGGGAGGGCCGGGGTCCCGGCCGGCGGGGCACGATGCGGAGGCGTTGCTGGCCGCGGTCGCGCTCGGTGACCAGGAGGCGTTCGGGCTGCTGTACGACGTGGTGAGTGGGCCCGTGCTGGGTCTGGTGACGCGGGTGCTGCGGGATCCCGGGCAGTCCGAGGAGGTCACCCAGGAGGTGCTGGTGGAGGTCTGGCGTACCGCGGCCCGCTTCCGCCCGGACAAGGGCAGTGCGATGACGTGGGTGCTGACGATGGCGCACCGGCGGGCGGTGGACCGGGTACGGGCGTCGCAGGCCAGGACCGAGCGGGAGAACAAGGCGGCGCTGCTGGAGCGGACGCCGGCCTACGACGAGGTGAGTGAGCAGGTGGAGGCGCGGCTGGAGGGCCAGCGGGTACGCCGTTGTCTGGGCGCGCTCACCGAGCGGCAGCGTGAGTCGGTGACGCTGGCCTACTACCGCGGCCTGACCTACCGGGAGGTGGCGCAGCTGCTGGCGCTGCCGCTGGGGACGGTCAAGACCCGGCTGCGGGACGGGTTGATCCGGCTGCGCGACTGCCTGGGGGTGACGGCATGAACGACGCCGACCTGCACACGGCGACGGGCGCCTACGCGCTCAATGCGCTTCCGGACGACGAGCGTGTTCAGTTCGAGCGGCATCTGCGGGAGTGCGCGGCCTGCCGGCAGGAGGTCGCGGAGCTGACCGCCACGGCCGGGCGGCTGGGGCAGGCCGTGGCCGCGGTGCCGCCGGCGGAGCTGAAGGGCCGCGTACTGCAGCGCATCGCCACGGTGCGTCAGGAGCCTCCCGCGGTGGGCGGTGACCGCTTCTCCGGGCGGGCCTGGCGGCGCTCGCTGCCGCGGCTGGCGCTGGCTGCGTGTCTTGCCGCCGCCGCGGCGTTCGGTGGTATCGCCGTCTGGCAGCACCAGGAGGCCGAGAAGGCGCGCTCGGTGGCCCAGCGGCAGGCGGCGGAGCTGGCGGCAGTGCTGGCCGCGCCCGATGCCCGGGCGGCGACCGGCAAGCTGGGTGATGGCGGCAGCGGTACGGTCGTGGTCTCCCAGACACGGAACCGTGCGGCCTTCGTCGCCTCCGGCCTGGCCGACCTGCCCGGCGGCAAGGTGTACCAGCTGTGGTTCAACGACGGGGGGACGATGCGTTCGGCCGGTACGTTCAACGCCGCGCGGGGTGCGGCCGCCACGTTGCTGGACGGGAACGTCGGCAAGGCCTCCGGCATGGGGGTGACGGTGGAGCCGGCCGGCGGCTCCCGGCAGCCCACGACCCGGCCGATCGCGCTGATGGACTTCCCCGCCCGGACCTGATGCGCGGACGCGCGGAGTGGCGGACGGAGAGACGCCGGCGCACTGCCGCCGGCGCCCCCAAGTCGCCGGCCACTCCCCCGCCCGTCACTTCCGTGCGCGGGGCGGCAGCGGGAAGAACCCGCTGGTGCGGGCCGCGTACTCGGCATAGCCCGGACGCTCCGCCATGTGCCGCTCCAGCAGAGCCTTGCCGCTGCCACGGGTCAGCAGGAAGGTCATGACCACGGGTGAGAGGACGGTGGCGGCGGCCACCGCGAGGTCTCCGCAGGCGAAGAGGAACAGTCCCCACCAGACGCAGAAGTCCCCGAAGTAGTTGGGGTGCCGGGTCCATGCCCACAGGCCACGGTCCATGATCTTTCCCCGGTTGGCCGGGTCCGCGGTGAAACGTGCGAGCTGGTGGTCGCCGACGGCTTCGAAGAACAGGCCGACCAGCCACAGGAGCACCCCGGCCGCGATGAGCGCGGCCGGCGCTCCGCGGACGTACTGGGCGGCCTGGACGGGCAGGGAGACCAGCCAGACGAGGGCGGCCTGCAACAGATAGACCATGCGGAAGGCGTAGGCGTTGCGGTTGCCGTGCGCCTTGGCCAGCATCTTCTCGTACCGCGGGTCCTCGCCCTTGCCCCGGCCGCGCCGGGCGATGTGGCCGGCCAGCCGCAGTCCCCAGATCACCGTGAGCGCGGTGACCAGCAGCCGCGGGCCGGCGTCGCCCTCGCCGGCCGACATGCCGTACGTGGTCAGGGCCACCGCGGCGAACGCCAGGCCCCAGGCGATGTCCACGATCCGGTGCAGGCCCCTGCGCAGTGCCGCGGCGAACGTCGCGAGCAGGACCGCGAGTGCCGCGCCGGCCGCCGCCGCCAGGTTGCGGGCGAAGGCGCTCCACGGGAAGGCGTCCGGGGCGCCCGCGGCGTTCAGCAGGAAGGCGTGTGTGGTCGGGTCGCTCATCGGCGAAGCCCCTCGTGCGTCAGTTGGAGTTGGTGCACGTCGATGTAGCCGGCGCGGAAGCCGGCCTCGGAGTAGGCGAGGTAGAAGGTCCACATCCGGCGGAACACGGAGTCGAACCCCAGCTCGGCCACCTCGGGTCCCCGGGCCGTGAAGCGCTCGCGCCACAGCCGGAGGGTCTCGGCGTAGTGCGCTCCGTAGGGCGTGCAGTCCGTGACGCGCAGTCCGGCGGCTCGGGCGTTGTCCTCGATGGCCGTCAGGGAGGGCAGCATGCCGCCGGGGAAGATGTACTTCTGGATCCAGGTGTGGGTGTTGCGGGTCGCCCGCATCCGGTCGTGGGGCATGGTGATCGCCTGCAGGGCGATACGGCCGCCGGGCCGCAGCCGCCCGGCCAGCGTGCCGAAGTACTGGGGCCAGTACTCCGCGCCGACCGCCTCGATCATCTCCACACTGACGACGGCGTCGAACCGTCCGCGCACATCGCGGTAGTCGCACAGCTCGACGGTGGCGCGTTCCTCGTGCCCGGCCGCGCGGATGCGTGCCAGCGCCAGGTCCCGCTGCTCGGCCGAGAGCGTGACCGAGTGGACATGGCAGCCGCGCTCGGCGGCGCGGACGGCCAGCTCGCCCCAGCCGGTGCCGATCTCCAGCAGCCGGGTGCCGGGGCCCGCGCCGGCCAGGTCCAGCAGCCGGTCGATCTTCTCGTGCTGTGCTTCGGCCAGCCCCTCCCAGCGGGCGGGCAGGGCATCGAAGACGGCCGCGGAATAGGTGAGTGTGTCGTCCAGGAAGAGGGCGAAGAGGTCGTTGGAGAGGTCGTAGTGGTGGTGGATGTTGGCCCGTGCCCCCTCGGGGGTGTTGCGTCGGCCGGCCGGCTGCCGCAACGCCCAGAATCGGCGCAGGCGTTGCAGTGGCGCGGGGACGAGAGTGGTGACGTGGTCGGCGAAGACGCGTACCACTCCCACCAGGTCCTCGGCTTCCCACTCCCCCGCCATGTAGGACTCGCCGAAGCCGGTCAGGCCGCGGGCGGCGATGCGCCGGAAGAAGGCGTCGGGGGCTCGCACGGTGAACACCGGTCCGCCGAGACCTAGTTGTTCGTGGGCACCCAGGCGCACGGTGAGCGGCAGTCGGGCCAGGGCATGGCGTACGAGACGTTCGCCCACCTCTCTGCGGGCGGCGGAGCAGGGCGGCAGCGCGGCGACATCGGGCCATCGCCGGGGGTCGGCGGCCGCGGCGGTGGGGAGGGCGGAGAGGGTCACTGCATACCTTCCTGGAGGTCGTGCGGCGGGCGGGGCTGGACGGGCAGGCCGCGCCGCCACAGCCGGATGCCGTGGAAGCGGATGCCCAGGGAGACGGCGGCGGTGGACCAGGGATGGCGGGCGGCGGCGCGGAGCAGGTCGGCGGCACCGGCGGGACGGCGGACGCCGCGTACGGTGGCGGTCAGCAGGTGGGAGCCCTCCTTTTCGAGCCGTACGCTGAGGTCCAGCCGCTCGTCGGGGACGGGCAGCCGCATCCGGTATGCGCCGTCGACGCCGAAGAACGGCGACACGTAGAACTCCTTGTCCGTCCGGCTGCCCTGGTCGGCCGTCCCCGGTTCGAGCAGGTAGCAGTGGCGCTGGCCGTAGGTGTTGTGCACCTCGGCCACCACGCACCGCAGTGCGCCGTCCGGGGTGTGGCACCAGTACACGGACAGGGGGTTGAAGACATGGCCGAACACCCGGGCGTGCGCGAGCATCAGCACCGGGCCGCCGTGGAGTTCCACGCCGTGCGCGGCGAGGAACGTCTCCAGCCCCTCCCGGATCGTGTACCGGGCGCCCCCGGCATCCTTGCGACTGCCGCCCGCGAAGTGGTCCCGGGCCTCGAAGCGGGCCAGCGGGCGCAGAATCCACGGCAGACGGGGCAGGGCATCGAGGTCCACCAGCCACAGGTAGGTGCGCTGCCGGAAGGCATAGCGCCGCGGCCGGGTGCGGACGTGCGTGAGGAGGCTGGGGTACAGCGCCGGGGTGCGGGCAACGACGCCGCCCGGCCGGCCGGCGGTGCGCGCGGCGGGCGCTGTGCTCACCACTCCACCCCCAGGGCCCGGGCAGCCGCGACGCCGGAGCGGCAGCCGTCCTCGTGGAATCCCCAGCCGTGGTAGGCACCCGCATACGCGGTGACCGGGCCGCTCAATCCGGGCAGCCGGCGCTGGGCGGCCACGGACTCGGGCGTGTAAATGGGGTGCTCGTAGGTCATACGGGCCAGCACCCGGTCCTGTGCGACGCGCTCCCCGCCGTTGAGCGTGACGACGTACCGCTCGGGCGCGTCCAGCCGCTGGAGCCGGTTCATGTCGTAGCTGACCAGCACCTGGTCGGCGCCGGCCCGGCATGAGGGCATCAGGTAGTTCCACGACGAGGCGGTCGCCGCGCGGCGTGGCAGCAGAGAGGTGTCGGTGTGCAGCAGCGTGGCGTTGCGGGAGTAGCGGAAGGCCCCCAGCACCGCCCGCTCGTCGTCGGTGGGATCGGCGAGCAGGCGCAGTGCCTGGTCGGGGTGGACGGCGATCACCACAGAGTCGTAGCGGGCGGTGGTGCCGTCCTCGGTGGTGATCCGCACGCCGTCGCCGGTCCGGCTGACGGCCCGCACCGGTGCGGAGGTGTGGACCGTGGCGAGTTGCTTGGCGACGCGCTCGACGTACGCACGGGAACCGCCCGTCACCGTACGCCAGGTGGGCGAGCCGCCGGTGGAGAGCATTCCGTGGTGCGCCAGGAACCGGAAGAGGTATCGCGCCGGATAGCGCAGGGCGGTCGTGGCATCGCACGACCACACGGCCGAGACCAGCGGCGTGAGGAAGTGCGAGACGAAGTAGGGCGAGAAGCGGCCCTCGGCGACGAAGGCGGCCAGCGTCCGGTCGTCCTGGACGTCGTCGTCGAGCAGCCGGCGGGCTCGTGCGTGGAAGCGCGGCACCTCGGCCAGCAGCCGCAGGTAGCGTCCGCTCACCGCGTTGCGGGGGCGGCCGAAGAGCCCGCGCGGGCCGCGGGCGCCGGCGTATTCCAGACCGCAGCCCGCACACCGTACCGACATGCTCATCTCGGATTCCTGGGTCGCCACCCCCAGCTCCTCGAAGAGTCTCAGCAGGTGGGGATAGGTGCGCGCGTTGTGCACGATGAATCCCGAGTCCACCTGGTGCACCCGGCCGTCGGCCGAGGCCAGGTCGTGGGTGTGGGCGTGGCCGCCCAGCCGGCCCGCCGCCTCGTACAGCGTCACCTCATGGGCGTCGCGGAGCACGTGGGCGGCTGTCAGGCCCGCTATTCCGCTGCCCACCACCGCGGTGCGCACCATCGGCATCCGTCTCCTCCAAGGCCATGGCGGCACCTGATGCACCGCCTGTTCACCGGGGATTCGGAGCGGAGGGCCGGACGGATTGGTCGCCCGACCGCAGCGGTGCGGCCGGGTGGGCGCCCCGCCCCCGTGAGGACGCCCGCCCGGCACCGGCCGATGAGTCACTGCGTCGGCAGCCGAGGACTCATCCCGTCAACAGCCGAGGCCCTCACTTCGTCGGCATCAGGACGTTGTCGACGATGTAGACGGTGGCGTTCGCAGTGGGCACATTGCCGCAGACCACGTTCGAGACATCGTTGACCTTGTACGTCATGCCGGAACCGGAGGTGGTGAGCTTGCTCTTCTCCAGAGTCGGGTAACTGCCGTTCTCCAGCTGCTGCGGAGTGAGCTTCTGGCCGACGACGTGGTACGTCAGGATCTTGGTCAGCAGCTCCTTGTCGTTCATGACCTTGTTCAGCTGGTCCTTGGGCAGCTTGTCGAACGCGTCGTTGGTCGGCGCGAAGACGGTGATGTTCTCGGCGTTGTTCAGGGTGTCGACCAGACCGGCCTTCTTCACCGCGGAGACCAGGGTGGACAGCGCGGGGTTGTTCGACGCGGCGGTGGCCACCGGGTCCTGGGCCATGCCGTCGAAGCTGCCCTTGCCCTCCTTGGGGACGGTGGAGCAGGCCGGGCCGAACGGGCCGGCCATCGGGTCCATGGACTTGTTCGCGGATCCCTTGGGCGCGGAGGAGGAGCCGGAGTCCGACGCCTTCTCCTTGCCGCTGTCGTCGCTGGAGCAGGCGGCCAGTGCGACGGGGAGGACCGCTGCCGCGGTGACGGCGAGGACGGTACGGCGCATACGCAGAGTGTTCATGATGCTCTTCTCCTGAAGGGAAGGGGTGGGTGGTGTGGAGGTGTACGTGGACGGGCCCTCAAGGGCCGCCCACAGGGGCTGTTCGGGTCAGGTCACGGTGACCACCACCGAGTGGTGACCGGACGCACCGTCAGGAATGGGGCGGGCCCGTGCGGTGGTCTGGGTGGCGCCGGTGCGGTCGGTGGCGCGGACCTGGAGCGTGTGGGTGCCGGGCTTGGCCGGCCACTGCCACATCCACTGCCGCCAGGTGTCGACGGGGCCTTGCGCGGCGAGCTGTGCTTCCTGCCAGCTGCCGCCGTCCACCCGTACCTCGACCCGTTCGATGCCCTTGTGCTGTGCCCAGGCCACGCCGGCGACCGCGATGGTTCCGGCCTTGAGCGAGGCGAACGGCCTGGGGGTGTCGATCCGGGACGCGGTCTTGATCGGCGCCTTGCGTGCCCACTTCCGCTCGACCCAGTACGTGTCGTACGCCGCGAAGGTGGTCAGCTCCAGCTCCTGGAGCCACTTGCACGCCGAGACGTAGCCGTACAGGCCGGGCACCAGCATGCGGACAGGAAAGCCGTGCTCGAAGGGCAGGGGCTCGCCGTTCATGCCCACCGCGAGCATCGCGTCGCGGCCGTCCATGACCGTCTCCACCGGCGTGCCCAGGGTCATACCGTCCACCGACCGGGCCACCAGTTGGTCGGCGCGCCCGCCCCGGGAGGGCGGCCGTACACCCGCTTCCCGCAACACCTCGGCCAGCGGTACGCCGAGCCAGCGGGCCGAGCCGACGTACGGGCCGCCGACCTCGTTGGAGACGCAGGTCATGGTGATGTCCCGCTCGATCAGCCGACGCCGCAGCAGGTCGTCGAAGCCCAGCGTGAGAGGGTTCCGCACGCCCTTGCCGTGGATGCGCAGCCGCCACCTTCCGGCGTCCAGGCGCGGCACCGTCAGGGCCGTGTCGACCCGGTAGAAGTCCCGGGTGGGCGTGCGGTACGGCGTCAGGCCGGGGAGCTTCAGGTCCACCCCGCGCGGCAGGCGCGGCGCAGGAGAGCCGGGGGCCGGCAGTCTGATCGCCGCGCGGCTCGCCTCGGCATCCACCGCCGCCGAGCCATTGAGCCGCCGCCCCCACAGTCCGGCACCGGTCGAGAATGCGGTGACAGCACCGGCCGCGACCAGGAAGTCTCTGCGTCGGGGCGCCGAGGGCTCAGGCGCCTCCCTGGCAGCACTCCCGCCCTGCGCATCCCCCTTCACCAGCAGCCGCCCGAGGAGCACGTACAGCACTGCTGCTCCCGACACGGCTCCCGCCAGCGACGGCACCGCATCGACGACGCCCGCCGCGTCCGGCCGTCCCGTCGCGGCGGCGCCCCCGACGATGCCGAAGATCAGCACACCGGCCGACGCCTGGCACCGGTACCGCGGGCCCAGCAGCCCCAGAGCGGCGGCGAGGACGGCGAGTACGCCGAGGATGCCGAGCTGCAGCACCAGCTTGTCGCCGGTCCCGAACTGGCGGATCGCCCAGTCCTTCACCGCGGCCGGGGTCCGGTCGATGACCGCGCCGCCGACCGCCGTGACCGGACTCGCTGCCGGCCGTACGGCGACGGACACCAGTTCCGCCACGGCCAGCGCCGCGTAACCGGCGACCAGCCCGCCCAGCGCGGCGAGGGTCCGGCGCTCGCGCACTCCGTTTCGCTCGTTCACACCCCTTGTTCGGAGCGACACCGCCGCCGGATTGGTCCTCCGTCACCCCGGAATCGGCCAGCGGCCGGCGAGGCGACGAGCGGGGTGTCAGGAGGGGCGCGCCGCCGCCTCCAGCGGACGGGCGTAGGTGACGGATTCGCGTTCCACCACGAATCCCGACTCCTCGTAGAAGCCCAGCGCGCCCGAGGGGTTGGCGGTGTCCACGGTCAGCGACACCGAGTCGTACCCGGCATCGCGCGCTGCGCCCAGCACCTCCCTCAGCAGGGCCGGCGCCGCACCGCGGCCGCGGTAGGCCCGCCGGGTTCCGAGGTAGCCGACATGGCAGTCCCGGCTGCCCGTCACGGCCGTCTCCGCCGTGCTCTCCTCCGCCAGGAGGTACGCCGCCACCTCCGCGCCCGCCACCAGCAGCCGCGACATCGCGGGCCGGAACGCCTTGGCTCCGGTGACCCAGGTGCGCCAGTCGGTCTCGTCGAACGGGGTGAAGTTCCAGTGGTCGCGGAACGCGTCGTTGTGCGCGAGCCGGGTGGCCTCCTCGTACGCGGCGGCGTACGGCACGAGGCGGGTGCCCTCGGGGGCCGGGCGGGGTTCGGGGCGGCTGCTGCCGGCCAGCGGCTGCTTCATGTCGAACCACCAGCGGCTCGGTGTGTACCCGCGCCGCGCGGCCAGCTTCTTCAGGTCCTCCTGCCCGGCCATTCCTTCGAGCAGCAGCTCACCCGGCATGGCGGACAGCTCCGCGTCCGCCGCGTGCCGGGCCTGGGCGCGGGCCTCCAGCCAGGCGACGAGGCGGTTGCCGATGCCGCGGTGCCGCCGGTCGGGATGGACCGCCGCGTCCCCGTGGAAGCGCGCCACGTCCACCGCTCCGTGCGGTGTGTGCAGCACGGCGTACGCGGCCAGGTGCGGACCGTCCCACAGCCCCAGGCTGTCCGTCTCCGGATCCAGCTTGGGGTCGGCCAGCACCTCCAGCAGTTCCTCGGCATCGGCGTGCTCGCCGGTCGCGTCGACGCGCTCGACGGCCTGCTGCAGCTCCAGCCAGGCCGGGACACTGTCCTTGCTCAGAGGCCGGGCCTCCAGGCTCTCCGCGGGAACCTGTCCTCCCATGTCGGCCGCTCCTCTCACCTGGTCGCGCCTGTCCTGGGACCTCACTCTTTCAAGATCCTCGGGACGGCGCGACCGGGTAACCACCCACCGGCTCCGGCGTCACTTCGCTGAGACACGAAGTGACGCCGGATCTGTCAGCGGTCGCCGCGCAGCCAGATCGTGGTGTCCGGGGGCAGCAGGCCGTCGGTCAGCTCTCCGCTGGTGAGGAGGGGTTCGCCGGCGGGCAGGGGCACGGGCCGGCCGGAGAGGTTGGCGAGGCACTGCCAGCCGGTGGAGCGGGCGAAGTGAATGAGGTCGGCGGTGCCGTCTCCGGCCGGGCCGTCCGCCGCCGTCTCGTCCGGTGCCGAGAGCCATTCGAGCGACTCGTCGCCCTGCAGCTCGCGCCGGAGCCGCAGGGCCGCGCGGTACAGCTCCAGTGTGGAGCCCTCGACGCCGTCCTGGGCGGCCGCCGACAGCTCACCGAAGGCCGGCGGCTGCGGCAGCCAGGCCCCGCCGGGCCCGAAGCCGTACGAGGCACCCTCAGAGGTCCACGGCAGCGGCACCCGGCAGCCGTCCCTCCCCTTGCGGGTGTGCCCGGTGTTCTCCCACACCGGGTCCTGCAGCGCCTCGGCGGGCAGGTCGGCGACCTCCGGCAGGCCCAGTTCCTCGCCCTGGTAGACGTAGGAGGAACCCGGCAGCGCCAGCATCAGCAGGGTCGCGGCGCGGGCCCTGCGCAGCCCCAGCTCCGGGTCGGGGGCCGGGTCCTTGCCGCCGCTCAGCAGCCAGGCGTCGGTGTCGGTGCCGAGGGGCAGTGCGTACCGGGAGGCGTGCCGTACGACGTCGTGGTTGGAGAGCACCCAGGTCGCCGAGGCGCCCGCGGCGGCGGCCGTGGCCAGCGACTCGGTGATGACCTTGCGCAGCGTACGGGCCGTCCACTCCGCCTGGAGGTACTCGAAGTTGAAGGCCTGGCCCAGCTCGTCGGGGCGGGTGTAGAGGACGCGCCGGGAGTTCTTCACCCAGGCCTCGGCGACCGCCATCCGCGGCGGGCTGTAGGAGTCCAGGACGAGCCGCCAGTCCCGGTAGATCTCGTGCACCTCGTCCCGGTCCCAGTGCGGGTGGGTGCCGTCCGGCAGCAGGTCGTGGTCGCCCTTGAACTGGTTCTCGCCCATGTCCCGCAGCGGCTCGGCGAGGTCCTTGGCCAGCCCGTGCGCCACGTCGATGCGGAAGCCGTCCACCCCGCGGTCGGACCAGAAGCGCAGTGTGCGCCGGAAGTCCTCGCGCACCTCTTCGTTGCTCCAGTCCAGGTCCGGCTGCTCGGGCGCGAAGAGGTGGAGGTACCACTGCCCGTCCGGCACCCGCTGCCAGGCGCTGCCGCCGAACCGCGAGACCCAGTCCGAGGGCGGCAGCTCACCGTGCTCACCGCGCCCCTCGCGGAAGACGTACCGGGCGCGCGCCGCCGAACCGGGCGGCGACGCCAGCGCCTCCTGGAACCACACGTGCTGGTCGGAGGTGTGGTTCGGTACCAGGTCCACCAGCACCTTCAGGCCCAGCCGGTGCGCCTCGGTGACCATCGCGTCGAAGTCGGCGAGGGTGCCGAGCCGCGGGTCGACGTCGCGGAAGTCGGCCACGTCGTATCCGCCGTCGGCCAGTTCGGACGGGTAGAAGGGGCTCAGCCACAGCGCGTCCACGCCGAGGGTGGCGAGGTGGGGCAGCCGGCCGGTGAGGCCGGGCAGGTCGCCGATGCCGTCACCGTCGCTGTCGGCGAAGCTGCGCGGATAGACCTGATAGATGACGGCCTGCCGCCACCAGTCGGGGTCTTGGGAGGACAGGTCGGTCACGGCGTGGTCGGACACGGATGCTCCTTCGGGTGGGTAGGCGGGGTGGGCGTCGGTCATCCCTTGACCGCGCCGTCGGTCAGCCCGGACAGTACGGCGCGCCGGAAGATCAGGACGAGGAGGGCGATCGGCACGGTCGCGGCCATCGCCCCGGCGAAGATCGTCCCGTACGGGATCTCGTACTGGCTGCTGAAGAGGGCGATGCCCACCGGCACGGTCCGGTAGGAGTCCTCGCTGTTGAAGGTGAGCGCCATCAAGAACTCCGTCCAGGTGGCGGTGAAGGTGAACACCCCGGCCGTGAACAGCGCGGGCCGGGCCTGCGGCAGGATCACCGACAGCAGGGTCCGGGTCGGGCCCGCGCCGTCCACCGTCGCCGCCTCCTCCAGCTCGTACGGGATGCTCAGCAGCGAGTTGCGGAGGATCCAGATCGCGAACGGCAGGTGGAAGGCGGTGTACGGGATGATCAGGCCCCAGTAGCTGTTGAGCAGGTCCAGTTCGCGTTCGACCAGGTACAGCGGGGTGACCACCGCGATGGTCGGGAAGACGGAGATCATCAGCAGTACGGTCATCACCGGGCCGCGCCCGCGCATCGGTGTGCGGGCCAACGCGTACCCGGCGAACAGTCCGAGCCCGAGGACGATGGCGGTGGCGCTGACGGCGACCACCGCGCTGTTGAGCAGGTAGCGGTCGAATCCCGCAAAGCCCAGCGCCTGCCGGTAGTTGGCCAGCGTGGGGTGGAGCGGTACGGGGGTCGGCGGCAGGGTGCCGTTCTCCCGTGCCGTCTTGAACGACGTCACCGCCATCCAGAGCAACGGCAGCGCGGTCACGGCGACCAGCACCAGCGCCCCGAGGTTCACCACGTTCACGTACCGGCGCACTCCCGCGCGCCTGCGGCCGCGCCTCATGCCGCACCCCCTTCGTCGACCTGGTTGCGGAACATCCGCAGACACAACAGGCAGCACACGATGACCAGCACGCCCGTACTCGTGGCGATCGCCGCGCCCATGCCGATGTCGAGGTTCTGGAAGAGCGTTTTGTAGCCGAGCACGGCGAGGGACTGGGTGGCCGTGCCGGGGCCGCCCTGGGTGAGGACGAACGGCAGGTCGAAGATCCCGAACGCCTGGAGGACACGGAACAGTACCGCCACCGACACCACCGGTCGCAGTGCGGGCAGCACGATGTTCCAGAAGGTGCTCCACGCGCCCGCGCCGTCCACCTCCGCCGCCTCGTACCGCTCCTGCGGGATGCGCACCAGCCCGGCCAGGATGATCACCGCGACGAACGGCGTGGTCTTCCAGATGTCCGCGACGGCCATGCCGGTGATCGCGGGGACCGGCGTGCCGAGGATGACCGGCGGCTGGTCCAGGACCAGCCCGAACAGCCAGGTCACGGCGCCGAACGTAGCGTCGTAGAGGAAGTCCCACAGCTGCGCCGAGACCACCGTGATCAGCGACCAGGGGATGAGCAGCAGCGCGAGGATCCAGCCGCGTCCGGCCTCCAGCCGGTCCAGCAGTACCGCCACCGCGATGCCGAGGGCGATCTCCACGGCCACCGTCACCAGTGTGTATCCGACCGTGAAGGCCAGCGCCTCCAGCCAGACGGGACTGGCCAGCATCGTCGTGTAGTTGCCGAGCGTCCACTCCTCGACGCGGAGGCCGCCGAAGGTGAAGCGGACCTTGCTGAAGCTGAGGACGACGGAGTAGAGGATGGGGAAGATCGTCACCAGCGCGATGACCACGAGCGCCGGGGTGGTGTAGAGCCAGCCGGTGCGGGCGCGTCGCTTCGCGAGGCCGGCCGGGGGACGTGCTGTGCGGACCTTCTGAGTAGCTGTCACTGTCGAAGACTTGGAGGTCGGTGTATTGGAGGTCGGTGTATTGGCCGCCGGTGCCTTGGACGTCGCCGAAGGGGTGTCCGTCACAGTGCCTCCCCGCGCAGCGCTGCCTGGAGGTCGCCGCGAGCGCGGGCCAGCGCCTGCCGTACGCTCGTGCCGCCGCTGAGCACTTCGTTGACGGGTGTGAACACCGCCTTGCTGACCATGGGGTACTCCGGGGTCCGGGTCGGCCGGGCGACCAGCCGTACGTCGCGGGCGAGCGCGAAGGCGGGGTTGGCCGAGCGGGCCACGGCCTTTCCGTGCAGCTGGGACAGCAACGGCGGCAGGACGGCCGCCTCGCGGGCCAGGATCGACTGCCCCTCCTCCTCGGCGAGGAAGCGGGCGAAGGCCAGGGCCGCGCCGAGGTTGCGGGAGTGCGGGTTGAGGTAGTTGCACCAGCCGCCCAGGCAGCTGCGGCCGCCCGTGCCGCCTTCGAAGCCGGGCCGTCGCATCACCCCGATCTTCCCTGCCACCTCCGAGGACGCCGGATTGTCCGCCACTCCCCAGGCGT
This sequence comes from Streptomyces sp. NPDC053560, assembly GCF_044544605.1. NCBI lineage: Bacteria > Bacillati > Actinomycetota > Actinomycetes > Kitasatosporales > Streptomycetaceae > Streptomyces > Streptomyces sp. NPDC053560. The sequence continues at coordinate 294,691 of NZ_JBITXI010000013.1, read as the reverse complement.
ACAGCCAGTTGCGCAGGAACACCGACCGGCCGCTGGTGAAGGCGTCCAGACTGTCCTGCTCGACGAAGGTCGTCACCGAGGACGGGGTGACCCCGCGGGTGATCAGTTCGCGCAGGTACGACAGGGCCCGCACCCCCGCGGGACCGTCGAAGGTGACCTTGCGGGCATCGGGGGAAAGGATGCTGCCGCCCGCGTCGGCGACCAGCTCCGCGACGTTCGCGGTCAGCCCCTCGTACACCGTGCCCTGCCAGACGAAGCCGAAGTCGGCGTCCCCCGCCCGCTGGATCTTCGTGGCGGTGGTCGCCAGCTCCTCCCATGAACCGGGCGGCCGCAGCCCGTGCTTGTGCAGCAGATCCTTGCGGTAGTACAGGAACGCCTCATCGAGGTAGAGGGGAAAGGCGTACACCTGGCCCTGGTACGTCAGCGCCCGGACGAGCTCCTCCGGATAGCGCTGCCAGTAGCCCTTCGGCAGCAGCGGATCCAACGCCAGCGCCAGCGAGTTCTCCGCGAACTGGGCCGGCCAGGCCAGGTCGCCCATGTACACGTCCGGCGACGGACTGCCGCTCGCCACCTGTGTGGTGAGGGCCGCGCGTGCCACGTCCGTGGTCGGTGGTGCGGCGATCAGCCGCACCGCGACTGATGAGGACGGGCCGCAGGTCACTGCCGTCGCGGGCCGCGACCCGCCCGGCCCACCAGCGGATGGTGACCGGGCCGCGCGGTACGTCGGTGGCGTGCGAGAGGTCCGGCCCGCGGGCCGCGGCACGCCCGCAGCCGGTCGCGGCGGCCAGCGGGACGGCGGCCCCGGCGGTGGTTCTGAGGAGTGATCTGCGGCTCAATGGCATGACGATGCGCTCCTGACCGAGGGAGAACGCCGAGGGGAGGGCGATGAGGGAAGGGCGCGCTGAAGCGTAGCCCCTTGGGGGGCGCTCCTGACAACGCTTGCACGCTAGGGACGGCCTCAGGGGCTGTCAATGGCGCGCGCAGCAACAGGAGGAGGCGTCCTCTCGTACGAAGAAGCAGTTGGATTGGCCGAGTTGCCGTGGATTGCCGGACCCATCCCGGTGATAACGCTGTCACCGGTCGGGTCCATGTGCGCTACCTCTGTGCTACGTTCCGGAGCATGCCTCCAGCGCAACGCCACCCCACCATGGCCGACGTGGCCGAACGGGCGGGGGTCTCGGTCTCCACGGTCTCGCGGACCCTGCGCGGCCTCTCCACCGTCTCGGACGATGCCAGGACGAGGGTGGAGGCGGCAGCCAGCGAGCTGTCCTTCGTGATCTCCCGGCAGGCGTCCAGCCTGGTCACCGGCAAGACCGGTACGGTCGCCGTGCTCGCGCCCACACTCGGCTCGTGGTTCGTCGGACAGGTGCTGCGCGGCCTGAGCGAGGTGCTGCGCGACGCGGGCCTTGACCTGAAGGTCTACAGCGTCGGTGACCTCGCCGAACGCGCCGCCTTCTTCGACCGGCTGCCGGCCCGCCGCAACGCCGACGCACTGCTGGTCATCTCCTTCGACCTGACCGAGGAGGAGTTCGCCCGGCTGGACGGGCTGGGCGTCCCGGTGGTGTACGTCAGCCAGCACGCACCGGGCCGGGCCAGTGTGTACGTCGAGGACGTCGCGGCGGCCCGCGGGGGCACCCGCTACCTGCGCGGACTCGGCCACCGCCGGATCGGCTTCGTCCGCGCCGCCCCCGACTCCGGCTTCACGTGCAGCTCGCGCACCCGCCTGTTCGGCTATCGCGAGGCGCTGGCCGAAGCGGCACTCCCCTACGACGAGGAGCTGGTGGTCGCCACTTCCCGCGGCCGGCGTGCCACTTCCGAGGCCGTCGGGCAATTGCTGTGCCTGGCCGACCCGCCGACCGCGGTGTTCGCCGAGACCGACGAGATCGCGATCGAGGTGCTGTCGGTGCTTCGCTCGTCCGGCATCGCCGTACCCGACCGCCTGTCGGTCCTCGGCTTCGACGACCACGACCACGCGCAGTGGCTGGACCTCACCACCATCGCGCAGCCCGCCACCGAGGTCGGCCGCGCCGCCGGCAGCCTCGCCCACACCCTCATCGACGACCCGACCGCCGACCCGGCACACCACGTCGTCCTGCCGACACACCTGATACCGCGAGGCAGTACGGGTCCGGCCCCGGAGCCGGAGGTGGGTGCTGCCGTCCTCACACCCCCCGTTCGCCAGGACAGCAGCACCGCACCGGCCCGCACCGACGCGCTCAAAGCCCGGGAACGACATAGGACACGATGAGCGCGAGCGTCGAGAGTGCGAGCATGCCGAGACAGTTGAGCCAGAACTCCGACTTCAGGAAACGGGCTCGGATGTGCGCGACGGCCGCCGCGAGGAAGTAGCAGATGACGCCGGCGTTGGCAGCCACACCGACGCCGGGCACGTAGATTCCGGCAATGAGCCCCGCGGCCGCGAGCAGCTTGATCACGAAGAGCGTCCACCACCAGTCCTCGGGGAACCTGACCCCTTCGAGACAGACACGGATGAAGGCCGGCGGGCGGATGGACATGGCGGCGTCCACGGCGAAAATGCCCCGAGGACTGCCTGCGGCCACCACGGGCCGGGAAGCACGGTCACCGCTGCTCGCTTTCCTGACTCTCGGTGAGGAATTCCACGACGGAGACGAGATCTTCGATGGGCCCGTCCAGGTCGTCCCCTCCGGCCCCGGCCCCGCCCGTTCCCTCCCGCTCACCGGGGTGGTCTTCGCGGTGGCGTCCGCCATCTCCATGGGGACGTACCTGGTCCTCAGCCGACGGGTCGGTGCGCGCTTGCCCGGTGGCGGGCCGCCGGCCCTGGCTGTCGGCTGGGCCGGACTGCTCTCCCTGCCGGCCGGTGTGGCCTCCAGCGGCACCGTCTCCTGTCCCCCGAAGCCCTCGCCACGGGGCTGGGCGTGGCCGTCCTCTCAGCAGCGGTGCCCTACTCCCGCGCCAACCGGCGAGGAGCCGGACGCACACGAAGCGGGGTTACCCAATAGCGGGCTGCACTTGCCCTCAGCCGCGGTGTCGGCCGGTCTTCTCCTCATGAGAGATCAGTTGTAGGAGGGCCGGAGGCAAGGTGCGAATGAGGCCGGTGCACAGGTTCTGCCAGGGGAGGTCGGTTCTGGGCATGGGGGTGAAGGTCGGTTCCCAGTCGGCGGAGAAGTGGATGACGCCGGCCACCGGATCGAGAGGCCGCTGACCGGCCACGCGGCCAGGCAAGGAAGGCAGGGTGTCACTCTGCCACGTTGGGTTTCTGCTGGATTCCGGGAGAGCACGCAGAGCCGTTGCGTTCTCCTTGCGGATCGTCTCGTACTCTGCCGCGCGCATCGCCCCGGGCACGATCAGGAGCAGACGCTGGGGCGGAAGCGTACGCATGGCTTCGACCAACTCCCACATCGTTCCGGCGCTTGAGCCCAGCGTGAGAGTCACCAGACGGGACCGCATCATGAGATCCCGCACGGGTTCCTGCCAGGAATTCTTCGGCAGATACATGCGTACTGCTCCCGCGAAGGGGAGAACTTCGTCGGGTGCACCGACGGCTACCAAGGAACCGACAGGACGCAGCGCGTCCGCGATGTGTTCTTCCTCGTCGCGGCTGGAAGTGACCAGGCCGATCAAACCGCCCATCACATCGGGCGGCACCCCATTGGCGGAAGTGAAGAATTGCTTCTGCAGTGCGCTGCGCGCCTTGTCGTCCTCGAAGGATCTCAGGTACAGCACATACGAGCCAGGGCGGAGAACACTCGGAGACGCGAGGGGGAGCTTGAGGTGCCTCCGGCCTTTCAGGAACAGCCTCCGGCTCCGGCTGAACGCATAGACGCCCATCGGTCCCAGCGTGAAGAAGACCCCGCTCATCCACGATGCGGGTTCGGCCAGGAGCTGGTGGACTCCCCAAAATGACACTCCGAGGGCCACCAGACAGCACGGCCAACCGGCCAGCCAGAGCGCGATCCCCCGAAGCGGGGCCTGACCGGGCAGCAGGAAGCTGTATCGAGGCCCCTGTTGTGTACCGATTTGCGTATCGATTTGCGTATCGCTCTGTGCGCCGCTCTGCAGGGGCTCCGGAGGAGCGGTGCGGGGGTAGGGGAACGTCCAAGAGCCGCGCCAGTACAGCTTTTTACCGTACGGAATGGCCCAGCAGGCGCCCGCCGTCGGGACCGAGAGCGCCAGGGGAAGCACCCACGCCCTCAGGTTTTCGCCGGAATGGTCGACGAGTATCAGGGCGCGGATGGCCAGAGCGGCGAGCAGAACGGGGACGACCACCTGGAGCAGCAGGCCGGTCAGCTGGGGCCGGGTCTTGTAGTGCGCCAGGAACACCAGCACCACGTGCCCGGCCAAAAGGCCATAGAAGAAGCTGTGGGCGACGCCCAGAAGGGCGAAGAGCAGAAATGTCGCGGGGAACCGCAGACTGCGGCCCGGGCGGAACGGGGTCATGGGCGGCGTCTGGAAGAGAGTCCTGGGCAGCGTGGGAATCTGTATGACCCACGCCGCCAGGATCCCGAGGACGAAACCGGGGGCCGGGATCACGTCGGCCGGCTGCAGCCCCTCGCCCACTGCCCCTCCCTTCAACGCATCTGTACCGAACGCCACTTGGGTGGACATCCATGCATGACGATGCCATCACGGCACTCCGCGGTTCCAGGTAAGGCGGTCCGCGACCGGTACAGGTACGGCGCTTCGCAGCCGGTACAGGTACGGCGCTTCGCAGCCGGCGCAGGTACGGCGCTTCGCGGCCGGCTCGGCGTTCAGCCGTCCGCTTTGATGGTTTTCATGGTGAGGTGCGATTCCAGGCGCAGTACCGCGGGCAGGCCGCTGAGCTTTCCGGTCATGAAGCTTTCGTAGGTGGCGTGGTCGGCGACGGCGACCCGGAGGAAGTAGTCGGGGCGGCCGTACATCCGCCGGAACTCGATGACCTCCTCGTAGGAGGCCACGGTGGCCTCGAAGTCCTGGACGGTCTTGCGGTCCTGGGCGTAGATCTCGACGTCGATGAGCACCTCCAGCTCGCGGCCCAGCGCCGCGGGATCGATGACGGCCCGGTAGCCGGCGATGATGCCTGCCTCCTCCAGGCGCTTGACCCGGCGCAGGCAGGGCGGAGGGGTCAGGCCGACCCGTTTGGCCAGCTCGACGTTGGACAGCCGCCCATCCTGACTGAGGTGCAACAAAATTTCTCGATCGACGGCATCCAGTTCGCTTTCATTGCCCATCCGAAGATCATACGCCCTTGATCGGCAACCAAATAAGGCGATCACTTTCCTAAAATGTCGGCATGCGAATAAGTCCCACCCTTGCTGACGCGCCTCAGCCCGCCGCCGCTCCCCCGCCGCCACAACGGTCGGCGGCGCAAGCCGCTTTCCGGGACTGCGCGTCGGTGGGCCTGGGCATGCTGCCGCTCGGCCTCGCCTTCGGAGCGCTCGTGATCCAGTCGGGGCTCGACTGGTGGTGGGCGGGGCTGTCCGCGGCGTTGATCTACGGCGGCTCGTTCGAGTTCCTGCTCATCGGCATGGTGACCGCCGTCGCACCGCTGGCCTCCATCGCCGTGGCGGCCTTCCTGGTGCAGGCGCGGCACGTCTTCTACACTCTCTCCTTCCCTCTGCACCGCGTACAGGGCCGCCTCGCCAAGACGTACAGCACCTTCGCGCTCACCGACGAGGCGTACGCGCTGACCTCCACCAAGCAGTCACGGGGCTGGTCCAGCCGGCGCATCCTGTGGCTCCAGTTCTTCATGCACCTGTACTGGGCATGCAGCGCGGTCACCGGAGCACTGCTCGGCTCCCTCATCCCCGACAGCGTCACCGGGCTGGACTTCGCACTGACCGCCCTGTTCGCCGTGCTCGCCCTGGACGCCGTCCGCGATCTGCGCGGCGACCTGCCCACCCCCGTGCTCGCAGCCCTCTGCGCCCTGGCCGCCCGGCTGCTCTTCCCCCACGAGATGCTGCTCGCCGCCTTCGCCCTGTTCGCCGCCGGACTCCTGGCACGCCACCTCGCCACCCGCAGGAAGCCCACTCATGCCTGACACTGGCTACGCCGTCATCGCGATCCTCGTCACCGCCGCCGTCACCTGGTCCCTGCGTGCCCTGCCGTTCGCCGTCCTGGCCCCGCTGCGGGCCAGCGCCACCGTGCAGTACCTCAGCACCCGCATGCCCGCCGGCGTGATGGTGATCCTGGTCGTCTACTGCCTGCGCGACCTCCCCGTCACGCAGTCGCGCGCCATCGCCCCGCTGGCCGCCCTGGCCGTCACGATCGGCCTGCACCTATGGCGCCGCAACGCCCTGTTGAGCATCCTCGCCGGCACGGCCGTACACGTGGCGCTGGCCAGCACCGTCTTCGCCCACTGAGCCGGACCCCCCCGCCACCGGCCTCCCCCCTGCCGGCCCACCGGGGTGGTGCGTCAGCCGGCCAGGCGGGGGAAGAGCGCCTCGGCGTTGCCGCGATTGATGGCGTCGGCCTGGCCGGGAGCGTAGTCCGGGTAGGCCTCCAGGTAGTGGTTGTAATACGAGCCTGCGTCCTGGGGCGCGAAGGGCCAGTCGCTGCCGTACAGGACATGGCCGGGCTCGGCGAAGGCGAGCAGGGCGGGCAGGGCGCTGGGGCTGGCGGACAGCGCGGTGTCGAAGGAGAACCGCTTGAGGTCGCGCAGGACGTCCTCCTCACTGCGGTCCGGGCCGATGACGGTGGAGGTCAGCCCCGAGAAGCGGTAGGCGACGTACGGGAGGAAGCCGCCGCCGTGGGAGAGGATCACCCGCACGTTGCGGTACCGGTCCATGACGCCGTTCAGCACCAGGTTGAGTGCGGTGCGCGTGGTGTCGAAGACGTAGTCGACGAGCGGGGCGGGGGTGCCGGGCAGCAGCGGCATCGGCGGCTGGGCGGGGTGTACGAAGACGTTGGCGTTGCGGTGGTCCAGTTCGGCCCACAGCGGCTCGAAGTCGGGGTCGCCCAGGTAGCGGCCGTGGACGCTGGACATCAGCACGACACCGTCGGCGCCCAGCGTGTCGAGCGCGTGGACGGCCTCCGCCACGGAGGCGTCCACATCGGGCAGCGGGATGCTGGCGAAGTGGCCGAAGCGATCGGGGCGGTCCTTGACGACCTCGGCGCCGTACTCATTGACGGCGCGGGCGAGGGCGCCGGCGTCCCGGTCGGTGTCGAGGTGGACGCCGGGCGCGGTGACGGACAGGACACCGGCGGCGATGCCCTGCTGGTCCATCATCGCGATCGCGCCGCTCGGGCTCCACGCCGGGATGGCCCAGCCGCCGGAGTCCAGGCCGCGCGCGGCGAGGGCCGCGGCCCAGACCGGCGGAACGATGTGCTGGTGGACGTCGATGCGGGCGGGGAGGGTGAAGGCCATAGTCCCGAGCCTCCTAATTATTAGCTTGCTAATGACTACATTGAGTAAGCTAACAATCATGCGAGACACGAGCAAGCGCCGAGGTGAGGACCAGCGGAGCCCCGCCCCCGACGGGGAAGGCATCGAGGAGCTGGCGCGCGCCGCTGACCAGCTCTTTTACGCGATGCGTCGCTCGCGCGCCGCCACCGTCGGCCAGGCAGCCGCCGGGCTGTCCATGGCCCAGGTGGCCCTGCTGGACCCGCTGACCGAAGACGCCCGGGGCGAGGGGCTGCCGGTCGGCAGGCTCGCCGCGGGCGCCGAGGTCAGCGTCCCCACCGCCACCCGCATGCTCAAACAGCTCGAAGCCGGCGGCGTGGTCACGCGGCGCCGCTCCGCACACGACGAGCGTCAGGTGCTGATCCGCCTCACCGACGAGGGTGCCGACCGCCTGGCGGCAATGCGGGCGGAACTGCGGGGACGGCAGTTCCAGGCCCTGTCGCACTTCACCCCGCAGGAACGCCGCGTCCTCACGGCGCAGTTGCACCGGCTCGCCGGCATCATCGGCGAAACCACTTCCCGCTGAGGGGCACGTCCCCGTGCCGGTCCATGCCAGCAGGGGTGTCACCACATGATGGCGTCGTCCATCGACTGCTGCCGGTAGGTGACCTTGAGGGAGTCGTCGATGTAGACACCGTTGGCGGGCAGCGCGGGGTGGGCGCCCGTGCCGACGCTCTCGTTGCCGGAGCGGCCGTGGAAGTAGACGGCCAGCGACTTCTCCGTGTGACCGTGGGCCGGCAAGCCCTCCGACTCGGCGGCAAAGGCCCCCGCGCACAAGGGCGGTGGCGCCGCCGGGGACACGGGCGGCGTATCGGTCAACGTCGCCACCCGCCCGTACGTCTACGACAGCCCGTGCAGCCCGCACGTCACCGTCAAGAACGGCCAGCACGACTTCCCGTACAAGGTCAGCGAGTCCGACCCGGAGGTCTTCTACGCCAGCGCCCACACCAAGGCGCACGATGTCCGCTGGGACCTGACCCTGGGCTGGTCCAGCGGCGACCGCCACGGCACCGTGCACATCAACAACAAGGGCGCCCCGTTCCGCACCAGTGCCGACGCCGGCCGCCCGGGCTACGACCACCCGCTGGGCGGCAGCGAGTGGATCGAGCGGGAGGAGCAATAGTCGCTCGGAGCAGGTCTGTCACAGGTGGTGATACTCCTGCTCCGGGCGGCCCGCCGCGCCATAGCGGAGGCGCATGCGCAGCCGGCCGCGTGTGACGAGGTCGGCGAGGTAGCGCTGTGCCGTGGCACGTGAGACACCGATCTGGGCGGCGACCTCGCCGGCGGAGAGCGGGGCGCCCGAGCTGTCCACTGCGGCGAGGACCAGTTCCCTGGTCACGGTCTGCGCGGCGGCCTGCCGGCTGCGGCTCGCGCGCGGGCTCCTGAGGGCGTCGAAGGCGTTGTCGATCACGTTCTGGTCGAGCATCTCCGCGTCCGTCAGCTGCCGGAACCGAGCGTACCCGCGCAGTTTTTCGGAGAGCAGTCGCGGCGGGAACGGCTTGATCAGGTACGCGAGCGCGCCCGCCGACAGCGCCTTGCGGACGGTTTCGCCCTCGGCTGCGGCGCTGAGGACGAACACGTCGCAGGACAGGTCGGCCATCAGCTCGATGCCGGAGCGGTCGGGGAGATAGCGGTCCACGAGCGCGAGGTCGACGGGGTGCGCGGACGCTTCCGCCAGCGCCGCGCGCGCGGAGTGCGCGGTACCCACGACGGTGAAGCCGGGGGTGTCGGCGACCAGCGACGCGTGCAGGTCGGCGACACGGAAGTCGTCGTCGACGACCAGTACGGAGAAGGGGACCCGCCGTCCCTCACGTTCACGGTGAACTCGGCGGTCGCGGTGGGCGTGGCTTTCGCGGTCGTCGTGGTCTTCGCGGTGGTTGTGGTCCCCGCAGCCTTCGTGGTCATCACGGTCGTCGTGGTCTTCGCGGTGGTCGCTCATGTCCAGTCTTTCGCGGGCGGGGTGTCGGGGTGGCGTACGACGTGGGGCAGGCGGGCTACGAAGACGGCGCCGCCGGTGACCCGGTCGGGCTCACCGGGCGGATCGGTGGCCTCGGCGCCTTCGGCGGTCCCGGAGGCGGTCGGCGGGCCGCCGGGGTCCGTGAGCCGGATGTCTCCCCCGCGGCCCCGCGCGATCTGCCGGATGAGGGAGAGGCCCACGCCTCGCCCGCCGGGCGCCGACGCGTGGTCCTTCGTCGAGATCCCCTCCTCGAACAGGGCGTCGGTCAGCTCGGCCGGTACGCCGTCGCCGCTGTCGGCCACCGTGATGTGCAGGTCCGATTCCACCGTCATCAGCTCCACCTCGACGCGCGGCGGGCGGCGGGCCCCGTCGCGGGCGGCGTCGAGGGCATTGTCGATCAGGTTGCCGAGCACGGTGGTGAGGTCGACGCGTGCCGTCACCGGCCCGTCCACCCAGGTGGCGCCGCCGAGCAGCAGCGTCACCCCGAGTTCGCGCGCCTGGGCGGCCTTCGCCGACAGGATGGCGCTCAGGTACGGGTCCTTGACCGTGTCCAGGCCGGGGAGTGCGGCGCCGGGGGCTTCGAGGGGACCACTGCCGCCGGTGTCGCCAGTGCCGGTGTCAGTGCCGGTGTCAGTGCCGCCACTGCCGCCGATGTCGAGCAGGCTGTCGATGTAGTCCGTGGCCTGCTCGGCGTGCCCCTGGTGCAGCAGCCCGGACAGGACATGCAGGCGGTTGGCGAACTCGTGCCGCTGCGCACGCAACGCCGAACTCATCGTCTGTACGGCGTCGAGCTGGCGGGTCAGGGATTCGACGTCGGTGCGGTCCTTGACCGTCAGCAGTGTGCCGAGGTCGAGGCCGTCCCGTTCGACCCGGCGGGCCGAGACCACCAGCACCCGCTCCCCCACCACAGCCATGACGGGCCGCCCCTCGGGTTCGCCGACCACTTCCAGAACGCGCGGGGTGAGCCCCAGCCGGTCGAGCCGGCTGCCGGGCTCGGCAGGGGTACCCAGCAGTCGGCGTACCTCGTCGTTGGCGACCGTCACCCGCCCGTACCCGTCCACGGCGAGCACGCCCTCCTCGATGCCATGGACCACCGCTTCCTGCTCCTGGACCAGGCCCGCGAGCTCCTCGGGCTCCAGGCCGAGGGTGAGCCGTTTCCACCGCCGGGCCAGCAGGGCCGAGGCCCCGATGCCCAGCAGCAGCGCGGCCACGAGCCAGCCGACGCCGCCCCACAGCACTCGGGCGGCCTGGGCGTGGACGGCGGCCACGGAGACGCCGACGTTCGCCTCGCCGACGACACGGGACGAGCCGGGGGCGCGTACCGGCACCTTGGCGACCACCTCCTCGCCGAGGTGCGCGCGGTGCACGGCCAGTTCCTCACGCCCGGACAGCGCCCGGGACGGGTCCGTACTCACCTTCTTGCCCAGTTCGGAGACGTCGGGGTGGGCGAGTCGGATGCCCCGGTCGTCGGTGACCACGACGAACAGCGATCCGGTGCTCTTCCTGACCGTCTCGGCCCGTTTGCGTACCGCGTTCGCGGCGAGTGTTGTGCTGCTTTCGTGTGCGGCGCCCTGGCCCGGATGATCGTTGGTTTTGGAGTACCGGGCGGCCCCGGCCCGTACGGTCGGCTCCGAAGCGACGGTACGGGCGATCGCGAGGGCCCGCTGCTGGTACTGGCGGACGAGCCGCTGGTCGGTGTCGTACGCGAAGGCGCCGAAGGCCGAGGCGAGGACGGCCACGACGACCACGCACTGCAGGAGCAGCATCCGGGTCCGCAGCCGTACGCGCAGTCTCGGGCGGCGGCCGGGGCCCGGCACCGGTGACCGGGACCGGCGACGGGAGCGGGACGGGTAGGGCTTCACCGGCCCCACGGTAGACGCGAGCGGAATCCACCCGTCCGGCGGCCGTGGGCTCCGGCCCGACAGGGCCTGTACTCATCCGCACTACGGCGCACGCACGCAGCCGTGCACGGCTGTGCACACAATGAGCAGAAGTGGCAGAACGCGGCTATCGCGGGCTGTGCACGAATTCTGGAGCCCCGGCGCGACGGCCGATAGCTTCCCGCAGGTCAGACGGAACGTGATCAGCAGGAGAAGCGAATGACAACACGCCGCGCAGAGCCGCGCGCGAGTGCTGCACGCACCCACGCCGAGGGGGCGCCCAGATGGTGACGACGCATACCTGGACGCTGCTGATCACGCTCGCGGGTGCCATCGTGGCCCTGATCGTGCTGATCAATTCCCGGCTGAAGTTCCACCCGTTCATCGCGCTGATGCTGGTCTCCATCGTGGTGGCCGTGGTGTCGGGCGAGTCCACCGAGCAGATCGCCGAGTCGATCGAGAAGGGCGCCGGCGGCATCCTCGGCGACGTCGGCATCACCCTCGCCTTCGGTGCGATGCTCGGCAAACTGCTCGCGGCCTCGGGCGCCACGGACAGGATCGCCCGGGCCGTCATCGACCGCGCGGGAGAACGCTCGCTCCCCTGGTACATGGCGGGCGCCGCGTTCGTCATCGGCATCCCGATGTTCTTCGAGATCGGCCTCATCGTGCTGCTGCCGCTGATCTTCAGCGTGGCACAGCGGCTGCGTGCCGGCGGGAAGCACACCGGCTCGCCGTACGTACTGCTCGCCACCCCGGCCATCGCCGCACTCGCGACGCTGCACGGGATGGTGCCGCCGCATCCGGGTCCGCTCATCGCTGTGGAGGGCCTGCACGCCGGCCTCGGCACCACGATTCTCATCGGCCTCGTGTGCGCGATACCGACGGTCATCGTGGCGGGCCCCGTGTACGGGCGGTGGATCGCACCGCGCCTGGCGGTCGACCCGGACCGGGAGCTGGTCGCCCAGTTCACCGGCGGCACGTCCGCGCCCATATCCGCTTCCACGTCCGCATCCGATTCCACGCCCACATCCGGTTCCACGTCCGGTTCCACATCCACGTCCGATCGGTCCGAGGAGTCCTCGGGCCAGGGGGACGGCCAGTGCCCGGCCCACCAGAACGGCGTCCCGGTGGGCCGGGCGCTGGCGGCCGTACTCGTACCGGCCGTCCTGATGCTGCTCCGTACCCTCGGCGAGCTCACCCTCGGCGAGTCGTCCGCGCTGCGCCATGTGCTGGACTTCGCGGGCGAGCCGGTGATCGCGATGTTCGCCGGCTTCCTCTTCGCGCTGTTCGTGCTCGGGTACCGACGCGGTACGTCGCCGGAGACCACGCGTCAGGCGCTCACGGACAGCATCAAGTCCGTGGCGGGCATCCTCCTGATCATCGCCGGTGGCGGCACGTTCAACCAGGTGCTGGAGGACTCCGGCATCGGCAAGGCCATCGAATCGGTGGCCTCCGGCGCCCATCTCAACCTGCTCGTCCTGGGCTGGCTGCTGGCCCTGCTGCTGTCGTTCACGACGGGCTCAGCGACCGTGGGCATCGTCGCGGCGACCGGCATCCTGACTCCCATGGCACAGCACATGAGCAGCGTCGAGACCTCCCTGCTCGTGGTGGCGATCGGCGCCGGTTCGATCGGCCTGAACTACGTCAACCACGCGGGTTTCTGGCTGGTCAAGGAGTCCTTCGGCATGACGCTCGGCCAGGCGACGAAGTCACACACCATGATCCAGACCCTGGTCAGCGTCTGCGGCCTCCTGATGGCCCTCCTCATCTCCGTGTTCGCCTGACCCCGCATGCCCCGAAGACGCCCGGGCGAAGAAACTTCGCCCGGGCGCCACCACTTGCTGCTCCCCCACCGGCAGCCGGTAATCGCAATGCGGCCCCGCCGTTCCGCGTGCCAGCCCACCGTCATGGACGACCTTGTGACCGCCCGGCTCCTCCTTCATCCGATGGCTCCCGGTGAGGCGCGACAACTCATAGCGGGCGAACCTGACGACGACGCGCGCCGGGCCCCCGGCTACCCCTCCGCCGGAGACCTGACCGGCGCCAGGCGCTTCCTCCGCGAAGGACGAAGGCCGCACGTACTACGAGATCACCTGGCTCGACGCGGGAACGGTCACGGCGCGTGAGCCGTTGGAAGGGCATGGAGCTGAAGATGCGAGCGGGGCATCAGGCGACGGGGCCTGGCGCGATAACTCCTGACGGCTGTGCGGTGGAGCTGTATGCGCGGCTCCCCATCGGGCCCGAGCCGGACGTGATCGCCGCGGCGGTGCCGGCGGGGGCACACATCCTCGAACTGGGCTGTGGCGTGGGACGGATGACCCACCCACTCCTGGAGCGAGGCTTCACGGTAACGGCCGTGGACGAATCCCCGGAGATGCTGGACCGGGTCCGCGGGGCGCGCACGATATGCAGCCCGATCGAGGACCTCGATCTCGGTGAGACGTACGACGTCGTGATGCTGGCGTCGTTCCTTGTCCACGCCGGAAGCGTCGAGGAGCGGCAGGCCCTGCTGCGCACCTGTGTGCGGCATGTCGCTCCGACCGGCTGTGTGCTGATCCAGCGGGAGGGCGAGGACTGGCATACGGACGTCCCTCGCGAGCGCGTCGACCCCGCCGGCTTCACCGCCCGGATCGTGTCCTCCGAGCCGGTCGATGAGGGGGTGCGCTCGGTGCGTGCGGAGTACGAGTTCCCGGACGCCGGCTGGACCCAGACGTTCCTCTCCCGGCCCCTGACGAAGGAACAGTTCGAGGAGGCGCTGGCGGAGGCGGGCCTGAAGGTGGACACGTACCTGACGGAGGACCGGATATGGGTCCGCGCGATTCCCTCGGATTGAGGCACGCAGGCGTAGCTGTCCAGGCAGCAGCGCCAGTGCTCGCCGAACGCGTCGAACTCCACGGTGCTTCCCGGACAGTTCGATGGCCATGAACGGCAAGCTCTCGAGGTCGGCCTCCTGCCCGGATGCGGCGGTCAGCGCGGCGGCGAGCAGGGCGTGATCGAAGGCCGCGGAGCAGTTGCTCTGCCGCCTGGCAGTCCTGAGTGGTGCTCATTCTCGTTGTCCTTCCCCGGTGTCGCTTCTGGGCACGGTGGTGCCAACACGGCAGTGGTGGCGAGGGAACGGAAGGGCTCAGGTGAGGGCGCTCAGAGGCTGCGGGCGGTGACGTTGCCGTAGGCGGTGGTCGCGTGGATGTTCAGGCCGGCGGCGGGACCATCGGTGTTGTTGAGCATGTTGTGGATGCGGCCGTAGGCGGTGCCGGCGTCCAGAACCGCGGAGACTCCGCGGGCGGCGCCGATGAGGATCTCGCCGTGCTCGGTGCGCAGTGCGACCTCGCCGCGTACGGCTTCGGCGATGTGGAGGTCGCCCTTCTGGCTGCTGATCTCGGCGGGACCGCCCAGGCGGCCGACGGAGATGTCACCGGCGAGAAGGGTGAGGCGGGCGCCTTCGGTCTCGTCGAGCTTGACCGAACCGTGCGCGCCTTCGAAGGTGACGTCGCCGAGCCGTCCTACGCCCCGGAATTCTGCGCTGGCCGCCTTCGCCTCGATGCGGGAGCCGGCGGGCAGCTGGACGGTCACTTCGATGGCGCCGGTGTTACCGAGGCTCCGGCTCTGCGCCGCCGGGGATTCGATCCGCAGGACGCCGTCGCCGTACGCGACCTCGACCCGCTCCGCCGCCTTCACGTCACGGCTCTTCGAGGCGTCGGCGGGCAGGACCTCGACCGTGGTGTCGGCCCGGTCGGCGGCGATGAACCGGATGCGTCCCGCGGGAATGTCGAGAACGGCGGAAACCGGGGTGGGGGTGTCGAACTTCTGCATCGTGCCCTCCTATAACTCGACGCGTTTCTGATGTACGAAACGCTACGTTGCATTCACCGTCCCGGCAATAGAATTGT
Source organism: Streptomyces sp. NPDC053560 (assembly GCF_044544605.1). Taxonomy (NCBI): domain Bacteria; kingdom Bacillati; phylum Actinomycetota; class Actinomycetes; order Kitasatosporales; family Streptomycetaceae; genus Streptomyces; species Streptomyces sp. NPDC053560. Next base: position 279,607 of record NZ_JBITXI010000013.1, on the reverse strand, counting down.
TGCATTAATTCATCATCCTTGCCGCTGAACGCCCTACATTTGTTGCAATGGCTTCAGAGTTAACGCAACCTAGGGCGTCGGCTCGTTGCAATAGCATGGAGGTGAACGCTATGGTGAAGGCACTCACGGAGCACGAAGGAGATGGCGATGCCGGGCGGCAGGCTCACCCAGCAGGAACGTCAGCAGATCGCGCTGGGGCTGGCCGACGGCCTCGCGTATGCGGAGATCGCCAGAGGTCTTGACCGTCCGACCTCGACCATCACGCGTGAAGTGATGCGCAACGGCGGCCCCACCGCCTACCGCGCCGACCTGGCCCACCGTGCCACCGAACGCCGCGCCCACCGGCGCAGGCGGGCCACGCCCCGCGATACGGAGGCACCTCCGCAGGTACACGGACGCGACGCCGAGGCGGTGCGCGAGTACGAGGAGGTGTTCACCACCGTCCTCATGGCTTCGGGCCTGCCCAAGATGATGGCCCGGGTGCTGTCCTGCCTCACCATCACCGACGCCGGCAGCCTGACCGCGTCCGAACTCGTCCAGCGCCTGCAGGTCAGCCCGGCGTCCGTCTCCAAGGCCGTCGCGTACCTCGACAGTCAGGGGCTGATCCGCCGGGAGCGCGACGCGTCCCGCCGCGAGCGCTACGTCGTCGACGACGACGTCTGGTACCAGTCGATGATGGCCAGCGCCCGCGCGACCGCCCACCTCGTCGATATCGCTCGGCAGGGTGTCGGCGTCCTCGGTGCCGACACCCCGGCCGCCGCCCGCCTGGAGAACATCGCCCGCTTCAATGACTTCGTCTCCGAGAGCATCGCCCGCGCCGCGGAGCAGGCCCGCGAGATCCTTCACACCAAACCCGAAACAACTCCTGGCAGCTCGGACGGCACCACCGAATCAGGTGAAGAACGCGGATAGGCCCCGCCGAACGCTTAGTTGAGGAAGCGGGATGCAGGAAGCGGGAAGCGGGAAGCCCAATCCGAGGACGGATTCGACCCATCGGTAGCCTGTGTCACCATGATGCGCGCTTGGATCCTGCCGGTAGTGCTCCTGCTCTGCGGTTCAGTCGCTGCGCTTGAGCGGGCATTTGGGGGGAGCCCCGGCTCAGCCGCGACGCTTCTCCTGGTGTTCGTACTGCTCGCAGGCGTGACCTCTCCCCTGGTCTTCCCGAGATCGGTCGGTGCACTGGAGGCACAACAGCGCAGCGCGGTCGACGGCCGGCCGGTCGTCTTCTGGCGGCCTGGCTGCACGTACTGTCTGCGTCTGCGTATCCGGTTGGGTCGTGGAGCCCGCCAGTTGCATTGGGTCAACATCTGGCGCGACCCGGCCGGCGCGGCAGCGGTCAGGGAAGTCAACGGCGGCAATGAGACCGTGCCGACTCTCGTCGTGGGCGGCCAATCGCACACCAACCCCGATCCGGCATGGGTACGGGAACAGCTCTCCCCGAGCTGAGAGCGTCAGCGCGCCTTCGCGGTGGATTCGCGGACGATGAACTGGGGCGGAGTCACGGCCGGCGGTCGTGGCGTGTCCTCCTCACCGAGGTGGCGGAGGAGGCTGAGGGCGGCAGCGCGGCCCATGTGGTCCAGGTCCTGCCGGATGGTCGTCAGCTGCGGGTGGAGCAGCTGGCCGACGGGCAGGTCGTCGTGGCCGACCACGGAGAGATCACCGGGTACCTCGCGCCCCAGACGGCGGGCCGCGGAGATGCCGGCCAGCGCCATCATGTCGTTGGCGAAGACGATGGCAGTGGGAGGACTGTCGTCCAGGAGCAGCTGGGTCACCGCCGCGCCGGTGGTACGGGCCGCGAAGTCGGAGGCCGCGGTGTGGCTGGGCAGCAGGCCGTGGTGGTGCAGCCGGTCGGTGAACGTGCCGCGGCGGTGTCCGGTGTGTACGCGGTCCTCGGGGCCGGACACGTACGCGATGCGCCGGTGTCCGAGGTCCACCAAGTGGTCGACGGCGTCCTTCATGCCCTGGTCCCGGTCCGTCGCTTCGACGGCCGGTATCGGGTGGGTCGGCCAGGGGGTGCCGATCAGGACCGCGGGCAGGCGCAGGTCGTGCAGGAGGGCGGCCCGCGGATCGTTGACGCGGCTCTCGGTCAGAACGACGCCGTCGACGCGGCGTTCGTCGGCGAGACGACGGTAGGCGCGTTCCTCCGCTTCGGGGTGTTCGCCGACGATGTGCAGCAGCAAGCCGTAGTCGCGCGGGGCGAGTTCGCTCTCCATGCCGGCGATGAGGAGGGCGAAATGAGGGTCGGCGTTGAGGAGGTCGGGGGCGCGGTTGACGACCATGCCGATGGCCCGAGTCTTGGCACCGCGCAGGGCCACCGCGGCGGCGGAGGGGGACCAGCGGAGCCGGTCGGCGGCCCACATGACCCGTTCCCGGGTGGCCTCGGGGAAGCTCCCCTTCCCGTTGACGATCTTGGAGACGGCGGAGACGGAGACCCCGGCGAGCGCCGCCACATCACTGATCGTCGTCCGGTTGGTTCTACGCTGGGCCACGTCCGTCCTTCTCGCCGCGGAGGGCGCCTGTTCCTCCGCCACTAGACCTTCACCGCGCCGCCCATGAGGGCGCCTTCCATGCGCCGTTGGAGAACGGCGTACACGACGTACACGGGGATGAGGGTGACCACGGTACCAGCCGAGAGGACCCCGAAATCGGTGGACAGGGAGGAGCGCAGGGTGGGTACGGCGACCTGGATGGTGCGCTGCGCCTCGTCCGGACCGATGATCACCAGCGAGTACAGGTACTCGTTCCAGAAGGCCAGGAAGCTGAGGATGAGGACGGTGACGATGCCCGGCACCACCATGGGCAGGTAGATGCGCACCAGCACCGTCCAGTTGCCGGCGCCGTCCACCCGGGCGGCCTCCTCGACCTCGTTGGGCACCGTACGCATGAACTGCGTCAGCAGCACCACGGCCAGCGGCAGCGAGGTCGCGGGCAGGAAGAGGACGAGGAACGTACGGGTGTGGAAGAGGCCCAGCTGCGCGGCGAGCAGGAAAGTGGGGACCAGCGCGGCGAAGGTGGGGATGAGGAAGCCTAGCGAGAAGGCCCGTTCGATGACGGCGGCGACCTTGCCGGTCGCGCGGGCCAGCGCGTACGCGGCGGGCACCGCGAGCAGCAGGATCATGGCGAGGGACAGCACGGTGACGATCACCGAGTTGGCGATGGCCAGGTCGAGGCGGGCGTCGTGGAGGGAGGTGGTGAACTTCCGCAGCGAAAGCACGTCGGGCGGGGCCAGGGGCGAGGCGAAGATGTCGCCGTTGTCCTTGAACGAGGAGACCAGCAGGTAGTACAGCGGCAGGAGGAGCATGAGGGCGTACACCCAGGCCCCGAGGTAGGAGGCGGTACGGCCGACGCCGATCCTGCGGCGCGGGCGTCTGCCGCGTATGCGGCGGGCGGGGCGGGCGGCTGCGGGAAGCGGTGTCATATCTCATTCCCTGGGTCAGTACGACTGCCGGAAGGCGCGGCGGACGGCCAGCATTCCCACCAGACCGATGACGAACAGCAGGACTCCGGCGGCCTGGCTGTAGCCGAGGTCGGACTGGACGAATGCCTTCTGGTAGACGAGGAAGGACAGGTTGGTCGAGCTGTTGCCGGGGCCGCCCTGGGTGAGCAGCAGCACGTTCTGGGCCGAGGTGAACAGCGTCCACAGGAACTGCAGCATCACCGTGACGCCCACGTAGTCGCGCACCATGGGGTAGGCGATGCCCCACATGCGCCGCCAGTGTCCGGCGCCGTCGAGTTCGGCGGCTTCGTAGACGGAGGCGGGCAGCGCGTCCAGGCGGGCCGCGTACAAGGTGGCGGTGTAGCCGATGCCGGCCCAGATGTCGATGGCGATGATGCAGCCGAACGCGGTGGCGGTGTCGGCGATCCAGGCGTGCTGGAGGGATGCGAGGCCGACGCTGCCCAGCAGCTTGTTGATCACGCCCTGGGGCGCGAACATGCCCCAGAAGATCATGGCCTTGGCGGAGGCGGAGATGAGGGCCGGGGTGAAGATGATGACCTTCAGGACGCGATATCCACGGGGCTTGGTGGAGATGAAGTAGCCCAGCATGAACGCGCCGACGATCATGATGGGTACGGCGATGACGAGCTGGACGGCGCTGTTGCGGGCGGCCTGCCAGAAGAGGCTGTCACCCAGCACGGTGCGGTAGTTGCCGAGCCCGGCGAAGTGGATCTCGGCGAGCATGCCGGGCCAGCGCAGTACCGAGATGACGAAGATGGCCCCGATCGGCCCGACCATGAAGACGGCGTACCAGAGCAGTGCGGGCACGGCCATCACGGTGGTACGCGGGCCACGGCGGGAGCGCGGTGCGGGGCGCGGTCCGGAGCCGGTCGTGGGCGTTGAAGATGTAGACATCGTTGTCAGAGTCATCGTGGCGCACTCCGGTCAGCTGCGGTAGGCGGTGTCGAGGGCCTTGCACATGGCCTGCACGCCGGTACCCCGCGTGTAGGCGAGGGAGGTGGCGCGGTTGAGCGGGGTGGAGACCGCGGCGGGCACGTAGTCGTCCGGCATCACGGCCTCGCTCACGGTGCCCCCGTGCGTGACCCGCGACGACTCGCTCACCAGCGGCCGCCCCTTGGAGGGCTGCTGGCCACGCATGGTCATCACGTAGCCGGACTTGTCGATGAACTTCTGCACCACGTCCTTGCGGTAGAGGAACTTCACGAACTTTTCGGTCAGGTCCGGCTTCTCGGTCCCGTTCGGGGTGAGCCAGATGCCCGTCGAGGTCGCGCCGTTGTAGACGGTGGGCTTGTCGTGGGTGCCGTCGGACGGGACGGGGAAGCCGGAGATCTTCGTACGCCGGGCCAGTGAGGCCGGGACGGCGGCGATGGTGGAGGAGATGGCCGGCATCATCGCGGCGCGTTCCTCCAGGTAGTCGGCGTTCATCTGGTCGGCGTTCAGGCCCTGGGCGCCCTTGACGAACAGTCCGGCGTCCCGCAGTTCCGCGAAGAGCCGCAGCCCCTTCTTCGCCTGCGGTTCGGCGCAGTAACCGCCCCTGCTGAAGACCCTCTTGGCCACCGCCGGCTCCAGGTAGCCCTGCATGACCTGCATCAGGAACTTCTGACCCGACCAGTCGTTGCCGCCGATGGTCATGGGCGGGATGTTCTTGGCCTGGAGCGCTTTGAGGGCGGCACGCAGTTCCGGCATGGTGCGCGGGGGATTCTTGATGCCGGCCCGGTGCAGCAGCTTGCCGTTGACCAGGACGGGCCAGGTGAAGCCTGTCCAGGGGAAGGCCCGCACCCGGTTCTTGTCGTCCGTCCACGCCTTCAGCGCGCCGGGCTCGACCCGGTCCTTCAGGCCCCATTGCTTCAAGTAGCGGTTGACCGGCGGCGTGGCTCCCAGTTCGGTCCAGGAGTAGGCCTTGTCGTAGAGGTTGATCAGCAGGACATCGGATTCCTTGTGGGCGAGCCGCGCGGTCTCGAACGAGTTGAAGATGTCATCGCCGTTGTACAGGTTCTTGATGTGCACACCGGGGTTCTCGCGCTCGAACTGCTCGACGACGGAGGAGTAGGTGTCCGCGCCGTAGGTGCCGGGGGCGAACCGGCTGTGCACGACGAGGGTGTGCGGGTCATCGGTGCCGGGATCCAGTGGCCCACCGCACCCCGTGCACGCGGCCGCCAGGACGGTCACCACGCCCCCTGCCGCCACGGTCAGCCATCGTTTCATCGGCGCTCCTGTCCAGGTCATCCGTTTCGAGCGGCCACGTCATGAGCGTCCACGCCATCCGCCGCGAGCGAGAAAACGATTTACCTGTGATCGCGCCGGACATTAACAGCGCCGTCAACTCCTCGCAATCCCTCGACAGTTGTCGAGTCAATCGATATACCTACTGGCGGCAGGCCCGCTGTCGGCGCTTCGGGAATCCCGTGCGGTGACTCGGCGTGTGCCGACTCGGCATGCGCTGACTCCGTAAGTACTGACTCCGTATGCGCTGACAACTCACCGACCGCCCGTCCCCTGGACTCCACGCCACTCCACTCGACCGATCGGAGCCCCATGCACCGCAACGCAGCCAAGCTCGGCCCGGCAGACCGGCCCACCGCCTGGATCGGCGTCAACTTCTGGTCGCGGACCGGTGGCCCGCTGATGTGGCGTCACTACGACGGCGCCGTCATCGATGAGGAGCTGCGCACCCTGCGCGACCACGGCATCACCCTCACCAGGAGCTTTCTGTACTGGCCCGACTTCATGCCGGAACCCGAGCGGCTCGACGAGGCGATGCTGGAGCGCTTCGACGACTTCCTCGGCCGCCACCACGCCCTCGGAATGACGACGATCCCGACCTTCCTCGTCGGCCACATGTCCGGCCAGAACTGGGACCCGGCCTGGCGCGAAGGCCGCGATGTGTTTGCCGACCCGTGGTTCGTCGAGCGGCAGGCCTGGTACGTACGCGAGTGTGCGGCCCGCTGGAAGGACCACGCGGCCGTCGCCGGATGGCTGCTGACCAACGAGGTCCCCATCTATGCCGACTGGCAGTCACGCGGCATCGGCACCGTGGACCACCGGCACGTCACCGCCTGGGCCCGCACGCTCACCACCGCATTGCGCCAGGCCGGGGCCCGCCAGCCCGTCTCCCTCGGTGACGGCGCCTGGGGTCTGGAGATGAGCGGCGAGGACAACGGCTTCCGGGTCCGCGACCTGGAGCCGCTGGTCGACTTCCACGGCCCGCACGTCTACCGCATGGAGGACGACCCCGTCCGCCAGAACCTCGGTGCCGCGTTCGTCTGCGAACTCCTCGACATCGGCGGCAAGCCGGTCATCATGGAGGAGTTCGGCGTCTCCTCCGACTACACCTCCGAAGAGAACGCAGCGCACTACTACCGCCAGACACTCCACCACTCCCTGCTGGCCGGCGCGACGGGCTGGATCCCCTGGAACAACACCGACTACGACGCGCTCGCCGACCAGGAGCCGTACTCCCACCACCCGTTCGAGATGCACTTCGGCCTCACCGACGACCAGGGCCGGCCCAAGGCGCAGCTCCGCGAGGTCCGCGCCTTCACCGACATCCTGGAGCGTACGGAGTTCACCCGGCTCTCCCGCCCCGACACCGACATCACCCTGGTCATCTCCTCATACCTGGAGAAGCAGTACCCCTTCACCCAGCGCGAGGACGCCACCGATGTCCTCGCCACCACCCGCCAGGCGTACGTCGCCGCCCGCGAGGCCGACCTGCCCGTCGGCGTGGCCCGCGAAGCGGACGGGCTGCCCGCCGACAGCGCCCTGTACCTACTGCCCAGCACCAAGCAGCTCACCGCTCCCACCTGGCGTGCCCTGCGCGCGCACGCCGAGCGCGGCGCCACCGTGTACGCCTCGTACTTCGCCGGTTCCCACGCCACACAACGCGGTGCCTGGTGGCCGAAGCTGGACGAGACCTTCGGCGTGACCAAGCAACTGCGCTACGGCTTGGTCGACACCATCGCGGACAGCGAGCTGCGCATGGTCTTCCAGCGCGACTTCGGCACCCTGGCGGCCGGCACGGAGCTGGTGTTCCCCGTCGCGGGCAACGCCCACTCCCGCAGCTACCTGCCCGTCGTCCCCAACGGTGCGGAGGTCGTCGCCACCGATGCCCACGGCCGCCCCGCCCTCGTACGGCACCGCACCGGCGCCGGCCAGCTGATCCTGTCCACCTACCCGTTGGAGCACATGGCCGCCCGCACTCCGGCCGTCAATCCGGAACCCACCTGGCGGCTGTACGCGGCCCTCGCCGCCGAGGCCGGCGCCACTCCGCCGGTCACGGTCGACGACGGCCGGGTCGTCACCGGCGAGATGGCACACGAGGACGGCCGCCGGTTCGTGTGGTTCCTCAGCCAGCATCCCGAGGAGCTGACCGTTGTGCCCCGGGTCGGCAAGGGAGCACTCACCAGCCTGGACGACGGCACCGCCCTGACCGACATCACCCTTGGGCCGTACGGTGTGGTGGTGGCACAACGCGACGCGTAAGGCCGCACGTGTAATGCCGCGTTGGTAACCGTATTGGGCCGCATGAGCCGGGCCGGGTGTACGCCCGACCCGGCTCACACGTGCGCGAAGCGAACGGCGGAGGCGCTACCGGTCGGCGGACGCGGCCTTCGCGCCCGGCACCTTCACCTCACCCTGGTTGAGAACCCGCGGGTGGAAGTACGTGTTCTGGATCTCGGCGTTGGTGTTGTTGCCGCGCAGCTGCTCGGACCACATCATGAAGTACGTCCAGTCCGGCTGGCCCGTCAGCAGCGTGTTGTCGGGCACCTTCCCCATCTCCGCCAGCGCGATCGGCTTGCTCTTCGCGATGCCCTTGAGCTGCTGGTAGTCCGACTGGCTCGGGTAGTTCTTGTACCAGGCGTCCAGCGAGACGATGTCCACGTAGCTGTCCCCCGGGTAATAGCGGGACCAGCCGCCTTCCGGATTGTCCTGGACGTTCCACACCCAGATCAGGTTGTCGAGGCCCTTGCCGGCGAGGTAGTCGTGGGTCATCCGGTAGAGCTTGGCGCCACCCTCCGAGCCGGGCCGGTGGCCCCACCAGTTCCACGTCTCGTTCATCTCGTGCAGCGGCCGGAACAACACCGGCACACCCGCGTTCTTGAGTTGCTGGAGATACGGTACGGCCTCGTCGAGGCGGCGCTTCCAGTCGCTGTTGAGTGCGGTGCCGTCGGTGACGATCTGCTGGAACTGCTGGTCGGAGATCTGCGTTTTGACGCCCCCGTCGAACTCGCACGTACTGCCGCCGGTGGGCGTGCACACGTGCCACGTCAGCGCGACCAGCGAGCCGTTGGCCCACTCGGTCTTGGCCTGATCGACGACCCGCTGCCGGTTGGCCACGTCCTCAGCGCGGAACATCAGGTCGCCGCCCCACAGCCCCGGGTACTGCCCGGTGATGTCCTTGACCTGTTGCGTGTACTGGGAGGGCTGGTTCGCGGGTTCCTTGTTGTGCTGGCCGGAGACGATGTACGAGCCCTTGAGGGAGTTCAGATAGCCGAGCACGTCCTGCTTGCTGCTCTTGGCGCTGTTACTGGTGCTGCCATCGTTGCTGCTACTGGTCTTGCTGCCGTTGTGTGCCGGGCCGGCCGCGGCTTCGGAGGCCACGGTCAGGGCCAGTACGGTCGTTGTTGCCGCTGCGGCGGTGAAGCAGACGAGCAGTCTGCCGCGTCGTGGTGTGCGCACGGGTGCCTCTTCCCATCGTGGTGGGCACGGCATGCGTCTCCCGCACGGACATCCGTCAGCCCTGACACCGCCGGTCGACCGCGGGCCCACGGTAGTGCGCCATCCACTGCACGTCCATGGACCGGTCCAGATATGTGGACTGGGACATGCTGGCACAGACACTTGTCACAGCTGAACTTTTACTTAACTCAACGGGATCGGGAAAACGATGTACCACTTCCGACCCGATCCGTTGACGGCGCCTGCAACTCGCTTTACTGTCACCTCACTTGACAGAAGCACGGCATTTTCTTCCGTTCAGCACAGCGACAGGCCGCGGGGTGTCTCCCTGACTTCGGCACCCCGCGCACCCCGCGCACTCCCCCGGCCTCAGTCGGCTCGATGCGGCGCGGGCCCCGTGGACGCGCGCGGCGTCAACACCGGCGTCCGTACCGCGTGTGAAGGCTGCGTCTCCCTGGCGAGCAGCCCGAGGAGGGTGCGCGCGACGTCCGCGCCAAAACTGTGCACGTCATGTCCCATCGTCGACAACGTCGGATGGGTCAGCCTGCACAGCTGCGAGTCGTCCCACGCGAGCAGCGAGACGTCGTGCGGTACGCGAAGCCCCATCTCACTGGCCACCGCGATCCCGGCGACCGCCATGAGGTCGTTGTCGTACATGATCGCCGTGGGGCGAGCGGCGCCGGCCAGCAGGGAACGGGTGGCGCGTGCCCCGTCCTCGCCGGAGAAATCCGTATCGATCTGCCGCCCGGGCGGCAGGCCGAGGTCCGCCATGGTGCGCGCGAACGCAGCGCCGCGGAGGGCGCTGTGCCCCAGGTCGGCCCTGCCACCGACCCGGGCGATGGCAGTGTGCCCAAGGGTGTGCAGGTAGCGCACCGCTTCGGTGACGGCGCCGCCGTCGTCGGTCCACAACGCGGGGAACGGCCCGGCGAGCGAGGGGTGGGCAACTGCCACCGCGGGCAGGCCGAGCCGGGACAGTGCGGGCACCCGCGGGTCTTGCTCCTGGAAGTCGACCAGGACGGAGCCGACGGTCTGGCCCGACTGCCACCAGTGGCGCTGCAGCTCGATCTCCTCGTCCATGTCCCGTACGAGACGCAGCAGCAATGCGCTGGAGTGCTCGCTGAGGACGCTTTCGATGCCCGAGATGAACTCCATGTAGAAGGGCTCCAGACCGAGCTGGCGGGCCGGACGGCAGATCGCGAGTCCCACGGCCCCTGTGCCGTGCCGGTTGAGCGCCCGCGCGGAACGGTTGGGCTCCCACCCCATCGTTTGGGCGACTTCGAGTATGCGGGCGCGGGTGGTGTCGGAGACACCGGGCTTGTTGTTGAAGGCGAGGGAGACCGCCGCGCGGGACACCCCCGCACGGGAGGCGACATCGCGAATGGTCACGCGCCGTTGTGTGCTCACGCGGGCCGCCGGGCGAGGAAGACGAACTCTCGTCCCGGCCGGTCCGGAGCGTCCCGGACCTCCTCGACGACGTATCCCTGGGCGGCGAGTTCCGCCTCCACTTCCTCCCGCTCGGCAAAGCGCATCGTCGAAGTGGAGGTCAGCACGTCATCGCGCGGGGCATCGCTCGGGCCGTCGCCCGCACCGCTCGGACCGTCGCTCGGCTCGTCGTTCGGGCCGTCGCCCGGTGGGAACACATAGGTCCATCGGACGGTCACCAGGGGCCCGCTGACGTCGATCAGGTCGATCCAGGTCTCGACCGGCCCGACCCCCGGAACCTCCGTCACGCGGTGCGACGCCTCCCGATTCCAGGTCTCCCAGATCCGCTTCGCCGGATTCCGGATCTCGAATACGAGATGTCCGCCCGGCCGGAGGGCGTCGTATGCGCCGCTCAGGGTCTTCTGCCACTCCTGCGGGTCGTCGATGGCGGGGGCGACGTTCGCCGTCATGGTCACGAGGTCGACCTGCAGCGGCGGGAGCGCCGTCACATCACCGCAGATCCACTGCACGCGGTCGCTCCCCGGCTTGGCCTTGGCCACGTCCACGGAGGCCCGGGCCGGATCGAGCCCGATGACTTCGATGCCGCGCTCAGCCAGCAGGAGAGCGAACGCCCCCGTACCGCAGCCGATGTCGAGTACCCGGCGAGCGTGGAGGTCCTTCGCCACACCGAGGTACGTGTCGAGATCGCTGCGGTCGGGATAGAGCGAGTCATAGACCGCGGCCAGCCGCGGGTGTCCGTATTCCTCGTCAGCCATGCGCTCGAAGATATACGCAGGCAGTGCTCAACGGCTCGCCTAATTCGGCACCTTGGACCGCGGTCAGTCGGTACGCCCCGTTGTCGCCACCGTCACTCCCAGACCGATCATCGCGAGGCCGCCTGCCCCGCCGACCATCGACAGACGCCGATCCGAGCGGGCGAACCAGGCACGGGCCGCCGAGGCGCCGAGTCCCCACAGGGTGTCGGTGATCAGCCCGATGGTGATCGGGACCAGGACCAGCACCATCATCTGGAGCGGAACACTGCCTGCCGAGTGGTCCACGAACTGCGGCAGCACCGCGGCGAAGAAGACGACACCCTTCGGGTTCGTGACCCCTACGAGAACGCCGTCCAGGATCGTGCGGAGATCGCCGTGCCGTTCACCGGCCGGCGCCGCCATACCGGCCGCGCGCATCTCCTTGCGGTGCCGGATCGCCTGTACGCCCAGGTGGACGAGGTACGCCGCGCCTGCCAGTTTCACGCCCGTGAACACTGCCACCGAGGTCGCCACCAGCGCGCCGAGGCCCCAAGCCACCGCGACCACCAGAACGTAGGAACCGATCAGGTTGCCGAGGACGGTCTCCAGCGCCGTCCGGCGGCCGTGCGCGAGGGCCCTGCCGACGACGAACAACACGCTCGGCCCCGGGATCGCGATCACCAGCAGCGACATCGCCGCGAACGCGAGAACGCTCTCCGTGGACACCATGTGCTCCGCCCCCCTCAAATTACTTCGCTCTGCTCTGCCAGGCGCATTCAACGCTTCAATCAGCGGGGCTTCAAGCCGGCTCGTTCGGGCGGTCCAGGCCATCCAGACGATCGAGGCGTTCTCGATGTGACGAGGCAAGGGGAGGTGTTCCGCAGCGAGGTTTTCCTCCAGGTGAGCGATCCGGGCGGTGTCCGGGATCGGGAGCATGACCGGTGAGTGGCCGAGGAGCCAGGCGAGCGCGACCTGCGTGGGCGTGGCGTCGAGCTCGGCCGCCACGGCCGCAACCTCGGCTCCCGCCCCCGACTCCCCCCTGGCGACAGTGCGCCACGGCAGGAACGCGCCGTACTTCCAGATCCCCGCCGATACGGAACACGGTCGCCGATGTCACGCGCTCTCGTCTCCCCTCTCCAGTCACTCCTCCCCTCTCCCCTCTCCCCTCTCCCCTCGTCCCACCCTCAATGCGCGACGCCAGCAGCGCAGTTGGGGTTGGGGTTGAGCGATTCAGTGGTCCTCTGGCGTGGCGACCGCCCGGGTGCGAAGGCCAGCGTCCAGCGTGCGGAACAGCTCGCCGACTCGACCGCCGCCGCCCGGTGCCGCCGGGAAGCGCGCGAGTACGCCCACGACGGCCGGTGCAGCGCGAGACATCGCCTGCTCAAGGTGTGCGGCACCAACGGTCCGGTCGTCATTGGCGGCGAGCTCGGCCGCCCTGGCCGCGTGAGCTGCTGCTCCGAGGATGTGCTTGACCTGAGTGGCCTTGGCCAGCGGGTGCAAGTAGGCGGCGCCTGCCGCCGACATCGCTGCCCTCGCCGCCTCACGTGCGGCCGCGGTGTCGACGCACTTGGCTGCCTTCAGGGCCGCCCATGCGGTGTCGCGCAGAGCTTTCCCCCGCTCGCCGCCCCGAGCGAAGTCCCACGCGGTATCGATCGCGTCCCGCGGCCGTGAGTCGTCCGGCTGATCGGCCTCGAAGATGTCGAGCACCGCCGCCGCGCACGCCGCGGCGAACGCGGTGACCGCACGAAGATCCTGCTTGCTCAGAGCAATCTCACTTGTCTCCCCTGCCATGGGCCCATCTTCGGCCATCGCGCTACTTGGTATGCGCCATCCCCGGCTTACGGCCGGCCGTGGGATCGCAGGTCGTAGAGGTACGAGCGGTCGTTCTTGAAGCTGCGCCACACGGTGGCCGGAGGCTCCGGTTCGTCAACGTGGCTGTCGAGGGGGTGGGCAGTGACGAGGCCACCGGCAATCTCACAGTGCCAGCCGTCCGCCGAGGACCAGACACACCACACGTTTCCGTCGACCCGGCGGTAAGCGGGAAGGCCGTTGCGTTCGCCGTCGCGCTCGAAGACGTAACGGAGGCCGTCGATGTGGCGCACGAAGGTGAAGGATGTGAGTACCGTCATGCCTTCGGCACTCTATGAGAGGGAGGGACGCCAGGGAATCTGCCATTGATCGGGCTTGTGTTTGAAGGTGCCGGTTCACCGGTTGGAGTGACGCATGATCGGTCACTTGGCGACCGGTGCTCTGTTGGGCGGCGCATGGGCTGACCAGGGGCCTGGTCCCGGTGTTGCGGAAGGTGGTTTCTCCGGGGTGGCCGGTTCCCTGCCCGGGCGGCTGTCGACCCGTTGTGCGGGGCAAACGATCGCCGCTTCGCTGTAGTGCGTCAGGACCAGTGGCGAGTGCTCCCGCCGTTACCGGAGTTACCGGCGTTACCGGCCTTGCTGGAGCAGTGGCTGCCGGGACCTCACCAGCAGCCGCATCTCACCAGCAGCCGCATCGCTCCGGCTCCGGGATGCTCCCTTGGCCCGTCCCACCCGCCCCTTGAATTGGAGAACTGTGCACACACGTACCGTTCTTGCCGTGCCCTTCGCAGTCTTACGGCGAGCCGTCGATCTCGTGACCGGCCGCGGCTCACCTCACGGCATGTCCTGTGCCCGCAGCCGTCGTCGCCCAACAGCACTGCTGGGCACGCCTGATTCCTCTGGTCGTTGGCCGTGAGGCCGACGGGGCGTCCCGATGTCACGATGCCCCGCTGCCTACGCTGACGCGCATGGAACTGGAGCAGGAACTGACGCCTGGGCAGGAGTTGGCCTCTGGGCAAGAGCTGGAGATCCCGTTGACCGGGGGCCGGATCACCGAGGGGGTCGTGCGGGTCGGGGACACGGTGCGACGGCCGGTCGGGCCGCACTCACCGTTCATGCACCGCCTGCTCCGGCACCTGGAGGACGTCGGCTGCCACGCCGCGCCAAGGCTCCTCGGCTTCGACGCCAAGGGCCGCGAGATCTCGGCTTCCGGACGAGGACCGCCGGGGCTTCGGCGGTCGCATCGTCGCCCGGGTCGAGGCCGAACGCGACTTCCGCGTACGGGCCGGCCGCGTCATCGCCCCCGGCTCCTGGCTGCACCTGGAGATCGACTGGCTGAAGGCACACGCCGACGCCATCGACGAAGGCTTGGTGAGCAGCCGCTGACGGACCGGTCTGAGCCACTGACGCAGGTCAGGCGAGCGAGCCGCATAGGTCAGGCAGGTCACGCAAGTCACACGGGTCAGGTCGTTGAAGCGGGTCCCGGCGGCAGGTGGACCGTCATGATCAAGTGGCAGGTCCCGGTGCCCGCCCCGCGGTAGGCGTGCGGGGCGTCGCCGTCGAAGGTGGCGGTCTGGCCGGCTTCGACGGTGTGCTCGGTGCCGTCGACGATCAGTGTCATCCGCCCCGCGGTGACGCTGACGGTTTCCACCACACCGGCCTGGTGCGGGTGGCTGGGGTATTCCTCCCCCGGTGCCAGTTGCCAGCGCCAGACCTCGACCGGCGCCGGGCCGGACGTCGTCAGCATGAGCCGGGCCTCGCTGCCCTGCGATCCGGCCCACAGCGGCATGACCGTATCGGCAGCCACGACGCGTACGCGACCCTCGGCGGGCCCCTCCATCAGTGCCGATACCGAGATGCCGAGGGTGTCGGCCAGCCGGACCAGGGTGGCGAAGTTCGGGTTGCCCTGGGCTTTCTCCAGCGCCACCAGGGCCCCCTTGCTGACCTTGGCGCGGCGGCCGAGTTCATCCAGGGACAGGCCTGCGCGGGTCCGGGCCGCTCTGACGTTGTGCGCCAGTGTCCGCAGGGCGGCCTCTGCCTCGGCCATCCGATCACCATCCTCGCGAGTGGGTCAGTGCAATGGACCTTCCGGTCGGTTGGTTGACACCGCCCGGTCGCTCCATTGTACTGTCTGGTCGTTCCACTGTTATAGTAAGGGATGTATCGTGATCGCTCTGCTGCTGGCCCTTGGCAGCTCCCTCGCCTACGGGTGCGCCGACTTCTTCGGCGGCCTCGGCGCCCGAAAAGCGCATGTGCTGCGGACCGTGTTGATCGCCGCCCCGGCGAGCCTGGTGGTCGAGCTGCTGCTGTGGCCGGTACTCGGCGCCTCCTTCAGCCCCGGCGCCCTCGGCTGGGGCGCCGCGTCCGGAGTCGCCTCGGCCACCGCGTTCGTCCTGCTCTACCGCACCCTGGCGATCGGCCCGATGAACGTGCTCTCGCCCGTGACCGCCCTGGTCTCCGCCGCACTGCCCGTCGGCGTGGGCCTGCTCCAGGGCGAGCATCTCGCCACCGCCGGGCTGATAGGCCTGCCGCTCGCGCTCGTCGCCGTCGTACTGGTCAGCGCCGGGCACGGTGCGGGCGCCGTGCGGCCCGCCCGTACGGCGCTGCTGCTGGCCTTCGGCGCGGGTGCCGCCATCGCCCTGCAGTTGGTCTGTCTGCACCAGGCGCCGTCCGACAGCGGGGTGGCTCCCCTGATCATCGGCCGGTCGGTCTCCTCGGCGGTCACCCTGGCCGCGGCCGGTGTGATGTACCGCAGGCTGGGCTCCGAACGGCCCGCGTACGCGATGTCGGCGGCCGCGGGTGTGCTGGACTCGGTGGCGAACCTCCTGTTCCTGCTCGCCGCCCGCAGCGGTGACCTCGCCGTCGTCGCCGTGATCACCGCCCTCTACCCGGCCGGCACGGTCCTGCTCGCCCGCGGTGTCCTCGCCGAACGCATCCACCGCGGCCAGCTGGTCGGCCTGGGCACCGCCGCCGTCGCCGTCAGCCTCCTGGCCCTGACCTGAGCCGATCCCATCCGCGGCTCACCCCAACCCGCCCCACCGAAAGCACCCCGCCCCTCAGCACAGACAGGAAACGGAAAGTCGCCCATGCCCGCCTTCCGCCTCTCCCCCACCGTCGCCGACGCCTTCCCCGACACCCTCATCGCACTGGTCACCGCCGCCGGACTGCGCGGCCACGAGCCCTGGCCGTACACCGCCAACGCGCTGGAGGAGCTGGAGCAGCAGCTCGCCGACGGCACCTGGCAGCCCGCCGACGAGACCGACCCCCGCATCGAGGCCTGGCACACCGCGTACCGCTTCTTCGGCACCAACCCCCGCCGCATCCGCCCCAGCGTCGACGCGCTCGGCCGCCGCCTGGCGAAGAAGGGCACGCTGCCGCGCATCAACGCGGCCGTCGATTCCTACAACGCCGTATCCGTCCGTCACGGCCTGCCGGCCGGCGCCTTCGACCTGGACCACGTCACCGGCGACGTCGACATCCGGTACGCGGACGGCACCGAATCCTTCACCCCGCTCGGCGAACCGGACACCGTCGAGCACCCCAAGTCCGGCGAGATCATCTATGCGGACGCCACCGGCGTTCTCACCCGCCACTGGAACCACCGCGACGCCCACCGCACCCGCGTCACCGAGGACTCCACGTACGTCGTCTTCGCCCTCGAAACGCTCCACGCACCCCGGGACGGCCACCACCTCAAGGCCGCAGCCGACGAGTTGCAGAACCTGCTCACCCCGCACACCGCCCGGACCACCGTGCACTACCTCAGCCCAGCACATCCCCAGGCCACCTTCTGAGGCCTCTCCGGCTACCAGGACTACAACGAGCATGCCGTACGGCTCGTACGGGACCAGCGCGAAGTCGTCGAACGGCTCCACCTCCCTTCGAGATGCTGCCCGACCCCACGCGGAGCCTGGCCGAGGCGCTGGGCCCGCTTCCCACGCCACCAGGGAGAGTCCATGTTCACCGGCCTGAGTGCCTTCCCGCTCACCCCGATCACCGACGACGGCATCGACGAGAAGGCGTTCACCGCGCTGGTCGGCCGGCTCGCCGCTGCCGGGGTCGACTCGATCGGGGCGCTGGGCTCCACCGGGTCGTACGCCTACCTCACCCGCGAGGAACGGGCCCGCGCCGCCCGCCTCGCCGTCGAACACGCCGAGCGGACCCCGGTCATCGTGGGGATCGGCGCGCTCCGTACTCGGCACGTGCTCGAAGCGGCCGAGGACGCGCAGAACGCGGGGGCCGCCGGCGTGCTGCTGGCGCCGATGTCGTACCAACGGCTCACCGAGGACGACGTGTTCGGGCTCTTCAAGGACGTGACAGCCAACCTCTCCGTGCCGGTGGTGGTCTACGACAACCCGGGCACGACCCACTTCACCTTCACCGACGAGCTGTACGCGCGGGTGGCGGAGCTCCCGCACGTGGCGTCCATCAAGATCCCCGGTGTGCCGGCCGACCCCGAGGCAGCGCACGCCCGCGTCCGGCAGCTGCGGCAGATCCTGCCCGAGACGGTGACCGTGGGGGTGAGCGGCGACGCCTTCGCGGCGACCGGACTGAATGCCGGCTGCGACGCCTGGTACTCGGTGATCGCAGGCACCTTCCCCGGGCCGGCCCTCGCCATCACACGGGCCGCGCAGGCCGGCGAGCCCGACCGGGCCCACGCGGAATCGCAGCGGCTGCAGCCGCTCTGGGACCTCTTCGCGCAACACGGCTCGCTGCGCGTCATCGCCGCCGCGGCCGCCCAGCTGGGCCTCACCGCGCCCGACAACCTTCCCCTGCCGCTACGCGGCCTGACCGCCGAAGACCGCGCACACGTCGCCGACGTGCTGCGACAGCTTGAGCTGCACACCTCAAACGCAGGGGCGGGCCAGTATTGGACGGACTGACCTACCTGATATCTGAAGGGAGCTCGATGAGCGACGACGCCGGCACCGCCACCACACCACCCCGCAAGCGCCGGGTGCCCGCCCACGAGCGGCTGCTCGACGCCGCGGCGCACCGTTTCTACGCGGACGGCGTGGTGGCAACGGGCATCGACACGATCACCGCCGAGGCGGGCGTGGCGAAGATGAGTGTGTACAACGACTTCGCCTCCGCGAATTCGGCGACGGCATCGGCGAGGTACTACCGCGGCCTCCCGGCGACAGTCCCAAGGAGCCGCTGAAGCAGGCGGTCGACCTGCTCGAGGCCAGTCGGGCAGGCAGCCGGCCAGGTGCCGGACCGGCCGTCGGGACGGGCGGCCGTTCTTCGCCGCGCAGCACGGCGAGGTGGGCCTCCCGAAGCCCGGCCGAGGGGTCGGCCCCCAGCTCGTCGGCGAGTCTGCCGCGTATGTCCTCGAACGCGGCCAGCGCGGGTGCCCCACAGGCCGTCGTTGAGCGCGTCGCACGAGACGCTGTCGCCCGCCGCCAGCGCCAGCCGTCCGAGCAACATGCGCGGCCTGGGGCCCCGGATGCCGACCGGCGTCCCGTCGTCGTCAAAGGCTCGAACCGGGCCGAGCACCGCTATCCGCATCCCCACCGGCCCAATATCCCGGACGTGCGACCCGCCCAGGGCGGTAGCGGCGCACTAGGGTGGACCGCCGGGATCTTCCCTCACCGCACGTCACACACCACACATCGCACACTCACGTGCCAAGGAGTCTCATGTCCGTCTTCGACATCAAAATCGATGCCCTCACCGGCGGCTCCGCCGACCTCGCCCAGTACGAGGGGTCGGCCGTGCTGATCGTCAACGTCGCGTCCCGATGCGGTCTGACCCCGCAGTACGCGGCCCTGGAACGGCTTCAGCAGGACTACGCTTCGCGTGGTTTCACCGTGCTGGGAGTCCCGTGCAACCAGTTCATGGGCCAGGAGCCGGGTACGCCCGAGGAGATCGCCACGTTCTGCTCCACCACGTACGGCACCACCTTCCCGATGACGCAGAAGACCGACGTGAACGGCGACGACCGGCACCCGCTCTACACCGAGCTCGTCGACACCGCCGACGCCGACGGCCACAGCGGTGACATCCGCTGGAACTTCGAGAAGTTCCTCATCGCCCCCGACGGCACCGTCGCCGCACGCTTCGCTCCGCAGACGGAGCCCGAGGCCGCCGAGGTCACTTCGGCCATCGAAGCCGTCCTCCCCCGCTGAAGACCACACCCGGGGCCCCGCCCGGATCAGCCCCGTGTCCTTCTCGGGTCAGCGAGCGGTTCCCCGGCCGGGGGCTGCCAGTAGGTCATCCAGTTCGGCTGTGAACAACAGGGCGGGGTCGAGGCCCATGTTGGCGAAGTGGCCGGCGAGTTCCAGGGACAGTACGCCGTGCAGCCGGGTCCAGAAGGCCAGGGCCCGGTGGAGGGCCGCGGGCGGGGCCGGGTGCTCGGCGGCCCAGTCCCGGTGGTCTTCCAGATGGGCGCTGAAGGACGAGGCCGGGGCGTCCGGTGCCGCCGTCGCGCACGCGTCGAGCAGCATGGTCATGATCTCGTCGGAGATGCCGGTGATGTCGTCGGGGGCGCGGTAGCCGGGGACGGGGGTGCCGTAGATGAGGAGATACCGCTGGGGGTCCGCCAGGGCCCAGTCGCGCAGGGCGTGCGCCAGTCCGGCCAGGTCGGCGCCGTCGGCGGAGGCCCGCGCAGGGTCTCGGCGAGGCTTCGGTAGGCCTCCCGGAAATCCCGCACCATGCCCGGCAGCCGCCGCGCTCGTGCACGCAGCGCCCTGTTCACCGTCCCGTTCGCAGCCGTCGGCCTACTCGGCACGGGTGCCGCACCGGCCGGCGCCACTGCCGCACATCCCGTCAAGTCCCTTACCTGCCGCGGGCAAGGCGTCGACCCCAACGCTCTCGTCCGCCACCGGACCGAGACCGTGATCCACGCACCGCTGCGCACGATCTGGAAGCTGCAGACCGACGTGGAGCGCTGGCCGTCCTGGCAGGACACGATCACAACCATGGAGCGCCTCGGCCACGGCCCGTTCCGGCAGGGTTCGGCGTTCCGGTGGACGACGCCGGTCCCGCCCAACCCCGCGACGCCGGCCACCAGCCTGGAGATCACCTCGACCGTCGAGCAGCTGAAGCGCCACTCCTGCATCCGCTGGACCGGACCCGCGGTCGGCGAAGGACTGCGCATCAACGGCGTCCACGTATGGAACTTCACCGAGGTCAAGGGCGGGGTCCACGTGAGCACCGAAGAGACCCACACCGGCGCCGAGGTCGAATCGGATGTTCCCACCGCGACCAGGATTCTGCGGCAGGGCCTCGAAGCGTGGCTTCGCGACCTCAAGGCGGTCGCCGAAGCGCCGAGGGGCACCCCATCCGTCCGAACAGCCCCGTAGGCATCACCTTGCGTCCTAGGATTCCGGTGATCTTCCTATCTTCCTACGCGACGTCCGCAAGGGGCTGGGTATGCGACTGGCAGGCAAGACGGCACTCATCACGGGAGCGGCGCGGGGCATAGGCCGTGCCACGGCGATCGCGTTCGCACGGGAGGGGGCGGATCTGGTGCTGCTCGATGTCGCCGAGGACGTGCCCGGCTGCCCGTATCCGCTGGGCACGAGGAGTCAGCTCTCGGCCACCGCCGAGGAGTGCCGTGTGGCGGGTGCCTCGGTGCTCGATGTCGTCGGTGACGTACGGGACGGTGCGGAGCTGCAGAGCACCGCGGACAAGGCGCTGGACCGTTTCGGTGCGATCGACGTGCTGGTGAACAACGCCGGTATCGCGGCGCCCTCGGGGCGGCCGGTGCACGAGATCGCCGAGGACGAGTGGAGTCTGATGCTGGACATCGACCTGTCCGGCTCCTGGCGGGCGATGCGGGCGGTGCTGCCGGCGATGGTGGCCCAGCGCTCGGGGAGCGTCATCAATGTCTCGTCGACAGCGGGCATGGTGGGGTACCGCTACTTCGCGGCGTACGTGGCCGCCAAGCACGGGCTGATCGGCCTCACGCGCGCGGCGGCGCTCGATTACGCGCCGCACGGCATCCGGGTGAACGCACTCTGCCCCGGCTCCGTGCGGGACGAACCGGCCCTGGAGGGGCGCATGCTGGTCGAGATCGCCCGTTGTCTCGACGTACCGGCCGCCGACCACGAGCGCACCTTCGTCACGGACCAGCCGATGAACCGCCTGGTGGAGGCCACCGATGTGGCGTCCACCGCGGTCTGGCTGGCCGGCGACGACTCCCGGCAGGTCACCGGGGCCGTGGTGCCGGTGGACGGGGGATTCACCGCTCGCTGACGGTGGGTTCACCACTCGCTGAGGGTGGATTCGCCGTGCGCCGAGGGCGCGTAGCGGTGGGCTGTCAGGGCCCCTCGGCGGCGCCGACACCCTGCTGTGCCACCGGCTGCGGTTCCGGCGCCGCGGTGGTCGTGGTGCGCAAAGCGCGGGAGCACAGGGCGGCCGCGCCGGTCGCGGTCATGGCTGCCGCGCACACCAGGACCGCCGTGGTTGCCGTGGTGAGCCGGGCCAGATTGCCGAGGACGTTGTTCATGGCGAGCAGGGACACGCTCTGCACCAAGGTGAGCAGCGCCTGCATCCGGGACAGATGCGAGTGCGGAGCGCTCATCAGCACGAGGGGGCCGATGTGCGAGGCGAACAGGCCCGTGCCGGCGCCGACCAGGAGGGCCGCGGGGATGGCCACGGCAGGTGAGACGACGAACGTGGCGGTGCCCGCCGCGGAGACCAGCATGCCCGCGGCGGCGGCCAGCCCGGGGCGCGGCAGGGTCCCGCGGACCATGACGAAGAGGCTGACGGCGAGGAGTCCCAGGCTCTGCACACCGAAGACGACTCCGGTCCGTCCCGCGCCCCAGCCCTGGTCCCGGGCGAGCAGTGGCAGCAACAGAGGGATGACGGGCAGCAGGAAACCTGCCACTCCGCCGGTGGCGATCAGCGCGGGCCGCAGGACGGGGTTCTTCCAGCCGACGGCGATCCCGTCCAGCGCGTCGTGCAGGAAGCTGCCGCTGCCCTTGGCCGGCGGGATGTCGTGGACCGGGCGGATGGCGATGACGATGACGAGGACCACCGTGAACGTGGCGGCGTTCAGCAGTGCGGTGCCGGTGAGCCCGCCGGTGGCGACCAGGAAGCCGCCCAGCGGGCCGGCGATGAAGGTGACCAGCTGGGCGCCGCCCTGACGCATCGCCAGCGCGCGCGGCAGCGACTCCTTGCCCACAAGGCGCAGCGGCATGGAGCCGGAGGCCGGGAGGTAGAAGGCATCGTTGATCCCCACCAGCACCCCGGCGACGACCAGCAGCCAGACGGCGGGCCCGGACTGATGGGCGAACACCGCGAGGGCGACCGTGCCGACGAGCATCACGCCGTCCCCGGCGATCATCACGCGCCGGGCGCCGAAGCGGTCCCCGACCGTTCCCCCGACGATGAGGAGCAGGACGCGGGGCAGGTTGATCGCGGTGAGCACCAGGCCGGCCACGGTGCCGCCGTGGGTGGCCGCCGCCCAGCCGAGGGCGAAGTACAGGACCGCGTCGCCGAGGATCGAGGTGAGTGCCCCCGAGAGCCAGACATAGTAGGAACGCGGCAGCGGGCTTGTGGCCCGGTCTTCGTTTCTGGTCACAGCAGCCGACCCTGCCACAACAGCCGCGCATCACAGGGGAAAAAGGCCATCACCGGCCTCAGGGGGCACAGTGGCGCAGGTCACTGTGAAGCGGGCTTGCCGCGGCGGGCGGAGGTTGATCCACTGTGGAGGCCCTTGTGGGCAACAGCCGTCTGTCCGGCCCCGCCTGAGCTGTGCAACCGGAGGGCATCATGTCGCGCGACGACACCTATGAAGACATCACTGCCTGGCTGCGCACGCGCCCGCGCAAGGCCGCCCTGCCGTACGCCGACCGGTCCCGTCCGCTGCTCGTGTCGAGTGCGCAGCGCCGGCTCTGGTTCGACCACCAACTGCGGTCCCAGAAGGCCACGGACGGCGGGACCGTCTACCACTCCACGCTGGCACTGCGGCTGCGCGAGAACATCGACGTCACGGCTCTGCGTGCGGCGTTGACGGCAGTGACCGGCCGGCACGAGGCGCTGCGCAGCCGCTTTTCCCTCACTCCGGAGGGCGAGCTGCGCCAGCTCGTGGACGACGCCGGGACGGTGGAGCTGCACATCGAGGATCTGACGGACGCGCCCGGCACGCGGCGGGCGCGGATGGCGGAGTTCTTCGCCGCGGAGTTCGACCTGGAGCGCGGGCCGTTGCTGCGGGCGGGACTGTTCAGCACCGCTCCGCGCGACCACGTGCTGTTACTGGTGATCCACCACATCGTGACCGACGGCTGGTCCATGGATCTGCTCCACCAGGAACTCGCCGAGCTGTACGAGGCACATGCGCGACAGCGCCCCGCCGAGCTTCGCGAACTGGCATACCAGTACGCGGACTTCGCTGCCTGGGAACGGTCGGATGCCGACGATGGTGCCTTGGCCGAGGATCTGGCGTACTGGCGGGAACAGCTCGCCGAGGTGCCGCAGGTGATCGACCTGCCGACCGACGTGCTCAGGACGGCCGAGCGCACCTACGCCGGTGGGTGCCATCGCTTCGCCGTCCCGCCGGCTGTCCTGTCACGGATCGAGCAGGTCGCCCGGGACTGCGAGGCCTCGACGTTCCAGGTGCTCCTCGCCGCCTACCAGTTGCTGCTGGCCCGCTGGACCGGACGGCCCGACCTGATCGTCGGCTCGGTGGCGGCCAACCGCCGTTCCGCGGCGACCGAGCCGATCGTCGGGCTCTTCGCCAACGTGCTTCCGGTGCGCGGGCACATCGACGAGTCGGAGTCGTTCGCCCGGCTGGCCGGCCGTACCCGGGACACCGTGCTGGACGCCTACGACCACCAGGGGGTGTCCTTCGACCGGATCGTCGAGGCGGTGGCACCGGCCCGCCAGGCCGGTCACAGCCCGCTCGTCCAGACGGTGTTCACACTGGCCGAGGCGGTGCCCGGAGCCGCGTCCGGGTGGGGCGAGCGCATGGAGTTCCGCGACACCACCCGTACCCAGTTCGACCTGTCCTTCGCCGCCGGTCCCGATGGTTCGGGGGGTCTGCTGGTCGACGCCCACTTCGCCGCCGACCTGTTGCCTCTCGACTCGGTCGAGCGGCTGGCCCGTCGCTTCGTGGCGCTGCTGGACGAGGTGTCGCGACGCCCGGACGAGCCGCTGTCGCGGTTCGCGACGGTCACCGCCGAGGAGGCCGCCGAGCTGGAGCGCTTCGCCACCGGCGCGCCCGGTACGGGACCCACCGCACCGACCGTGCTCGACCTCTTCGAGCGGCAGGTACGGGAGCGGCCGCACCGTGAAGCGGTGGCCGACGGCACGGTCCGGCTCTCGTACGCGGAGCTCGGGGCGGAGGTGGAGCGCATCGCCCGGCTGATCGCGTCCCGCGGGCTCGCCCCGGCCACGCCGGTGGGAGTGTGCCTGACGCGCTCGGCGTCCCAGGTCGCGGCCCTGCTCGGCGTACTGCGCGCCGGAGCCGTCTACCTCCCACTGGATCCCGCGTACCCGGCCGATCGCCTGACGTACCTGCTCCGGGACGCGGGCTGCCCGCTCGTCCTCACCGATGCCCACACGCCCGACCTCCCCCGGCCCGCACACGTCGACCTGCTGGACGTCTCCACCGCCGCCCCGGCCGACGCGCCCGCCGGGATCGCGCCCGTACGGCTAGGGCAGCCCGCCTACTTGATCTACACGTCCGGCTCCACCGGGCAGCCGAAGGGCGTCCTGGTGACGCACGAGGGCATCGGCAACTTCGTCTCCTGGTACGTCGACCACTACGGCCTCACCCCGGACGACCGACTCCCCCAGCTCGCAAGCCCCGGCTTCGATGCGAGCCTGCTGGACACACTGCCCGCGCTGGCGGCCGGGGCGGGGCTGACGGTCCTGCCGGACGAGGTCCGCCTCGATCCGGGCGGCCTGTGGTCGCGGCTGGAGGAAGCGGGCGTCACGGTGGCGTTCCTGACGACCCCGCTGTTCGCGGCAGCGGCGGCGGAGCCGCCCGCCGGGACCGGCCTGCGCGCCGTACAGACCGGTGGCGACAGCCTCGCCCATGTGCCGGCGGGCCTGCCGTTCACACTGGACAACCTCTACGGGCCCACCGAGTCGACCATCGCCGCCACCAGCGGCCGGCTGGAACCGGGACGGCCGGTGCACATCGGCGGTCCGCTCCGCGGCATGCGGGCACGGGTACTGGACGACCGGCTCCGGCCCGTTCCCGTGGGCACGCCGGGGGAACTGTTCCTCGCCGGCCCCGGCATCGCGCTGGGCTACCTCGGCCGCCCCGGACTCACCGCGACCCGCTTCCTGC
Organism: Streptomyces sp. NPDC053560; assembly: GCF_044544605.1. Taxonomy (NCBI): domain Bacteria; kingdom Bacillati; phylum Actinomycetota; class Actinomycetes; order Kitasatosporales; family Streptomycetaceae; genus Streptomyces; species Streptomyces sp. NPDC053560. The sequence goes on along the minus strand of NZ_JBITXI010000013.1, from coordinate 254,242 downwards.
CCGACCCCTGGGCAGCGGACGGCAGCAGGATCTACCGGACCGGTGACCGGGCGCGCCGGTGCGCCGACGGCCGGCTGGAGTACCTGGGCCGCACCGACGCACAGCTGAAGATCCGCGGCCACCGCATCGAACCCGGTGAGATCGAGGCGGTGCTGAGCGGCCACCCGGGCGTGCGGGAGGCCGCGGTGGAGCCGCGTACGGCCCCCGACGGCGAGGCCGCGCTGTGCGCCTACGTCAGCCTGCGCGCCGGCGTGGCCGTGGCGGCCGTCCGTGAGCATGCCGAGCGGGCGCTGCCTGCCTGGATGCGTCCGGCGGCCTACACCGTGCTGCCGGAGCTGCCGCTGACGGCCAACGGCAAGGTCGACCGCGCGGCCCTGCCGCAACCCGAATTCCGCACCGCCGCGGCCTACCGGCCGCCCTCCGGCCCGGTGCAGGAGCTGGTCGCCGAGGTGTGGCAGGAGGTGCTGGGGCTGGACCGGGTCGGCGCGGACGACGACTTCTTCCGCATCGGCGGCCATTCGCTGCTCGCAACGCGGGTACTGTCCCGGCTCTCCGACGCCACCGGCTGTCGACTGCCGCTCCGCGCCGTATTCGACCACCCGGTACTGGAAAGCCTCGCCCACGAAGTGGAGGAATCGGTGATCAGCGCGGCCATGGCGGCCGGGGAGGGGATCGACTAGGGCCCGCGAAGGACAGGTGCTTACGCGCGGAGCCGGACAACGGGGGCTTGATGTGGGCGCGAGCGACGGCAGCCGAGATCGCCGAATCCTGCGCCGAGCTGGACGACCCGTACGAGAACCAGGTCCTGGTGAAGCACGCCGGTGGCGTCGTCGGCCACGCGCCGATCAGATGGTGGCAGGAACGGGACGACACGTGGTGGTACCTGCACCGCGTCTACTTGCTGCGCGAAGCGGGTACCGGCGTGTCTTCAGCCTGGTGGAGCTGGAGCTGGCCGATCTCCGGCAGCTCCCCGACGGCAGGCCGCCGGCCGGCATCCGAGTCGGTGCCGTCGTTCCGGGCAGCTACCGCGCGACCTGGAAGACGGTCGTCGATTCGTACGCGGATGCCGCCCTCACAGAAGGGTGACGTTCGAGAGCTTCCTTGCCACGGCCGAGCCGGCCGAGCGTGCGGGCAGAGTCACGACGGACGGGACTTGGGCGGGCCCTGCTGCTGGACGGGTTGCGGTGTCTTCGCAAGCGCGGTGCGCAGACCGCTCGGTTGTACACCGGGACGGCGAATCCGCACCGGTCCTACGACCTCTACGAGAGTGGGGGGTTTCAGCGCCGGAACGAGTTCGTCCGCTACCGCAGGCCGATCGCGGGCTGATCCGATGCAGGTGCTTCGTAGACCGGGCGGGCGAGGAAGCGCTGCAGTGCCTCGGCGAGCGTCTCCTTGTCGTCCAGCCACGGGTAGTGGCCCGCTCCCGGCTGGACGAAGCTTTCGCCGTGCGGGAAGAGTGCCGCGAGTTTCGCCCCCGTGGCAGGGGTGGGGAACGGGTCCAGCTCTCCGGTCACCACCAGGACCGGCGTGGGCAGCTTCGCCGCTGCCGTCCTGATGCCGTCCGGGTCGACCGTGCTGCCGGCGTAGAAGCCCGCCGCCGCGGGCGGGGAGAGCTCGTGCGCCTCCGCCCGGGCGTGTGTTTCGGCGGCCTCGTCCCAGCGGCCGTAGAAGAACGGGGCCGCCCGCTCGCGGTGGGGAACGCTCTCCTCGATGGTGGCGGAGCCGGTCCATGCCTCCAGCGCACTGCGGGCGCCGGAGTACCACTCCTCGTGAGAACGCCGGGACAGGGCCTCCTCGAAGTCCTCGACGCCGATGCCGACGGCTCTCGTGCTCGGGCACATGAGGACCAGCCGTGCGACCCGCTCCGGGTGGCGGACCGCGTACAGCAGGGCGGTGTTGCCGGCCGACGAGTGGCCCAGCAGGTCGATGCGCTCCAGCTTCAGGTGCACGCGCAGCGCCTCGATGTCGTCCACGAGCCGCTCGAAACGGTACGAGTCGGGGTCGGCCGGTGCCTGGGACGCACCGGTCCCCCGGTTGTCCAGGATCACCGTGGAGCGCCGCCCCACCGCACCGGCGAGACCCGCGAGGTACGTGCCCGCACGGCCCGGTCCCCCGGGCACGAGGACCAGCGGTGGGCCGTCGCCGTGCACCTGGTAGGCGAGCCCGGTCCCGTCGGCTGCTGCGAACTCCGGCATGCTGCTGTCTTCCTCGCTGTGCGGTGTCGGGTGGTTCAGCCGTGCGGTGTCGGGCGGTTGTCAGGAACGGAGGTTGGTGGGCCGGATTGCTCCCGGCCCGACGGCCGGTCAGGCCTGCGCCGCCTCCGCCGCGAGCCGGTCCAGTTCGGTGGCGAGTGCGCCCACCGTCGGCTGGGCGTACAGCAGACGCATCCGCAGCCGCAGGCCGGTTTCCTTGCGCAGCAGCGACACCATCTGCGTGGCGACCAGTGAATGGCCGCCCAGCTCGAAGAAGTTGTCGTCCACCGTGCGCACGGGGCGTTCCAGGACCTTGCTCCAGATGTCAGCGACCAGCCGCTCGGAGGGGGTCTCCGGCGCCGCCCCGGACTCGGCCTCGTCGTCGGTGCTCTCCTCGACCAGCTGCACGAGGGCGGCCTCGTCGACCTTTCCGGTGGGGGTGAGCGGCAGCCGGTCCACGCGGACGAGGTGCGTGGGCACCATGAAGTCCGGCAGCTCGGCCTTCAGCACCGTACGCACCTGGGCCTGGAGGTCGTCGCCCGCCGTTTCGTCGGGGACGAGGGCCAGTCCGAGAGTGGGCGCGAGCGGGTCGGGCACGGTGAACACGGCCGCACTGCGCACGCCCGGTACGGCGGCGGCGCGCCGTTCGATGCCCGCCGGCTCCACGCGGAAGCCACGGACCTTGATCTGCTGGTCGGCCCGGCCGACGAACTCCACCGTCCGGTCGGCCCGTACCCGCACCAGGTCGCCGGTCCGGTACATCCGGCCACCGCCGTACGGGTCCGGCAGGAAGCGGGCGGCGGTCTGTCCGGGCAGGTTGCGGTAGCCGCGTCCGACGCCCTCCCCCGCGATGAACAGCTCGCCCGGGGTGCCCGCCGGGACGGGCTGGAGGTAGCGGTCCAGTACCCGGATCCGGTAATTGGGCAGCGGCCGCCCGATCGTGACCGGGTCGTCGCCCGCCTGGGAGTCGGCCCAGGTGGCGCAGATGGTCGTCTCGGTGGGGCCGTACGCGTTGAGGAAACGCCGGCCGTCCGACCAGCGGTCGACGAGCGCCTTCGGGCACGCTTCACCAGCGACGATCACGGTCTTCGGCCCGGTCCCCGCTGCCGGCTTCGGGCGTGCTGCCAGCAGCGACGGCGTCGTGGTGACCAGGTCGGCCCAGCCGCCGAAGACACCGTCCGCGTCGTCCAGCGGGTCGGCGAGGACGACGCCCCGCCCGTGGGCGAGCGGCAGGAGCGTGGACCACAGCCAGCCGTCGAACGCGGGGGCCAGCACGTTCGCGCCGAGCCCGTCCTCCGGCGGGGTCAGCCCGGCCAGTGCGGTGACGAGGTTGGCGACGTTGCGGTAGGTGATGCCGACACCCTTGGGCTCGCCGGTCGTACCGGACGTGTAGATGGTGTAGGCGAGCGCGTCGGGAAGGTGACGGGCCGGCCGCGCTTCGGTGTGGTCGGAGAGCGCCGGGGACGCCGGGTCGACCACCGGAAGGCGTTCACCGGCCAGGGGCGAGGCGGCGTCGGCGACCAGTACGGAGACGTCGGCGTCGCGGACGATGCCGCTGAGGCGTTCCTGGGGGTGCGTGGGGTCGAGCGGTACAAAGGCCGCGCCCGTCTTCCACACCGCGAGCAGGGCCGTGACCAGGTGGCGGGAGCGGCCCAGGTGGACGCCGACCGACCGCTCGGGGCCCGCGCCGTGTTCGCGGAGCGCGGCCGCCAGTACGTTCGCGCGCCGGTCCAGCTCGCCGAAGTCGTAGTCACCGTCGGGGGCGCGCACCGCGAGGCGGTCCGGGGTACGGAGCGCGGTCTCGGCCACGAGGGCGGCCACGTTCAGGTCCGTGTCGTAGGTGACGGCGGGGCCGTCGAGCACCGACTCGTCCGGAGTGTGCCCGGTCAGGCGGGCCATCGGGGTGTCCGGTTCGGCGACGAGTGCGGTCAGGGTCGCGAGGTAGTCGGCGGCGAGCTGCCGGGCGGTTTCGGCGTCGAACAGGTCGCTGTCGTAGACGAGTTCGCCGTGCAGCTCGTCGCCTTCCGGAGCGACGGCGAGGACGAGGTCGTATCGGCTTGAGCGGCCGGTGACCTGGTGGGGTTCCATGGCCAGCCCCGGCAGCCGGCGTCCCGGCGCGGCGGAGTTGTTCAGCGAGAAAGCGACCTGGACCAGGGGGTTGGCCGCGGTGGAGCGCTCCGGGGCGAGCAGCTGCACCAGGTGGTCGAAGGGCACGTCCTGGTGCTCCATGGCGGAGAGCACCGTCTCCCGTACCTGCCCCAGCAGGTCGCCGAAGGAGCGTTGCGGATCGGTCCGGACCCGCAGGGGAAGCGTGTTCACGAAGAAGCCGATGAGCGGTTCGAGCTCGGACAGTGCCCGCCCCGCCACCGGGCTGCCGACCACCAGGTCGTGCCGGCCGGAGCGGCGGGAGAGCAGGACGCAGTACGCGGCCAGCAACGTCATGAACGGCGTGGCCTTTTCGCGTGCGCTCAGCTCTTGCACGGCCCGTACCGTCGCGGCGTCCACCCGCAGGGGCGTCCAGCCGGCCCGGTGGCTGCTCAGGGCCGGGCGGGGGCGGTCGGTGGGCAGGTCGAGCACCGTGGGCGCACCGTCCAGGGCGCGCAGCCAGTGGTCGATGCCGGGCTGCAGGGCACCGTTGTCCAATCGAGCGCGCTGCCATGCGGCGAAATCGGGGTACTGCACGCGCAGTTCGGGCAGCTCCGGGTCGGTGTCCTCGTGCAGTGCGGCGTATCCGGCGGTGAGTTCGCCCAGCAGTACGTCGGCGGACCAGTCGTCCATCACCAGGTGCGGGACGACCAGCAGCAGCACGTGCTCGTCGGGCGCGAGCCGGAACAGCCGGGCCCGCAGCAGACGCCCCTCGGTCCAGTCGAAGGGCTCGTACGCCGCGGCCTCGATCAGCGTCGCCGCATCGCCCTCGTCGGAGGCGGAGCCGGCTGCGTCGGTCACCGTACGGTCGAAGACATACGGTTCACCGACCGTCTGCAGCAGGTCCGAGCCGTCCTCGTGGAATGCGGTGCGCAGTGCCTCGTGGCGTCGTACCAGCAGGTCGAGCGCTCCGAACAGGGCCGGCACGTCGAGTTCGCCGGTGAGCCGCCAGGCGAACGGGATGTTGCGATCGCCGGTGACCTCTTCCGCCTGGTCCTGGAACCAGAGTCTGCGCTGCCCGGAGGACGTGCGCAGAGGGCCGGAACGGTCGGCGGCGGGGATGGCGGGGCCGTCGCCCGGCCCGCGCCGGTCCGCGAGCCAGCGCTGCAGAAGCCGCGTCCGGGCGTCCGTGTCGCCGGCCGGTTGCTGGGACGAGCTCATGCGGATCCTCTTCCCCTGGGTGGTGCGGAAACGAAACCGGAGTCCCGGACTGGTGCGCTCGGAGCCGAACCGACTTTCCGGAGCAGCAGGAACTTGCCGGAGAATGCGCTGCCCCGGCGGGCCGCCTGCGGAAACGCCAGATCGGGGGCGGAGCACCCCGCAGATTATGCCGGGCGTAGAGGACATACAAGACTAGTCATCCCCCGACTCGATGATGATACTGAGCCCCAGCGCTCACAAACTGAGCTTGTGACACTTCCGTCCGCCCATAAGGCGGCCGGGAGTTGCGGGGGAAGGGTAGCTTCATCTTGACTGACCAACCGCCGGCATCGCCGGGCGACCTCCTTCAGACGTGGCTGGACCACACGGAGGACGCACCACCCACCGCTGTCGTGCCGCTCGCGGACCGGACCGCGCCCTTGCGTGCCTCACACGCCCAGCAGGGCATGTGGCTGGCCCACGAGGTCGCCGGGGACGACGACCGCGCGCTGACGGCCCCGCACGGCTACCGGCTCACCGGTCCCCTCGACGTGGACGCCCTGGCGGCGGCGTTCGGCGCCGTACTCGCCCGGCACGAGGTTCTGCGTACCCGCTTCGTTCTGGATCAGGGGCAGTTACGCCAGGCCATCGCCGCCCCGAGCGCCTTCTCCCTCGTTCCGGATGAGGTCGCCGACGAGTCCGAACTGGCCGAGGCCCGGCGCGCCTTCACCCGGGAACCGTTCGACCTGGCACGCGACCCGCTGCTGCGGGCCCGGCTGCTCCGCCTCGCACCGGACGACCACGTACTGGTCGCGGTCTTCCACCACATCGCCAACGACGGCTGGTCGATGGACATCTTCCACCGCGAGCTGGCGGCGCTCTACGCCGCGGCGGTGAGCCTGCCCTCGGTCACCGACCCCGACGTCCTCGCGGACGTCGCCGAGCTCCCCGAACTGGCCGTCCAGTACCCGGATTACGCCGCGTGGCAGCGCGCGCTCGCCGACGACGAGGGTGAGCACAAGGCCGCGCTGGACCACTGGCGTGAGCGGCTCTCCGGCGCTCCCGCCCTGCTCAGCCTGCCCACCGATCGGCCGCGTCCGCCGTTCCGCTCCAGCATCGGCGGCCGGGTCGAGCACGCGGTGCCGCGCGCCACCTCAGCGGCGGTCGCGGACCTGGCCCTCGCGCAGGGCACGACGCGTTTCGCCGTGCAGTTCGCCGCCTTCCAGGCGCTGCTCGCTGCCTGGTCCGGCCAGTACGACCTGGTCACGGGCATCACCACCGCGAACCGTGCGCTGCCCGAGACGGAGCCGCTGATCGGGTTCTTCGTCAACGTCCTGCCGATCCGGGCCGCATGCGCTCCCGACGAACCCTTCACGGAGTTCCTGGCCCGGACCGGACGCGGCCTCATCGACGCCTACAAGCACGATGACCTGCCGTTCGAGCTGCTGCTGGAGAAACTGGACCTGCCGCGCTCCGCCGGCCACAATCCGCTCGTCCAGGTCACGGTCGCCTCCCATCAGGAACTCACCACGCCCCTGGCACTGCCCGGCGTGACCGTCGAGCATCTGCCGGCGGAGGACCTGGACGTGCAGGAGGACCTGACCCTCTATCTGACCTCCGGCGACCAGGACGTACGGGTCCATCTGGCCTTTCGTACGGACCTGTTCGACCGGTCCACGATCGACGAGCTGGGCCGGGCGTATCTGCGGCTCCTCGACACGGCCGCCGCGCACCCCAACCGCACTCTGCGGGAGCTGACGGACGAGGCCGCCGTACCGGGCGCGACGCACCGCACCGGCGAGCCCGTTCCCGGGACCGCAGCCGAGGCAGGTGCGGGTACCGCCCCCAAGGGCCCGGTGGAGGAGCTGGTCGCCGAGGTCTGGAGCGAGCTGCTCGGCTCCGGTCCACTGCACCGCGAGGCCAACTTCTTCCTGTGCGGCGGCACTTCGCTCACGGCGACCCGGGTCGCCAACCGCCTCTCGGAGGAGACCGGGCTCCGCGTCCCGGTCCGTACGATCTTCAAGCACAGCGGACTCGCGGCGTTGGCGGAGCACCTGACCGCACTCATCCGAGAAACGGCCGCCGGTCCACCGGCGGACGGTCCCCGGACAGCAGCGGGTCCGGGAGCCGGCGCGTGAGCGCGCCGCCCGGCGAGGCGGCGGAGAGCAGGCAGGAACAGCGGTGGCTGTGGGACACCCGTCCCCGTACCGCGGCGGCCACCGCCACCCTTGTCCTCCTGCCGCACTCCGGCGGCTCCGCGCAGGGTTACGGCGACTGGGCACGCTGGCTCCCCAGCGACGTACGCGTGGTCGCCGCGCAGTACCCCGGGCGCGGGGCGCGCTACGGCCAGCCGCCCGCCACCGACATCGCGGCCCTGGCGGACCCGCTCGCTGAGGTACTGGCCGGGCTGGACACCCCGGTCCATGTCTTCGGCCACAGCCTGGGCGCGCTGGTCGGCTTCGAGGTGTGCTGGCGGTTGCAGCGTGCCGGCCGCCCGGCCGCCGCGTTCCACCCGTCCGCCGCGGCGGCGGCACATGTGCACCGCGCAGCATCAACGTCCCCCGCCGAGCTCACCGACGACGAACTCCTGGCGCTGCTCAAGGAGCGGGGCGGGGTGCCGGACGACATCTTCCTGGAGCCCGACCTGATGGATCTCGTCATGGACGCCTGCCGCACGGACATGGCCGTCACCGACAGCTACTCCTACGGCGACGCGCACCGGCGGCTGGACTGCCCGGTCGTCGCCTTCGGCGGCGACCGTGACTCGGCCGTCCCCGTCGAGCGGCTGGAGCGCTGGCGGGAGCTGGCCACCGGCACGTGCGAGATCCATGTCCTTTCCGGTGGCCACTTCTACCTCCACGACCACATGGCCACCGTCACGGCGGTGGTGCGTCAGCACCTGAAGGAGCGGAGACCCCTCTGATGAAGCCCGACGCCCTCGCCCCCACCGGCCTGCCGGTCCGGCTGGACCCCGGCAAGCCCCCTGTGCTGACCACGCCCTCGCTGGACGATGCCGACGCGGCGCGCGCCTGGCTGGCCGAGCACCGCACGGCGATCCGTGCGGAGCTGCTGCGGCACGGGCAGCTGCTCCTCCGCGGGCTGCCGATGCGCCGGCCGGAGGAGTTCGCCCGGCTGCGGGACGTGCTGGTCCAGGAGCGGGCCGCGTACCGGGAGAAGGCCACGCCCCGCAGCTCCTACGGCGAGGACGTGTACTCCTCCACCGACCTGCCGCGCCAGCAGGCCATCCACCTGCACAACGAGAACAGCTACACACTGGACTTCCCCGGCCTGCTGCTGTTCGGCTGCCTCCAGGCCCCCGACGAGGGCGGCGCCACCACCGTGGCCGACGTACGTGAGGTCCTCGCCGCCCTGCCGGCGCCGCTCGTCGAGCGCTTCCGGACGCACGGATGGCTGCTGACGCGCCACTACCACGAGCACGTCGGACTCCCGTGGCCCACGGCCTTCGCCACCGACCGCCGCGAGGACGTCGAGGAGTACTGCGCGCGCAACCTGATCGGCTGCGAGTGGGTGGGCGAGTCTGCGCTGCGCACCGCTCAGCGCCGGTCGGCCCTGGTCCGCCACCCGGTGACCGGGGAAGAGGTGTGGTTCAACCACGCCGCGTTCTGGAGCCGCTGGTCCCTGGACGAGGAGGTCCTCGACGTACTGGAGATGACGTACGGCGAGGACGCCCTGCCGTTCGACACGGCATTCGGGGACGGCACCGCACTGACCGAGGACGACGTCCACACGCTCAACGCGGCCTACGAGGCGGCCACCCGCCGCGAGCGCTGGCAGGTGGGCGACCTGATGCTCGTCGACAACGTGCTGTCCGCCCATGGACGCGACGCCTACGAAGGCGAGCGGAAGATCCTCGTCGCCATGGGAGAGCCCGTCGCGCTCGACTCGTGCGCACCGACCGTGCCGCCCACGCCCCACGCCGTCGCCTGAACGCCGGCCCCACGACCCTTGGAGCATCCACCAGATGCCGGAACTCGACTGCGTCGTCATCGGCTACAACGAGGGCGACTTCCAGGACTACCGTCTGATGTGCGAGCGGAGCGGGAAGAACTCGCCCGAGTGGCAGATCTACCGCAAGGAACACCTTGAGATCGACGGCCGTCCGATGCCCTGGATGGACGCCCTCAGCACACTCCGCAACCGGGCCACCGGACGCAACGACCGCTATCACGTGGGTGAGGTCTTCAACCTCGCCAGCCTGTATCTGACCAACTTCCTGCGCCGGCACGCCATCCGCACCGAGACGGTCTCGCTGTTCGGCGCCGAGCAGGAACGGCTCGCGGAGCTGCTCGCCGGGCGGCCGGCCGTGGTGGCCGTCACCACCACCTTCTACGTCAACATCCTCTCGGTCATCCCGGTCGTCGAATTCGTCCGCAAGCACTCGCCCACCTCGCACATCGTCGTGGGCGGCCCGCTCGTCGACAATCTCTGCCTCGACGGCATCACCGACGAGGTCCAGGACCTCTTCCACGGGATGGGCGCGGACAGCTACGTCCGCGAGTCGCAGGGCGAGCACGCCCTGGCGGAGCTGTGCCGGGCGGTCCTCGGCGGAAAGCCGCTCGACGGCGTGCCGAACCTGATCACCTGCCCCGAGGACGACTGGGCCGCGAATGCCCGCAAGCCCGAGACCAACGACCTGGACGCCTGCGCGATCGACTGGGGCGCCTTCACACCCGAGCAGATCGGGACGACCGCGCAGACCCGCACGGCCCGCAGCTGCGCCTTCAAGTGCAGCTTCTGCGACTACCCCACCCGGGCCGGCGCGCTGACGACCGCTTCGGTGGAGACCGTACGCAAGGAACTGCGGGCGATGGCCGAACTCGGCGTGCGCAACGTGGTGTTCGTCGACGACACGTTCAACGTGCCGCCGAAGCGGTTCAAGGAACTGTGCCGCATGATGATCGAGGAGGACCTCGGCCTCGACTGGTACTCCTACTTCCGCTGCTCCAACGCGCGGGACGAGGAGACCTTCGACCTGGCGGCGGCGAGCGGCTGCCGCGGTGTCTTCCTCGGCATCGAGTCCGGGGACGCCGACATCCTCGCCAACATGAACAAGCTGGCGCAGGACTCGCAGTACCGGGCCGGTATCGCCCGGCTGAAGGAACGTGACATCACGACCTTCGCCTCGATCATCGTCGGGTTCCCCGGCGAGAACGAGCGCACGATGCAGAACACCATCGACTTCGTCAACGAGACGGGCCCGACGTTCTGGCGCGCCCAGCCCTGGTGGGGCAACCCGCGCTCCCCCGTGTACCGCAACAAGGAGGTCTACGGCATCGAGGGCGCCGCGTACGACTGGTCGCACGCGACGATGACCTCGGCCGAGGCGGCCGCCTGGTGCGACACGATGTTCGACCGCGTGACCGAGTCGGTGTGGCTGCCGCTGTACGACTTCGACTTCTGGTCGCTGCCGTACCTGGACGGCAAGGGCCTCGGCGTCGACCAGCTCGTTCCACTGCTGCGCACCTCCCAGGAGCTGATGCGCGAGCGCGACGGGCAACACCCGGATGCCGGCCGGCTCGCCGCGCTGAACGAACGGCTGGCCAGGGACGTGGCGGCCCTCGACATGGCCCCCGCGCGCTTCTCCTGGAACGCCTCGTGAGCTGCGGCGTCCACACCGTCATCAGTGCGGCGGCCCGCGCCCACCCGGACCGCCCGGCCGTCGTCACCGACACCGTCGAGCTGTCCTACCGGGAGCTGGAGGACCTGTCCGACCGGCTCTGCACGCGGCTCGTGCGCGACGGCACACCCCGGCAGTCCGTGGTCGGTCTGCACTTCAACCGGGGAGCCGAGCTGGTGGTGGCGCTCCTCGCGGTTCTCAAAGCGGGGTGCGCCTACCTGCCGCTCGATCCGCGCCACCCGGCCGACCGGCTGCGCCACATGCTGGCGGACTCCGGTGCGCGCCTGGTACTGACGGGGCCCGGCCTGCAACCGCCCGCGACCCCGGTGCCCTGCGCCGGGGTGGACGTGGCACAGCCGCAGCCGCCGGCGGGCACCGCGGATGCGCGGAGCGTGCGGCCCGAGGAGACGGCGTACGTGCTGTACACCTCGGGCACCACCGGCCGGCCCAAGGCGGTCGAGATCACCCACGGCAACGCCGGACATCTGCTGCGCGGTCTGGAGGCGACGGTGCTGCGGGGCGTCGGGCCGTCCCGGGTCGCCTGGAACGCGAGCGCGTCCTTCGACGCCTCCGTCCAGCAGTGGATCCGTCTGTGCCGCGGCGACACCCTGGTCCTGCTGGACGAGGAGACGCGCACCGACCCGCAGGCCCTGGTCGACCACCTCGTCCGGCACGCCGTGACCGACCTGGACGTGGTCCCCTCCCACCTCGCCCAGCTGACCGCGCCGCTGGCCGCCGCCCGCCTGCCCCTGCGCCTGCTGGTCGGCGGCGAGCCGATTCCGCACGCGCTGTGGGCCGAGCTGCGGCGCCTCGCGGACACCCAGGGACTGCGGTCCTGGAACATGTACGGGCCGACCGAGTGCACCGTCGACGCCACGACCGCACCGGTCGACGGCGACCTGCCGCACCTCGGGGACCCGCTGCCCGGGGTGCGGTGCCACGTCCTGGACTCGCGGTTGCGGCCGGTGCCGGCGGGCGAGGTCGGCGAGCTGTACCTCGCAGGACCGGGCGTCGGGCGCGGTTACCGGCGCCTGCCCGGCCGCACCGCGGCCGCGTTCCTGCCCGACCCGCTGTCCGGCGACGGCGGCCGGATGTACCGCACCGGAGACCTGGTCCGGCGGTACCCGGACGGCCTGCTGGAGTTCGTACGGCGCCGGGACCGCCAGGTGAAGGTGCGCGGCCACCGGGTCGAACTCGGCGAAGTCGAGGCGGCGTTGGCAGCCCTGCCCGGGGTGGCGGGGACTGCGGTCGTGCTGCGCGAGGACCTGCCGGCCGGACCCGGCCTGGTCGGTTACGCGGTACCCGCGCCCGGGAGGACCCTGTCCGGGCCGGGGCTGCGCGACCGGCTGCGCGATCTGCTGCCCACGCACCTGGTCCCGGCCACCGTCGTGGTGCTCGACGCGCTCCCCGTGGGCGTCAACGGCAAGGTGGATCACGCTGCGCTGCCGTTGCCCGCGCAGGTCGCCGACCCCACCGCGGGGTTCTCCGAGCCGCAGGAGCCGGTGGCGAAAGAGATCGCGCTGATCTGGGCCGAGGTTCTGGGCCGGCAGCGAATCGGGGTCACCGACGACTTCTTCGACCTCGGCGGTGACTCGCTGGCGGTCGGCCGCGTCCTCAACCGGTGCCGGGAGCGTCTCGGGGTGCGCATGCGGCCCAGGGCGCTCTTCGAGAACCCGACCCTTCGCGGCTTCGCCGCGGCTGTACGTCACGAGACCGCACAGGTCCGTCCGCTACCGAGCAACCAAGGAACCGCCTCGTGAGTGATCAGCATGCGCAGCCCGCCGTCCTGACCCGCGTCGACCGGGACGGCCCGACACCGGCCTCCTTCTCGCAGGCGCGCCTGTGGTTCGCGGACAAGATGGGCCGGCGCGGCCTGGAGTTCGTCTACCCGTACGCGCTGCGGATGAGCGGGCCCCTGGATGTCGACGCACTGGCCGGCGCCCTCGACGCGGTGGTCGCGCGGCACGAGACGCTGCGCACCACCTTCACCTCCCGGGACGGCGAGCCGTTCCAGCTGGTGCACGAGCCGTTCTCGCTCGGCCTCGCGGTGACGCCCGTCGAGCCCGGTGCGGACGAGAGCGCCGATGCGGCGCTGGACCGGGAGATCCGCGCCGCGGTGGACCTGCCGTTCGACCTCGTGCGGGGGCCGGTGCTGCGGGCCCGGCTGTTCCGCCTCGGTGCCGAGGAGCATGTGTTCCTGCTGGTCATCCATCACATCGCCACCGACGGCTGGTCGATGGACGTGGTCTTCCGGGAGCTGAGCACGGCGTACGCGGCACTGAGCGCGGGCAACGCACCGGAATTCCCACCGCTGCCCGTCCAGTTCGCCGACTTCGCGTCCTGGGAGCGAGCGCGCTTCGCGGCCGGTGAGTTCGCCGAGGACCTGAAGTTCTGGCGGGCGCACCTGGACGGCTGCCCGGACGTGCTGGCCCTGCCCGTGGACCGGCCGCGTCCCGATGTCCAGTCGTTCGCCGGGCGCTGCCGGTCGTACGAGGTACCGGCCGAGGCCGCCGCTGCCCTCGGCGCGCTGGCGAAGGAGTCCGGTGCCTCGACGCACATGGTCCTGCTCGCCGCGTTCCAGCTGCTGATCGCCCGCTGGTCGGGCCGGAACGACTTCGTCGTCGGCATGCCGGCGGCGAACCGGGAGACGTCCGAGACGGAGGAGCTGGTCGGGTTCTTCATGAACCTGCTGCCCCTGCGTGCCCGCGTCGACCTGGCCGGGACGTTCCGTGATCTGGTGGCGGCGGCGCGTGAGTCGTCACTGGACGCGTACGACCACCAGGCGCTGTCCTTCGACCGGCTGGTGGAGGAGATCGCGCCGGAGCGGACCCTGGCCCACAACCCGCTGGTGCAGATCGCCTTCAACATGGAGAAGCAGCCGCGGCCGGCCATCGACGGCGTGCGGGTGGCGGCCCTCGACGTCCAGCCGGACATCACACGCTACGACCTCGCGGTGGACTACATCGTGCAGCCGTCCGGAGCGCTGCGTTTCGACTTCTACTACGCGAGCGACCTGTTCGAGCAGCGCAGCATCGACGCGCTGGCCGGGCGCTTCGCGTTCCTGCTGCGTACGGTGACCGCCCGGCCGGACACCCCGCTGGCCCAGCTGCCCGTCCAGGACGCCGAGGACGAGGCCCGTACGCACGCCCTGGGCACGGGCGCGCCCTCGGCCGGCGAGTCGGTCCCGGTGCTGGAGCGCTTCCGGGCCGCGGTGGCGGCGAACCCGGACGCGGCGGCGGTCATCGACGGGGCGACCACGCTGTCGTTCGCCGAGCTGGACGCCAGGGCCGAGGCGGTCGCCCGCCTCGTGGCAGCACACGGGGCGGCCGACGACACGGTGGTGGGCCTGTGCCTGCCGCGTTCGGCGGGACTGCTCGCCGCGATTCTCGGCGTGCTGCGCGCCGGTGCCGCCTATCTGCCGCTGGACCCCGGCCATCCGGCCGAGCGCCTGGTCCACATGGTCCGGGACAGCGGTGCCGGGCTGGTGCTCACCGCGGACGCGGGTACGGCGGCGGAGGCACTGACAGACGCGGCGGCCGTCGTCCCGCTCGACAGTGCCGTACCGCTCGGCAGTGCCGTACTCGCGGACGACACACCACTGCCCGCCGCGTCGGCACACCCGGACCGGGCCGCGTACGTCATCTACACCTCCGGTTCCACCGGGCGCCCCAAAGGGGTCCAGGTCGGCCGTCGCGCCCTGGCCGGGCTGCTGGCCGGGCTCGAACAGGCCGGGGTGATCCGCGCGCCGGGCGGCCGCGTCGGCTGGAACGCAAGCCCCTCCTTCGACGCCTCCGTCCAGCAGTGGGTACGGGTGTGTCGCGGCGACACCGTGGTCATCCTCGACGAGGGCCTGCGCCGCTCCCCCGAGCGCCTGGCCGAAGCCATGGTGGGGCAGGGCCTCACGGACCTCGACCTGACGCCGTCGCACGCGGCGCACCTGCTGGACCCGTTGGCCAAAGCGCTGGCGCCGGACAGCGGCCTGCGCCTGTGGATCGGCGGCGAGCCCCTCCCCGCCGCGCTGTGGCAGAAGCTGAGCGCACTGAGCGACACGGGTGTGCTGGATGCGGTGAACGTCTACGGCACGACCGAGTCGGCCGTCGACACCACATGGGCACTCGTGACAGGCGCCGGGGAGCCGCATCTCGGCAGTGCACTGCCCGGCCAGCAGGTACGGCTCCTGGACGCCGCGCTGCAGCCCGTCGCGGTGGGCACCCCCGGCGAACTGTACGTGTCCGGCCCGTCGTTGGCCCGTGGCTACCTGGGCCGTTCGGGCCTCACGGCAGCCCGTTTCCTGCCGGACCCGTGGGCTGCGGACGGTTCGCGGATGTACCGGACCGGCGACCGGGCCCGCTGGACCTGGGACGGCCGGCTGGAGTACCTCGGGCGGAGCGACGAGCAGGTGAAGATCCGCGGCTACCGGATCGAACCGGGCGAGGTCGAATCGGTCCTGGCCGAGCTGCCCGACATCCTGGACTGTGCGGTGGTACGCAGGGAGCAGGACGGCGAGGCCGTGCTCGCGGCGTTCGTGCGCACCACGCCGGACACGCCGGTGAAGCGGCTGCGCGAACACGCCGAAACCCGCCTGCCGGAGTGGATGCGCCCCTCGACGTACACGGTGCTGGACGACATGCCGCTGACCCCCGCGGGCAAGGTGGATCGCAGGGCGCTCACCGAGCTGAGGCCGTCGGCACCGGGCACCGCCGAGCCGGCCGGGCCGGAGCAGGAGGCACCGCGCACCGCGACCGAGGAGCTGCTGATCCGCATCTGCCAGGAGGTCCTGGGAGTGGAGGGCCTGCGGCCCACGGACCACTTCTTCGAGTCCGGCGGGCATTCGCTGCTGGCCATCCGGGTGGTCGCCCGGCTCAAGCGCCAGGCCCGGCTGGTCATCCCGATGACAGCGGTCTTCGAGAACCCCGTACTGCGGGATCTGGCGGCCTACATCGAAGACACCATCCGCGAACGCCTCGCCTCCTCGTGAACCTGCCCGCTCCTGAGATCACTGGAGTGTCCATGACCTCGATCCCGATCCTGTGCCTGCCGTACGCAGGCGCGGGCGCCACCTTCTACCGGGGCTGGCCGGAGCCGCCCGCGGGCATCAGCATCGAACCGCTGCAGCCCGCCGGCCGCGAGGAGCGGTACCACGAGGACCCGTACACCAGCCTGGCAGCGGCGGTCGACGACCTGTCGCAGGCGGTCGCCGCCTGCGCCCGCAGCGGCCCCTACGCCCTGTTCGGCCACAGCTTCGGCGCGATACTCGCCCTGGAACTGGCCCGGCACGCATGTGCCAACGGTGTCCCCGGGCCGGTCCGGCTGATGGTCAGCGGCTCCACCGCGCCGAGTGTCGCGCTCGGGCGGGACTCCGCCGGCCTGGAGGACGACGCGTTCGTGGCCCAGGTCGAACAGCTCGCCGGCTATGTGCACCCCGCGCTCGCCGACCCGGACCTGCGCGAAGTGGTACTTCCCGTGCTGCGCGCAGACGTCGCCCTGCACGAGTCCTACCGGCTCGCCGACGGCCCGCCGCTGCCCGTACCGATCACGGTCTTCCGGGGCGCCCGGGACCACCTGGTCACACCGGAGGACTGCCGCGGCTGGGCGGACATGACGACGGCGGACTGCGCCACGGTCGAATTCCCCGGCGGCCACATGTACCTCGCCGAGGACCCGCAGCCGGTGCTGCACGCGATGGCCGATCTCCTCACGCCACGTGCCGTGGCGGAGCGCCCGTGAACCGGGCCGCCTCCCTCGTCCTGCGGGCCCTGCGGCCCCTCCCCGCCGTCGGCGTCGAGGCCCGGCTCGGCGCGCTCGGGACCGTCCGGCCCGGCTCGCGCGACCCGGCGCTGTGGACGGAGACCCTGCCGTACGCGAACGACGACGCGCGGGCCGATGCGATGCGCCGACGCACCGCGTCCCGCCCGATCGCCACGCAGGGCGCACCGGTCCGGATCGCCCTGCTGACGTACGCCGACGGCGTCCAGGACCTGGTGGTGAGCGCGCTCCCTGACACACTGGGCGAGAGCGGACTCGCCGAATTGGCCTGCCTGTTGGCCAGCGAGGAGCGCGTGCCGCCTACGGCGGTGGGGTGGCCGCAGCCGCCATCGCCGCCGCCTGCCCGGGAGGCGGCCGATCTCCCGCTGGAGTGGGCGGCGGGTGGACTGTCCGCGCTACCCGGTGCCCGGGAGGTGCTCACCGTGCGGGTGGGGGCGGAGGGTGCCGAGGACGGGGCGGACACTGAGGGCGTCGAGGGCATGGGGGCCGCCGTCACCGCCGCGCTGTCGGTGGCGCTGGCCCGCAGAACCGAGGGCGTGGCCGTGCACCTGACGGTGCGTCGTCCAGGACCGGACACGGACGCCGTCACCACCACTGCCGCCGATCCGGGACAGCGGCGCGAGCCAACGCCTGACCAGGGGCTGGAGCTGCGGTTGCCCACTCCCCCCGCCACGCGGAAACGGCTGGCAGCGGCGGGCCTGCGGCTGCTCCTTCGGTCGCCCGCGCCGACCACCGCGACGCTGGCGTTCTCCCTGGACCACGAACCCAACGGGACCAGTGAGACCGACAAGCCCGACGAGACCGACAGCTGGCGCCTCAGCTGCGACTACCGCGCCGACATCGTGGCGGCCGAGGCCGTGCGGTCGTTGCTCGCCGAGGTCCGCGACCGGGTCGGCGGGACGACGTACGAGGCCACGACGTCTGTTGCCACGGCGGCACCGGGACCGACAACGACACCGGGACCGACAACGACACCGGCCACCATCCACGAGCTGGTGGCCGCCAGGGCCGGGGAACAGCCGGATGCCGTGGCGGTCACCGCACCCGGCAAGGAAGAGCTGACGTACCGCCGGCTCATCGAACGAGCCACGGAGATCTCGACCCTGCTGCGTGCCCGGGGAGCCGGTCCGGGCCGGCTCGTGGGTGTCTGCCTGCCACGCGGCACCGAACTGATCGCCGCCCTGCTCGGCGTGCTGATGTCGGGCGCCGCATACGTGCCGATCGACCCGTCGTACCCCGAGGACCGGCTGCGGTACATGGCGGAGGACGCGGGGCTGACCCTGGTGCTCGCCGACGACCGGCGGCCGGCCTTCGCGGGGGTGCCGCACGTCGCACCGCCACCGCCCGCCGAGGATTCGGCGCGGCCCGACAACGACGAAGCGGACGGGACGCCGGCCGCCGGACCGGCGGATCCCGCCTACGTCATCTACACCTCGGGGTCGACGGGCCGGCCCAAGGGCGTGGTGGTGGAGCACCGCAACTTCGCCGCCCTGCTGACCGCGACCAGGGACGAGTTCCATCTGTCCGGCAGCGATGTGTGGACCTTCTTCCACTCCTTCGCCTTCGACTTCTCGGTCTGGGAGATCTGGGCCTGCCTGGCGACCGGGGGCCGGCTGGTCGTCGTGCCGGAGGATGTCGCCCGGGTACCGGACGAGTTCCGGGAGCTGCTGCACACCCAGCGCGTGACCGTACTCAGCCAGACCCCCTCGGCCTTCGTGCAACTGCTGTCCACCGAAGGCCCCGGCGCGTCCTCGCTCACCGTACGGCTGCTGGTCTTCGGCGGTGAGCCCCTGGACTCGCGTCTCCTGCTGCCGTGGTTCGACGCGCACCCCGAGGAGCGGTGCCGGGTGGTCAACATGTACGGGATCACCGAGACCACCGTGCACTGTACCTGGGCCACACTGACCCGCCGCGACGCCCTGGCAGGGAGCCGGTCCATCGGGACCCCGCTGCCCGGCTGGTCGGTCCACGTCCTGGACCCGTACGGACGGCCCCTCCCGGCCGGCGTACCGGGCGAGATTCATGTCGGCGGCGCCGGAGTAGCGCGTGGTTACCTGGGCCGTCCCGGTCTGACGGCCCAGCGGTTCCGCCCGGACCACCTCGCGCCGCGGCCCGGAGCGCGGCTCTACCGAAGCGGGGACCGGGGGCGGCTGCGCCACGACGGCCGGCTGGAACACCTGGGCCGGCTCGACGGGCAGGTGAAGGTACGCGGGTACCGGATCGAGCTGGACGAGATCAGGAACCTGCTGCTCGAAGCCCCGGAGGTCCGTGCGGCTGCCGTCGTCCTGCGCCACCGCGGCGTCGCCGAGGACGCGCATCTGGACGCGTACGTGGTGGGCCCGCAGGCCGACGAGGACGCGCTGCGCGCACATCTGGAGCGGGTGCTGCCCGCGTACATGGTGCCCAGCACCCTCACCCGGATCGAGCGGCTGCCGGTGACCGGGAACGGGAAGCTGGATGCCGCCCGCCTTCCGGAACCAGGGACGCCACCGGCCCCGGCCGAACCGACACACGGCACCGACACCGACACGCGCACCGGCACCGGCACCGATCTTGCGACACGGATCTCCCGCACCTGGCAGGACGTACTGGGCTCACCGGTCACCGCGGACGACAACTTCTTCCTGTCCGGCGGGAACTCCCTGCTGGCGATCCGCGTCATGGTGCGCCTGCGCGAGCAGGGGATCGACGCCCCCGTACGCCAGCTCTACCGCAACCCGACCGTCAGGAAGCTGGCCCTGGCCCTGTCCGAAGCGGCTGAAGCGGCTGAAGCGGCCGGGTAACGGGCCCTGTCACGGCCGCCCCACCCACCAACACTCCACCACACGACATCACCACACGAGACCACCACCACACCGAAGGAACCGAACATGAGCGACAACGGCCCCGAGCGCTGGACCGTCCTGATCAACGCCGAGGAACAGTACGGCCTGTTCCCGGCCGAGCTCCCCACCCCCGGTGGCTGGCATCCGGCCGGCTTCAGCGGCACCGAGGAGGAGTGCGTCGCTTACGTAGACGAGCACTGGACCGACATGCGCCCGCTGAGCCTGCGGCAGGCCCTCGCGGACGGATCGGCGGCCTAGCGCGTGCAGCAGATGAACCTGCCCAACGGGCTCATGGTGTCCCACATCAGCTCGGGCGAGACGGCCCTGCTCTACCGGGACATCTTCGCCGAGCGCTGCTACATGCAGCACGGGATCACACTGTCGCCGGGGGGCACGGTGTTCGACGTCGGCGCCAACATCGGCATGTCGGCGCTGTTCTTCCACACGGAGTGTGCGGGCCTGACGTTCCACTGCTTCGAGCCGGCACCCATCCCCTACACCGCGCTGAGCACCAACCTGCAGACGCACGGCATCCAGGGGACGGCGACGAGGTGTGCGCTGTCCGATTACTCCGGCACGGGCCGGCTGACGTACTACCCCGACTCCACCGTGATGTCCGGCTTCCACGCGGACGCCGCGTCGGAAGCCGCCCTGACCAGGTCCTTCCTGCTGCGCAGCGGCTTCGACGAGGAGGATGTGGAGGACATGCTGGCGGGCCGCCACGAGGTACTGGAGATCGAGTGCCCGGTGCGCACCCTGTCGGAGGTGATCGCGGAGCGCGGAGTGACCTCGATCGACCTGCTGAAGGTGGATGTGGAGAAGAGCGAGCTGGAGGTGTTGCGCGGGCTGGGCGAGGCGGACTGGCCGAAGGTCCGGCAGGTCGTCGCCGAGGTCCACGACCTGGACGGCACGTTGAAGGCCTTCACCTCGCTGCTTGAGAAGCACGGGTTCGGTGTGGCCGTGGAACAGGACGCACTGCTCGCCGAAACGGAGATCTACGAGGTCTTCGCCGTACGAAAGGCTGGTGAGGCGGGATGAGGGTGCCGGACACACTCGATCCGACCACCGTCGATGTGGCGGACCCGGCCCTGTACGAGGGCGGGGACCCGGTGGCGCTGTGGGCGCGGCTGCGCGCCACGACGCCCGTCTTCTGGAACAACCACCCGCCGGGCCCCGGCTTCTGGGCCGTCATGTCGTACCGGCCCGCGCTGGAGGTCTACCGCAACACCGACGCCTTCACCTCCGAGCGCGGCATGCGCATCGACTCGGATCCGGCGGCGGTGCAGGCCGCGGCAGGGAAACAGCTGATCGTCACGGATCCGCCGACCCACCCGCGGCTGCGCCAGCTGATGAACTCGGCGTTCCTGCCGAAGGTCGTTTCCGGCCTGGAGGCGTCCATGCGCCGGATCATCGAACCGCTGGTGGAGCAGGCGCTGGGCAAGGACACCGTGGACTTCGTCAGCGAGGTCGCCGCGGTGCTGCCGGCGGCGATCATCTGCGACATCATGAACGTGCCGCAGGCGGAGCGCGCGATGATGATCGACCTCACCAGCACGGCCTTCGGCGCCTCGGTGGGCGGCGACGGAAAGTGCCCGGTGAGCGCCCTGGAGAAGACCGAGGCCCACTCGGAGATCTTCCTCTACTACACCGAGCTGGTGGAGGAACGGCGACGCAACCCCGGTGACGACGTGGTCAGCGCCCTCATCCAGGGCGATCTGGGCGGCCGCTCCTTGACCGACGAAGAGGTACTCCTCAACTGCGACGGGCTGCTGACCGGCGCGAACGAGACCACCCGCCACGCCTCGGCGGCCGGGCTCCTGGCACTCATCGAGAACCCCGACCAGTGGCAGCGGCTGCGCGAGGGCTCGGTCGCCATCGACACGGCCGTCGACGAGATCCTGCGGTACACCAGCCCGGCCCTGCACGTCGTCCGGGTCGCCAAGAAGGACGTCGAGGTCGGCGGGCAGCAGGTGCGTGCCGGGCAGGCCGTCGCCATCTGGAACTCGTCCGTCAACCGGGACGAGACGGCATTCCCCGACCCGGACCGCTTCGACCTGGGCCGTACCCCGAACCGCCACCTGACCTTCGGCATCGGCCCGCACTTCTGCCTCGGCGCACCGCTCGCCCGCGCCGAGCTGAAGGTGCTGCTCGAAGTGCTCGCCGAGAAGGTGACCCACCTGGAACTCGTCGGCCCCGTGGAGCGCCAGCGCTCGAACTTCATGTGGGGCATCGAACGCCTCCCGGTCTCCCTGCGCTGACAGGGTCTCCCCACGTTGACCCGGCCTGCCTGGGCCCCGCACGAGCGGGCCCCAGGCACGAGGCGGCCCGACGCCACGCGGGAGAGCGGCTTCCCCGCTCCGCCCCCACCTTCACCCCCGAATTTTTTGGAATTCGGACGACACGATGTCGAGAACGCGTGACCGGCTCCGTCCCCGAGGTGAACGCGACCACAATGGGTCGCACCCAGCACCTAGGAGAAGCATCATGGCCAAGTATCTGCTGCTGAAGCACTACCGCGGCGCCCCGGCTCCGGTCAACGACGTGCCGATGGACCAGTGGAGCCCGGAGGAGATCTCGGCGCATGTGCAGTACATGGACGACTTCGCGGCCCGGCTGGAGAAGACCGGCGAGTTCGTCGACGGGCAGGCGCTCGCCCCCGAGGGCGCATGGGTCCGCTACGACGGCGAAGGGCGCCCGCCGGTCACCGACGGACCGTTCGCGGAGACCAAGGACCTCATCGCCGGCTGGATGATCATCGACGTCGACAGCTACGAGCGCGCCGTCGAGCTGGCCGGGGAGCTGTCGGCCGCCCCCGGCGCGGGCGGCAAGCCGATCCACGAGTGGCTGGAGGTGCGCCCGTTCCTGACCGCGCCGCCCACCATCACGGAGTAACCCCTCAGGTGTCTGATCAGCTGTCTCCTCAGGACTTCTCTCAGGAGTCTCCTCAGGACTCTCCTCAGGGCTCTGCTCAGGACTCCTCTCAGGACTCTCAGCTGGACGAGGTCCTGCTCAGGAGCCTCACGCCGAGCGTCCTCACCGTCCTCGTCCGCCGCGGAGCCGACTTCGCGGCGGCCGAGGACGCCGTGCAGGACGCGCTGGTCGAGGCGGTCCGCGTGTGGCCCACCGGCCCTCCGCGCGATGCGAAGGGCTGGCTGATCACCGTGGCCTGGCGCAAGTTCCTCGACGCGACCCGGGCGGACACCGCCCGCCGCCGGCGCGAGGATCTCGTCGACGAGGAGCCGCCGCCAGGCCCTGCGGTCTCGGTGGACGACACACTCCAGCTCTACTTCCTGTGCGCCCACCCGTCACTGACACCGTCCTCCGCCGTCGCGCTCACACTCCGCGCCGTCGGCGGGCTCACCACCCGCCAGATCGCCCAGGCCTACCTGGTGCCCGAGGCGACCATGGCGCAGCGCATCAGCCGCGCCAAACGCACCGTCTCCGGTGTCCACTTCGACCGCCCTGGCGATGTCGCGACCGTCCTCCGCACCCTCTACCTCGTCTTCAACGAGGGCTACTCCGGCGACGTCGACCTCGCCGCCGAGGCCATCCGCCTCGCCCGGCAGCTCGCAGCCGCGATCGACCACCCCGAGGTGGCGGGACTGCTCGCCCTCATGCTGCTCCACCACGCCCGGCGCGCCACCCGGACCGCGCCCGACGGCAGCCTGGTACCGCTCGCCGAGCAGGACCGCAGCCGCTGGGACACCACATCGATCGCCGAGGGCATCGGCATCCTCCAGGCCGCGCTCGCCCGCGACCGGCTGGGCGAGTTCCAGGCCCAGGCCGCCATCGCGGCGCTCCACGCCGACGCGCCCACCGCCGAGGAGACCGACTGGGTGCAGATCGTCGAGTGGTACGACGAGCTCACGCGGCTGACCGACAGCCCCGTCGTCCGCCTCAACCGCGCGGTCGCCGTGGGCGAGGCCGACGGCCCCCGCGCCGGCCTGGCAGCCCTCGCGGCCCTGAACGACGACACCCTCCCCCGCCACACCGCGGTAGCGGCCTACCTCCACGAACGCAACGGCGACCTGGCAACAGCAGCCCACCTGTACGCCGAAGCAGCCCACAAGGCCCCCAACCTCGCCGAACGCAACCACCTGACGCTCCGGGCCGCCCGCCTCAACTCGCATCGGAGCTCCTGAGGGGTGCACGCGAGTCCGCGCACACTCGGGTCAAGACGAGCTCATGATTGAATCTTTTCAATTCGGCAGCCGGCTCGCGTACGGATCTCCAGAGCTCAAGTGGAAACATCCCTTGACGTCGAGCAGCGCTCGGCTCTACCTTCCTGGCGCGCGACTTGAATCGTTTTACTCTCCCGGGGTGGCCACGGCCGCCATCCCCCTCTGGAGGTGCACATGATCAGCCGCCGTCATCTGCTCGCCACCGCAGCCGCTACCGGTGCGTCCAGCGCCGCGCTCTCGCTCTCCGCGCCCACCGCCGTTGCAGTCAGTGACCGTGGCGGGGAGGGCGAACACAGCGGCGGTGGTGGTGTGTTGCGTGTGGAGTCCACCACGACGGAGTACGCCGACCGGCCGATGGGGCTGGACACACCGCGCCCGCGGTTCAGCTGGCAGCTCGGCGCCTCCGCTCCCGACCAGGTGCAGCACGCCTATCAGATACGGGTCGCCACCAGCCCGGCACGGCTGGCCGACCCCGATGTGTGGGACAGCGGGCGGCGCGCCTCGCGGCAGTCTCTGCTCGTGCCCTTCGACGGGCCCACGCCGCAGCCCGGCACCCGGTACCACTGGTCGGTACGGGTGTGGGACGGCGCGGGCCGGCCTTCGGCATGGAGCGAACCCACGTGGTGGGAGACCGGTTTGACGGGCAGTGAGCAATGGCACGGGGACTGGATCGCGGCACCCGCCGCGCTCGTCGCGGCTCCGTCCCTGGAGGGCGCCTCCTGGATCTGGTTCCCCGAGGAAGCGCCGGGCGGCAATGCCCCCGCGGGCACCCGCTGGTTCCGGCGTTCCGTCGAGATTCCCGGCGGGGTGCGCCGGGCGCGGCTCGTCATCACCGCCGACAATGGTTTCACCACGTACGTGAACGGCACCGAACTCACCCACCGCGGCGCGCTCGACGTGCAGAAGAGCTGGAGCCGGCCCGCCCTCCTCGACCTCACCCACGACCTCCGCGCCGGCACCAACACCCTCGCCGTGAGTGCGGAGAACATCGACGCGAGCCCGGCGGGGCTGATCGCCGTGCTGGAGATCACCACGGACGCCGGCACCACCCGCCACACCACGGGCGACGGCTGGCTGAGCACCGACCGGAAGCCCGGTGACGGCTGGCAGGAGCCGGGAGCGGACGACAGCGGCTGGCAGCCCGCCCGCACCGTCGCCGCCTGGGGCGCGGATCCGTGGGGCAAGGTACGGGCCGAGCAGTCACCGGCCCAGTTGCGCCGGTCCTTCTCGCTCGCCCGCAAGCGGGTGGCCAGTGCCCGGCTCTACGTAACCGCGCTCGGGCTCTACGAGGCGCACCTCAACGGCGAGCGCGTCGGCGAGGACCGCCTCGCCCCCGGCTGGACGGACTACAAGAAGCGCGTTCCCTACCAGGCGTACGACGTCACCGACGCGGTGCGGCGCGGCGACAACGCGCTCGGCGTCACCCTCGCCACCGGCTGGTACGCGGGCAATGTCGGCTGGTTCGGGCAGGACACATACGGCGCACACCCGGCGCTCCTGGCCCAGCTGGAGGTCCGGTACACGGACGGCAGCACCGACCGGATCACGACCGACGAACAGTGGCGGGCCGCCGCCGGGCCACTGGTGACGGCCGACCTGATGATGGGCGAGCAGTACGACGCGCGCGCCGAGACGCCCGGCTGGACGGCCCCCGGCTTCGACGACTCGGGCTGGCGGGCCGCCACGGCACAACAGGAGATCACCGCCACGGTCGTAGCAACGACCGAGGCGCCGACCCGCATGATGCGGGAGGTCGAGCCGGTGAAGGTCACCGAGCAACGTCCCGGCGTCTTCCTCTACGACCTCGGGCAGAACATGGTCGGCGTCGTACGGCTCACCGTCCGCGGCGGCGAGGCGGGCCGGAAGATCACCGTGCGGCACGGCGAAGTCCTCGACCAGGACGGTGCGCTCTACGTCGCCAACTTCCGCACGGCACGCCCGGTCGACACCTACACACTCAAGGGCGCCGGCGAGGAGAGCTACGAGCCGCGCTTCACGTTCCACGGCTTCCGGTACGTCGAGGTGACGGGGTACCCCGGCACGCCGCCGAAGGATGCCGTCGTCGGGCGGGTGCTCCACACCGCGGTGCCCTTCACCCTCGACTTCTCCACCGACGACGCCATGCTCAACCAGCTGCACAGCAACATCACTTGGGGACAGCGCGGCAACTTCCTCGCCGTGCCGACCGACACCCCGGCCCGGGACGAGCGGCTCGGCTGGTCCGGCGACATCAACGTCTTCGCGCCCACCGCCGCCTACACCATGGACTCCGCCCGCTTCCTCACCAAGTGGCTGCGCGATCTGCGTGATGGGCAGAGCGAGGACGGGGCCTTCCCCGACGTCGCGCCGCTCGTCGGTCCGGTCGGCTCGGGCGTCGCGGGCTGGGGAGACGCCGGGGTCACCGTGCCGTGGGCGCTGTACCAGGCCTACGGCGACGAGGGAGTGCTGGCGGAGAACTGGCCCGCGATGCAGAAGTGGATCTCCTACCTGGAGGCACACAGCAACGGCCTGCTGCGCCCGGCCGAGGGCTACGGCGACTGGCTGAACGTCGACGACGAGACACCGAAGGACGTCATCGGCACCGCGTACTTCGCCCATGCCACCGACCTCGTCGCACGCATCGCGAAGGTACTGGGGAAGGACAGCGGGCCGTACGACACACTCCTGACCCGCATCCGGCAGGTGTTCAACGACGCCTATGTGTCGGACGGCACCAGAATCAAGGGCGACACCCAGACCGCGTACGTCCTGGCGCTGTCCATGAGCCTGCTGCCGTCGGCGGCCGCCCGGCGCGCCGCGGCCGCCCGGCTCGTGGAACTGATCGAGGCCCGGAAGGAACACCTGTCCACCGGCTTTCTCGGTACGCCACGGCTGCTGCCCGCGCTCACCGAGGCCGGCCATGCGGACGTCGCCCACCGGCTGCTGCACCAGCGGACCTTCCCCTCCTGGGGCTATCAGATCGACAAGGGCGCCACCACCATGTGGGAGCGCTGGGACTCCATCGAGCCGGACGGCAGCTTCCAGGACGTCGGCATGAACTCCTTCAACCACTACGCCTATGGCTGCGTGGGCGAGTGGATGTACCAGAACCTCGCCGGCATCACGGCGGGTGAGCCGGGCTTCCGCACCGTCGTGGTGCGCCCGCGCCCAGGTGGCGGCGTACGCACCGTCAGTGCGCGCTTCGACGGACCGTACGGTCCGGTGCGGACGCGCTGGACGCTCGACGGCACGGGCCGCTTCACACTCACCGTCTCCGTACCGGTCAACACCACAGCGGAGGTGTGGGTCCCCGCGGCCCGTGCCGAGGACGTGACCCACGACGGCACCCGCTTCCTCCGGATGGCGGAGGACCGCGCGGTGTTCCGGGCCGGGTCCGGCACCCATCGCTTCGTCACGTCCTGACCCTGGCCTCTGCACGGGAGCACTCTATGGGGCGCCGCACCGGGCCGCGCCCCACAGCCACCACTCCCGCTCCCACCGACAGCCCACCGCACCTACCCCCGCCGGTTTCTCCCCGGCCCCACTCGCCCCAGCCTGGTCCAGCCGGTCCAACCGCGTTCTGCCAGCAGCTCGATCAGTCGGCGGGCCGGTGGCACGGTGTCGAACGCCAGGGTGTCCATCAGCTCGACGAGCGGAGCCTCGATGTCAGCGTCGTCGACGTACCCCTCGCCCCGTTCGTCGGCCACCTCCGTGACGTAGGCGGCCAGTTTGTCGGCCAGCCCGACCAGCTGCGGGTCATTGTCAGTACTGTCGAGTGCCTGCCCCAGAGTGAGGTAGAAGCCGACGAGCCGCGGGTCGGCGATCTGCTCCCGCTTGCGTGCCACCCACTCCGGTACTCGCTCGGACGAGTGCGCGGCCAGCGGGATCCAGCCGTCGCGCTCGACCTGGACGATCCGCTCGTCGACCCCGAGCACACGCAGCAGGTCGAGATACTCGACGACCTCCGGAGGCAGCACCAGATTGTCCCCGGCCGCGAGGCGGGCGACCCGCTTCCGATACCGCTGCCGCTCGCGGATCTCCTCCCTCAACCGCCTGTCGATGTCCGCGACCGCCGCGGCGAACTCCCCCTCGCCGGCCTGCAGCAGCTCCCGTACGCGCGCCAACGGGACCCCGGCCTCTGCCAGAGTCCTGATCTTGACAAGCTCGACCACGGCACGTCCGTCGTACCTCCGGTAGCCGGAGTGATCCCGCTCCGGCTCCGGCAGCAGCCCTTTGGCGTGGTAGTGCCGCACCGCGCGTACCGTCACTCCGGCGTACGACGCCAGCTCGCCGATGGTCAGCATCGCTCCAGTGTCCCAGGAGCGGCTCAGGAAGAGGCTGGCTGGTCGGCTGGGCGGCGTGTGCTCCGGTCTGTACTCCGCATGAGTTCCACGGTCCGTTCCTTGATCAGTGCCGCGATCTCCGGGGCGTGAGTGAAGACCAGCCGGTGGTCGGCGTCGAGCCAGAACGCGGAGGTGCACGGACGCTCGCGGAGAAGCCGCTCGATGCCGGCCCGCCAGAGCCGGTTGTGCCGTGGTGCACGGCCCTCGCTGCTGTCGCCCGCAATGGCAGTCGACATGATCATGCTGATGGGGTGGTTGATCCCCCGGTACTGATCCAGGAGGGCGGAACGCACCACATCGATCTCCAGATTGAGGCGGAGGATGTCTGTTGCGGTGAGCCGCATCTGAGGGCCATGCCTGTCCTCCGCCATGGCGCGGAATTCCGGCAGGTCGATGTCGGTGAGGAACGGTTCGGGCAGTGGATTCGCCCCGTCGATGAGGACAAGCCCGGCGACGGCTTCGGGAAACTCGGCGGCGTAGTGCACAGCCAGGTCCGCGCCCAGTGAGTACCCCACGAGCACAGGCGCCGCGGGCAGGTCGACCTCCGCCATCACAGCAATGAGATCGCTGAGGAACGCGTCGAACGAGTACCGGTCGGCGGTCGAAGCGAGACCGTGCCCTCTGAGGTCGAAGGTCACCACGTCGTGCTCCCGCCGAAGGAGCGTAACCAACTCATGCAGGTCGGACTGTGTCGAGTTCAGCCCAGGACACAGCACCAACGGGCGTCCCCGCCCACCGCGAGTGACCGGGATCGTGACGCCATCGTGGCGAACGGTAGAGCGCCGACCGGCAACGGCGGTCGCGTCGTTGTCCTTCGTCATCGTCATACCGGCCACCCTGCGAGGTTGCCCCTGCGTCAAGGTCAACCACTCCAGCGGATCGGGATAATGAGGTGATCACCACCGCACCGATGCACCTCTTTGGGAGCCCACATGACACCCAGCCGCTGGCTGACCGCCATCCTGAGCGCACTGCTCGGCACGACGCTGCTGCTGGCCGCGCCCACAACGGCGATAGCCGCGCAACAGCCCACCGCTCAAAGGCAGTCGGTGAGCACCGCGCACACCATCGCCGAAGCCTCCTCGCCCTATGGCTCGCACGTCCACAAGCACTCGGGCTCCATCGTCCACCGCCCCACGACCAAGACGGTCCACAAGGTGTCGGTGAGCAAGGAGAAGCCGACGAAGAAGAAGCGCGGGTTCTTCAAGAAGCTCGGCATCTTCCTGATCGTGCTCCTGATCCTCTTCATCGTGGTCGTGGCGCTGCTGATCTGGCTGCTCGTCCGCTTCGTGCGCAAGGCCTTCCGCCGCCGCGCCTGACACACCGCGGCCTGTCCCACACCTCCGCCTGACCGCCTGACCGGCGGCCACCCCCACCGCCGATCCCGCTTATACCAGTAGTCACACCGCTATACCCCCACTTTCACTAAAGGTCGAGTAAGCGTTGTAGGCGCGGTATGTCATGCAGCATTCTTGTTGCGACAGAGACGCAGTTGTCGCGTCGTCCCAACGGGGCGGCGCGGCACATCGCGTCAGGGGAGAACCAGGGGGAAACATGCGAAAGATCGTCAAGGCCGCTGCTCTGACCTTCGCAGTGGGTGCTCTTGCCACGGTCGGGATGTCCACCGCCAACGCCGCCCCGGCAGCGGGCAGCCTGCGCGGCTGCCCCTCGGGGGCCGTCTGCGTCTATCCGCAGAACGCCGGGTGGAACAACGACCGCCCGTCGCTGGTCTTCTACAGCTACGGGGCCCACAACCTCAGCAACCAGGTCGGTCAGCACTACGTCCTGAACAACCAGACGGGCGGCGCGACGGCCCGCACCTGCACTGGCTACAACGGAACGGGGGACTGCCAGGGCTTCATCCAGCCCGGGTACTACGTGGACAAGGACCTGACACCGATCAACTCGATTCTTCTCGTCCGACCGTAACCGCAAGCGCCTGACGCTGACGCGCAAGGACGTGCGCTCGGGCCGATCCCTTCCCGGACCGGCCCGAGCGTCGCCGTTCCAGGGACCTCAGACCGCCGCCGCCAAGGCACTGATCCCAAGGACGAACAGGGCCACAGTCTTGGTTACTTCGGCGGCCACATAGAAGAGGTGGGCGCGGGAGCACGGGAGTGTATCTCCCGCGAGCACCCGGTCGGGCCGCCGATTGAGAACGGGACGGATCACCACTGGCTGCGCTGCCAGCAGGAGCACAGCCACGGCGGTCGGCACACCGACCCAGGAACGAGATCGCCAGCACCATCCCGAGCCAGACGAAGGTAACTAGGGAGTTACAGGGAGTTCTGAGGAATTCTCTGCCTCATCGGGCGCGGCTGTCATGCAGTGGCCCGCCGCGCGTACACCTCGATCTCGATCTTCATGCGGGGGTCGGCGAGCCCGCACACCAGCATCGTGGCAGCCGGCCGCACATCACCGAAGCAGCGGCGCAGCACCGGCCAGCAAGGCTCGAATTCCTCACGGTCGGGCAGCAGATAGCGCACCCTCACCACGTCGGCGAAACTGCACCCTGCCTCGGTGAGCGCGGCCTCGATATTGCGCAGGCACTGCTCGGCCTGCTCCACCACATCGTCGGAGATGGTCATGGTGGCGTAGTCGAAGCCGGTCGTCCCGGACACATGCACCCACTCGCCGTCGACCACGGCACGGGCGTACCCGATCTGTTCCTCAAAGGTCGATCCGCTGAGAACCGCACGTCGCTCTGTCATGCACCGAATGCTAAGTGCCCAAAGTGCTCCACGTGCCCCAGGCACCGCACACGGATACCCCCTACCCACGGAAATGACGTACGACCTGGGCTGCGACGGCGCGCGTCGCGCGGGAGGGGTGGCGGCGGCGATGGCGCGCCAGGTGCACGGAAACGTCAGGAAGAGCGGGGCCGTGTACTGCGGTGAGGCAGCCATCGCGTAGCGACTCGGCCACATTGGCGCGCGGGAGAACGGTCAGCCCCAGCCCGGCCGCAACGCAGGCGCGAGCCGCTTCGATGCTGCCGAATCGCGTCAGACGGGGCTGGGTGCCGGGGACCGCCAATAGACGTTGCGCAAGCCAGTCGCTGTAGGAACAGCCCTGCTCGTGGAGGAAGAAGCTCTCCTGTGCCAATTCCTGCCAGGAAACGGGCCGTTCGCGGCCGGCGAGGGGATGGCTCGGGGCGCACAGCAGGGCCAGGGGCTGGCCGGCGATGCGCTCGGCCGTGAGATCCGGGTGGCCGACCTGGTCCTCCAGCAGGAGAGCACAGTCCAGCCGTCCTGCCCGCAGTCCTTCCACGGCGGACGCCGTGCTGCACGGCTGCAGGTGCACCTCCACGTCCGGGTGGGAGCTGCGCAGCGCCGCAATCACACTCGGCAGATGGGCCGAGCACAGGGTCTCCCCCGCGCCCACCACCACCGTCCCGGTGACCGGCCCGTCCTCAGCGGCGGCCGCGAGCAGACGCGCCTCGGCCTCCAGGACCTCTTCGGCCAGAGTGAGCAACCGCCGCCCGGCGTCGGTAAGCAGCGCGCCTCTGGCAAATCGGTCGAAGAGCCGGGCCCCCAGCGCTTTCTCCAGAGCCTTGATCTGCGCTGTGACCGTGGACTGCGCGAGCTGCAGCTCAGCAGCGACCCCCGTGAAACTCCCCGTCCTGGCGAGCGCGGTGAAGGTCTGCAGCAGTCGAGTGTCCATGCCCGGAGGCTAGCAAGCCATCGAAGAACACGATCGGTTCGATCCATAACTATCGTTGGTATTAATGCCTCCCGGGCGGGAGCATGGAGCCATGACTGCTCCTGAAGCCATGACTCACCCTGAAGGCACGACCTCCGCGACCGATGTAGCTACCGGTGTAGCTACCGATGTCACTATCGACGTCACCACCGATGCCGCTGTCCTGCGCTACACGGCTTTCACCTCCCACCCGGACGGCGGGAACCCGGCCGGCGTTGTCCTCGACGCCGCCTCGCTCCGTGAGGAACAGATGCTGGCGATCGCCGCCGAGGTCGGGTACTCCGAGACCGCATTCGTCACCTCCCGGGACGACCAGCGGCGCCGGTTCACGCTGCGCTACTTCAGCCCTCTCGCCGAGGTCGCGTTCTGCGGGCACGCCACCGTTGCCACGGCGGTGGCTCTCGCCGGACGCATAGGCCCCGGTGACCTGTCCTTCGACACCCCGGCCGGCGAAATCGGCGTGGCCACCGTGGCCGACAGCGACGGTGCCGTACGGGCAACGCTCACCAGCGTCCCCACCCGTTCCCGTCCAGCGCGGGCCGCCGAGGTGGACGCCACACTCTCGGCTCTGCGGTGGGACACAGCCGACCTCGACCCGGCACTGCCGCCGCACGTCGCCTTCGCCGGTAACGAGCACCTCATCCTCGCCACCGGCTCGCGAGCCCGGCTGGCCGACCTCGACTACGACTTCGAAGCGCTCGCAGAGGTGATGCGGGCCTACGGCTGGACGACGGTGCACCTGGTCTGGCGCGAGAGCGACAGCCACTTCCACGCGCGTGACCCGTTCCCCATCGGCGGCGTCCCCGAAGACCCCGCCACGGGAGCGGCGGCCGCCGCGTTCGGTGGCTACCTGCGTACGCTCGGCCTGGCGCCCACAGCCGATGCGATCACCATCCGCCAGGGTGAGGACATGGGACGCCCCAGCGACCTCACCGTCGACGTGGCCCCGGACGACGCCCGGGTACGCGTATCGGGCTACGCCGTACCGGTCCCCACTACTGCGATTCCCGCGGGGAGTCGCCCAGGTCAGCGGTGATCACCCAACACCCCCATACAACGAGGCCCGCACAACGAGGCCCGCACAACGAGGTCTGAACAACAAGGTCCGAACATCGAGGTGCGAACAACGAGGTCCGATTGCTGCCAGCACGCTCGCCTCTCACCGAGCACGCTGACGGCATGACGATCTCCTCCAGCACCGAGTCAGTGACCGTCCTTACCCACATGTACGCGGCTGAGGCGCAGTACCTGGCCGCCGGAGGCCCCGACAAGGCCTCTTTCGACCTGCTCGCGCCCTACTTCGCACCCAACGTCGAGCTGCACCAGGCGGACGGCCTGCCGTATGGCGGTACGTGGCGTGGCCACAGCGGCATGCGGCAGTTCTTCCGCACGATGGGGACGGTGTGGGAGTCATTCGACATGGTGGAACAAGAGTTTCTTGCCACCGGTGAGACTGCGGTCGTACTCACACAGGTACACGCTCGCGCCCGCGCCACCGGCCGTGAACTCAGCTTCCCGATCCTTCAAACCATCAAGGTCAAGGAAGGACAGATCACCGAGGTCCGCCCGTTCTACTGGGACACACGCGCGATCGCCGACGCCTGCGCCATCCCGGCAGTGACAGGCTGACTCCCGGCACCGACGCTCGATGTCAGCGATCCAGCGCAGGGAGGTGGGCCAGGCCGGTATCGAGCATGATGCGGCCGACGGTCTCGTGGAGGGTGCTGTCGGCGTCGATGACGGTTTCGATGCCACCGGGCAGGAGGTCGAGCGGCCGGTACCAGTCACGCAGCTCCGCTTCGCCGAACTTGCTCATCGGCGGCTTGGTGTGGTGCCGCGCCAGCGTCTCCTCGAAAGGCACGTCCAGATAGAAGCCGTGGGTCGGGCCGCGATGGTCCGCACGCAGCTGGGCGAGCATGTCGCCGTAGTGGTCGGCGTACAGGATGCCCTCGACGACAACGTGGTACCCGGCGTCCAGGGCGTAGCGGGCCGTCAGGTCGATCAGGCCGACGTTCGCCGCTCCCGGCCGGTCGCGCTCGCGCAGGACGACACGGCGGAGGTTGTCCTGCGCGACCAGGGCCAAACCGCGTCCGAACTCCTCTCGGAGGCCGGCCGCGACCGACGACTTGCCCGATGCGCTGTTGCCACGCAGAAACACGAGCCGGGTTTCCTCAGTGCCTACCGTCACGCCGATCACGGTACCGGCCCCCGCTGACACCGACGGTCGCGGAAACCGCTCGGCCGCAGGTCAACTCACAAAGGCCCAAACGCCCCAAGCCACGAGCGCCACCACCGCCAGAACCCCGAGGACAACACTGCCCACGCCGACCCTGCCGACCCGCTCTTGCTCCATGCGCTTTTCCGCCAGGAAATTCTCGGCGTCCTCGGGCCTCCGAGTCCTCACCCACTGCCCGTTACCCAGGTTCATGACCTCACCCCTCGCGTCTCGATCTCCGCCCTCTCCCCTGCCCGAACGCGTCACAGCCATGCGTTGCGTCAGGCGAGCAGGCATTCCCAGGCGCTGCGCGCGACCCGACATCGCCGCAGCGTGCGGTAGTTTGCCCGCCATGACTGAACTCGGGTTCGTCGCCTGGCCGCCTGCCCCGATACGGACCGAACGGCTCGTGCTTCGCGAGTCCGAGGCCAGGGACCGTTCGGCGTTCATCGAGCTGTTCGCCTCGCCGGAGGTGGGCACCTACATCGGCGGCCCTCGACCGCGTGATGAGCTCGAACGCGCGGCGCCCGAGGTCCCCGGGCGACGTCCCGGTCTTTTCGTGGTCGACCTCGCCGGACGGCGTCGCCCGCGCGCGATGATCGGCATGGTCACGCTCGATCGGCGCGACGCAGGGCGTCCGGGTCGCGTTCGCCCTGATGCACGGGAGACCGAACTCGGTTACATGTTCCTGCCCGAGGCGTGGGGGCGTGGGTACGCCGCCGAGGCGTGCGCAGCGGCGCTGGAGTGGTTCGCCGACGCGCGTCCTGGCGAGCCGGTGGTGCTCTGCACCCAGACCGCCAACGACCGCGCGATGCGCCTCGCGGCGAAGCTGGGGTTCACCGAGACTGAACGGTTCGAGGAGTACGGCGCCGAGCAGTGGTTCGGCGTGTGGACAACGCCCGCGATGGGCCCACGGCAGCCCGGAGGACCGGCTTCTCGCCCGTGCGAGGACCGGTCCGACGAGCAGCGATCGCCGCAGCTGTGAGGAACTGCGGCGAGGATGACCGGACGGTCGACGGTCAACGCTGCGACGGCAGGGCGCCGTTGTCCGCATCGTCCGTGAGCAGTCGGATGGTGCGCTGCGGGAAGTGGATGTCGATCCCGGCCTCGTCGAGGGCCTTCTTGACCCGACGGCGCAGCTCGCGGGTGACTGCCCACTGCTGCAAGGGAACCGTCTTCACGGCGAGCCGTACGACGACACCGTCAGCGTCCAGCGACTGGACGCCCCACACGGAGGGGTCCTCGAGCAGAAGGTCGGTGAAGGCCTCGTCCTGGCGCATGGCCTGCGCGGTGTCCTCAAGGACCCGGTAGACGACGTCAAGGTTGGCTTCGTAGGCAACGGGGACGTCCAGCACGGCACGTGCCCAGTCCTGGCTGTCGTTCCGGACGCGGAGGATCTCGCCGTTGCGGATGTGCCAGAGGCCGCCGTTGAGGTCCCGTACGTGCGTCAGCCGCAGACCGATGTGTTCCACCTCTCCGATGGCCTCACCGAGATCGACCGAGTCGCCGACGCCGTACTGGTCCTCGATCATGATCAGGAGGCCGGACAGGTAGTCGGCGACCAGGCTCTGCGCACCGAAGCCGATCGCCAGACCGACTACGCCGGCACTGGCCAGCAGCGGGCCGAGCGCGATGCCCACCTGGTCGAGGACCATGGCGACGCCGAGCAGAGCCAGGATGATGGTGACAGCGCTGCTGAGCACCGCGCCGATGGTGCGGGCCCGCTGCTCGCGCCGTTGCGGAGCGCGGGAGCGGTCACGGTGCAGGACCAGAGGGCCGCGCCCCGACGACCGCGACGGCCTGGAACTGGATTCCTCGGCGGCCGGCTCCAGCACGTGCTGCACGACCCGGGAAATGGCCCGCCTGGCCACCCAGCGAATCAGCGCGAGGACAAGAATGATCAGTGCGATGCGCAGCGGTATTCCGA
Organism: Streptomyces sp. NPDC053560; assembly: GCF_044544605.1. NCBI lineage: Bacteria > Bacillati > Actinomycetota > Actinomycetes > Kitasatosporales > Streptomycetaceae > Streptomyces > Streptomyces sp. NPDC053560. Next base: position 218,192 of record NZ_JBITXI010000013.1, on the reverse strand, counting down.
CCAGGTCTGCGGTGTGTTCTTGCATCCAGCCGGACCACGGGGCGGCCAGAGTCGTACCTGCATCCAGGGCTGACTGAGCAGGTGGGTGGGGCGTCGGCACTGCGGACTCCGTTTCTTGAGGACATGGGTCGTGGCGCCGCCTACCCACTGACAGGCAAGCATGATCATCGAATGGGCACGTAGTCCTACTGAATCAGCGAGCGTTGTGCGACAGTCGCGGCAAATCACCCGCTCGGGTGCATCTGATTCCGGCAGCAGTGGGCACTCGCGCCCTGCACGGGGTCGGCCATGCGTCACGCGCTCGGGGGCCGCACGCCGTGCCGGATGACGTCGGGGCGGCCGGCCCCCTCCCCCGCCGGACGCCCCGCGTCACTCCGCCGCACGCCTTTCCGTCAGATGTCGACCACCTGGCTTGCGCAGTCGCCCCACGGGCGGCTCGACTCGGTGTAGTACTTGCCGTGTGCGGGCGATTTGACGGTCGGCTGCAGGCGGGCCCCGTCGTTGCGGCCGGTGACGCGAGTGATCTCCTCATCCGGGCCCCACGCCACGACGCGGTAGATCGAGACGATGACCATCTGTGAGCCGTCGCCGGTGCGCCAGCTGATGCCGGAGACGTTCCCACTCCCGTCCTCATTCCAGCCGGGTGGGTACACGGTGGTCACGTCCGTACCTTCTCCGCACGTCACAGGGGCTTTCGGCGCGGCCGACCGGGCCGCGCCGAGCCCGGCATTGCCCAGCACCAGGGCCGTTACCGCTCCTGTCAGCAGCACGGTGCGTGTCAGTCGCTTCATACGTGTCGGTTGCTTCGTGCGCGTCGATTGCTTCATGTGGTACCCCCGTAGCCACAGTCCGACAGTGCGATTTCCGCACCATCCGGTGAAGGGATTCCCCACGGAAGGTAGGCAGTTCGCTCGGCACAGGGCAACGGAGTGCTCACATCGTTGCTAAGGCGTCAGATGCGGCGCCGGAACGGCACAAAGGGAACGGACTGGTCCACGCTGCGCGCAAATAGGTGTTCCTGTGCTGCGTACCGTCGCCCCTCAGCGGGTCGTGACGACGGTGGCGGCCGGGCGGCACGGGCGTCGGGTACGTACAAGTGGGGTCGGCGGATATTCCGGTGCCGTGCCGTCGGCCGAGGGGCAGACTCGTCCCATGGCGGATATGCGAGCGTTCCGGGACGCGGTTACTGGTTGGGCGGCCGGCGGTCCCGGTGGGCCGGCGAGTGATCTGGCGGTGCAACTGGGAGTGCGGACGGCCGTACTGCTGGAAGGCCCGAGTGATGTCGCGGCCGTCGGGGCGCTGGCCGAACGGCGCGGCCGGGACCTGGACGCCGAGGGGGTGTGCGTCGTACCGATGGGCGGGGCGATGAGCGTCGGCCGCTACGCCGAACTCCTCGGGCCAACCGGCCTCGACCTGCGCCTGGTTGGGCTGTGCGACGAGAACGAGCAGCGCTTCTACGACCGCGCTCTGGAGCGGACTCAGCGAGCTCAGGCAGGTCAGCCAGGTCAGGCAGCACCAGCACCGCACGGGCACATCTTCGTGTGCGTGAAGGACCTGGAGGACGAGCTCATCCGCGCGCTGGGCACAGCAAGAGTCGAGGAGATCGTCCAGGCGGAGAACGACCACCGCGCCTGGCAGACCTTTCTGCACCAGCCCGCGCAGCACGGCCGTCCCCGGCAGCAGCAATTGCGCCGCTTCCTCGGTACGAAGAAGGGCCGCAAGATCCGCTATGGCCGCCTCCTCGTCGAAGCCCTCGACCCCGGCCAGGTGCCGGCCCCACTCGACGATCTCCTCACGAGCCTGTGACCGAGGGCCGACGGCCGACGGCCGCAGAGGACGTCGGGCCCCCTTCTGATGCCAGGCCTCCTCCTGAATTCCAGGCCTCCACCTGTATCCAGGCCCCACCTGCGGAGTTCTCAGCCCCCAATCCGCCGCAAGGCGTCCACCGTAAGGTCCGCCAAGGTCGGGTACCCATCGACGGCCATGAGGAGGTCGGCCTCGGCGAGCAGGGCGCGCAGTACGTGGACGATGCCGTCGGCACCGTCGAGGGCCAGGCCGTAGGCGTACGGGCGGCCGATTCCCACCGCGGCCGCGCCCAGGGCGAGGGCCTTGATGACGTCGGCACCGGTGCGGATACCGGAATCGAAGAGTACGGGCAGGTCCCCGGCGGCCTCGGCCACGCCGGGCAGGCAGTGCAGCGCCGGCAGTCCACCGTTGGCCTGCCGGCCGCCGTGATTGGAGCAGTAGATTCCGTCCACGCCCGCGTCCTTCGCACGGCGGGCGTCGTCGGGGTGGCAGATGCCCTTGAGGATCAGCGGCAGGTTGGTGATCGACCGCAGCCAGGGCAGGTCGTCCCAGGTAAGAGGGTTGCCGAAGATCTTCGCCCAGTGCATCACCGCGGCAGCCGGGTCGTCCTCGGGCGACTTGGCCAGGCGCGAACGGAAGACCGGGTCGCTGGTGTAGTTGGTCAGACAGTGTCCGCGCAGCTGGGGGAAGTTGCTGACGGCCAGGTCACGGGGGCGCCAGCCGGTGATCCAGGTGTCGAGGGTGACGACGATGCCCTTGAAGCCGGCGGCCTCGGCCCGGTTGACCAAGCTCTCGGCCAGCTCCCGGTCGGTCGGTGTGTAGAGCTGGAAGAAGCCGGGAGTGTCGTCGAACTCGGCGGCCACCTGCTCCATCGGGTCGACGGTCAGGGTGGAGGCGACCATCGGCACGCCGGTTCGGGCCGCGGCACGCGCGGTGGCGAGGTCGCCGTGGCCGTCCTGAGCGCACAGTCCGATGACGCCCACCGGTGCCATGAACAGCGGCGAGGGCAGGCGCATCCCGAACAGGTCGACGGACAGGTCTCTTTCACTCGCGCCGACCAGCATGCGCGGGACGAGTCCCCACTGCTCGAAGGCGGTGGCGTTGGCCCGCTGAGTGTGCTCGTCCCCGGCGCCGCCGGCTACATAGGACCGCACGGACGGGGGCATCGCGGCATGGGCCAGCGGCTCCAGCTCGGCGTAGGTCATCGGCAGCCGCGGCACCACCCCGTGCAGCCCGTGGAAGTAGATCTCGTTCTGGTAGTCGGCATACGCCATGATCCGTCCGCCCTCCTGCTCCCTCGCCCGCCACATGCGAACCCTTGTACCCCACAGTGCAAGACTGGCCACCAGGAAGAGGTAAGACGCAGGATTCTCGCCTGGAGCTCGATACTGATGCGGGAAGATGCGACTCCGCTGAGCGAGGACGACCTTGCACTGATCCACGCTCTGCAACTGCGGCCAAGAGCCTCATGGACCGAACTCGGCCGCGCCCTCGGGGTGGACCCGGTCACCGTCGCTCGCCGCCTCAACCGCCATGGCCAGCGAGGTATGGCCTGGGGCGGGCTCTCCCCCGGCCCCCGCATGTTCACGTCCTGCGGTTCCGCTGTGACTTCGCCCGCCCCCTCGGCGGCTGGCCCGTCGCCATCACCCTCTGGGCCAAGGTCCCGCCCCCGACCTGCCCGCGGTCGGCCATGCGCTGATTCGCCTGCCGGAAATCCGTAACTGCGCCGCAGTCAGCGGTCCCCACAACCCGGGCGCTGCCCTCGCCACCCCGGCGCCCTCTCCCGTCACCCTCGCGAACTGCGGTGCCTGCAACGCGAGTTCCCGTTCCCCACCGACTTGGCCGTGTCACATCGGAGCGCACCCACAGCCCGGAGGTGACCAGCGGCTTTATAACTGCTTTACTTTCCCAGAAGCGTTTCACCAAACGCGCGTTTTTTACTATCGCAATTAGATCTTACTTCAACAATATCCCTACTGTGATCCACATCACACTCGGGAATGTAAACTTCCGGTTGCTCGGCTCGATAGAACGCGTTTAATCTCCAGACGTCCGACAATGACTGTCGGCCAAAAAGAGGAGGTTTGAATGAAGCTCATCAAGGCCGCCCCGAAGCCCAAGAAGGTCAAGTTCTCCGTGATGTACAACGCTTCCTGATTCGGCAGCGCCGAACACTTGCGGGGGTCGCACTGAATGCGCCCCCCGCAAGAGTGTGAATGGATTCCGGAGAGGCGGGAAAATGGATCGCATTACAGTTGCGGCCGACCGTTCTATTGTGGGTTTCGGCCCGGTCAAAGCTCTGATCGGCACGGTGGATACATCCATCTGGCCGCGCGAGGCCCTGATCGGTCTTCGCCTCATCTCACCCGAGAATCCCGCCGGCAGCGCAGTCAGAAGCGAAGCAAGTCTGACGGACGCCGCTCAGGCCCATGAGCGCATCCGCTTCTTCCTGAGGGACCGGCTCAACCGCAACTTCCGTGATGTCGCACGCGCCTACCTCGACTCAGGCGGCGCACCCATTGTCGAGGTCACGAACGCCGAGCACCTCGATGCGGGCAGCCGGGCCTTTTTCGAGGTCATGGGCAACGTGCCGGATGTCCGCGTCACCCTCCGGCTGGGCGCCGCGGGAGACGAAGGTGCAGTCGGCGGCGACGAAGCCGGCAATGAAGGGGGCCAGGCCTGGCGCCCCACGGCAACGGAGACCCGCATCGACGCTCTCGCCCAGGCGCCCGCGCTCGACGCGGCGGAACAGGACTTCCTGTACGAGCAGGCAGTGGACCTGCTCGGCGTGGGCGACAGCTGGAGCGCCGTACGCATTCTCGAAGCACTCCTGCGGCACCGGAACACACCGGCCGTGTGGGGACGCCTCGGTCTGGCCCACGCCATGCTCGGCCGCACCCTGGAGGCGGAGTTCTGCTACTTGCGCTGGTGCGAGGATGCCGATCCCGCCAGCGCGGCGGGCGCCCATTACGGGCTCTCGATGCTCTACGCCCGCCACCACCCCGCCCACCTCCGGTCCCTGGACCGCACGGCACAACACCTCGAATTCGGGTACGAGATTCTCCAGAAGGCACCGTCCGATACGCCGGATCTCGAATTTCATCGGGTTTTCAACCGGAATGGTTACGCCCTAGTAGAATTCAGGCGAGGGCGCGTGCAGGAAGCAATCCAGCACCTTACCGAGGGAATCGAGAAACTACGTTCCGGCTCGGGCAAGCATCACATGCATCAAACCGTTCTGATCTACAATCTGGCACAGTGCTACCGCCGTTCCGGGAATCTCCCGATGGCCATCGAAACGTACGAGAAGCTGCTGGCTGTCGACGGGAACATGCCCGAGTACCACATGGAACTCGCACACTGCCACCTCGACTCCGAGGCCTTCGAATCGGCGCTCGACGCCCTGAACACAGCGCGTGAGCTGGGCCCCTCCATCACCGAGGTGCACTCCCTCCTCGGCTACACCCACCTGCAGCTGGGCCTTGCGGAGGAAGCCGTCGCCTCGTACCACCAAGCTCACCTCTGTGCGCCTCGGTCCTACGACACCTTCTACGACTACGTGTACGCCCTCGCCGAGGCCGGACGCAGTGCGGAGGTGCTGGCCGTTGCCACTGGCCGGCCCACGCACGATCTCACTCCCGAACAGCACGGCAGCCTCTTGACGTTGGTGGCGGAACAGCACACCCTCCTGGGGAACTGGGCCGAGGCACGCGACGCACTCGAACACGTCCTCCGGCTGACTCCCGACCATCCCGACGCACGCACCAACCTCGACCTGGTCGTCGAAGCCATGGCGTGAGCAAGGCATGCCCCTGACGATGAAACCGACTTCAGCAGCCCTCCCCACCACGCGCGTACGGGGAGCCCGCCGTCTCGCCGCCTTCACCTTCCTCTTCTTCACCGGGATGTGGCTGTCCAAGACGGTCCACCCCCTGTACTTCGAACGCCACGACCACCTGGTCCAGTTCGGGCTGTCGTACACCGCCATGGCCATCGCGGGTACGACGTCGGTGGCCATCGGCCGGCTGGCCGACCGCTCGGGCCCGCGTCTGCTCATGGCCGCAGGCGGAGTGCTCTACGCGACGGGCATGGCCCTGCGCGTGGTGCACGCCAGCCCGCTCGTGGCCGTGCTCTCCGGAGTAGTTGCCGGCTTCGGTGCCTGCTCGGTCTTCATCGCACTGCGTGTCTGGATTCTCTACAACACCGGCGAGGACCAGCGGACCGGCATCGTCTCCCGCCGCGAATTCATGAACCAGGCGGGCATGGCGATCGGGACCGGTTCGGCCGGCGCACTCGCGGCCTTCATCGGCACCGGCGACCGCGGCTACGTCGCCGTACTGCTCCTCGCCGCCGGCTGCGTACTGGCAACGCTGCTCTTCATCCCCCCGACGAAGCCCTCCCCGCACACGGCGTCCGACGGCCCCGAAGGTCCCGAAGGTAAAAACGCCTCGCGTCCACGACTCACGGACGTGTTCACCCACCACCGCGGCATGGCCATCGGCGTCACCGGCCTCGGGCTGCTCATGGGCTTCTACGTCAGCCTGCTGACTCCATACCTTCCGCTGCTGCTGGCCGACCGGGGCGTACCGCTCGCGTGGGTCGGTACGGTCCTCGCTGTCGCCAGCCTGGTACGCCTGCTGGCCGCCTCGCTCGCCGGGCGCTATCTCCGCCGGCGCAACCCCTTGGCCCTCTTCCTCGGCGCCGAAGCCTGCTGCGCCCTGACCACGCTGTGCCTCGCCCTGGTCACCAGCCCGTGGATCGCCGCCCTGGCACTGGCGCTGCGCGGCGCGTTCCTCCTCGGGGCCACCGTTTCGCAGGAGCTGCTCCAGCTCAACGCCTTCCCCACAGCCCTCGCCGGAGTGTTCTTCGGCCTCGTGCAGAGCGCGTTCCTCGCAGGCGACTCCCTCGGTGGTGCCCTCGGCGGCTGGCTCTACCACTCGCTGGGCAGCTCGCACACCGTTCTCATCGCCACGGCACTGACCGTCGCCAACGCCGTCCTGGTGCCCGCCTTCTATCGCTCGGTGAAGAAGCATCCCACCAGTGACGTCACCACCGGGACGGCCGTAGATGTCCCGGCCTGAGCCTTCGACGCCCCAGCGGCACTCGTCACCCCTGCCGGGCTCATCAGCAGCCTTCTCCGGGAGGGAGGCGGCCCCAACACCTCCTCTGCCCGAGCTTCTCTTCGACGAACGCCAACACACCCTCCTCACCTGGGACAACGGGCCGGTTCTCGGCCTGCTCCAAGACGACGGAGTGGTCCAGGTCAAGCGGCCATCAGCGGACGGGTGGCCGCCCGGTCGACACGGTGACCAGGAAATGAGCACCCTACGCATCGCTCTCGACGGCGACGCGGCGCTCTACACGCAAGCGGACGAAGCATTCACCTGCTTCCACCTCGACCCGCCATCCCTGACCGTGGAGGAACACCATCTCGACGGGAAGGAGGACGCCTGGCAGGTGGCCTTGCCGGACGGCGCTTCCTCCTGGACGCTCACCGATGTCCTGGCCGCGCGCACCGAGACCGGCTCCACCTGTTACCTCCTCACGGTGCAGGATGCGGACGAGGCCGTACTACTGATCCGGGCAGCCCGCGGAGCAGCCGTACGCGTCCACAGCCCTCTGAACCCCGGCGAGGTGGTGCACTGGGCCGATGCGGCCGACGTGGTCGTTCTGCGCGAGGACCAGGGTCCGTGGCCGCCGCTCCTCCACGCCGAGCCGTTCAGCACGACGGTCCGTCCATTCAGCACCACGGGGGCCCGAGGCACCACAATCAACGGCAGCCCCCACCGCGCCACATGGCTCGACGGCACCGCACACCAGGCCCTGATCGCCGGCAACGTCCCCGAAAAGCCCAGCCTCGCCGTCTGGGACCTTGTCTCGGGCGGCCTCCGGGACCTCGGCCACGCACCGGTGTCCGACGCGCGCTTCTTCCTCGACACCCCCGACCACGCGCTCCTCATCACAACCCGTCAGGGAATCGACCGAGCCCACCGCCTGGACCTCACCCGCAATGCCGTCACCGAAATCCCCACTCCGGGCTCCGGCCGGCTGCAGATGCGTACCACCGCGCCGCACGGCATCGGCCTGCACGGTCTGTCGACCACGGGCGGCACCCGGACCTGGTGGATAGGCCCCGACGGCGACGCCCAACAGTGCCCCGGTGCCGTCCCACCCGATCCGGACCTACCGCCCATCACCCACACCTGGCTGGGCACCCACACCTCGCCGGATACTCACACCTTGCCGGGTGCCGTTCCCGCACTCATCCACAACCCGCCCGCACACCCCACTTCACCACCCACGTCACATCCCACCTCAGCCGTCATCAGCCTGCACGGCGGACCGGAGTCCCTGGAGCGCGACGAACTGCGCTGGGACGGCCTCTACCGACACCTCCTGCACGATGACACCCTCGTCATCGCCCTCAACTACACAGGTTCCACCGGCTACGGCGCCGAGCACCTGCGAGCGCCGTGGCGTCGCTGGTCCAAGAGCTTCGCAGCCGATCTGGCGTCCTGCCTCGCCCTGACCCGAGAACGCGGTATCCCACCACACCGCACGGCCCTGCTCGGCGGCAGCTTCGGCGGATCGCTCGCCCTTCTCGGATGCGTACTCGAACCCTCGCTCGCCGGCGCCGTCGCGTCCGCTCCCATGGCCGACATCGTCCGGCAAGCGGCACGCGCCGGCGAAGCCTCCCCGCACTACCCCGCATGGTTCGCCGAACGCTACTCCCTCACCGCCGCGACCCCCGCGGAGCGCGCCTTCGACCCGGCGCACCTCACGACGACGACACCGCGGCAGCGCATCACCATCCTCCACGGCGAGAACGACGAAGTCACCAGCTACCAGGACAGCGCGGCCCTGGTCGCCCGCGCGCTCGCCAAGAAGTTGCCCTGGACCCTCCTCAGCGACGCTTCCGGGCACACCCCCGACACGGCAGCCACGGCCCGCCTGCGCCACGACCGCACCCTCCAGTCCCTGCGCGAAACCCTCGCACTCGACGGCCGCAGCCGCCCCCTCGGCCCGTGAATACGACGTTGTCACGGAGACTCCGAACGAGTACCGTTACCGACGTGAACACCGGACCGGCGTCAAGCCACTCACGGATCGGCCACCCGGTGGACGGCTGATCGCACAGCGGGTGCACAAGCACCCCCTCAGTTCGGCACGCGGACCTCCCAGTGCTCCTGCACCAGACGAGTCCGAGTCATTGCCGAACCACACTGAGGACAGCTGAGTGACAGCCACGTTCAACCACACCATCATCGCCGCCAAGGACCGCAACGAGTCCGCCCGCTTCTTCCGCGAGTTGCTGGAAGTGCCGGAAGCGCCGTCCTGGGGCATCTTCACCAACATCCAGCTCACCGACGGCGTGCTGCTCCAGTTCGCCGAGCCGCCGGTCGAGATACAGATGCAGCACTACGCGTTCCTGGTCGATGACGACCTGTTCGACCGGGCGTACCAGCGGCTGTGTGACCACGGCGTCGAGCACTGGGCCGACCCGCAGATGCAACGCCCGGGCGAAATCAACAACGACCACGGCGGCCGCGGCGTGTACTTCAAAGACCCAGCAGGCCACGCAATCGAGCTGATCACCCGCCCCTACCTGTAGCCGGGGCGGGGCAGGTACGGCACCTTGGTCAGCACCGTGCTGCCGACCAAGGCGCCATGCCCTACCTGATCCCAGGGCTGTCCAAGAAGCCGAGCAGTACCGCGGCCTCCCCGCGGAGTTGCGCTGCTCGGTCCGCATGCGCGGGGGCGGTCAACTGCGCTGCGGCATCCAGGCGTTCAGCCGCCTCGGCGCGTACGACGTCCACCACGCCGCGCTCGCTCAACTCGCGGCGTTCTGCCTCTGTGGCGCCGGCCCCTGCCGGCGAATGCTCAAGGGCCACGCCGCGAAGCTCCGCTTCGTCGACCGGCGCCGCTTCAGCGTTGTCCAGCGCGGCGAGCGTGGCGCGCAGGGCGCTCACCGCTGTCTTGTCGCGGGCGCGCATCGCTTCCGGCAGTGCTTGACGCATACGGAGACGTAGAGACATGCCGGTGACTTTATGGACGCCCTTCAGGCACCACAATGCAATTACGTTCGGGGGGCGCCACCGCTCTCACCGATGTTGTCAAAGAATTCCCCTCCTGCCTCCTCGGCGCATCAGGCCGCGAAGCCGCCGTCCGCGGCCACCGTGGCACCGGTGACGAAGCCCGCAGCCGGGCCGGCGAGGTGTGCCACCACGTGCGCGATCTCGGAGGGTGCCGCATAGCGGCCGAGGGCGGTGAAGCCCCGGATGGCCTCGGCGTTGGGGCCGTCCGCGGGGTTGGCCGCGGTGTCGGTGGGTCCGGGGTGTACGAGGTTGACCGTGATGCCGCGGGGCCCCAGGTCCCTGGCCAGCCCCTTGGTCAGGCCGGCCAGTGCCGTCTTGGTCAGCGCGTACAGGGTGAAGCCGGGGAAGACCGCGCGCTCGGCTATGTTGCTGCCGATGCTGATGATGCGTCCGCCGTCCTGCATGTGTCGGGACGCCGCCCGGGCCGCGAGGTACGGCGCACGGACATTCACCGCGACCGCGTGGTCGAACTCCTCCTCGCCCAGATCCTCCAGGGGACCGACGAGGAAGGCCCCCACGTTGTTCACGACGATGTCCAACCGGCCCAATTCGGCAACGGTCCGTTCCACGGCCCCGGCGGCGGCCTTCGGGTCCGCGTTGTCGGCGCGGATGGCGAGTGCGCGACGGCCCAGGTCCGCGATCTGCTTCGTCACCAGAGCAGCGCTCTTCTCATCCTGCTGATAGGTGAAGGCGACATCGGCGCCGCCGGCCGCCAGCCGTACGGCCACCGCCGCGCCGATACCCCGGCTTCCGCCGGTCACAAGCGCTGTCTTCCCTGCGAATTCGTTCGTGTCCATGGCTTCATCCTGATCGCCCCCGCGACGCGAAACCGGCGGGAATCAGACCTCGGATTCCGCGGCGTGTCCGCTCACGCGGAGTTGGGGAGCCCGGTAACTCCCCCAGAGAGGGCTCAGAGGGGTCACTCACCGGCCATACGGGTGGCCCTGCGGATGGCTGTCGTCGTTCTGCCGGAGGGGGCTGTGGGTGTGTACGCGGTCGGTGATTACCGTGGCGTGCGGGAGGCTTACCTCGGCGTTCGGCGGCCTGACCGTGTGAGGGTTTTCGGCGTTCGTGCCGGGCAGGGCGCACGGCGTAGGGGAAGCCATGTGTGCAGAAAACACTTCGGGAGAGACGGATATGAGCGGAAGCGACGGCGCCGTGGAGCGGATCGGACCGCTGCGGCGGGTGATGCGCGGGCGGGATCCGGAGGAGGAGCATCGGGCGTCGACGCCCTTGGAGCTGTTGTTCGACCTGACGTTCGTGGTCGCGGTCTCCCAGGCCGCCGCGCAGCTTCACCACGCCCTGGTCGAGGGGCATGTCGGTGCCGGCCTGGTCGGGTACGCGGCGGTGTTCTTCGCGATCTGGTGGGCGTGGATGAACTTCACGTGGTTCGCCTCCGCCTATGACACCGACGACGTCCTCTACCGGCTTCTGACGTTGTTGCAGATGGCCGGCGTACTCGTACTGGCCGCGGGGGTCCCCGCCGCGTTCCAGCACGGCGACTTCGCTGTCGTCGTGATCGGTTACGTCATCATGCGCATCGCCATGATCACGCAGTGGCTCCGGGCCGCCGCCGAGCACCCGGGCGGCCGGCAAGCCGCCCTGCGCTACGCCGCCGGCATCGTCGTGGTGCAGGCCGGATGGATCGCCCGGCTCTGGGCGCCGGGAGTCTGGGCCCCTGTCACGTTCGCGGTGCTCGTCGCGGCGGAACTCGCCGTACCGGCCTGGGCCGAGTATCACGGGAGAGCCACTCGCTGGCACCCGGAACACATCACCGAGCGGTACAGCCTGTTCACGATCATCGTGCTCGGCGAGGTCATTCTCGCCTCGCTCGCGGCCGTGCAGTCGGCCGTGTCCGCTCATGGTCTGACCACCTCCGTACTGCTGATCGCACTCGGCGGACTGATCCTGGTCTTCGCACTGTGGTGGATCTACTTCACCGGTAGCGACGCCCACCTCGGCACTCTCCGCACCGCCCTGACCTGGGGGTACGGACACTACGTCGTCTTCGCAGCGCTGGCGGCGCTCGGGGCCGGGCTGGAAGCCGCGCTGGATGCCGCCGAGCACCACGGACATCTGTCCGCCCAGACCGCCGGGCTCGCCGTGGCCGTCCCCACGGCGATCGTGGTGCTCGTGCTCGGCTTCCTGCATTGGACGACCGGTACCGGTGCGGTGGGCCATGGGCTTCTGGTGGTGGCGGGCGTGCTCGTGGTGCTGGCGCTTGGGTTCAGTGCGCCGGCTGTCGGCCTGGGCGGCGCCGTGCTGGGTATTGGGCTGGCCGTCGCCGCGACCCTGGCCGCCAACCTGACGGTCTTCCGCCGCCGGACGAATGCCATGGGGCGCATGGCCTGAGGTAAGGGGTAGAGAGGTTCCATGGACAGGCACATGCGCATTCGCTTCGGCGGGGGCCCTGGCCATGCGGCGTGATGAGCATGCCCTCAGGGGTGCCCCTTCGTTCGTTCCGCGCGGGGGCGTTGTCGTGTAGATGTGGGGATGGAGTGAGCTGCGCGTACGGGAGCGGAGCGCTGGTTGAGGGAGGGGCCTGCCGTGCACCGGCACCAGGAGCAGGAAGGCGCCGGCAAGGCAGCCGTTCCGAACCGTCGGGCGGCAGCCCGTGGCGTGCCGGCTCAGGAGTCCGCACCGGTCTCGTCGCGTGGCGGGAGCCCCTCGGTGGTCGCGCTCACGGCGCTGCAGCGTACGGCGGGCAATGCTGCCGTGAGCCGGTTCGTAGGAGGGTTGCGGGGCCGTTCGGAGACCGCCGCACGGGAGCCACGGGGCCGCTCGGAGGCCACTGCGCACGCCCCGCGCTCCGCGGGCCCCGTGGTGCAGCGTGCTCCCGCGGACGACCTGGTGCACGACCCGAAGGCGTTCCTGTCGACCTCCGCCCTCGCCCTGGATTTCACGCTGGGTATGCAGAGCCGGACAGGTGGGCTGCCCCTGGACCACCACGCCTTCGTCAGCCGGATGGGCAAGTGGAATCGGCACTGGTTCGTTCTCGTACCGGACGCTCGGCGCGCGAAGGAGGGCAGGCCCTCGTATCTGCTGACTCCGGCCGTGGAGAAGTACGTGCAGGCCTTCGGTGACACCGATGATCTGCTCGCCCCGCTCTCCGGACACCGGGATCTGCCCCCGGTGCTGCCCGATCAGGCCTACCTGTCGTCGTTCTACATCCCCTACCTGAGCGGGCGGACCGCGGCCCCGGACACTTCCGTGGGCCATTCGCAGATTCCCAAGGACGCCGGGAAGCAGGGGCACGGTTCGGAGTTCGTGTTCACCGCCACAATGAACGGTTGCGCCTTCGCCCTCACCGGTGACGCCCAGGACGACCGCTTCACCGCATGGCATTACCAGTCCCCCTCCAGCCTGGGCAACCGCGACCACGCCCGCGACTTCCGCCGCGACCGCCGGCCTTCGGACTGGTTCGGTACGGAGGAGTACGAGAGCCCCGAGCAGGAGGGGCTGTTCGAGACGACGAACATGCTGTGGAACGGCCCGGCGGGTTGGGAGGTACTCAGCCAGGAGACCGCTGTCTCCGCGCACGACATGAGCGATGCCCGCATCGCGGCGTTCCGCAGCCGCCCCCTCCACATGGGCCCGGGACAGGAGGCCGCGTACACCCTCCGGATCTACACCGGGCTGGCGCAGACGCAGCTCCAGAGGTTCATGAGGTCGCTCGACCAGGCGCGTAACAGTGCCGGGAACAGCGAGCAGCTGCGAACGCTGGAGAAGCACGTCTTCAAGCCGCTGGAGATCACCATGGCGGCGGAGCCTCTGGAACTCGCGGGCGCCGGCACCGCCGACTTCCCTGCGTTCGTCGGCATCGCCGTACGCCTCAAACAGCAGCGCGCGGAGACTCTTGAAAAGGTCCAGGAGTGGCTCGCGGCGCATCAGGAGGACGCCGCCATGACGCATGACGGCGGCCTCCTCAATCGCCGTACCGGCGCGGACAAACTCCAGTACCGGCGCGACAAGATCGCTGTTCTGATCCGCGAGTTCTCCGACCACGCATGGATCAACGGCCTCCTGGAGGAGGCGACGGATCATCCTGCCGCCTCTCGGGATGAAGCAGCCGGAGCTGCCACTTCTCCCGCGTGAGCGATCCGTGTGAGTGACCCGCGTGGCTGAACCGCGTGAGTGAACCGCGAAGGAGCCGATCAAGCAGTCAGCAGGTAGCCGGTCAGGCAGGCGGCCGATGGCCGGCAGCCGGTCAGCCGAGCCAGAGGAGGTCCGTTACGCGCAGCTCACGCAGCTCGGGGTGCATGGCGTAGCTGATCAAGACCGGTAGGCGGTGTACGTCGACGTTGTGGCGGCCGTCCCCCATCGGCAGGCCGGGAAGCGGCTTGTCCGCATCGGCTGCGGCGCCGGCCTCAAGCGCGAGCGCGCGAACGAATCGCACGAGCTGGTCGTGCAGCTCGTGATTGCCGCCCGTGCGCATCGCGTCCAGGACGCCCGCGGCTTCCTGGGTGAGCGACACACTCCAGCCCGGTGCGGGACTGCTCACTCGTCACCGCCGACCGGGTGGGGCAGCGAGACCAGGCCGTGGCCGGCGGCGGCGTCGGCCAAGCGCTGTTGGCGACCGGGCTGCTGGTCGAACATCGCTTCCATCCACCACTTCCGCAGGGTGGCGTTGAGGGGCTCGCCCTCCTCCGCCTGACCGATCTCGGCATAGAAGGCCATGCGCTTGGCACCGGCGAGAGCGTCGGCCACGGCGTCGATGGTGTGCGGGAGCGGGCGGACCCTGGGATCAGCGGGGTGTTCGGGCTGGGCGCTCATGATGTCCTCATGTCCTCCAGGCAGGCGTCGCTGTAAACCGTACGCGGTCGTGGCGCGGTGAGGGGAGCGATACGGCGGCTTCGCCACAGCACTCCGTACTGAGTTGCTTTTCACCCCAGAGATACCGAGTGGGTGTTCACCGCCGCGTCGATCGGTGCCTAGCCGCGTCGACCGGTGCCCCGACGCGGCCTGAGCGGCGGGGCGGTCGGTCGCTGCCTACTGCCCAGAGGGTGCCGGTACGAGTCCGTCCTCGACCAGGCCGGCGAGGACGGCCTCGCTGAGTGCGTGCACGGCGGACTGGGGGCGCACCATGACGGTGAACTCCTTGATCCGGCCGTCGTCGTCGAAGTGCAGCAGATCCACGCCGTGGATCTCCTTCCCGCCCGCCTTGGCGCGGAAGAGCAGTACGGCGGAGTCGGCGGACGAGCCGTCGGTGCTGGTCTGCGCGGTGCCCGTGTAGTCGCCGATGTAGCGGAAGTCCTCGAACGTACGCAGCAGGACGCCGAAGAGGCCCAGCACCATCGGCTTGCCCTCGAAGGGGGTGAACTTCACCGGGCTGTAGAAGCGGATGTCGTCCGTGAACAGGTCATCCAGCGCCGCGTGGTCACGGCGGTCCACAGCAGCACGGAAACGGTCGGCAGGGGTCATGGCGTGCTCGCCCTCCATACTCTCCACCCTCACTCTTCGTACCTACTCATGATTAGGATTAGTCATTTTCATGAGTATCATGGATCCTGAGCCCGGGACAGAGGGACGGGACAGTCGAAACAGTGGGATGAAGAAGGCGATCCGATGGCGCTCAGGCACGCCGTGCTGGTGGCACTGCTCGACGAGGAGCTCAGTGGTTACCAGCTGGCGAAGGCATTCGATCTCGGCGTGGCGAACTTCTGGCACGCACAGCCGCAGCAGCTGTACGCCGAGCTCACCCGCCTGGAAAGGGACGGGCTGATCGCCGGCCGCGAGGTGGTTCAGGAGGCCCGGCCGAACAAGCGCCTGTTCCACGTCACCGAGGCAGGGCTGGCTGAGCTGGAAGGCTTCACGGCCGCGTCGGCGAAGCCCTCCTTCGTCCGTGACGACCTGCTCGTCAAGGTGCAGGCTGCCGACCATGTCGACACCGATGCGCTGATCGGGCAGCTCTCCGAGCGCGCCACCTTCGCCCAGGCCAAGATCGACCTCTTCGGCAAGCTGTTGCGCGGTATGCGCCAGGACCGTACGGAGGAGGAGTTCCTGCGGGACGGCGACCGCATCGGGCCGTATCTGACGTGCTTGCGCGGTCTGGCCTTTGAGCAGGGCAATCGTGAGTGGTGCGAACGCACCATCACCGTGCTGAGGGGGAGGCGGCAGGCCCGGGCCCGCGATTGACACGGGCCCGCGGTCACATCGCCTGGAGCTGGGCCAGCGTCTGCTTCAGCTCTTCGCGCAGCGTCCGCCCAGCCGCTTCGGCGTCTCCCCTGGCGATGGCGGCCACCAGGGCGGCGTGCCCTTCGTCGCCATGATTCGAGTCGCCGGACCGCAGGTCGAGCAGCTCCACCAAGTCGACCAGACCCTGCCGCAGTACGGGGGCGAACTCGTCGAACAGGCCGGTGAGTACGGGGTTGTGGGCCGCGGCGACCACAGCTCCGTGCAGGGCGATGTCGGCATCGACGAATTCGGCGTTTCTGGCGTTCGCGGCCCGGCGGCGTTGGGGCAGGGCCGCGTCGAGAGCGGCGAGGTCGTCGTCGGTGCGGCGCTCCGCGGCCGTCTGGGCGGCTTCGACTTCGATGAGCATCCGGACTTCGTAGACATCGGCGATGGCTGCCCGACGGAGCCGGGTGGGCCAGTCCTCTTCGGGCTCAGTGGCGATGACGAAGACGCCGGCGCCCTGCCGCGCCCGCACCAGACCGGCCCCGGCCAGGGCGCGCAGCGCCTCCCGCACGGTCGAACGGCCCACACCGAGGGCCTCGGCGAGGTCGGCGAGTACCAGTGGCTGCCCGTGGTCTCGCCCGAGGACCCCGACGGCACCGAGCTCGTACTGGAGCCGGACGTCCACCCCGCCGTTCGGCCGTACAAGGAGGCGCTGGCCAAGGACGGCATCCCCTTCACCTCCTTCGCCGTGGAGGACGTCCACAGGGAGTACGCCCGCCTGCGCGAGCTGGGGGTGGAGTTCACCCAGGAACCGACCGAGATGGGGCCGGCCACCACCGCGGTACTGGACGACACCTGCGGCAACCTCATCCGGATCGAGCACATGAACCGAGCCCCCGGCTCAACACCGCTGACCTCCGACGTCCCCCGACAAGATCTCGGAAACGGGAGAGCCGGGGGGCGGCTGTTCGGCATGCTGGGGGCATGAGTGACATCGGGGACGCACTGTGGAACGCGGATGTGAGTACGTCCGACTACAGCCAGGCCAAAGAGCACTACCGGCAGGCGATACTCGAGCAGTACAAGCTCTGCGTGGAGATGGCCGATCGGGTCAGTGCGCGGCGCAACCTCACCAACACCTTCTTTCTGTCCTTGAACAGCGCTGTCGTGGCGATCGTGGCGATGGTTCCGACCAGTCG
This sequence comes from Streptomyces sp. NPDC053560, assembly GCF_044544605.1. Lineage (NCBI taxonomy): Bacteria > Bacillati > Actinomycetota > Actinomycetes > Kitasatosporales > Streptomycetaceae > Streptomyces > Streptomyces sp. NPDC053560. The sequence continues at coordinate 200,974 of NZ_JBITXI010000013.1, read as the reverse complement.
GCTGGCTCGGATGTCGGACTGGGTGCTGCTCTCCGGGCTGCTCATCCTGCTCGCCCAGTGCGCGGCGTGGTGGGTCATGGTCCGCTCGTACCGGCAGCTCAACGCCGCCAAATACGCGGTGATCGGTGCCTTCGAGGAGAAACTGCCGGCCTACGCGTACTCCCGGGCCGAGTGGGGAGCCCTGGGGGAAGGGCGGGACTGGCGGAAGTACGTGCCGCTGACCCATGTCGAGCAATGGGTCCCTGCCATCTTCTCGGTGTCGTATCTCGTGGCCTTCGCCGCGATCGTCGCCACGTGAACCATCGGAGGCAGTATCGGGGGCAGTAGATGCCGTAACCGGAGCTGGCGGGAACGTAGTTGGTGGACCGGCGTTGCGTGAGCGCGCTATGTTCACGCTCATGCGTGGGCGAAAGCTGTGGCGGGGGTTACGGGGGCACGGCGTCTTTCTTCTCGTCGGCGTCGGGGTGCTCGTGTACTTGGGCATTCAGCTGCTGATCCTGCACCAGCGGAACGGCTTCTACTTCGACCCGATGACCTTCGGCCGCCCGCTGATCTTCCTGGCTTGGGTCGCGATTCCGATCGCGCTGACCTGGGGGCGCTACCGGCGGTCCGCGGAGACGAAGCCGTACCACGAGGTCGTCGGACCACTGGTGGGCTCGCGGGAGGAATACTGCCTCGTCCTGCGGCCGTTCGGCAGCGACGGCGAGGTCGTACTCCCCCACGCGTGGTTCGGCGCCTCGACCATGGAGCAGATCGTCGCCCGGGCCACCCGCAAGAGCCTGAAGATGCAGACGTACGCCCTGGTCGACCAGGACCGCCGGCTCGCGCCACCGGGGCCCCGGTGGATGCGTTCGCCGCACGACCAATGGCAGACCGCGGTGCGTACGCTCATCCGCCGGGCCCACTCGATCGTGCTGATCCTGCCGCCCGGGCAGGGCATCCGGGAAGCTCTCAAGTGGGAGATCGAGCAGATCACCCAGCACGGTCTGCAGACCCGGCTGACGGTCGTACTGCCGCCTGCACGGCTCCACAAGGCCGACTACTCGCGGGCCTTCACCGACGCCTGCGTGATCATGGCTGCGATGGAAGGGTTCGCCGGTTCCATCGACGACGTGAACTCTCTCCTGGTGCATCAGCTGGAGTTGACGCTGCACGAGCGCACGCAGATCGTCAAGTACTGCCGCACGACGCCCCACGAACTCGCCCACCTGCGGTGGTGGTTCCCGACGAAACGGCTCCGCCGCAAGGAGTCGATGCGCTTCTTCCAGCGGACGCTGGCCACCGCGCTGCAGACTACCGAGCAGGAGCTGTCGGGCCTGAGCTTCGAGTCCCGTTACCCGTGGCGGTCGTCCCCCTAACGCCGCCCCTATGGCTCTGCCCCCTCGCCGTCGTCTTCGTAACAGAACACGGCAGCCGGCTGCGCAAGCAATGCAGTGCGGTACAGAGCACTGCAGAGCAGTGCAGTGCAAATGCGCAGCCGGCTGTCGGCGTGCCAACGGGGCAGGTGGCAGGTGGTGGGTAGCCCGGCCCCGGAGTACGTCACTCGGTGGGTGACGTACTCACCACGTCGTCCCGTACGCGCAGTCGCTCGCCCAGGAGGCCGCCCAGTGCGGTGAGCAGGGAGATGATCACCAGCAGGAGGGCCGCGGGCCAGGAGGTGGATCCGCCGGCCGCGTCCAGCAGTGCGGTGGCGAGGAAGGGGAGGAAGCCCGTCAGCGCGCCCGCGAGGTTGTAGGCCAGGGCCACGCCGCTGTAGCGCAGGTTCGCCGGGAACAGTTCGGTCAGCAGTGCGCCGGAGACCGCGTACGTCACCGCGATGAGACCGATGCCGAGTGCGATGGCGAGGACGACCACCCCCGGGTTCTCCGTGTCGATCAGCCAGTACAGCGGGAAGGCGCACACGGCCGTGATGAGGCCGCCCCACACGGTGACCCGGCCGGGGCCGATGCGCTCGGCCAGTCGGCCCATGGCGAGGATGACGACAATCTCCACCCCGGCCGCGACCAGCGTCGCGTTGACCATCAGGCTCTTGGGCAGGCCCAGGGTGCCGGTGCCGTAGCTGATGACGAAGGTGGTGAGCAGGTAGAAGCCGCCGACGCCGAGCAGTGCGGAGGCGATGGCCACCAGCAGCCGGCCCCACGCCTTCCGGAACACCTCCAGTGCGGGCACCTTGGCGCGCTGGTCCTGCCGGAGGAGTTCGTCGAACAGCGGTGATTCCTCGACCTTGCGCCGGATGTAGAAGGCGATGGCGGTCAGGGGGAAGGCGAGCAGGAAGGGCAGGCGCCAGCCCCAGGAGTCGAAGGAGGCGGACGGCAGCATCAGTACGAGCGCGAAGGCGCCGGAGGACATCAGTGTGCCGACCGGGGAGCCCACCTGCGGGAGTACGGCGTAGCGGCCACGCTTCTCCGGCGGCGCGTGCTCGACGGCCAGGGTGACCGCGCCGCCCCACTCGCCGCCGACGGCGATGCCCTGGAGGAGGCGCAGCAGGACCAGCAGGAGCGGCGCGGCGATGCCGATGGTGGCGTAGCCGGGGAGTGCGCCGATGAGGCCGGTGGCGATGCCGATGCCGATCACGGTGATGAGCAGCGCGGGGCGTCGTCCGATGCGGTCGCCGAGCCAGCCGAACAGTACGGCGCCGACGGGGCGGGCCGCGAAGCCGACGCCGAAGGTGGCGAAGGCGGCCAGGGTGGCGGTCGCGGGGTTGAGGGAGGTGAAGAAGAGCCGGTCGAAGACGATGGCGGCGGCGGTGCCGAAGAGGAAGTAGTCGTACCACTCCAGCGTCGTGCCGACGAAGGCGGCGAAGGCCACGCGTCCGGCGTCCTTGCCGGTGACGACGGCGGTCGTGGTGCCGGAGGCAGGCTCGCCGGTGGCGCCGGCTGTGCTCCGTGACGGCTTGCCGGTGCCGTCGGCGGCACCCGGTGGGGGGTGGCCGGTCTCGTCGAGGTGGTTCATGAGGGGCTCCTTGGAGACGGTCACGCGGCGGAGCGTGCGGGGGCGGGTGCGGGGGGAGGTCCGGTGACGGAGGTGTGGTCCGTCAGGGTGCCGGCGCCGTGCACGCAGGCGCCCGCCACGAAGGTGGCCAGTACGTCGATGGCGCCGATGCGGCCGGCGTCCACGGTGGTGGGGTCCTCGGCCAGCAGCACGAAGTCGGCGTGTTTTCCGGGTGCCAGGCTGCCGCGGCGGTCCTCCTCGTGGCTCGTCCAGGCGGCGTCCAGTGTGTAGGCGCGGAGCGCCTGTTCGGCGGTCACCCGCTCGTCGGCGCCGAGCAGCAGGCCGTCGCGGCTGAGCCGCTGCACCATCGACTGCATGCCGAGCAGGGGGGCGCCGGGGGCGACCGGGCGGTCCGAACTGCCGGGGACGCGCAGCCCGTGGTTCAGGAAGGAGCGGTGCCGGTAGAGCCAGCCGATGCGTTCGGGGCCCAGTGCCTCGGCCATGGTGTCGCCCACGGCGTGCAGGAAGTGGGCTTGCGGTACGGGCACGACGCCGAGTGCGGCGTAGCGTTCGAGCTGGTCGGCGCGTACGACGCCGGAGTGCTCGATGCGGTGTCGTACGTCGGGTCGGGGCGCGGCGGTCTGGGCCTCGGCGAAGGTGTCCAGGGCGAGGTCGATGGCTTCGTCGCCGATGGCGTGGGCGGCGATGCGCCATCCGGCGCGGTGTGCGGCGACCATCAGGGCGCGCATGTCGTCGGGGTTGTCCTGGTAGACACCGCCGTGGTCGTGGCCGCACAGGGGCTCGGTGACGGCGGCGGTGCGGCCGATCAGGGAGCCGTCGAGCCACAGTTTCACCGGACCGATGCGGAGCCGGTCGTCACCGAAGCCGGTGCGCAGGCCCAGGTCGAGGCCGGTGGTGGTGTGGTCGTCGGCGTGTGCGGCGAGCGGGTGGAGGTTGTCGCCGGCGACCATCAGCTCGACGCGGACGGGCAGGGTGCCGCGCTCGCGGGCCAGCTGGTAGGCGGCGGCCTCGACGGGGCTGCGCCCGATGAGGCCGAGCCCGATGCCTGCCTCGGTGACGTGGGTGAGGCCCTCGGCGGTGTACGCGGTGGCTGCCTTGCCGAGGGCGCCGGCGAGGTTGTCGAGGGAGACGGGCAGGGTGAGCGAGGTGACGAGGTTCTGTGCCCGTTCCTGCAGCAGTCCCGTGGGGGTGCCGTCGGCCTCGCGTACGACGACGCCGCCCTCCGGCTCGGGCGCGGTGCCGTTCAGTGCCCCGGTCCGGTCGAGTACGGCGCTGCTGACGGTGCACATGTGGCCGGAGCGGTGCTTCAGCCAGACGGGTCGGCCGCCGCCGGCCCGGTCCAGTGCGATGCGGTGCGGGTGGCCGCCCATGACGGTGTCGTCGTAGCCGGCGCCGATCACCCATGCGTCGGCGGGGAGGGTGGCGGCGCGGGCGGCGACCGCGTCGTACAGCGCGTCCAGGGTGGCCGCGGCGGAGAGGTCCAGTTCGTCCAGCGACTGTCCGTACCAGGCCATGTGGTTGTGCGCGTCGGCGAAGCCGGGGACGACGGTCGCGCCGCGGCAGTCCAGTGTGGTGCGCGCCGGCAGGTGTGCGATGTCCTCGTCGAGGCCGACGATGCGGCCGGCCAGCACGCCGAGCGTGTGTGCGGTGGGCCGCTCGTCGTCGACGGTGCGGATGCGGGCGTGGGTGAGTTTCAGGTCGAGCATGCGTCCTTCAGGCCAGGTTCTGCAGCCGTGTGAGGGGGAGTTCGGCGGCGCGGTGAATGTCGACGGGGCGGCCGTCGACGAGGACGGAGTCGGGTGTGGTGGGCACCTGTACGTCGGGCACGGCGGTGTTGGCGATCATGTCGGCCCGGCTCAGGCCGCGGGAGTTGCGCAGCGGGGCGTAGCGCACGCCGCGCGGCAGGGCCTCGAAGGACTGCTTGTCGTCGAGGCACTGCTGCGAGACGAACACCGTGGACAGGCGGCGCGGTGCGGCACCCAGGCCGCCGAAGTACGGCTTCATCACACGCGGCTGAGTGAGCCGGGTGGAACCGGAGCCCGAGCCGGTCACGCCCCAGGCGACGAAGCCGGACTTCAAGACCAGTTCGGGCTGCGCGCCGAAGGTTGCGGGGCGCCAGAGCACCACGTCGGCGAGGCTGCCGGGGCGCAGTGAGCCGACGTCGGCGGCCATGCCGTGGGCGATCGCCGGATTCAGGGTGATCTTCGCGAGGTAGCGCAGCACCCGTGCGTTGTTGTTGACGTCGGGGCCCGTCTCCCCCGCCAGCATGGCCTGCACGTGGGCGAGTTGCCAGGTGCGGCGGGCGGTCTCGGCGATGCGGCCCATGCCCATGGAGTCGGAGTTGACGATGGAGATGGCGCCCAGGTCGTGCAGTGCGTTCTCGGCGGCGATGGCGTGCTCGCGCAGCCGGCTCTGTGCGATGGACAGGTCGCTGGGTACGTCGTGGTGGCCGCGGTGCACCGTCAGCGTCATGGGCAGCAGTTCGGCGGCGGTCGCCGGTGTCAGCGGCAGGGTGGGGGTGGTGGAGGAGGTCAGCACGTGCGGCTGGGAGACGATCTCCAGCAGGTCGGGGTGACCGCCACCGCCCTCCACGTGGTACGCGTGCACGGTCCGGCCGCCGGTCGCGTCGAGGGTGTCGGCGAGGTAGCCGGACTCATTGAGGGTGTCGGTGTGCAGGGCGACGGGCAGGTCCGCCTGCTCGGCGACGCCGAGGCAGGTGTCCACGATGCGCGGGGTGGCGCCCCAGTCCTCATGGATCTTGAAACCGCCGGCCCCGGCCAGTACGGCGCGCTCCAGCAGCTCCTGCGAGGAGCTGGAGCCGCGGGCCAGGAAGGCGACGTTGATGGGTGCGTCGCGCCAGCCCTCGATGAGGCTGTGCAGGTTGTACGCCGGGTTCGCGCCCACGTCCCAGACACCGCCGATACCCATGCCCACCAGCGAGGTCACGCCCGCCGACAGCGCCGCGGGCACCACTTCGGGGCTGGAGAGGTGTACGTGTGAGTCGACCACACCGGGGGTGGCGATGAGCCCTTCGCCGGTGATCATCGCGGTGTGGGAGTCGACGACAAGCTCTACACCGTCGGTGGTTTCGGGGTTGCCCGCGCGGCCCACTCCGACGATCCGGCCGTCCTTGATGCCGATGTTGGTCTTGCGGATGCCGATCAGCGGGTCCATGACCAGTACGCCGAGGACGACCATGTCCAGGGCGCTCTCCCGCGGTGCGCGGGAGGCGACGAGCAGGCCGTCGCGGGCGGTCTTGCCGCAGCCGCCCAGCAGCTCCTCGCCGGGCTCGGTGTCGTCCGCCTCGACACGCACCCACAGGTCGGTGTCCGCGAGACGTACCCGGTCACCGGTGGTCGGGCCGTACAGCGACGCGTACGCGCGCCGGTCCAGGGTGCTCATCGGCTGCCTCCTCGTGCCACGATCTCGACGTCCCGCGTCTCGCCCGCCGCGAACGCGGCCGAGGTGCCGGCCGGGATGTCCAGCCGGTGACCGTGCGCGGCCTCGCGGTCGAAGACGAGGGCGTTGTTGGTCTCCTCCAGCGGGAAGTGCGAGGAGACCCAGACCGTGCGCGGGCCCTGGTTGGTGACCGTCAGTGTCCGGCGCGGACGGTCGGGCGCCAGCTCGACGGCGCCGTCGGCGGTCAGTACCGCGCCAGGGCCTGCGGGCTCGGCCGGGCCGAACGGTTCGGGGATGTGCACCAGTGAGGTGCCGTGCGGGAAGAGCGCCTCGACCTGGATGCTGGGCACCGCAGCGGCCACGCCCGGCAGCAGTCGGTCGCGGGGTACGACACCCGGCGCCGCGGCGACGACCTCCTCCAGCGGCAGGCCGTCCCAGGCCATCTCCAGCACCTCGTCACACACCAGTGCCGTCGCTTCGGTGGCGCCCAGCAGCGCACCGCGGGCCAGCCGCCTGCGGGCCAGCTCGGCAGCGGAGAACAGCAGCAGACGCTCCTGCTCGCGTGGTGTCAGATGCATTGGGCAATTCCCCTCAAGATCACGTCTGCCGTGGTCGGTGAATCCCGGGCGTGATCAGCAGAATGCCTGGTGAAACCGTACTTGAACAATGGTGGAATGCTTCGGGTTCACCGCCGCATAATGGGCAGATGCACAATCCATCCGGGTGGCCCACCGATCACCGCATGCACGCGCCCGTGCCGCCGGTGCTCCGTACCCTCGCCCGGGACTGCCTCGACGACCTCGACACGCTCGTCGAGCGCTACGTCGACGAGGTCGCGCTGCTGGACAACTACGAGGACGTCGTCGACCGGACGGACCTGCGCGACACCGGCCGTACCTGCTACGAAATGCTGCTCCGCCTCATCGGCGGTCTGCCCGTACCGGACGACCTGCTGCTCACTCCCGTACGGCTCGGCCGCCGCCGCGCCCATCAGGGCGTGCCGTTGGACCGGCTGCTGCAGGCGATCCGGATGGACTTCCGCGTGCTGTGGAACGCCTTCCTCGAACGCACGCCGGCCCCGGCCATGCCCGAGCTGACCGAGGGCGCCGTACGGGTGTGGGAGGCCGTGGAGTACCACACCGTCCATGCCCACGCCGCCTACCTCGACGAGGTCGCCGTACTGGCCCGCGAGCGCGCACGCGAGAAGGCCACGCTCATCGGCCGCCTGTTGTCGTCCGACGGCCGCGACCCTCAGTTGCTCGCCCAGACCGCGACGCTTTTGCAGGTGGACATCGCCTGCGACTTCGCCGTCGTCGTCGCGCCACCGGAGTCGCAGGCGCGACTGCGCGAGGCCATGGCCGCTCACACCACCGACCGCGGCACGCACCTGCAACAGCACCACGGCATGTTCGTCCTGATCACCGCGCTCCCGCCCGGCGCCGACGGGCCGCCCACGACGGCCTGGCTGGCGGGCGTACCGTGTGCCGTCGGCCCGGTCGCGCACGGCCTGGCGCAGGTACCCGACATGGTGCGGGTCACCGAGGCGATAGCCGCCGTCCTGGAACCGGCGACCTCCGGCCCGGTGACCCTCGCGGACTCCTGGATGCCCGTGGCCGTCGCCCGTCTGGGCCCCACTGCGGCCGTACTGGCCGACTCCGTTCTGGCCGGTCTGGAACCACTGCCCGCACACGAACGCGAGCGGCTCCTGGAGGCCGTCACCACCTACTGCGACACCGGCTCGGCGACCGCCGCCGCCCGTGAGCTGTACTGCCACCGCAACACCGTGCTGAACCGGCTGACGCGCTTCGCCGAGCTCACCGGCTACCGTCCCACGCGCCCCGCCGAGGCCGCCACGATCCTCTTCGCCCTGCACTGCGCCCGGCCCGCACGACGGCCGGGGCGCGTGGCGGGCAGTACGTCGGCTTGACCTTGCACCGCGGTGCAAGGTGCAGCGTTGCCCGCATGACACACCCGCGCACGACACACCCGAACCACCGCCCGTGGACCGGTCCCGCCCGGATCGGCGCCCTCTACGACCTCGCCGTCGCACCGGTCTTCGCCACTCCCTGGACCGCCCGGCTCGCCATCGAAGGACTGCGTTCCGTACACACCGCCCTTGGCCTGCCCGGTCCCCCACCCGACCACTTCGGACCGGAACACCTGCTGTTCGTCACGTTCTTCGGCGTACTGGTGACGATGTGGGCGGTGGTCCGCCTGGTGCGCGGCGACGCCGTGACCACGGCCGCCGACACCGCGGGCCGCATGGCCTTCGCCCTGCTGATGGCGGTGGCGATGGTCAACGGCGCGAGCACCGTGCTCACCGTGTTTCTCGCCGTCGAGACCGGCTTCCTGCTCGCACAGGGACGGCAGCTGATCCGGGCGAAGCAGCGCCACACACGTACGCCCCGCTTCCGGGAGACTGTGTCCCGATGACGACGACCATGACGTTGACGCCTGCCGAAGCCGCCCGCGCCGCCGGCGTGCCGTTGAGCACCCTGCGCTACTACGAGAGGCGTGGCTTCCTCGCCCCCGCACGCGATCCGCACTCGGGCTACCGCCGCTTCTCACGGCGCTCGCGAGCCTGGCCGACGGTGCGGCGGAGGGCGACTGCGCGTGTCCTGTCGAAGCAGCGCTGGCCGATATGGGAACGGATGCAGGGACCACCGCACAGCGGCCGGCGAACTCCCCAGCGATCTGCGTACGTTGCTGAGCGGGATGCGTCCGGTCACCGCTTGCCACTTGCCACTTGCCGCTTGTCGTTTGCCACTTGCCGCTTGTTGCTGCCGTCTTGTTGCTGCCGTCCGTTCACCCGCTGCGGGGGATGCCGGGCCGACGGGACTGCGGCTGAATGGAGGGCGGAGACCGCACAGGCTCTGGAACCCGGGTGGGCGTAGGGGGCGGCGGAGATGGCTGTTGTGTCTGCGGTCTCGGCCATACGCCGTTCGCTGCCCGGCATACGCCGCCTCGTACGCCGTCTCGCCGAGCAGTTGCGGAGCGTCAGCGTCCTCGACCTGTCGACCCGGCTTGCGGCGCAGGTGTTCCTGACCGCACTGCCCATGCTGTTCGTCATCGCGGCCTACTCCCCGCCAGAGGTGCGGGAGCAGCTGCGAACGTCGCTGCGTGACGTACTCGGCATCGAGGGTGTCGTTCTGGGGCAGGTCGAGCAGGTCTATGCGGGCAGCCAGCGGGGCTCGGGTGTGTGGGGAGTGGTGGGGGCGTTGCTGACGCTGGTCTCCGCCACGGCGCTCAGTCGGGTACTTCAGCGACTGTGCGAGCGCTCTTGGCACCTGCCGCACACGTCCGTGCGTACCTCGGTGTGGCGGTGGTTCCTGTGGTTGCTCGTGTGGAGCACCGCATTGGTGTTCCAGGGTGTGCTGCGCAATGGGTTCGGTGCAGGTACGTTGCTGGGCTTCCCCCTTCAAGTCGCCGCGGCGATGGGGTTGTGGTGGTGGACCCAGCATCTCCTACTTGCGGGCCGCGTCGGCTGGCTGCCGCTCCTTCCCGGTGCGTTGCTCACCGGGGCAGGAACGTCGGTGTTCGCCGCAACATCGGTCTTGTGGATGCCGCGTACGCTGCGGCGAAGTGTGGACCAGTTCGGACTGCTCGGGTCGGTCTTCACCCTCCTGTCCTGGCTGATTCTCTTCTGCACCACGGTGGTGGCAGGCATCGCCATCGGCTACCTGGTGGCCCATGAGCGGTCGGTCGGGCAGCGGCTCGGGCTTTCTGTGACGGCGATGGATGACCACGAACAATCGCCGCCCTCCGGCCGATGAGCCGATGGACCATGCACGGGACGGCTTGTTCTGCAGCCGTGGGGTGGTGACCTCACCCACGTGAGGTGATGTGTCCGCCGGATCGCGGACCGGAAGAATGGGCGACACAGCACGGCACAGCACAACACGGCATGGCCGCGGTGGAGGTGATGCCATGGGCGGGACCGAGCAGGCGGAAGGGCCGCGGGGCGGAGCCGGGTTCGAGATCCGCATTCGCGGCACGGTCGGCGAGGCCTTCAGGGAGGCGTTCGGCGACCTGACGGTCACCCGGCACCGTGCTGAGACGGTGCTGCGCGGGACGCGCCTGGACCAGGCCGCGCTCTACGGCATCCTCGACCGGATCCAGGCGCTGGGCCTCGAACTCATGGAAGTACGCCGCCTTCCGCCGACCGAGGAGCCGGGGGCTGCCTCGGGCGGCGGGTGAGCGACGGGCATGGGCTGGTGGTGTGGCCGGATGCCGTCACAGCAGTTCCCACTCGCGTGCGCGTCGGACCGCTGCCGAGCGCCGGGTCACGTCCAGCTTCCGGTACACGCTCTTGAGGTGCGTCTTGACCGTGTTGACCGACAGATACATCTCGGCGGCGATCTCCTCGGTGGTCATGGTCCGCGCCAGGTATTCCAGCACGTCGCGCTCCCGACCACTGAGCACTTGGCCCTTCGCCGCGCCCCGGCTCCCGGCGGACTCCGACGGGACCCTGCCGGGCTCGACCGCAACGGGCGCGCGACAGGGAGTGCCCGCCGGCCTCGGCAGTCCGTGCGCGGCGGTGCACGCCAGCCGTACCGTCCGCTCCAGCCCCTCGGTGGGCCACGGGCCCGGCACCGCCGCGCAGAGGTCGCGCACCGCCTCGACCGTGGGAGGGGCACCGTCCTCGCTCATGTCCGCCGTCTCGCCTGCAAGGCGGCGCAGGGCGACGACGGGAGGATCGTACGGCGGTATGCACAACGCCGCGTCGGCGCGGTCGAGTTCGTGCCGGGCCACCGCGGGCTCGCCGCGCGCGAGGTGAGACCAGGCACGCACCACGTGGAGTGCGGCCCGGGAACGGTCCGCCGGAGCCCACCCCCGCACCTCTGGGCGTTGCGCGCTCGCCGCCAGCTCGGCGGCGGTCCGCGTCCGTCCGCGCACCGTCGCGAGCAGAGCAAGGTCGATGAGGCAGTCGCGCCGCAGCGGACTGCTTTCGTGCGGACCGATGGCCTTCAGCGCCGCGAGCAGTGACCGCTCCGCCGACTTCAGCCGACCGCAGCGCAGTTCGGCGCTGCCACGTACGAAGTGTGTGAAGGCCCGCAGTTCCGCCCGGTGCTCGATGGTTTCTCCCGGAAGTCCGGCGCACAACTCATCGAACTCGGCCGCCGCAGCCAGCGCCCACGAAGGCTCGGTCGGGCCTTCCGCCACCATCGCCGCTGTGGCTGCCCTGGCTGCCCCCACTGCCATACGGATCACGCATCCCGTCAGGCGAGTGGTGCGGGGAACCGCCTTCCGGACTCCGAAGGGCAGCCCGGCAATCACCGCGTCGGCCTTCCGCAGGGCTTCGTAACACCCCTCAACGTCCCTCTGCGCGAGCGTCACCGCAGCCGCCAGCAACAGCACTTCGCACCCTCGCGCACTGTCCATGTCCGTGGCGGCGGCAGTGCCCCTGCCCGTTGCTGTAACCCTTTCCATGGCGGTGGCCGCGCTCTGCGAGAGGCGTCGGATCAGGTCATCGGACAGTGTCTCGCCGGTGAGCCCGAGGATTCGCCCGACCGCCAGCCGCTCGACCGCCACCTGGGCGACATACGCCGGATCGCCGGCGGCCAGGGCATGCCCCAGCGCCTCAGGCAGCAGATCATGCTCACCCAGCCAGTCGGCGGCCCGCCGGTGGAGCCGAGCGACGCGTTCCGGAGCTTCGTATCGCAGTCGCAGCAGAAGCACATCGCGGAACATCCGGTGGTACCGGTACCACCCCTCCCCCAGCGGATGCAGGAAGGAGTTCTGGCGTACCAGCACGGCGAACCGGCCATCGGCGTCCGCTCCGGCGACGGCGGCTGCCAGCTCCGCGTTCACCCGGTCCAGAATGCTCGTGACCAGCATCAGATGACGCATGGGGGCGGCTTGGACATCGAGTACTTCCTCGGCCAGATAGCTGACGACCGCCTCCTCGTCGCCGGTGAAGCGCCGCACGAAAGCTGCCGGGTCCCGGTGTCCGGCCATCGACATGGCCGCCAACCGCAGCCCCGCCGCCCAGCCCTCCGTACGCCGGGCGAGGCGCCGCACCGCCGAACCGGTGAGGGTGACATCGTGCTGAGCGAGCAGCGTCACGGTCTCCTTCTCTGTGAACGCCAGGTCGCCGGTGCGTAGTTCGGTCAGTTCGCCGGCGAGGCGACGGCGGTGGAGGTGCAGCGGCGGGTCCCTGCGCGCGACCACGATCAGCCGAACCATGGGGAACGCGTGCCTGAGCAGGAGTGTCACGTCTTCCGCCGCCGCCGAGCCCGGCGCCGGCTCGAAATCGTCCAGCACGATCACCACGGGCCCAGTGCGCCGCGCCAGGCCCTCCGCCACCCGGGCAGGCCAAGGGCGTCCGCCGGCAGCGCCGGTGGTGCCGGAGGGCGGCGCGGTGGCGGCGCCGCCTGCGTACGCGGGGCCCACCCCGACCTCCCGCAGCTTGGCGACCACACGCGGCCAGAAGACACCCGGCACCTCCTTTCCGCCGTCGCAGGTGACCCACACCACCGGTCCCGGCAGGGCCGAGGTGTGCGCCCACTCGGTGACGAGGGCGGTCTTGCCGGCGCCCGGCGGCCCCACCACCACGGTCAGGGGCCCGAGCACACCACGGGCGAGCCGGGACACCAGGTGGGGCCTGGGGATGAGCCACTCCGGCAGCGGAGGAAGGGAAGGGGCGCTTGCAGACTCACCCGTGGACTCGGCCATCGCGGCACCTCACTCTCGCGGCAGCGAAGCGGTACGCGGATTCGTGACAGTACGCGGTTCCTGACGGGCACGGCCACCACAGCGGCCGCGCCCTCTGGGACTCTTCTCGAACCGAACCCCTCACCCAGCAACTTCGCCGCGTTGGCGTAACGGTGAGCTTGTCACCGGGCTGTCAGCCGACCGAGCCGGCAAGGTGCCCTGGTGGAACCCCGATCTCGGTGAACTCCGGGTCCAGCAGGGCCAGAACTCGGTCCGGTGAAGCTCGCACCTCGGGGTCGAGAAGTCGCAGTTCCCCCCTCGATGGCCGCTCGCACCGCCCGCTCGTTCTCCTCGTCCGCCATGCGGTAACCCTACGGACCTACGGACATGCGGCAACTATCGTGTGGCGCACTGGGCAGTGCGCGGTGCGGAAGGCGATGTGATGAGGACGCGGACCCTGAGGTTCGGTTTGTATGCGGAGGGGGAGGGGCTGGCGTGGGTCAGGGGGCTCGTCGACGATGCTGTGGCTTCCCGGAGCGCTCGGGTCGTTGAGGGGACCGTTGCGCGAACGGTCTTCGGGAGCAAGATGGCGACCGCTGACGCCTACGACTTTCTGGCGGAGCAGTGGGGCTGGGAACACCCCGGTCAGGACAGTGGCGCGCGGGAACCGGTCGAGCTGAGCGTCCGTTTGGTGTGTTCCCTGCGGACGTGGCGCGCGATCCGCAAGACCGTGATCAGGTCCTTGTGTCCAGTGGGTATGACGGCTCATGTGTGTCGTGTGCCTTGGATGGCGGCCTGAGCCGGAACCGTTCGGGCGGGTGGTGGGGGCGCAAGCGACTCGCTCTCGCCAGCCCGTGCGTCGAAGAACCCCCGCTCCCCCACCACCCGATGTCATCCGTTCAGGATGCGGCGCAGCCAGCGGACGCGGGCGTGGCGGGCGTCGCGGGAAATGGTGGCATCAGGGGCCAGCTGGTCGAAGCCATGGAAGCCGCCCGGCCAGATGTGCAGTTCGGCATCGCCGCCCGCCTGCCAGATGCGGGTGGCGTACGTGACGGCCTCGTCGCGGAAGGTCTCGGCCGCGCCCGCGTCGATGTACGCGGGCGCCAGCCCCGACAGGTCCGTCGCCCGTGCGGGTGCCGCGTACGCCGGTACGTCCGGGGTACCGTACGCCGTACCCAGCAGCGCCGCCCACCCGACGCCGTTGTCATGACGGTCCCACAGCCCATGTCCCGCCATCTGCCGGGCGGAGACCGTGTCGTTGCGGTCGTCGAGCATCGGACACATCGCCAGTTGGCCGAGGATACGGGGGCCGTTGCGGTCGCGTGTCATCAGCGCCAGCGCGGCGGTGAGGCCGCCGCCCGCACTGCCACCGGCGACGACGATGCGCGCCGGATCGCCACCGAGCTGCGTGGCATTCCCGGCAACCCACCGCAGACCGGCATAACAGTCCTCGACGCCTGACGGGTAGGGGTGTTCGGGCGCGAGGCGATAGGCGACGGACACGACGATGAGCCCCAGCGGCTCCGCCCATTCGCGCAGGATCACGTCCAGTCCGGCACGGTTGCTGCCGCTGATCATCCCACCGCCGTGCACGTGGTAGACCACCGGTGCGTCCGCCGCCAGGCCGGCCGGGCGGGCGACGAGGAGGGAGACCTCCGGGGCCCCGGCGGGGCCGGGCACGCTCCTCTCGTGCACCTGGAAGGCTCCATCGGCGCGCAGCTCATCCAGGGTGGGGTCCGGGACCATCTCGGCCAGCCGCTTCCGCCATTGGGGAACCATGGCGGGATCCGACGGGAACGCGTCCCGCAAGTCGTCCATGCCGCTCAGCACGGAAGCCAGTTCAGGGGCGAAGCGCACCGGACGGAGTTCCGCCGCCCCGCTCGACCCGCTCTCCTCGCTCCGCACGGACGACGGTGTGTTGCTCATGTACGTATCTCCTGTGTCTTCCCGCAGGATTTCTCGTGTGTCTTCTCGTCTGTTGTCTCGTCTGTTGTCTCGTCTGTTGTCTCGAAACCGATGAAAGACGAGAGTGGTACGGGCTCAGTCGATCGGCGGCGATTCCAGGCCGGCACGGACCTCGTCCTCGCTGGTCTCCCGCAGTTCTTCGTCGACCAGCAGCCAGCGGGTGATGCCGGCCGCTTCCAGGAACGGCAGGTCGTGGCTGGCGATCAACAGGGCCCCCTCGAATGACTCAAGGGCGCTCGTCAGCTGCCGTACGCTCGCCACGTCGAGGTTGTTGGTCGGCTCGTCGAGCAGGAGAAGCTGCGGAGCCGGTGCGGCGAGCATGGTCGCCGCGAGGGCGGCCCGGAAGCGCTCGCCGCCCGACAGGGTGCCCGCCTGCTGTTCGGCACGCGCCCCCTTGAACAGGAAGCGGGCGAGCTGCGAGCGGATGTGGTTGTCGGTGACGCCCGGAGCGGTGCGGGCCACGTTCTCTGCGACGCTCAATTCGTCGTCCAGTACGTCCAGGCGCTGCGGCAGGAACCGCAGTGGCACGTGTGCCGTGGCCGTACCGGACAGTGGGGCGAGTTCACCGGTGAGGGTACGCAGGAGTGTTGTCTTTCCGGCTCCGTTGCGGCCGACCAGTGCGACGCGCTCGGGCCCCCGCACATCGAGGGTGGCGGCGCGCAGCCTGCCGAACGACGGTTGCAGTTCGTGCAGGCTCAGGACGGTGCGGCCGGCCGGTACCGCGGTGTGGGGCAGGCTCACCCGGATCTCGGCATCGTCACGGATCGCGTCCGCGGCCGCCTCCCGGCGCTCGCGCGCTTCCTGAAGGCGTTCTTCATGCAGGCCGCGCAGCTTGTCGCCGGACTCCTGCGCCGACCGCTTGCGTTCGCCGGCGACGATCCTCGGGGCGCGCCGCTGGGCGTCCAGCTTCTTGCTCTGCCGCTGCCGGCGGGCCACCTTGATGCGGGTCTCTTCCAGTTCGCGCTGCTGTCGGCGTACGTCGGCCTCGGCCGCCCGCAGTGTGCGGCCCGCCGCCTCCTGTTGTGTGGTCAGTGCCTCCTGGTACGCGGACCATCCGCCTCCGTACCAACTCACCGACCCCGACCGCAGCTCGGCGGTACGGTCCACCCGTTCCAGCAGGTCACGGTCGTGGCTGACGACGACAAGGGTCCCGGAACGCCAGGAGTCCACCGCCTCGTACAGACGGCGGCGCGCGAACAGGTCGAGGTTGTTGGTCGGTTCGTCGAGCAGCAGGACGTCGGGGCGCTCCAGCAACAGCGCGGCCAGGCGCAGCAGTACGGTCTCGCCGCCGGACATCTCGCCCACGGTGCGGTCGAGGCCGAGGTCGCCGAGGCCGAGGGAGCCCAGTGTGGCCAGGGCTCGCTCTTCGACGTCCCAGTCGTCTCCGAGCGTTTCGAAGTGTTCCTCGGCCACCTCGCCCGCCTCGATGGCACGCAGGGCGGTGCGCCGTTCGGCGATACCCAGCGCCTGGTCGACGCGGAGCGAGGTGTCCAGGGTGATGTTCTGCGGGAGGTAGGCAAGGCGGCCGCCGATGGTCACCGCTCCCCGGGCGGGTTGCAGGTCGCCGGCCAGCAGGCGGAGGAGAGTGGACTTGCCGGCGCCGTTGGCTCCGACGAGGCCCGTGCGGCCCTTGCCGACGGTGAAGGAGAGCCCGTCGAAGACGGTGGTGCCGTCCGGCCACTGGAAGGACAGGGCGGAGCAGGTCACAGAAGCGTGGGGCGTCGGTCCTGACATGGTGTTCTCGCAGTCGTACGCGGTGGGTGGGGACTACGTGTGCGAACACCACGCGGCGACCGAACCGGCGGAAAAAGGGGGTGCGGCTCTCCGAAGGGCGAGGGACAGCTCAGGCACCGAGGTCGCATGCACGCGGGGGTCACGGACGGCGGAATGGCCGGATACGACGTGACGGGCGTACGGCCGATGCCGTACCGCGTGATGATCGCGAACCTCAGATGCGCAACGTCCACCTCTATCGGAGACAACAGGACTCTGGAACTCTACCTCATAGCGCATAGCTGTGAGTGACCGGCCGGCTGCCGCCACCAGCATCGGCGGGCGGCGACGACCCGCCCCCGGACTTCGGAAGTCCGAGATCCCGGGCATCGGAAAAGCCGGCCCGACGTCCTCGACGTCGAGCCGGCCTTCCGATGGCTCGTTCTCCGCGTACGCGCCAGGCCCTCGCGGAGAGCGACGGCACCTCGCCGAGAGCGATGGTCAGTCCGTGCCGAACTCCATCGCGGCGCGGTCCAGCGCCTCGTCCTCGCTGGAGACCTCGCCGCGGGAGGCGATGGCCTCGGCGCCGCCCTCCGGCATGGTGCCGATCAGCCCGGTCGCGGCCGCCTGAGCAGCGCCGATGGCGGGGCTGCCGGTGCCGATCAGGCCGATACCCGCGTACTGCTCCAGCTTGGCGCGCGAGTCGGCGATGTCGAGGTTACGCATCGTAAGCTGGCCGATCCGGTCCACCGGGCCGAAGGCCGAGTCCTCGGTGCGCTCCATGGACAGCTTGTCCGGGTGGTAGCTGAACGCCGGGCCCGTGGTGTCCAGGATCGAGTAGTCCTCACCGCGCCGCAGCCGCAGCGTCACCTCACCGGTGATGGCCGCGCCGACCCAGCGCTGCAGCGACTCGCGCACCATCAGCGCCTGCGGGTCGAGCCAGCGGCCCTCGTACATCAGACGGCCGAGGCGCCGGCCCTCGTTGTGGTACTGGGCGAGGGTGTCCTCGTTGTGGATCGCGTTGACCAGACGCTCGTAGGCGACGTGCAGGAGGGCCATGCCGGGCGCCTCGTAGATGCCGCGGCTCTTGGCCTCGATGATCCGGTTCTCGATCTGGTCCGACATGCCCATGCCGTGGCGGCCGCCGATGGCGTTGGCCTCCATCACCAGGTCGACGGCGGAGGCGAACTCCTTGCCGTTGATGCTCACCGGGCGGCCCTGCTCGAAGCCGATGGTGACGTCCTCGGTGGCGATCTCGACCTCGGGGTCCCAGAACCGCACGCCCATGATGGGCTCAACGGTCTCCACGCCCGTGTCCAGATGCTCCAGCGTCTTCGCCTCGTGGGTGGCGCCCCAGATGTTGGCGTCGGTGGAGTACGCCTTCTCCGTGCTGTCGCGGTAAGGCAGGTCGTGGGCGAGCAGCCACTCCGACATCTCCTTGCGGCCGCCGAGCTCGGTCACGAAGTTCGCGTCCAGCCACGGCTTGTAGATCCGCAGGTTCGGGTTGGCGAGCAGACCGTAGCGGTAGAACCGCTCGATGTCGTTGCCCTTGAAGGTCGAGCCGTCGCCCCAGATCTGGACGTTGTCCTCCAGCATCGCCCGGACCAGGAGGGTGCCGGTGACGGCACGGCCGAGCGGCGTGGTGTTGAAGTAAGCACGCCCGCCCGAGCGGATGTGGAACGCGCCGCAGGTGAGCGCCGCCAGGCCCTCCTCGACCAGCGCCTCGCGGCAGTCGACCAGGCGCGCGATCTCGGCACCGTAGGTCTTCGCACGGCCGGGCACCGAGGCAATGTCGGGCTCGTCGTACTGGCCGATGTCGGCGGTGTAGGTGCAGGGGATCGCACCCTTGTCGCGCATCCACGCGACCGCGACGGAGGTGTCGAGGCCGCCCGAGAAGGCGATGCCGACGCGCTCGCCGGCGGGGAGGGAGGTGAGGACCTTAGACATAGGAAGAGTATGCACGATTACGCATTTCCATGCAAAGGCAGGTCCGGGTGTCCGGGATTTGCGTCCGGACGGACAGGCCGGATGACCGGCACAAGGCGCGGACGTCACTGGTCGGTGCGTTGGTCCTTGGTCGGCGTTGGTCAGTGCAGCAGCTTGAGCCCGACCACACCGCCGATGATCAGCAGCAGGCAGACCAGGCGCGCGGCCGTCGCCGGGTCGCCGAGCGCCACCATCCCGTAGACGGCGGTTCCCACGGCGCCGATGCCCACCCACACGCCGTAAGCAGTACCGAGCGGAATGTGATTCACCGCGTACGACAGTCCGCCCATGCTGAGGGCGAGCGCGCCGATGAAGAGGAGGGATGGCCACAGCCGGGAGAAGTTCTTGGACGCCTCAAGGGCTGTCGCCCAGACCGTCTCCAGGACGCCCGACACGATGAGTACCACCCAGGCCATGGACCGCTCCGCTCTCCCCGCCGCCCGCGAATGATCGACATCGTCCAGTTCACCACTGCGCGCCGCCGCCCGCGATCGCAAGGCACACCGCTCCCCCCGCCACGCACTCGCCCCGGAGTACAGTCGGCACGTAAGTGCAGCTCCTGATCAGCGGAAATTCTCATCGTCGGTTACTCGGCCACTCGGCAGCGTGTCGCCGCCGGTGCCGCGCCTCTTACACGGAGCCGTTCATGACCACACCGCGGGACTTGTTGATCGTCGCCTTCGACGTGGCTTCCGACCATCCGGTGGATCCGGGCGACCTGTCGCTCGCCCTCGCGGGCGCCGAGTTGATCGACCTGCTCGCCGCCGAGCTGCTCGTACTGGACGGCGAGCGCATCGTGCCGGGCAGCGCGGGACACCTGGCAGACCGTCAGCTCAACGAGGCCGCTTCGCTGCTCGTCCGCCAGATGCCCTACGAGTCGGTCGACGACTGGCTGTGGCGCCGGGGCCGTGGCCTGTCAGCGGCCTATATGACCGCGCTGGCCGAGCTGGCCATGGAGAGCCCCGACGGGACCGCGGAACCGGGAGGCTCGGAGGGAACGGTTGGAGCGGGAGGAGTGGGAGGAACCGGGGCGGCAGGAGCGCCGGAGGGCGTCACTCGGCAGCGCCGCCGCTGGCTCCCCTTCCGGCACCGCCGATCGGAGCTGGCGGCCGACTCGCCCGCTCGCCGCCACGCAGCCGATCGTCTGGCGTCCGGTGAGCCCGTCCTCGCCGCCCTCGCGGCCGCTGCCGGGGTCCACGATGTGCCGGTTCCGGCGGACGACTCCCCGAGTTTTGACAACGAAGCGATCGTGACCGTACTCGCGGCCGTCAACGGGGCAGTGACGGAACTGGAAGCCGTACGGCAGCGCCGCACCATCGAAGCAGCCGCCTTCGACAACATCTGGCGAGGCCAATAGAGGACAGAGGTCAAGAGAGGCCTGAAGAGGCCGGGAGAGGTCAGGAGGGCCGGCCCTCGGGTTGGCGCAAAAAGGAGGAACTGGCCTATCGGCCACTTGCGTCGAGGACCTCATTCAACGAACAGTAGTTCTAGGGCGGTCGCTCAACTCTGCCCTCCTGGGGGAAATCTGCCGGTCAACACCGTTTTCCTACCGGGCGGTCTGCCCAGTTTACGTGGCGCTTACGCGTGACCTTTCCCCTATTGGATCAATGTGCGGTGGCGCATAATATGCGGTCTGTTGATCACACTGGGTGCCTGCGAAGCACCCCGGGGGAGTGACCGAACCGCCTCAGGAGGGCCCGCCAGATGAGTCCGCTGATAGACCCACCGGCCAGCACCCCGACCCCCGAAATACCCCCGCTCTACGCCCCGATCCCGGCCGCCGTCCACCCTCGCCACTCGGCCATCGACGCACGGACCGCCGCCTGGGCACGCCAATACGGGGCCGGCACCCGGCTGAGCGAGCGGCTCGCCGAGCAGGACATCGGCGTCTTCGCCGCGCGCATCCTCCCGGCCGGCCGTGAGGACGTGGCGCAACTCCTGGGCGATTTCGTGCTGTGGCTGTTCCTGGTGGACGACGGCGTCATCGAGGAGGGAGAGCTCGGCAAGGCGCCGGGCGCGCTCACCGCCGCGCTGCAGCGCCTGTTGTGGGTGGCCGAGAATCCGGAAGCGGATCTGCTGACCGATGATCCGCTGGCCGCAGGACTGCGGGACCTGCGGTCCAGGGTGGCGCAATACGGCACGGCGGGGCAGCTCGCACTGTGGGTCAACGCACTGCGGGAGTACGCCCTGTCGGTGGCCTGGGAGGCCGGGCACCGCGCGGCCGGCAGCGTGCCCGACCTGGAGGACTACACGCTGATGCGGCTGTACGACGGCGCCACCACCGTCGTACTGCCACTGCTCGAAATGGGCTACGGGTACGAGCTGTCGCCCCAGGAGCGGGCGCACCCCGCGGTTCGCGCCGCGGCCCAGATGGCCTCCTTCATCATCACCTGGGACAACGACCTGCTCTCGGCGCACAAGGAAGTACAGGAAGCCGGGCAGACCGGGGATTACTACCTCAACGTACTCCGGGTCCTGACGCAGCATCACGGCCTGTCCCCCACGCAGGCCGTCACCGAGGCCATCGCCCAGCGCGACCGCGTGATGGTGCACTTCCAGCGCGTGTGCACCGCCCTGACTGCCCAGGCCGGCCCGCAGCTGCGGCAGTACCTCGACAGCCTGGGGCACTTCGTACGCGCCTCGCTGGACTGGGGCATCAGCAGCCACCGTTACACCACACCGCACGATCCGGCGGCACTGCCGCATACGTTCGCGTCGATGCCCACCGATGCACGGGCCGAACCGCTCGACATCAGCGCCACCTCCTGGTGGTGGGACCCGCACCGCCTTCGCCTGAGCCCCTCCGCACGCCGCAACCGGCCCCTGGCCGACCACGGCGCACTGCTGGCGGCCCCGGCGTAGCAGCCGGTGCGAGCCCCGGCAGAGGCAGCCGGCCCGGGGGAAAATGCATCGATTGCCGAGCGCGTCTTTGGCAGGGTCGTGCACGCCCTGCCAAAGACGACAGACACCAGACGCCATGGGAATGTCGACGACAAAGGAATGTCCATGCCTCGTGCCGTGACGTTGATCCGCTCCGCCGCACTGTCCGATGTCGCCGAGTACGCCTACGCGGCCACCGCTCCCGCCGAGTCCCGGCTGATCTTTCTCGCCGGAGCGTGCCCGCTGAACGAGGACGGCTCCACGGCGGCCGTCGGGGACTACGCAGGCCAGGCGGCCAAGGCCGTGGAAAACATGCGGACCGCCCTGGTGGACGCCGGCGCCGCACTGGACGATGTCATCAGCACGCGGGTACTCGTCGCCTCCCACCGGCAGGAAGACCTCGTGACGGCGTGGGAGGTGGTGCGGGACGCGTTCGGCGCGCACGACGTCCCCAGTACGTTGATGGGCGTCACCGTGCTCGGCTACACGGATCAGCTCGTGGAGATCGAGGCCGTCGCCGCCGTGCTCGATTCCTGAGCCGCGAAGTGCGGCTCCGATCCGACCAGTTCGCGACTGGCCTCCCAGAGGCGGGCCGCCACCTCAGTGTCGGTGTAGTGGCCCTGGACGGGCGCAAGGCGGGGGCGGCCGCGCAGGCCGAACACTCTCGGCTCCCACAGCTGCCCTCCCCTGACCTCCGGGTCGAGGACGGCACGCACCATGGGCCATGCACCGGCGTCCTTGCCTTGGACCAGCAGGCCGGCGGGCAGGCCGCGCAGCCGGTCGCCGGCGCTCCTCTCGTGCACCGGCGGGCGTGAAGGTGTCAGGGAATCCAGCGCACCGCCCGGGTGGGCCACCACGCTCAGTACCGTGCTGCCGGCCGCCCGCAGCCGCCGGTCGAGCTCGAAGGCGAAGTGCATCTGGGCCAGCTTCGACCGCCCATAGGTGCGTTTCGGCCGGTAGTCCCGAGTGGACTGCAAGTCTTCCAGGTCCAGTCGCTCCGACCTGGCCGCGAAGCTGCCGACGGTCACGATGCGGCCCGCCGGCGCGGCCGCCAGCAGCGGTGCCAGCCATCCGGTCAGGGCGAAATGACCGAGGTGGTTGATGCCGAACATGAACTCGTGGCCGTCCTCGGTGACCTTCCGCGGCGGGTCGTCGAGCGCCACTCCGGCGTTGAGCACCACCGCGTCCAGGCGGTCCAGCTCCAGCGCTTCGGCAGAGCTGCGCAAGGACGTCAACTCCGCCAGGTCCAGCCGCAGGTGGCGCAGCCGCGCACCGGGTACGCGGGCGCGAATCGAGTCCATGGCGGCCCGGGCCTTGTCCGTGTTCCGGCTGCCGAGGACGACCGTGGCCCCCGCCCCGGCGAGCTGCTCCGCGACGAAATACCCGATACCCGCGTTGCCCCCGGTGACGAGGATGTTGCGCCCTTCCGCCCGCGGGAGTCGATGGACGTCCCACTGCTGGGACTGGGATGGAGCTGGGGATGGGGTTACGGACGACATGTGGCGGCTCCTCGCGTGCGGGACTTCGGAGTGGGAAAAGCGGGATAGCGATGGAAAGAATGGGCAGCAAGATCTGCTCTGAACATCGCAGTAGTCGCCGACAGATTCCCTACGGCTCGGTGCCCCCACCGACAGGCCGCCGATACCGCACCGCTGCCCCGGGCCCAGCATGCCCCGCGTCCATGGAGTGTCAGTGCGGCCAGTCCGGGGCGGGGTCCTCGTCCAGGAGCGGGCGGATGGCGTCCAGCACGGCGCCGACGCATACGTCGCGCAGTTCGGCGCGGGTGCAGGTCTCCTCGGTGAGCCAGTCCACGCACAGCACCTGAACGAACACCAGCCAGCTCTTCAGTACGCCCGACACCGCCGCTCGGGTGTGGTCATCCGTGAGCGCGAGGGCACTGACCAACCGCTCCCGCAGGGCGTCGAGTTCACCGGCGATGATCGTCTGGATCAGGCGGTCGCCGGCCAGTACCCGGTTCGCCGCGAGCACGGTGTTGCGGTTCTCGGCGAAGCACGCGATATGGGCGTCCAGGCCCTCGGTGAGCTGCTCGGCCCGACGGTCGACGGCCTCGGGCGGTTCTTCGGCGCGATCTTCGCCGGGTACGGGCTCGCCCGGCTCTGGGTGGCGCGGCAGTCGCCGATCCCCGCGACGGCGGTGCGATGGCTGTCCGGGGTGTTCCTGCTGGGCGCGATCGGGCGCCTGCTGTCACTCACCGTGCACGGATGGCCGCACTGGTTCCAGGTGGTATTGACGGTCATCGAGCTGGTGCTGCCGCTCCTGTTCTTCTGGCTGGCGAACGCCGAGGAGACCGAGGAGGCCGAGGAGAGGGCCGGGGCGGAGAGAACCGAAACGTGAGGCCAGCGTTTCTTGTCCCGCCACCATTACCTGACTAAGGTCAGAGAATATGCAGGAGCAGGTAGAGCACGCAGAGCAGGTAGAGCAGGTAGAGCAAAAAGAGCAGGTACGGCGCTTCAATCGGACGGTCGCCGAGCGCGTAGGCGTACTGCACGACCACTATCTCGGCGGCGCTCGCCCCTACGGCCAGGCGCGGCTGCTCTGGGAGATCGACGGCGCGGGCACGCACGACATCCGCAGCGTACGGGCCCGGCTCGGCCTCGACTCCGGTTACCTGAGCCGACTGCTGCGGGCGCTGGAACGTGACGGCCTCGTCGCCGTCGAGCCTCACCCCCGCGACCGGCGGGTACGTACCGTACGGCTGACCGAGGCCGGGCGGGCGGAGCGCGCCCTTCTCGACGACCGCAGCGACGCGCTCGCCGCATCGCTCCTCGCCCCGCTCGACGCCCGGCAGCGGAACCGGCTGGCCTCGGCCATGGCGGAGGTCGAGCGGCTGCTGACCGCTTCGGTGGTCACCGTGGAAGTGCTCGACCCCGACCACCCGGACGCCGCGCACTGCCTGCGGCCCTACGCCGCCGAGCTGCAAGAGCTCTTCGAAGGCGGCTTCGACCCGGCAGGCAGCCTGCTGCCCGACCCGGGCGAGCTGCGCGCGCCTCGCGGTCTGTTCCTCGTCGCCCGGCTGCACGGCGAGCCGGTGGGCTGCGCGGGGCTGAAGCTGCCGGCCGGAGCGCCGGCCGAGATCAAGCGACTGTGGGTCTCGCCCCGCGCCCGAGGGCTCGGCCTGGCCCGGCGCCTCCTGTCCGAGGTTGAGAAACGCGCTGCCCAGCACGGCAGCGACCTGGTGCGGCTCGACACCAACAAGGCCCTCGAAGCGGCCACGCGCCTCTACCGCTCCAGCGGGTACACCGAGGTCCCCGCCTTCAACGACGAGCCCTATGCGCACCACTGGTTCGAAAAGCGGCTCACCCCTGGAACACAGCAGAAGTAGACGCAGGAGGCAGGAACGCATAGGCGCAGGAGGCGGGAGGCAGGAGGCCGCAGCCGCGGTGACCAGCCACCCCGCCTCTCACACGGGACCGGCGTGATGATCGAATGGGGGTCGGGTTACCATATGAGCACCGCCTAGCTCGAAAGATAAATCCTGTGACTGTCAACGATGACTCGTTCACCAACTGGAAGACTCGCGAGGAGATCGCGGAGTCGATGATCCCGATCATCGGGAAGCTGCAGAGGGAGCGGGACGTCACCGTCCTGCTTCACAGCCGCTCCTTGGTGAACAAGTCGGTGGTCAGCATCCTCAAGACGCACCGGTTCGCCCGGCAGATCGCGGGTGTGGAACTCTCGGTCACCGAGACGATGCCGTTCCTGCAGGCTCTCACCACGCTCGATCTCGGCCCTTCGCAGATCGATCTCGCGAGGCTCGCCGAGACCTACAAGGCCGACGACCGGGGTCTGTCCGTCGAGCAGTTCACCGCCGAGGCAGTCGCCGGGGCCACCGGTGCCAACAAGATCGAGCGCGGCGAGGGCCGTGACGTCGTCCTGTACGGCTTCGGGCGCATCGGCCGCCTGGTCGCCCGCCTCCTGATCGAGAAGGCCGGCTCCGGCAACGGCCTGCGGCTGCGCGCCATCGTCGTACGCGGCGGCGGCGACCAGGACCTCGTCAAGCGCGCCTCGCTGCTGCGCCGCGACTCGATCCACGGCCAGTTCCAGGGCACGATCACGGTCGACGAGGAGAACGGCGCGATCGTCGCCAACGGCAACACCATCAAGGTGATCTACGCCAACGACCCCTCCGAGATCGACTACACGGCGTACGGCATCAACGACGCCATCCTCATCGACAACACCGGCAAGTGGCGCGACCGCGAGGGCCTGTCCCAGCACCTGCGCCCCGGCATCGACAAGGTCGTCCTGACCGCGCCCGGCAAGGGCGACGTGCCCAACATCGTGCACGGCGTCAACCACGACACGATCAAGCCGGACGAGCGCGTCCTGTCCTGCGCCTCCTGCACCACCAACGCGATCGTGCCGCCGCTGAAGGCGATGGACGACGAGTTCGGCGTGCAGCGCGGTCACGTGGAGACCGTCCACTCGTTCACCAACGACCAGAACCTGCTGGACAACTACCACAAGGCCGACCGCCGTGGCCGTTCCGCGCCGCTGAACATGGTGATCACCGAGACCGGTGCCGCCTCGGCCGTCGCCAAGGCCCTGCCGGACCTCAAGGCGCCGATCACCGGCAGCTCGATCCGTGTGCCGGTCCCGGACGTCTCGATCGCGATCCTCAGCCTGCGCCTGGGCCGCGAGACCACCCGCGACGAGGTCCTCGACTACCTGCGCGATGTCTCGCTCAACTCGCCGCTGAAGCGCCAGATCGACTTCACCACGGCCCCCGACGCCGTCTCGATGGACTTCGTCGGCTCGCGCCACGCGTCGATCGTCGACGCCGGTGCCACCAAGGTCGACGGTGACAACGCGATCCTCTACCTCTGGTACGACAACGAGTTCGGCTACTCCTGCCAGGTCATCCGCGTCGTCCAGCACGTCTCCGGGGTGGAGTACCCGACCTACCCGGCGCCGGCCCCGGTGGCCTGACGCCCGGCCCACGCCGTACGGCGGCCCCAACGGTGATGCGGGGCCGCCGACCCGGGGACACAGCAGGTGGCAGGTGACAGGTAGCGAGGGTGGGCAGTCCGAACACCGGTCGTCCCACGGGAAACTGAAAGTGCAGCAGTAACTCGGCTCATCCAGGGCACTTGAAGAAAACGATCTTCATCCAGCCCTGGAGAGCGCCTCATGGTCACACCTATTCGCCGGCCCCGCCCCGTCACCCGCCGCCCTGCCTTCAGCCTGCGCCAACTCACCGTCTGCTTCGGGCTGATCGCCATCGGCATCGTCGGTATCGGCCTGATGCTGAGAACAGGCCTCGACGGTGCGGCTCGCCATCCTGTGGCGAGCCTCGGCGTGGTGTTGCTAATCGGGGCGCTGGTCTTCGGGGTGCTGCGCTTCCGTCCTCGCGGAGGCCGCGTCCCTCGCAGCGGTGCATCGGGCGAAGAGGGGCTCGCAGTGGACGAGGCCGACAGCGAGACCGAAGCCGAAGTCCAAGCCGAAGAAGCCGGGCGCGTGATGGACTACGCGGCCATGGGCGCCGACGAGTTCGAGAGCGCGGTAGCCGCACTGTGCGAGCGGGACGGCTGTTTCGACGTCCAGATCGTCGGTGGCGCCAACGACCTCGGCGCGGACATCGTGGCCAGGGCGCCGGACGGCCGCACCGTGGTCATTCAGTGCAAGCGCTACGCCGAGACCCACAGGGTCGGCTCGCAGGACCTCCAGCGCTTCGGCGGTACCTGCTACACCGTCCACGGTGCGGATGTCGCGGCGCTCGTCACCACCAGTACGTTCACCGATCCCGCCCTGGAGTACGCCGAGCAGTGCGGCATCCTCTGCTTCAGTGGTACGGAACTGATTGACTGGTCCGTCGGCGAAGGGCCCGCACCGTGGCACTGACGGTGGAAACAGTGCTCAAGCCTGCTGGATCGCGTCCACCAGGCCGGCGATGAGCTGCGCCCGCTCGGTCATGGCCGCGACCACCAGGTACTCGTGGTCGGCGTGTGCACCGCCCCCCACCGCGCCGAGACCGTCGAGCGTCGGTACGCCCAGGGCGGCCGTGAAGTTTCCGTCGCTGCCGCCGCCGACCGCCTTGCCCGGCAGGCCGGGTACGAGTCGCTGGGCCACGGCGAACAGGTCGGCCGATGCCGACTCGGGCATCGGAGGACGGCCTACGGACCCCTCTACCGCGAGCTTCGCCTCGGGGAGGTGCGGAGCCAGTGCCGCGAAGGCCGACTCGATGCGGTCCTTCTCGTCGGCCGACTCGACCCGCACGTCGACGATGACGGTGGCCTCCGCAGGTACGACGTTGTCCAGGGTGCCGGCGGAGGCGACGGTCGGGGTCACCGTCGTGCCGATGCCGGGGCGGCCGAGTGCCGCGATGTCCAGTACCTGGTGTGCCGCCTCGACCAGGGCGTTGACACCGGCCGCCGGCTCCAGCCCGGCGTGCGACGCGCGGCCCGTGATGGTCACCCGGAACGTGCCGCAGCCCTTGCGTCCGGTCTTCAGGCCACCGTCGTCGGCCGCGCCCTCGGCCACGAGCACCGCACCGCAAGCGAGCGCGCGTTCTTCGATGAGCGCGCGCGAGGCGTGGGACCCGACTTCCTCATCGGCGGTCACCAGGATCTCGACACCGGACCGGTCGCCGAGCGATGCCACGCCGTGAACGGCCTGCACCAGGCCGCCCAGCATGTCGAAGACCCCGGGCCCCGTCGCATGGCCGTCCTCGACCTTGAAGGGGCGACGGGCGAGGGTGCCGAGCGGAAACACCGTGTCGTGGTGTCCGAGGATCAGTACCTTGGGGTCGCCGCCACCCGACCAGTGGACGTGGGGTCCGGCGTCACTCTCCACGAGGCGGGCCCGGCCACCGAGGCGGTTCTCGATGAATGCGGCGACCGCGTTCGCCGATGCCGTCAGGGCGTTGGCGTCACGCGATGGAGACTCGATCTCGACGAGCGTCCTGAGGTCCTCGAGCATGGCGTCGACATTCACATCGACGGCGTTGTGCATCGTCACGCCGCAAGCGTACTCGGTACGTCGTGTGTCGCATTGACCTCCCTAATGATTCGGAAGTTGAAGTCGACATTCATCGACGGCTGTCAACACCCTTGACTGGCCTGCATGCGAGGGCTAACTTCGCCGAAATTCTCGTAGGGGAATGATCCTCCGACCCCTCCCCTCTCTTCAAAAGGTGAATACATGGTGCGTGGGCGAATACGTGGGCGAAAGCGTATGAGAACGGGACCGATCGGCGGCGGGCTGATCGCTTTGGCCGTGGTGGCGTCCTCCGGTGTCATCGTGTCCCCGGCCGGTGCGGCGGGGTCGGCAAACCGGGCCGCATCGGCGGCCTCCGGTGGAGGTGCAGAGGGGTGCGGGGAGGTCGGGGACAGTGGTCGGTTCGCGGACGGGACCGGGAAGGCGACGCTCACGATCGTCGATGTCGCCGGTTCGGGGGACGCCTGCCTGCGGACGTACAAGCTGGTCAGCGCGGGGGCGACGAACGAGACGGAAGAGGGACGGACCGAGCGGACGTTCCGTGAGCGGGCGGACCGGCCGACGCTGCGATCCGGTTCGGTGTTGCTGGACGGGCTGTACGCGATGGCGCACGACGAGGCGGCGCGGAACGCGACCGACCGGCTCACCGACGGCTCGTACAACAACGGCAAGCCGGTCGACTGCCCGGGTGGCTGTTACATCACCGGCAAGTCGTGGACGTACGTGTGGACGCGCGATGTCTCCTACTCCGCGGATCTGGGGCTGACGGCCGCCGATCCGGAGCGGATGCGCAACACGCTGGCGTTCAAGCTCAGCGACCGCCGGGACGGTTCCGGGGACACGCAGATCATCCAGGACACCGGTACCGGCGGCAGCTATCCGAGCTCCACCGACCGGGTGGTGTGGGCGCTGGGCGCGAGCGAGATCCTGGACTGGCTGCCGGACGCGGACGGCGAACGCACGGCCTTCGCGGCCAAGGCGTACGACGCGATCCGCAACACCGTCGAGCACGACCGCAAGGTCGTCTACGACCCGTCGGTCGGGCTCTACAAGGGCGAGCACTCCTTCCTCGACTGGCGCGAGCAGAGCTACCCGGACTGGACGAAGGACGATGTGGCCACCATCGCCACCTCGCGCTCGCTGTCGACCAACGTCGCCCACTGGGCGGCCATCGACGCCGCGGCGCGTCTCGCGGCCGGCGCGGGCGATGCCGCGGCCGCCGCGAAGTACCGCGGTTGGGCCGGCCGGCTCGCCTCGGCGATCCGGAGCAAGTTCTGGCTGCCGGAGCGGGGACAGTTCTCCCAGATGCTCACCACCGAGCTCGACACCGCGCCGGCCGACCGGTACGACGCACTGGGCACCTCGCTGGCCGTGCTCACCGGTGTCGCCACGCCGCGGCAGGCCCGGGAGGCCGTCGCCAACTACCCGCAGACGCCGTACGGGCCGTCCGTGCTGTGGCCGCAGCAGCAGGGCGTACCGGCGTACCACAACAACGGCATCTGGCCCTTCGTCACCGCGTATCTGATGCGCGCGGCCGCGAAGACCGGGAACGACGGGGTGGCCGCGCTCCAGGCGCGGTCGCTGGTGCGCGGAGCCGCACTCTTCGGCACGAACAAGGAGAACATCAACCTCCTGGACGGCGGCACCAAGACGGAGATCAACTCCGACCGGCAGCTGTGGAGCATCTCGGGGATGCTGTCGATGGTGCAGCAGAGTCTTTTTGGCATGGATGCGCGGCCGGACGGGCTGCATGTGCGTCCCTTCCTGCCGGCGCAGGTGCGCAACCAGTACTTCCGTGACAGTGACCGGGCCGCGCTGCGGAACGTGAACTACCGCGGGCACCGGCTGGACATCGCGCTGGACCTGCCGAAGGGAGCCGCCGCCGAGGGTGCGTACCGGGTCAGGTCGCTGAGGCTGAACGGGAAGCGGCTGCCCCCCGGCGCTCCGATCACCGAGAAGATGCTCGGTGAGGGCACCTCGAAGCTCGTGATCGAGCTGGGTCCGCCGCGGGCAGGTTCCGCGACGCCTGCTCCCGAGCCGGTGAACACCGCTTCGAAGGAGGCACTGTACGGGCCGAAGACACCGGCCGTGGACGGTGTGGAGGCCGATGGGGACGGCCGGATGCGGCTGTCCGTGGACATCGGTGCGGAGGACGCTTCCCGCGTCACCATGGACGTGTTGCGGGACGGCAAGGTGATCGCCGAGGACCGGCCCGTCACCGGCGGAACGCAGACGTGGACCGATCGCACCGCCATGGATGCGGCGGACGTCTCGCACTGCTACAGCGTCCGGCTGCGCTACACCTCCAGCGGCAACACCTCGCAACACGCGGAACCGCGGTGTTACCGGGGGCCGGACGACGAGCGGGTCATCAAGGTCACCGGCGCGGACTTCGACGTCGTCGGCGGGCGCCGGGCCCACAGTGAGCACGGTGTGTACTACGCGGACTGGGGCACCGCGCCGGGCGACCGGATCACTGCCCGCATCAGGCCCGAGGCCAGTGGTGAGTACCTGCTGCAGGCGGACGCGGCGGTCGGCGGCGCGATCAACACGGGGGTGGCCGGCGGCATGAAGTTGCTGCGGGTCATCGACGACGCCACCGGTCGCCCGGTCACCGAGCAGGTCATCGCCCTGCCCAACACGGGCAGCTGGACGGCCGTACGCGGCTCCACCTACGCCGCGGCGCGGCTGCGCGAGGGGCGGACGTACCGCGTCGAGCTCGTCCAGGATCCGCTGGCGGTCAACATGAGCTACTTCTCCGCCAACGCGCTCTACAACGACACGCGGAGCGGGCCGTCCAACTACAGCGATGTGTACGCCATCAAAGCGATGCTGAAGCGGCGCACGCGGTAGGCCGAGGCGAGACAGCACGAGCCGCCGAGTCGATGATTGTCTCGTGCGCAGCGGTGCTGATCGTTATGCTGCCGCCGAACGCTCAAACGCACACACAGGGGGGCGGGGCATGCGGGAACCGGTGGAACTGCGGCGGCAGCGCATACTGGCCGTTCTGAGGTCGCGCGGCTCGGCTCGCGTCGCCGACCTCGCGGCCGAGCTGGAGGTCTCGGTGGTCACCGTCCGCCGGGACGTCGAGGAGCTGGAGCGTGCCGGGAAGCTGCGGCGCGGGCACGGGGTGGCACGTTCCCTCGCGCCGGTCGACGAAGCGGGTACGGGTGCCGCCGCGGCGGTGGCGACGGGCGGGCGGCCGGGCGAGGACACGGCCCCGGCGATCGGTCTGGTGGTGCCCGAGCGGCATTCGTACCTCTTCGAGACCCTGCACGGTGCCCGAACGGTGCTGGAGGAAGCCGGCATGCGCATCGCGCTGCACATCGCGCCTGCCGTTTCCGGTGGTGAACGGCCCATGGTGGAGCGGGCGTTGGCGAGCGGTGTGCGGGGGCTGCTGATCGCGCCGCGGTGGCGCGGGCGGGGCGCGGAGGAGGCCGACTACGGCTGGCTCGGGGCCCTGGACGTACCGACCGTGCTGATGGAGCGCCGTCCGCTGCCGGGCAGTGCGCTGCACGCGCTGGACTCGGTCTGCTCCGACCACTGGTACGGCGTGCACCTCGCCGTCGAGCATCTGGTGGCGCTGGGCCACCGGAGGATCATTCTGGCCGCGCGGGACGACAGCCCGACGGCCCGGGCGGTGCGTGCGGCGTTCACCGCGATCGCGGCGGAGCGGACGGAGGTCGAGGACTGGGCGGTGACGCTGAGTTCGCCGACCGCGGTGCCGGAGGCGGCGGAGCGCGAGCGGGCCGGGGCGGGGGACGATGGCCGGGTGCAGGGCGGTCAGGAGCCGCCCGATGTTCTGGAGCTGGTGCGTGACCGTGGTGCCACGGCGGCGCTGCTGCACGGGGACGTGGACGCGTTGATGCTGGTCCAGCGGTTCCAGGAGGACGGGATACGGGTGCCGGAGGACTTCTCGGTGGTGGCGTACGACGATGTGGTCGCGGCGCTGGGCAGTACGCCGCTGACCGCGGTGTCACCACCCAAGACGGAGGTCGGGCGGGCGGCGGCCGAGTTGTTGCTGCACCGGCTGAAGCCGTCTTCCGGGGGACGTCCGGCACCCGTACGGCGGATCGAGCTGCTGCCGGATCTGCAGGTCCGCGGCTCGACCACGCGACGGGCCGGTGCAGGTGAGTGAGTGGCCGTCAGGCTTCGTGATCGCTGACTCTCCCTCAGTGAGCGTTTGACCGCTTCATTTCCTTCTGATCGCTCTATTGACCGGGTTCTGTTGCGCCGATCACTATTCCCGTGTCCCGAAACGAGCCGCGGGAGGCACGCATGCCGGGTCAACAGAGCCGTAGATCCGTACTCGCTGTGCTCGCCGCCCTGTCCGTGTCCGGTGTGAGCGCCTGCACCGGCAGCGGCGGCAGACAGCCGCGCACCACTGGCAAGAGCACCACTCGCGTCACCTTCTGGTCCGCGCTGCGCGGCAGCCAGGAAGTGGTGGACGCGTTCAACCGCACACACGATCACATCCAAGTGGACTTCCAGCAGGTCCCGTCCGGCGCGCAGGGCGGATACGCCAAACTCAGCAACGCCGCGCGGGCCGGGAACGCCCCGGACGTCGCCACCATCGAGTACCCCCAGGTCCCGGGTTTCGCGATCGACGGCGTCACCCGCGACATCACCGACCTCGTCGACGACGAGCTGCGCGGCAAGCTGCTGCCGCAGGCGCTCCGGCTGACCACCTTCGACCGCCGGGTCTTCAGCGTCCCGCTGGACGTCGAGCCGATGGTGCTGCACTACCGGACGGACCTCTTCCGTGAGTACGGCCTGGACGTCCCCGCCACGTGGGACGACTTCGAGGAGGCGGCGCGGGTGGTGCGGAAGCGCGCACCGGACCGCAGGCTGGCGCTGTTCCCCACCGACGGCATGACGCAGTTCGCTGCCTGGTCCTGGCAGGCGGGCAGCCGCTGGTTCGACACCTCGCGCGGCGCCTGGAACGTCTCCATGGCGGACGCACCCAGCCGGCGGGTGGCCGACTACTGGCAGCGGCTGTACGACCAGGACCTGATCTTCATGAATCCCACCGAGGGCACGCGCGGCACCGCCCAGGTCGGCCAGGGCCGGCTGCTCGCCCGGCTCAGCGGCGCCTGGGACGCCGGCGCGCAGATGAACGCCCACCCGCAGCAGGCGGGCAAGTGGGCCATCGCACCCCTCCCCCAGTGGGACACCAAACGACCGGTGAGCGCCACCCACGGTGGTTCCACCTTCGCCATCACCAAGGACTGCCGGAACCCCGAGGCCGCGCTGGAGTTCATCAGCTGGCAGGTCACTCACCCCGAGGCGCTGCGCGCCCGGCTCTCCAGCGGGACCAGCAGTCAGCTCCCCGCGGCTCCCGGGCTGATCGAGGTGGGACGCAAGGCATTCGACCGCCGCTACTACTCCGGCCAGGACATCTACGCGCTCTTCCGCGACCAGGCCCGGCTGATAGACGACCGGTGGACGTGGGGTCCGCGGATGACATCGACACAGAAAGTCATGCAGGACGGGTTCGCCCGTGCCGCCGGCGGCCAGGGCACGATCATCGACGCCGTACGCGAAGCCCAGCGCGGCACCATGCCCGACCTCAAGGCCCTCGGCCTGGCCACCACCGCACGCAGCAGCTGACGACCGTCAGAGAGGCAGGTGACACCATGACCACGACCACAACCACCACGGACACCGTCGCACTACCGGACCGGGCCGCTGCCCCGTCCGCCGCCGCTCAGCGGCGCGGGGCACGAAGACGGCGGCTCGGCGCGTGCGGCGTGCTGATGACGCCGTTCTTCGTCCTGCTCGTGACGGTCTTCCTCATCCCCGTCGGCACCGCCGTATGGCTGAGCTTCTTCGGCGCCGACCAGCCGGGACTCGGGTTCGGCCCGGAGCGGACGGTGTTCGTCGGGCTGCGCAGCTACGCAGCCGTCCTCACCGACCCGACCTTCCTCGGCGGCCTCGGCACCGTCGCCGCGTACTGCCTGGTCTACATCCCGCTGATGGTGGTGTGCGCCCTGGGTCTCGCACTGCTGCTGGACTCGGGGGTGGTGCGGCTGCGGTCCTGGGCGCAGCTGGCGCTGTTCCTGCCGCACGCGGTGCCCGGCATCATCGCCGCGATCATCTGGCTGTACCTCTACACCCCCGGCATCAGCCCGGTGATCGAACTGCTGGCCCGTGGTGACATCACCGTCGACTTCCTCGGTGTCCACACCGTCCTGCCCTCCATCGTGAACATCGCGGTGTGGAGCAACCTCGGCTACAACACCATCATTTTCTACGCCGCGCTCCAGGCGGTGCCGCGCGAGGTGATCGAGGCGTCGGTGGTCGACGGGGCGGGGCCGGTGCGCACCGCGTTGCAGGTCAAGACCCCGCTCGTACGGTCCTCGGTCCTCATGGTCGCGATGTTCACGCTGATCTGGGGCCTGCAGTTGTTCACCGAGCCGATGCTGCTGGGCCAGCAGACGCCGATGATCAACTCACGGTTCACCCCGAGCATGTACATCTACGACGCCGCCTTCAACCGCAACAACTACAGCCTGGCGGCGGCCGCCTCCGTGATCCTGCTCATCTGCACCATCGCCCTGTCCTACGGCGTGACCCGCTGGACCAACCGGTCCGGCGGCACGGAGGAGGCTGCCCGATGACCACCACCTCCACCGCCCTGCGTCCCCGGATGCTCGGCCGGACCGCCGTGCACGTCGTCGTCGGCGTGTGCGTGCTCTACACCCTGCTGCCCGTGCTGTGGCTGGTGCTGGCCGCCGCGAAGAACCGTGAGGCGCTCTTCAGCAGCGATCTGCTGTCCCTCGGGGACTTCTCGCTGTTCGCCAATCTGGGCGATGTGTTCTCCATGGACGGCGGGCTCTACAGCCGCTGGTACGGCAACAGCCTGCTGTACGCGGTGGTGGGCGCGGCGCTCGGCGCGCTGATCAGCACGGCCTGCGGCTACGCCTTCGACAAGTACCGCTTCCGGCACAAGGAGAAGCTGTTCGGCCTGGTGCTGGCCGCCGTCATGGTGCCGCAGACCGTCCTCGCCCTGCCGCTGTACCTGATGGCGTCCGGCGTGGGGCTGGTGAACACCTTCTGGGCGGTCTTCATCCCCGTCCTCTTCAACCCCTTCGGCGTCTACCTCGGCCGCATCTTCAGCCAGGGGTACGTGCCCGACGAGGTGCTGGAGGCGGCCCGCATCGACGGCGCCGGCGAACTGGCCACGTACTTCAAGGTCGCCCTGCGCATGCTCGGGCCCGGCCTGGTGACCGTCTTCCTCTTTCAGCTCACCGCCATCTGGAACAACTTCTTCCTGCCGATGGTCATGCTGTCCGACCAGAATCTGTATCCGGTGAGCCTGGGGCTGTACACGTGGAACAGCTCGGCGACCGTCTCCCCCGAGTACTACCCCGTCGTCGTCATGGGCTCGCTGCTCGCGGTACTGCCGCTGATCCTCGCCTTCATGATGCTGCAGCGCTTCTGGCGCTCGGGGCTGACCGCCGGAGCGGTGAAGTAAGCCCGCGTACGACAAGTCGAAGGAGTTCCATGCCCGACGCCCGTCGCCGGCCGCGTGCCGCGCTCGCCATGAGCCAGGACGCCGCCACGGCCGTCTTCGGCCCGGACGAGACGGCGGCCCTCGCCGCCGTGTGCGAGCCGGCGCCCTTCCCCGTACTGGACGACCTGACGACCGAACGGGCCCGCGCGGTCCTCGCCACGACGGAGGTGCTGGTCACCGGGTGGGGCTGTCCGCCCGTGGACGACGCGGTGCTCGCCGCCGCGCCCCGGCTGCGGGCCATCGCGCACTCGGCGGGCAGCGTCCGCAACCACCTCACCGAGGCCTGCTGGGAACGCGGCATCGAGGTGTCCTCGGCAGCGGCGGCCAACGCCCTGCCGGTGGCCGAGTACACCGTGGCGATGACCCTGCTGGCGAACAAGCGCGTCCTGGAGCGCGCCCGCGACTACCGTGCCACCCGCAGCCGCGACAACTGGCTGCACACCGACCGCTCGATCGGCAACTACCGCAGGACGGTGGGGATCTGCTCCGCCTCACTGATCGGGCGGCGGGTGATCGAGCTGCTGCGCCCGTACGACCTCCAGGTCCTGCTCTACGACCCGTACGTCACCGGGGCCGAGGCCGCGGAGCTGGGCGTGCCGACCGTGAATCTTGAGCAGCTGTTCGCGGCGAGTGACGTCGTCAGCGTGCACACACCGCTGCTGCCCGCCACCCGGGGTCTGGTCAGCCGCGAGCTGATCGACCGGCTCCGCCCCGGCGCGACACTGATCAACACCTCGCGGGGTGCCGTCGTCGACCAGGACGCACTGACCGACGCGGTGGCCTCGGGCCGCGTCCACGCGGTCCTGGATGTCACCGAGCCCGATCCCCTGCCCGGTGACCATCCGCTGTGGGACTGCGAGAACGCCCTGCTGACCCCGCATCTGGCCGGCTCCCAGGGCAACGAATGGCGCCGCCTCGCCGAACTGACGGTGAGTGAGGTGGCGCGCTGGGCCGCGGGCGACGGCTTCGCCCATCCCGTACACCGCGAAAGGCTGGCGTTCCTGGCATGAACGATGTTCCCGGCACCCCCGCATCCGCCCGTACCGGCCACTTTCCGCACCTGCCGCCCGAGGACCGCACGCTCAGCCCGCACACCGGTTACACCCGCGCCCACTGGGAGGCCGCCGCCGACGGGCTGGTCGACGCCGCCTGGCGCTGGGCCACGCCCGGCGGGGCGCTGCTGGACCTGCCGGGCCGGCCGTCCAGGTCCGGGGTGCGCTCCGACGGCCTGGAGGGATACGCCCGTACCTTCCTGGCAGCGGCGTTCCGCGTCGCGGGCGCGGGCGGCGCCGATCCGCACGGCTTCCTCGGTAGGTACGCGGACGGGCTCACCGCCGGCACCCGCACGCCGGGCCGCGCCGACGCCGAGTCCTGGCCGCTGATCCTCGACCACCACGTCCAGGGCCAGCCGATGGTGGAGTCGGCCTCCGTCGCGCTCGGCCTGCGGCTGACCCGGCCGTGGCTCTGGGACCGGCTCGACAGCACCGTGCAGGACCGTGCCGAGGAATGGCTGCGCGGCGCCCTGCGGCACACCCCGGCGCCCAACAACTGGTACCTCTTCGCCGTCACCGTGGCCGGGTTCCTGGAGTCGGTCGGCCGCGGTGACGCCGAGACCCGGCGGGCCATCGAGCGCGGCCTGCGCCTGCTGGAGACGTGGTACCGCGGCGACGGCTGGTACGCGGACGGCGACGGCCGCGCATTCGACCACTACAACGGCTGGGCACTGCACCTCTATCCGGTGCTGCACGCCCACCTCGCGAACGACAAGGCCATGCTGGACCTCTACGGGCCCCGGCTCGGCGAACACCTGGCGGGCTACTCGCTCCTCTTCGGCGGCGACGGGGCCCCGATCCACTTCGGCCGCTCGCTGACGTACCGCTTCGCCGCCGGGGCCGCGGTGGGCCTGGGCGCACTGACCGGACACACTCCCCTCGCCCCCGGCGTCTCCCGTCGGCTGCTGAGCGGTGCGCTGCGCTACTTCGTCACCCGGGGCGGGGTCGGGGCCGATGACGGACTGCTCAGCCTGGGCTGGCACGGACCGCACGACGCCTCCCTCCAGACGTACTCCGGGCCCGGCTCGCCGTACTGGGCGTCCAAGGCGTTCGTGGCACTCCTCGCGCCGGCCGGCGATCCGCTGTGGACGGCCACGGAGGAAGCGGCGCCCGCCGAAGGTGCGGACCGGGTACTCGCGCTTCCCGCGCCGGGCCTGCTCATCCAGACCACCGGCGCCGACGGCATCGCGCGGCTGCACAATCACGGCAGCGACCACGTCCGTCCGCACGAGGGCGACACCGCCGCCGTGCACGACGTGCTCTACGGACGGTTCGCCTACTCGACGGGCACCGGGCCCGCCGCTCCCGGGAACGTGCCCGACAACCATCTGTCGGTCGAGGCCGGCGGGCGGGCGTCGCTGCGCTGCCGGATCCAGCCGCTGGGCGCCGGCAGCGGCGACGGGTGGGGCTGGGCCGCCTCCTGGCACCGCCCGGTGTTCGCGGCAGGGCCGCCGATGGTGCCGGGGCTGGAAGTCCGCAGCGTGACGGTGGTGCGTGGCCGGTACGAGCTGCGGGTGCACCGGGCCGCGGGAGTGCCGTACGGGGCGCGGATACGCCAGACGGGCTGGGCGACGGGCCCGGAGCAGGCACCGGAGTTGGTCTCGGAGCTGCACGGTGTGTACGGCTGGGCGGAGCGGGACGAGGCGCGCGCACCGCAGGGCACGGCGTTCACGCGCTGGGCGGTGATCCCCCGGCTCAGCACGGCTCCTGTCGAGCAGGCGGACGCGACGGTGGTCGTGGCGGCCGTCGCGTCACTGTCCGGGACAGCCGGGTCCGCACAGGCCGAAGGTGTGCCGTTGGCCGAGGTCGTGTCGGTGGTGTCGGCGGACTCCGACGGCGAGGCGATCACGTTCCGGTGGGCCGACGACGGGTCGGTCACCCGGGTCGCCTTCGCGCCGCTGACCGTCGAGCACGGCGGCCCGGCGGACCGCGGCAACTGACCGGAACCCGCACGCAAACGAAGCCGGCCCCCGCCTCTCAGGCGGGGGCCGGGCTGTTCCGGAGCGCCGGGCAGGCCTTGCACCTGCATCTCCCCGCAGGAAGCGGGGCGTCTTTCCTTGGACTACCGACGCGAGGCGTGCCGCCTGAGGTTTCGCTGCGGCGCGCTCAAGATCAACTGTAGCACCTTGAGCGGCCGCTCCTCACCACTCAGGCCGTGAGCGCCACATCGGAGGGCGTGGCCGCCGCGACCTCGGCACGGGCCAGGTGACGTTCGGCCACGGCGAGGGCGTCCTCCGGCGTCCGCGTGCCGGTCGACACGCACAACGTGTAGGTGATGTCCTCCAGGCGCCGGGCCGCCTCGTAGGAGCCCTGCTCGGAGTGGAGGACCTGGAGTTCCTCGTACCGGGCGACGAGATTGCGCAGTGTCTCGGGAGACGGCAGCAGCACTACAGCACCTCTGTTCAGTCATGAGCGGGCGGGTGTCACACCTGTACCCCGATCGCACGAGATATCTCATGTACCACCCGTACTCGCTGCCGACGGGCACCCTCGGATACCTGTACTCAGATTCGTGCATCGGAATTCGCGAAGGGATGCATAGAATCCTTGAGCCCGGGCAGACGACGCTGAGACCTGAGGTCAGGATGAACATTCGGGAGGGTGGAAGCATGACGACGTCGCCGGCGGTGATGGATACCGAGGAACAGGTGACCGCGGGAGCCGAGGGCGAGTCCCTGGCCATGGACGCCGGACTGCCGTGGGTCGAGGAAGCCGCCAAGGTGGCGCCGCAGGACGCCAGGGCACTGTCGAAGCTGTTCTTCGAGCGGCTGACCCAGCTCGAAGAGGGCACCAGCGAGTACCAGTACGCGCGCAACACCTTGATCGAGATGAATCTCGCGCTGGTGCGCTTCGTGGCGGGGCGCTTCCGCAACCGCGCCGGGGACACCGGGCAGATGGAGGACATCGTCCAGGTCGGCACGATCGGTCTGATCAAGGCCATCGACCGGTTCGACCTCTCGCGGGGCACGGAGTTCCCCACCTTCGCCGTGCCCTACATCATGGGCGAGATCAAGCGGTTCTTCCGCGACGCGACGTGGGCCGTGCACGTCCCGCGGCGCCTTCAGGAACTGCGCGTGGAGCTGGCCCAGGCCAAGGAGCGCCTCGTCAACGCGCTGGACCGGGACCCCACGGTCGCCGAGCTCGCGGCCGAGCTGAACATCAGCGAGGAGGAGGTCATCGAGGGGCTCGTCGCGAGCAACGGCTACACCGCCGGTCCCCTCGACGCCCCGGACGACGGTCCCGACTCGGACGGCGAGGGCCGCAGCCTCACGGACGTCCTCGGCGAGACGGACCCCGCCCTGGAGCTGGTGGAGAACATCCACGCACTGGGCGGCCTGCTGCACGAACTGGAGGAGCGGGACCGCCGGATCCTGCACATGCGGTTCGGCCGTGAGATGACCCAGTCTCAGATCGCGGGCGAGCTGGGCATCTCCCAGATGCATGTCTCCCGGCTGCTGACCCGCATCCTCACCCGCCTGCGCCGGGGGCTCCTCGCCCGCGGCTGACGCGTCCGACGGGCTCGTTCCCGCCGGGCATCGCCGCCGCGGGGGGGGGGGGCCCCCCCCCCCCCCGGGGGGGGGGGCCCGCCCGCGGGGGGGCGGGGGGGGGGGGCGCGCCCGCCGGCGGGGGGGGGGGGGGGGGACACGG
>NZ_JBITXI010000013.1:0-160242 GCF_044544605.1 Streptomyces sp. NPDC053560 | reverse complement strand
TCCCTCAACACCGCTGGGGGGGGGGGGGCCCGGGGGGCCGCGGCCCGGGGGCGCCCCCCCCCCCCCCCCCCCGGGGCGCGCGGCCCCCCCCCCCGGCGCCGTATGTCACACGTCCTGCCTCGGCTGCCGGCCGCCTCAGTGGTCGACCTGGTGCTGGATCACGTCGCAGGTGTGCTGGAACTCCTCCATCAGGCGGGTGGCTTCGACGACCAGAACGCCGTAGGGGCGTTCCGGGTCGGTGAGCGGCAGCCCCTGCCGCTCGGCCTCTTCGGCCACCTGCTCGCGGCACCGCTGGGCTTCGTCCGCCAGGCGGCACAGCTCGCTCGACTGGTCTGCCAGCGACTCCTCCTCCAGCCCCGCCAGCACCGAGGCAATGGCGGAGATGGACTCCAGGAACCGGGCGTAGCACGTACGGAAGCCGCTGCCCTCCGCATGCTGGGTGCCCTCACGGTCCTCGCGCCAGCGGTCGAGGCTGCGGGTCAGTGAGGCCATCTGGTACAAGGTCCGCTCCAGCGCCTCCATCACCGACGCGTACCCCTCGAAAGAACTGGGGTTCCGGTAGCGCCGCAGCAGGCGCCGGGGGTTGTAGTACTGGCTCTCCTGCGCCGTGCGCAGCCCCGACCTCGC
This sequence comes from Streptomyces sp. NPDC053560, assembly GCF_044544605.1. Classification (NCBI taxonomy): domain Bacteria; kingdom Bacillati; phylum Actinomycetota; class Actinomycetes; order Kitasatosporales; family Streptomycetaceae; genus Streptomyces; species Streptomyces sp. NPDC053560. Next base: position 159,615 of record NZ_JBITXI010000013.1, on the reverse strand, counting down.
CTGGGTGATCAGCCCCTCGGCCCGCGCCGCCCGGGACCGCCACTGCTCGGTGCGCTCCCGGTCCAGGTCGCCGTCGCGCAGCGCGGGGAAGACATCGCTGACCAGGTCGCACAGGGCGTGCGCGAGCGTGCGGATGCCGTACTCGGCACTGCGGTACCGCATCGGCGGGAACACCGCGAGGTTCACCAGCACACCGACGCCGCAGCCGATGAGCACGAGCAGGATGATCTGCCCGAGCTGGGTCAGCTTCTCGGTGTTGGACGTGGCGGCGGAGTAGGTGGAGAAGGCGAAGAAGGCCGCGGTGGCGACCTGGGAGCGCTGCGCGCCCAGCGCCGGCCAGCGGCCGATGATCAGTGCGACGGCGGCGACCAGGGCGAACGTCAGCACGTCGGGTCCTGCCAGGAAACCCAACGCGGCCTGGATGGCCACACCGGCCGTCACGGCGCCCACGTACCGCAGGGACTGCACGACCGACTGGTAGACCGTGACCTGCATGATCAGCACGGCGGAGAAGGGCGCGAAGGCGGGCGACTGCGCGTTGAGCAGGTTGTAGGAGATCACCCAGGCGACCGTGGCGGCCAGTGTGCTCTTGCCGATGAGCAGCACGGTGTGCCGCTCGTGTCCCGCCGAGCCGACGGCTCTCCCCCACCACTGCCGGATGCGCGCGATCCGGCCCAGGTCGGCCGTCTGCCGTCGTGACGCCGCCTGCCGACCGGTCCGCCCGGTCGCCTCCCCGGTCCCCGTCGTGCCCCTCGTCTCCGTGTTCTTCAGCGGTCTGCTCCCTCCGGGCATCCCCACGGACCGACCCTTTCCCGACGTCGGCCCGCGGTCCTCAGTAGTTCATTGACCCCCGGTACCCGGCCGTACCAAGGGCACCCCTGATCACTGCGCCATGTGGCCTACTCGACATCCGAGGACGCTCATCGGCAGGGCTCCTGTCAACGTGCCGTCGGGGCGTACGTGCCTCGTGTGCCTGTCCGGGCTCGGTGGGTCAATTGGGGCTCCATGTTCGGTAATTGGCGCTTTTGCTGGGCGATGGACATCTAATGTGAATGTGCGGTGGCTCATGAGGTCTGCATGGCCTCAGCCGTCGCAGTCATTCGTTGGGGGACGCCTGGCAGGTGTCGAGACGAGAGTGGTGATCCATGGCACGTACGAAGAGTCGAATACCTCGCGGACGGCGGGGCATCGCGTACGCGGCGGCGGCCGGAGTGCTGTCGCCGCTGCTGGTGGTGGGGCTGCCCGCGGCCTCCGCGCAGGCGGCCTCCGGGTCGTGGTGCGGTGGGCTGCAAGGGCCGTACCAGAAGCAGGCCGAGAGATTCCTCGGCCGGAAGGCGGACGGCAGACAGTCGGTCGGTGACTGCCGGGCGATCCGTGATTTCCAGCGGGCACACGGCATTTACCCGCAGTACGGGTATGCCGGGCCGGTGACCTGGGACGTCATGAAGCTGGTGAAGAAGCAGAAGGCGGCCGGCAAGAACCCCAACCGGGCAGGGCACTGCCCGGTGAACAAGGGGCGGATCGCCTGTGTGGACCTGACCCGGCAGATCAGCTGGATCCAGGACGGCCGCAAGCTCGTCAAGGGTCCGGTCCCGGTGCGTACGGGACGCAACAAGCACGAGACGCGCACCGGACTGCACCGCGTCTACTGGCGGCACAAGGACCACGTCTCCACGCTCTACGACGTGCCGATGCCGTACAGCCAGTTCTTCGACGGCGGCGAGGCGTTCCACGCCATCGACGGCAGTGTGTGGTCGGCGCCGGGTTCGCACGGCTGCGTCAACATGCGGACCGCGGACGCCAAGAGCTACTGGAAGCTGCTGCGGAACGGCGACGAGGTCTACGTGTACGGGCGCAAGGCCAGGACGTGAGGACCGGCCGGTAGCCCGCGGGCCTCGTCCCGTGGGCCGTACTGTGGGCCGTCCCGGTGTTCCGGGGCGGCCCACGAGCGTGTCGGGAGGGCGAGGAGGGCCGGGCGGTCCCGCGCACCGGCCACCGGCATGTCGCGGTGTTCAGCGGGGTGAGGTCGAGGCGGGTGACGGGGTGCCGGCCGGCGTATGCTCAGCCGGCTCTTCCGGGACGAGCCGGGCATGACGTTCCCGCAGAGGCGGACCCGGCTGCGGCTGGTCCTCGACCAGCGCCTTCATCGATGTCTTCCGCCGCGCCTTCGGCCATACGCCCGGTACGCGCCACCGCGGCACCCTGTAGTCGGTCGGAACGATGGCGGCCACGACGACGGTGTTCAGAACTCCGAGAAGTCCCCGATCAGGGCCTCGGCCGCCTCGATCTCGCCGCTGAGGGGGTGGTCCTCCTCGACGTACGGCAGTCGCTCGGCGGCCGCCGCGAAGGCGCTGCCCACGGGGGCGGTCGGCAGGTCCTCGCCGGAGAGACGCAACGCCCGTACCGCTCCGATGAGTTCGCAGGCCAGGACCGTGCGGTAGGCGGCGACGGCCGAAGTGGTGGTGCGGACCGCCTGGGTGGAGAAGCTGGCGTGGTCCTCCAGGCCGCGCGAGATCACCGCGGTGCCGAGCGTGACCGGAGCCGCGGCGTGCCGGAGCCGGCCGAGCGCGTCGTGCGCGACGTACTCCAGGATCATGATGCCGGAGCTGCCCGCGGGGCCGGCGGCCAGGAACGGTGACAGGCCCGTGAGATCGGGCTCGACCAGGTCGCTCAGGCGCGCCGCCGACAGTTCGGCGGCATGGTGCAGCGCGGCACGCAGGCCGTCCAGCGCGAGCGCGAGATAGGCGGTGGAGAACTGCCCGTGGTGGTGAATCTGCTCGGCGTCGATGTCGATCAGCGGGTTCTCGGCTGCAGCGTTGACGTCGATGGCCAGTACCCGTTCCAGTGTGTCGGCCGCGTCCAGGGCCGGTCCATGGACCTGCGGGAAGGCCCGCAGTCCGAAGGGGTCCTGGAGGCGCCGACCGGCGGGCGCGTCGGTGCCGAGGCCGAGGATGCGGCGCATCTCGGCGGCGCAGTACAGCGATCCGTGATGCGGCCGGGCGGCGTGCACCACCTCGGAGAAGGCCTCGGGCGAGCCACCGAGCGCACGGTAGGAGAGGGCGGTGATCACATGGCTCGCGCGCAGCAGCCGCCGCAGATCGTGCCAGGCGAGGACGGATTCCGCGAGGGTGACGGCGTTGCTGGAGATGAAGGCGAGGGCGTCGCCGGGGCTGATGGGCACCGGGTCCAGTGACCGCCCCGCCCAGGGCCGTTCGCCGGCGAGGGTCAGCGCGATCTCGGCGAGGGTGGTGAGGTCGCCGGTGCCGATGGCGCCGCGGGCGTGCACCGAGGGCAGTGCGTCCTCGCGCAGTGCGGTTTCGAGCGCGCGGAGCAGCCGGGGGTGTACGCCGCTGCCCGCCGCGGCCAGTTGGTTGAGGCGGACGAGGAGCCCCGCGCGTACGACGTCGTCCGGCAGCGGCTCCCCGCTGCCGCCGGCGTGACTGCGTAGCAGACGGAGGCCGTGCTGGTCGGCGGAGTCGGCTGCGACCACGGCATGCCGGTTGGCTCCGACGCCGGTGGTGCGTCCGTACACGGCTCGCTTGGCGCCGCTGTCGCGAGCGATCTCGTACGCGCGCCCGGCGCGCTTGAGGGCGTCGTCGGCCAAGTGCACCGGGACGCCCTTCCGCGCGACGCGGACGATGTCGGCGCAGGTCAGGGCGGTACCGTTGATGCGGAGGGAAGTGCTGAGGGTCGTGCGGTCCGGCATGAAGCTCCCTTGACAAGAACTTATTCATTGCGCAGGGTGCATGAAACTCTTCATTCGCTTCCTTGGCAAGAGCAGTTCCCACAGGTCGCTTTCGGCGGCCTGTCCCTCCATCCCGCCCGACGCCGCCGGAGCCGCGGCGTCCCCCTGATCGGAGAGCTTGTCGAGCCATGCCGGACGACCGGACCCTCATCCCAGCCGCCGATCCCGAAGCCGCCGAGTCCGCCGCTGATCCCCCAACCGCACCGGCCGGCGCCACGGCGACCGACACCTTCGACGACGTCCCCCTCAACCGCTTCCATCTGAAGATCACCGCGCTGACGTTCGGCGCGAACTTCTCCGACGGCTACCAACTGGGCATCATCGGCATCGCGCTCACCGCCATGGCTCCGCAGATGCACCTCGGCTCCATGTGGCAGGGGCTGATGGGCGCCTCGGCCCTCATCGGCATCTTCGCCGGCAGCATCGCCATCGGCTGGGCCGCCGACCGCATGGGGCGGCAGCGGCTCTACATGCTCGATTTCCTGCTGATCGCCGTCGCCTCCGTGCTTCAGTTCTTCGTCACCGGTCCCGTGGAGCTGTTCGTCCTGCGGCTCCTGATCGGCTTCGGCATCGGCGCCGACTACGCGCTCGGCCCCACCCTCGTCGCCGAGTTCGTACCGCGCCGCTTCCGTGGCGGCCTGCTCGCCTCGCTGACCTGTATGTGGACCGTCGGCTACATCGCCGCCTTCTTCTTCGGCACGTACCTCATCGGCCTCGGCGGCGACTCCTGGCGATGGCTGCTGGCGAGCAGCGCCGTGCCCGCCATCGCGGTCCTGCTGTTGCGTCTGGGCACGCCCGAATCGCCGCGCTGGCTGCTCAGCAAGGGCCGGACCGCCGAGGCCCGGGAGGTGGTCAACCGGTACGTCGGCAGCCACATCGACTTCGACGCGTTCGCGGCACAGCAGCAGCACACCGCGGAGAGGCGGGCCTCCTACCGCGAGCTGTTCGGCGCCGAGCACTGGCGCAACACCGCGTTCGGCGTGCTGTTCTACAACTGCCAGGTGATCCCGTACTTCGCGATCTACACCTTCCTCCCGCTGGTCCTGGTCAAGATCCAGCTCAATGGCTCCGGCTTCCTCAGCGAGGCCCTGCTCAACTCGTTCCTGCTGCTCGGCGGGGTCGTCGGACTGTGGCTGGTGGCCAAGCTGACCCGGCGGCGGCTCACCATCGGCTCGTTCATCGTGCTCGCGCTGTCGCTCGCACCGATGGGCATCTGGCCGGACGCGCCGGCCGCACTGCTCTTCCCGCTGTTCCTGGTCTTCACCTTCACCATGTCGGCGGCGACCAACCTCGACCAGGTCTACCCGCCCGAGCTGTTCCCCACCGAGCTGCGCAGCTCGGGCGTCGGCCTGCTGAACGGCATGAGCCGTGTGGGCTCCGCCGTGGGCACGTTCCTGCTGCCGGTCAGCCTCGGCTCGTTCGGATTCGCGCCGACCATGATGGCGCTCACCGCCATCCTGGTGATCGGCGCGGTGATCTCCGTGATGTGGGCCCCGGAGACGAGCGGAGCGGCCCTGGACTGAACCCGGCTCACACCGGAGGGCGCGCCGGACCGGTGCGCCCTCCCCGGCCGGGTGCCTGTCCCCCGCCGCCTGCGTGTCCCTCATCGGGTGTCTGCCCCCGGTCGTCGCCGAAGGACCGTGCGACGCGGAACCCCACGTCGTCCACCTGGTAACTCGGGTGGCTGCGGCGCCGCGCCGAGGCCCGGCAGCTCCAGTGCTCGTCGAACCAGCCGCCGCCACGCAGCACCCGGTACGTGCCGTAGACCTCGGGGTCGTAGAGGTCCCAGCACCAGTTCCACACATTGCCGAGCATGTCGTGCAGGCCCCACTCGTTGGGGCGCTTGCCGCCCACCTCGTGCAGGCGTTCCTGGGAGTTGCCGCGGTACCAGGCGATCTCGTCGAGCGGTCCGTAGTGCGGGCCGCTCGTCCCGGCGCGGCAGGCGTGCTCCCACTCGGCCTCGGTCGGCAGCCGGTACCCGTCGGCGGACGCTTCCCATTCGCACTCGGTGCCGCCGCCGGTGCCCTGGATGCGGTAGGCGGGCGCGAACCCGTCGCGCCGGGACAGCGCGTTGCAGAAGCGGACCGCGTCCCACCAGGAGACGCCCTCCACGGGCAGCCGGTCCCCCTGAGCGCTGCCGGGCCGCGCGCCGGTGACCTCCGCATACAGCCCCTGGGTCACGGGGAACGCCGCGATCCGGTACGGCGCGAGCCCGACCGACCAGGTGCGCTCCGTACGCCGGTCCGACAGCGTCACCCCGCCCGGCGGGACAGCGACCAGCTCGTCCCCCACCTGCTCCCCCATGAACAGACTCCGTCCGCTCGAACTCCACTCGTCGGTGGAGCGCATCCCGCCGTTCCGGTGCGTCGGTGTTCCCACCGGCCGCGTGTCATGATCTCCTGATCCGGCACGGCAGGGCCACTTCGGTTGGGAAAGCAGCCGGCCCTCGCCTCGTACCGGACTGTGGGAGCCGTTCCGCTCCGCAGGCCGCGTACCGCGCTGCCCGGCCCCAACGGCCGTCCGCAGCCCTCCGACACAGCACCGGCTTGATGTCACAGGCCACTCGGGCCGTACATCGGACTGTCGTCATCCACCGGCAGTACCGGCGGCCCGTCCAGGCACCCGCCGGCGACCGTGGCCGGTGGCAGACGACGGAGAGACAACAGTGGCAGAGGGATACTCGGTTGCGGACCTGGCGATGGCCGACTGTCTGCACGAGATCAGCGCCGGCCGGCTGCCGCTGCACGCGTGTGCCGACGTTCTGGGGCTGGACGGTCTGGCGCTGCTGCTCACCACCGATACGGGCCTGCCGGAGCCGATGCGCGTCCATGGCCCGCTGACCGAACCACTGGAGGACCTTCAGCTCGTACACGGGCAGGGGCCCAGCCCGGACGCCGCCCAGCACGGCATGACGGTCCTGGCTCCGGACCTGACCGACCTGGCCGCCTCGCGCTGGACCGGCCTGGCACCCGACATCCGCGACCTGGGGGTGGGTGCGGTCTTCGCCTTTCCCCTGCGCATCGGGGCCATCAGGATCGGCGCGCTCAGCGGCCACCGGAGAGCACCGGGCATCATGGCTCCACAACAGCTCAGCGGCGCCGACGCCCTCGCCGACGCCGCCGCACATGCCGTACTGCGGCAGCATTCCTGGCTCTCGGACCAGTTGGACCTGCCCTTCGGCGCGGCCCATCGGGCCGCCGACGTGCTCACCGGACGGCTCGGCGGCGTCCCCCTCGAACACGCCTGGCTACGGCTGCGCGCCCACGCCTTCCGCCACGACCGGTCGTTGCTGGAAACCGCCGATGCCGTACTGCACGGCCGGCTCACCGACCTGTGAGCCTACGGGCTGCCGAGAGGGGGCCGGCAGCCCTGGTCCGGCGGGGGCTCAGGCCGCCTGAGGCTCGGCCGTACGGGGCGCGGCCGCGGGGACCTTGGACGCCTGGGGAATCTCGGGGCGTCCGAACAACGGGGCGTATCCGGAGGGGAGATGGACCAGAATGCGGGCGAGGAGATCGCGGCCCGCGAGAGCGGCCACCGTCGTGAGGACGGCCCCGGTGTCCCACCGGGTGGTGGCCGGGCTGCCGCCGGTACGGGCGGCGAGGTCCTTGACGAAGCCCCAGCCGGTGAGCGGTTGCGGGGACGGGATCTGGCCCGTGAAGGTGACGGCGGCCTCCAGAGGCAGGCGCGCGGCCAGTTCGACGCGTTCGTCGCCGGTCAGCTGCCGGCCCAGTGCGGCGAGTACGGCCTGGACGGCTTCCTCGGCGCGTTCCCGGGTCGGATAGGCACCTTCGTACCGGACCTTCTCCAGCATCAGCTGATAGGTCATCACCGTGTTGCGCCGGGCCGGGGCGGGCTGGGAGTGCATCGCTGTCGCAGGCGCCTTTCTCATGTTTCCGTCCGTTGTCTGCTGTTGTCTGCTGTTGTCTGCCGACGTGTTACCGCTGTGGGCGAGTTGATGCGCCTCGATGTGCGGAGGCGCCCGCCGGTCGCCCGGCCGGGAGCGGCCCGGCACAGAACGCCGCTCCGGGCCCCGGCGGCTCAGCGGGAGAGCTGCTTGTCCACCGAACCGCTGCGGACGGTGACCTTGCGGGGCTCGGCGCGCTCGGTGACCGGGATGCGCAGGGTCAGCACCCCCGCGTCGTAATCGGCCGTGATGCGCGCGGTGTCGAGGGTGTCGGCCAGGAGCAGCCGGCGGGAGAAGACGCCCAGCGGCCGTTCGGATACGTCCATCCGGACCTTGTCCCCGTCCGCCACCGGCCGGCGCTCGGCCTTGACGGTCAGCACGTTGCGTTCGACGTCGATATCGATGGCCTCCGGCGCCACTCCGGGCAGATCGAACGCCACTACGTACGCGCCGTCCTCGCGGTACGCGTCCATCGGCATCGGCGCCGGGCGTGACCACGTACCGGAACCCATCAGGTGCTGGGCGAGCCGGTCGAACTCACGGAAGGGATCGGTGCGCATCAACATGTGGGATACACCTCCAGAAGGCCCAGGCAGTCTCTGCCAATGCGCTTCACCTGACACCGTTGTAGCATGTCATCGGAACGATGACAAAGTGAATGTCGTCTAGGGGACGACATCTGCAACTGCCCCGGCCGTGGAAGATGCCGGCCGGGGCAGCCGACGAGGGTGCCGCCGAGGAGAACGAGAAGGTCATGTCCCCCGCCGATCACACCAGCCCCGCCTCCTTCCTCGCCGCCGCGGCGGCACTGGAGGCCATCGAGGACGCCGTCCACACCGCCCAGCACAACGACACCGAACCGCCCCCCTCCCCCGCCGACGGACCGGAACGGGCACTGGCCGCCCTGCTGTTGCTGCGCCAGGTACGCGAACAGCTCGCCGGCTGGGAGACCGGACTGATCGAGACGGCCCGGCAGGCGGGCGCCAGCTGGGCCGACCTCGCCGAGCCACTCGGCGTCGCCAGCCGCCAGGCCGCCGAACGCCGTTATCTGCGGCAGCGCCCCGGCCCCGCCGGCACCACCGGCGAACAGCGCGTCCAGGCCACCCGCGACCGCCGCGCGGCCGACCGCAGTGTTGCCGCCTGGGCCCGCCACCACGCCGCCGACCTGCGCAGCCTGGCCGGCCAGGTCACTGCCCTCAGCGGCCTCCCGGCTGCCTCCCGCGCTCCCCTGGCGCGCCTGAACCAGGCCCTCGCGCACGACGACCCGGCCGCCCTCCTCGCCCCGCTCACCGCGGCCCGGCCACACCTCCAGCGGCGCCATCCCGACCTCGCCGCCCGTATCGACAGGCTGACCACGCACACCGATCAGCTGCGCGACGACAGCAACAGCCGACGCGGCAACGGCTGAGAAGCCCGGCGCGGCGGCTGTGGCGGCAGGCCGGCGCTCCCGCCGCCCGTACCGGGAAGCGGGGTCGCGCGGTTGTCGTTACTTCCCGGGGGCCGTGTTGAAACGGGCGAGGAGAGTCCGGGCCAGGCCGCGGGCGTAGGCGGCGTCCAACAGGCCGGGCCGGAAGAGGATGCGGTACATCATCGGCGCCACCAGATGGTCGAGGACCGTTTCCACATCGGGCGCGGACTCCCCTCGACCGGCGGCGCGGTCGAGGAGTACGGCGACCTGCTCGGCGGCGTACGCCGAGCACTGTCCCGCGTTGCCGCCCTCCCGGTCCCCGGCCACCGCGTCCTGGATGTAGGCGCGCCCGGCCGCCGAGGACATCTCCTCCAGCCACTCCACCGACCAGGTCTCCAGATCCGCCGCCAGGCTGCCGTGGTCGGCGGGCGGCCCTTCCGGGCGCAGCCGCTCCACCGCCACATCGGACAGCAGCACCTGGAGGTCTCCCCAGCGCCGGTAGATCGTCGAGGGAGTGACCTCGGCGCGCGCCGCGATCAGCGGGACGGTCAGCTCGGCGCGGCCGCGTTCGGCTTCCAGTTCCCGTACGGCCCGGTGCACCGACTCCTGTACGCGCGCGCTGCGCCCGCCCGGGCGGCTCTTCGGCTTTGCTCCCATCCCCTCACCTTAACCACCTTAACGCTGAATCTTTGCTTCAAGAGTGGGCGCACCTCACGCGGGGCCGGGCGGGCCGCCGACCAGCGCGTGACCCACCACGTCCGCCAACGGGGCCGGACCGAAGGCCCGCTCGTACGCGTCCGCCGCGTCCAGCAGCGCCGCTTCGCCGTACGGCCGCCCGATCAGCTGCATACCGATCGGCAGCCCTGCGCTGTCGGCGCCCACCGGCAGCGACAGTGCGGGCAGCCCGGTGACGTTCGCGGGCGAGCTGAACCGTACGTACGTATCGGCCACCCCCTCGACCGTGCCGTCCGGCCAGGTGAACGCCTGCTGCCCGACCGACGCCGCGGTGGCCGGCACGGACGGCGCCGCGATCAGGTCCACCTGACGCAGCACCCCTTCCCACTCCCGCCGCATCAACGTGCGGGCCTGCTGCGCGCGGATGTGGTCGACGGCCGGCAGCAGTGCGCCCGCTTCCAGCAGTACCCGTACGTCGTCCCCGTACAGCTCGGGTGCGCCGCCCAGCTCCGTGGCGTGGTAGGCGGTCGCCTCGGGCACCATCAGTCCCCAGTGGGCGGCCTGGATGTAGCGGTGCAGCGGGACGGCCACGTCCACCAGGGTCGCGCCGAGGCCGGCCATGCGGTCCAGCGCGGTGCGGACGGCGGCCTCCACCTGGGGATCCACACGGTCGAAGAAGTAGTCGACGGGGACGCCCACGCGGACGCCACGCAGATCCGGCTCGCCGTGGGCGCGGTGCGCGCCGTGGCCGTTGGTGCCGTCGCCCCCGCGCCCCTGCCCGTCCGGGCCGGGGTCGGCGATGGCCGCCAGCACCAGCCCGGCGTCCCGCACCGTGCGGGTGATCGGGCCGACGTGGTCCAGGGACCAGGACAGCGCGGCCACCCCGTCCCGGGGCACCGTTCCGTACGTCGGCTTGAGCCCGACGGCGCCGGTGAGCGCGGCGGGGACCCGGATCGAGCCGCCGGTGTCCGTGCCCAGCGCGAAGGTCGCCGACCCCGCGGCCACCGCGGCGGCCGATCCGCCGCTGGAGCCGCCCGGCACCCGGTCCGGTGCCCACGGGTTACGGGTCTGAGGCGTCGTCAGCCCGTAGGCGAACTCGTGCGTGTGCGACTTGCCGAGCAGCACCGCGCCCGCCTGCTTCAGCCGCGCGGCGACGGTGGCGTCCCGGTCCGGCACCCGGCCGGCGCGTACCGCGGAACCGGAGGCGGTGACCACGCCCGCGGTGTCGATCAGATCCTTGAGGGCCATCGGGATGCCGTGCAGCGGGCCGCGGTACCGCCCGGCGGCGATTTCGCGTTCCGCGGCGGCGGCCTGCTCGCGCGCCGACTCCGCCGTGACGGCCGCGTAGGCGCTCACCAGCGGCTCCGTCGCCTCGATGCGAGCCAGGAGGGAGTCGGTCAGTTCCACCGGAGAGAGGCGTCGGTCGCCGATCGCGCCGGCCGCCTCGGTGAGGGAGAGCTCGTAGGGCTGCACGGCGCTCACCGCCCTTCGGGGCGGTAGACGGCGGCGGGCGGTACGTCCGCGAGGTCGAGCTCCCGGAGGCGGCCGACCACGGCCAGGATGTGGTCGGCCGTGGCGGCGACGGCGGCGTGCCGGTCGTCACGCAGCGGGATTCCCGCGCGCTCGGCCGCCTCGGCGGCTGTCCGCGGGGTGTGGGGAGGAAGGGACATGGCTGATTCGGGTCCTTTTCGGGGTTCGTACGGAAAGGGCGTCGGACGGAAGGGCGTCGAGCAGAAGGGCATCGCGCCGCAGCAACTGGGCAGCGCCGACGGGGCGAACGGGAGAACGGAGCGGTGCCGGTACGTCCGTCTTGGATCGTCCGGGATCGTCCGCCGTACGGACAGTAGGACGCCACGGAGCACTAACGCAAACTGTTTGCGTTAGCGGCTCCGCGAGTCTACCGTTAACGCAACTTTTGCGCTTTAAGGCGCCCGACCCGAGGAGCCGCATGCCCGCCCCCGTCTGGACCATCGGCGACATCACCGTCCACCGCATCGACGAGACCGAACTGCCGCCCGAGACCGGCCCCTGGCTGCTCCCCGGCGCCACCCCGGACGTGGTCGCCGCGGCCCCCTGGCTGCGCCCCGACTTCGCCCGGCCCGATCACGGGCTGCGCCTCGCCAGCCACTCCTTCGCGGTACGCGCGGGCGGTCTGCGCATCCTCGTCGACACCGGCATCGGCAACGGCAAGGACCGCGCCAACCCCGCCTGGAACCACCTGAACACCGACTACCTCACCCGGCTTGAGGCGGCGGGCTTCCCGCCCGACTCCATCGACCTCGTCGTCCTCACCCACCTGCACACCGACCACGTGGGCTGGAACACCCGGTACGACGAAGACGAAGGGGCGTGGGTGCCCACGTTCCCGCACGCCCGGTACGTGGTGGCGCGCGACGAGTGGGCGTACTGGTCGGCCGCCGAACTGGACGCGGCACGCCGCCAGATGTTCCGCGACTCCGTCCATCCGGTGTACGAACACGGCCTGCTGGACCCGGTCGACGTCCCCGCCACCGGAGCGGGCATCGCCCCCGGCGTCACCCTCGTCCCCACCCCGGGGCACACTCCCGGCCAGGTCGCCGTCCGGCTGAGCGACGCCGGGCAGTCGGCTCTGATCACGGGTGACTGTGTCCACCACCCCGTCCAGTTCGGCCGCCCCGACCTGTCCAGCTGCGTCGACATCGACCCGGCACGGGCCGTCGCCACCCGCCGTGACCTGCTCGCCTCGCTCGCCGGAACCGGCACGCTCGTCCTCGGCAGCCACTTCCCGCCGCCCACCGCCGGCTACCTCCGCCCCGACGGAGCCGGCTACCGCCTCGACCCGGCACCCGCGGAGTAGGACGCCGCGGGACATCGCCAAGGTACGGCTCCGGACTCCGCGCCCCTCCTCCACGCCCCGGCCGCGCAAGAGCGCAATGATGGGCGGGTGGAGAACGCACCGGGCCAGTACGGCGGACAGTCCGGTCCGTCACCGCACCCGGCGCGAGACAGAGGAGCGAGTGGTCCGATGCGCATCGTGGTCAGTGAGTTCATGAGCCTGGACGGCATCGTGCAGGCGCCGGGCGGCCCGAAGGAGGACGTCGACGGCGGGTTCGCCCACGGCGGCTGGTCGCACCCGTTCTTCGACCCGGAGGTGATGGGCGGCGCGATCGACACGGCGATGGGCAGGGCCGAGGCGCTGCTGTTCGGGCGCCGTACGTGGCAGACGATGGCCGGGGCATGGCCCGAGCGAGCCGGTGACCCGTTCGCCGACCGGATGAACGCCATTCCGAAGTACGTCGTGTCCCGCACGCTCGGCGACGACGAACTGACATGGCACAACACCACGCTCATCCCGGGCGACGACGCCCTCGCCCGCAGCCGGGAGCTGAGGGGCCCGGCGGCCTCACCACGCGGGAGCGAACCGGCGTACGGCTCAGGAGCGCGCCGCCACCAGCAGATCGACCAGGTAGGACTCCTCCACCGTGCCGTCCGGGAAGAGTTCGCGCAGACGCGTGCGTTCTTCGGCGAGGAAGGCCCGGGTGACCGCCTCGCCGAGGACGAGGAACGCCGAGTGGCTGGTGACGTTGGCGAGGTGGGTCTCCAGCGGAACGGTGCGGGTCCACCGCAGCCGGCGGCGCGCGAAGCGGAGCCCCGGCCGGCCGAGTCCGGCGAGCCGGGCGGCGCGGCTGTCGTCGGGGCGCGCCGCCGAGGGCGGCTCCACTCCGCAGTGGCGCGCGATACGGTCCCGCTGCTCGCCGATCCACGGGACGTCCGTATCGCCGAGGTTCCACCAGACGGCGAGCGCGCCGTCCGGCCGCAGGACGCGCAGCGCCTCGGGGACGGAACGGTCGGGGTCGGTCCAGTGCCAGGACTGCGCATAGGTGATGAGGTCGCGGGAGGCTTCGGTGAGAGGCAGTGCGTTGCCGTCGCCCCGGACGATCGGTACGCCGGGGAGCATCCTGGCGAATTCGGCGGCCATGCCGTCGCCGGGCTCCACGGCCACCACCTCGGCGCCGCGCTCGCGCAGCAGGGCGGTGGCGATGCCGGTGCCCGCGCCGACATCGGCGACGCGAGAGCCCGCGAGGGGACGCCCCGCGAGTTCTTCCACCGTGTCCAGGAGGGCGGCCGGATAGGAGGGGCGATTCTCGCCGTACTGCGCGGCGGCCGCGTTGAACGAGTGGGCACGTGAGGTGGCGGTCATCCGTTCATTCTGGCGAGGGCCCGCGAGGCAGGCCCCGCCATCCGGACGGAAAAGATCGGGCAAAAAACGTAAACCTTCCGCCCGCTCACGTCACGACCCATTCGAACGGGCGTTGAGCAGCTGTGACCCTCTCTGTCGACCATGAACAGCGGTACCCCGTACCCGTCGCGCTGCCCTGCCACCTCTGCCCCGAGCCCACGCCCGCCCTGCCCGAACTCGCGGTGGCGCTCCAGCCCGCGATCGGCCCCGAGCGCACGGTGTGGCTGTGCCGCTTCTGCCAGGAGACGCGGCCGGGCCGCGACCGGCCGGAGCTGGGCGGTGCGGACTGGAGCTGGCGGGGCCTGAACCGCGGGGCCACCGCCCTGCGGGCCGACTTCGCCGCGGGGCAGTGGGTACCGCTCCCGGAGGAGCACCGGTTCGCCGAGTCCCTGAACGGATGCCACTGGACGGAGTCGGCGGTACGCGCCCTCCTCCACCGCGCCGCCCCCGCCCTCCGGACCGGGCGACTGGTACCCCTCCTCCAGGACGCCCTCACAGTCGTCCTCGCCCACGTACCGCACACCGACGTATCCCTACGAGAGGTACGCCGCCTGATCACCACCCTGACCCCGGACACCCGCCCACCGGGCACCTCCTGAACGAGACACCCGGGGGCGGCGGCACCCGGTCAGTTGAGGGTGTCGGGGTCGGGGCCCGTTCGCATGCCCTGGTCGAGGGCGGTGATGGCGTCGATGTCCGCGTCGCTCAGGGCGAAGTCGAAGACGTCGAGGTTCTCGCGGATGCGGGCCGGGGTGACCGACTTGGGGATCACGACGTTGCCGATCTGCAGGTGCCAGCGCAGCACGACCTGGGCGGGCGTCTTGCCGTGCCGTTCCGCGATGGCCGTGATGGCCTCGTCTTTCAGCAGCGCGCCCTGCGCGAGCGGGCTCCAGGCCTCGGTGGCGATGCCGTGCTCGGCGTGGAAGGCGCGCAGTTCGCTCTGCTGCAGCCCCGGGTGGAGCTCGATCTGGTTGACCACCGGGACGATGCCGGAGGCGTCCAGCAGCCGCTGCAGGTGCGCGGGCTGGAAGTTCGACACGCCGATGGCACGGGTGCGGCCGTCGGCGAGCAGCTTCTCGAAGGCGCGCCAGGTGTCGAGGTACCGGTCGCGGGCCGGGGTCGGCCAGTGGATCAGGTACAGGTCGACGTGGTCCAGGCCCAGCTTGGCCAGCGAGGCGTCGAAGGCGGCCAGCGTGGCGTCGTAACCCTGGTCGTCGTTCCACAGCTTGGTGGTGACGAAGAGGTCCTCGCGGGCGATGCCGGAGGAGGCCAGCGCGCGGCCGACGCCGGTTTCGTTGCCGTAGACGGCGGCGGTGTCGATGCTGCGGTAGCCGGCCTCCAGGGCGCTGGTGACGGCGGCGGTGGTCTCGTCGTCGGGGACCTGGAAGACACCGAAGCCCAGCTGCGGCATGGCCACACCGTTGTTCAGCGTCACGTTCGGAATCGATGTCGAGGGGTTCATGAGGGGGGTGCAGTCCTTTCGCACGGTGGTCGGTCGCCGTCCGTGCAGGTCGGTACGGGTTTGCCGGTACGGGCCCTGGAGGGCCGGCTCGTCGTTACGGGCTCGTCGGTGCGGGCTCGGCAGGGAATCTGCCGGCTCGTCAGGGGATCAGGGTCGGTGCCACGCCGCCGTCGACGCGCAGCGCCGCGCCGGTGGTCGCGGAAGCGTGCTCGGATGCCGCATACACGGCCAGCGCGGCCACTTCCTCGGGCCGGATGAGGCGGCCGAGGAGCGAGGTGGGCCGCTCCTGCCGGATGAAGGCGGCCTCGGCCTCCGCGAAGGAGGTGCCGGGGCCGACCCGGTCGGCGATGAACTCCTCGACGCCGGGGGTCAGCGTGGGGCCGGGCAGGACGGAGTTGACGGTGACGCCGGTACCAGCCAGCTCCTGCGCCATACCGCGCGAGACGGCGAGCTGGGCGGTCTTGGTCATGCCGTAGTGGACCATCTCGGTCGGCGTCATGACCGCCGACTCGCTGGAGATGAACAGCACCCGGCCCCAGCCCCGCTCGGCCATCCGCGGTGCGTAGTGGCGGGCCAGCCGGATGCCACTGAGCACGTTGACCTCGAAGAACCGCTGCCATTCGGCGTCGGGGATCTCGAAGACGGGGGTGGCGGAGAAGATGCCGGTGTTGTTGACCAGTACGTCGCAGTCGGGGACCGCCTCGATCAGGGCATCGGTGCCTTCGACGGTGGACACGTCGGCGGCCACCGCGCGTACCCGGTCGGAGCCGGTCTCCTTGGCGATCTCCTGAGCCGCCTGGGCGGTGCGGCTCTCGTCACGGCCGTTGACGGCGACCGCGGCGCCGGCGCGGGCGGCGGCCACGGCGATGGCACGGCCGATGCCCGCGGTGGAGCCAGTGACGATCACGGTACGGCCGGACAGATCGATATGCATGGGACAACCCTTCCTTCGACACGCGCCCTGGTTCGGATGCGCCACCTCAAGATTTAACACGCGCATGCAATTATTGCGAACGCAGGTAACACGCTAACGCATTCTCTTGGCCGTGGGCCCACAAGGCATGCACAAGGGCGGAAGGGCGCCGCGAGTAAGGGCGCGGCCACGACGAGCGCAGCCCTGACCGTCCCGGTTACCGGGAAACGAAGGCGGTTGACGACCCGCTCAGCCCCGTCGGACCGCTCCGAGCTGGGCACGGTGCAGGCCCGAGGAGGCGAAGCGCTGTGCCACCACGCGCAGGACACGGGTCATCGCCTGGGCGGGCGGGGTGGTGGGCCGGGTCTGGGCGTGGGCGAGCAGGATGCGGCGGGTGGGGGCGGGCACGTCGGAGGCGAAGGGGAGCAGGCGGACGTCACTGCGGCGGCTGGTGAGGGCGAGTCGGGGCGCGAGTGCGATGCCCAGCCCGGCGGCCACCATGGCCTGCGCCTCCTGGTAGTCGTGCGACGCGTAGGCGATGCGCGGCTCGAACCCGGCCTGGCGGCAGCTGCGGCGCAGTACGTCGGCGACAGGGTGGTTGTCGGCCCGAATGATCCATTCCTGGTCGGCCAGGTCGCTCAGGCGCACGGAAGGGTGAGTGCGCAGGGGCGAGTCCGCGGGGACCACCAGCACTGTGGGGTCGTCGAGCAGGTGAGTGAGGGCGAGCGCCGGGTCTTCGAGGCGGTTCCAGTCGTAGTCCCACAGCAGCGCCTGTTCCACCTCGCCGGTGTGCAGCATCTCGCACAGCTCGGACAGAACGCCCGCGCGCACTTCGATGCGTACCTCGGCGTACTGGCGGCGGAAGCGGGTGAGTGCGAGCGGCAGGAGCGAGGCACTCGCGGTGGGGAAGGAACCGAGCCGCAGTGTGCCCCGGTCGAGGTCGGCGAACGACTCCAAGTCGGCCTGGGCGGCGCGCAGCTCGCGGCGGATGGCCTGCCCGCGTTCGGCCAGGGCGGAGCCGGCCGGGGTGGGGCGGATGCCACGGGGCAGCCGCTCGATCAGTGGCTGCCCGGCCTCGCGCTCCAGCAGGGACATCTGCTGGGAGGCGGCGGAGGTGGTCATGCCCATCGCCTCGGCTGCGGCAGTGAGGGAGCCGCGTTCGGCGGCCTCGGTGAGCAGCAGGAGATGGCGCACGTTCAGCATGGCGCTGAGTTTAGCTGAGCTAAACCCTGGTGAAGTTGACTGCCATTGTGCGCAAGTCGCACCTCTGCGAAGGTCTTCGCATTCCCCGGAGCGGTTCACCGGTTGGCAATGCGCCCGTAACCGTTCTCCGGCCCTCCCCAGCGCCCGCGTTGACCGAGAAAGAGCATCAGACGTGCACACTCCCGCGACCCTGGTCCGCGGTGGCACCAGCAAGTGCTGGCTGTTCCACCAGGTCCATGTCCCCGCCGAACTCGGCGCCCTGGAGAAACTGCTGGTCGCCGCCTACGGCGCCACCGATCCGGTGGAACTCGACGGGGTCGGCGGGGCCACCCCCACCACCTCCAAGGCCGCGATCGTCAGCGCCTCGCCCGCCCCCGGAACCGACATCGACTACCTCTTCGCCCAGGTCGGCATCGGCACCGGCTCGGTGGAGTGGACGAGCAACTGCGGCAACTGCGCGACCGGCGTCGCCCTGTACGCGGTCGCGAAGGGCCTGGTGCCGATCACCGGGGACCGGACTCGTGTGGTGATGCGCAACATGAACACCGGCGCGGTGCTCGAAGGGCTCGTGGACACCACTGGGGGTGTGGCGCACGACTTCGGCGAGCAGACCGTACCGGGCACCCGCGCCGGTGGTGTCGCGGTCGGCCTCACCTTCCGCGACCCGGCGGGCCGTACCACCGGATCCCTGCTGCCCACCGGACTGGCCGCACAGGAACTGCGAGTCGGGGCCGCTGACCCGGTTCTGGTGAGCATGGTGGACGCCGGGGCGCCGGTCGTTCTCGTCGAGGCCACCAGCGCCGCACGCACCGGCTCAGAGACCTTGGAGCAGATGCGTACGGACGCGCCCTGGCTGCGCACCGTCCGGCACGCGGCCGCACCGCTGATGGGACTGCTCAAGCCGGGCGAGGAACCCGGCGACGCGGTTCCCAAGGTGGGGCTGGTCGGCCGGCCGGTCGCGTACACCACCACGCTCGGCGAACGCGTCGCTGCCCAGGACTACGACGTCTCCGTGCGCATGCTCACCATGAACGCCCCGCACCCCGCGATCGGCCTGACCTCGGCCGTCGCCGTCGCGGCCGCCGGCCTGCGGGAGGACTCCGTGGTCTCCCGGGCCGCGGGCCGCACTGCCGGTGAGTGGCTTCGCCTGGGCACCCCCGCCGGTGTGATAGCGGTGCGCTGCTCGGATCTGCGGGACGGCCTGCCGGGCCGCGTCACCGTGCAGCGGGCGGCACGCCTGCTCGCCGACGCCCGTATCTACGTACCGGAACCAGGACGGCAACAAGCAGCCTGAACCGGGACGTCTCCCGCCTCCGGGGCCTGTTCACACTCCTCCGCCCCGGGGTAACCTCGCGCCCTCGGGGCGCGCCATCCTGTCCCCACCGCACCAAGGACAATGATGTCTGCTGAAGTGATCTCCATAGGCGCGCTGCTGGTGATGTTCGTGGTCGGCACCATCCTGCCGATCAACCTGGGCATCCTCGCCTTCGTCGCCACCTTCGCCGTCGGCACCGTCTCGCTCGGCCTCACCGAGGACGAGATCTTCGAGGGCTTCCCGGTCGAACTCTTCGTGACCATCGTCGGAGTCACGTACCTCTTCTCCGTCGCTCGCCGCAACGGCACCATCGACTGGCTCGTCGCGGCGGGCGTGCGGCTGGTACGCGGCAAGGTGGCGCTCATTCCGTGGGTGTTGTTCCTGGTGGCCGCGACGCTCACGGCGTTCGGCACGTTCACCCCGGCCGCCGTCGCGCTCCTCGTACCCATCGCGATGGACTTCGCCCATCGCTACAGAATCAACCCGCTGGTGGCCGGGATGATGGTGATCAGCGGCGGGCACGCGGGCGCCTTCTCCCCCCTCGCCGTCTCCGGTGCCCTCGTCCTGGGTCTGGTCGACAACACAACGCTGCACGTCTCGCCCGTGACGCTGTTCGCCGCCAGCTTCGTGATCAACCTGCTGCTGTCGCTCCTCACGTACGTGCTCCTCGCCAAGCGCCCCGCCCCGATGGCCACGACGGCGGACGAGACGGCCGACGGCGAAACCCCCGCCGTATTCGGCAGACCCGACTGGCGTCAGTGGCTCACCCTCGGCTGTCTGCTCGCCCTGGTGGTCGGCGCACTCGGCTTCCGGCTGGAGATCGGCTTCCTGGCCCTGGTGGCCGGCGCACTGCTGGCACTGGTGGACATGAAGCGGCAGGAGAAGGCCGTGGACGGCATCAGCTGGTCCACGTTGTTGCTGGTGGCGGGCATGATGACGTACATCGCGATGCTGGAGAAGGCCGGCATCATCGAAGACATCTCCCACCACGCCGCCGGCCTCGGTGCCCCCCTCCTCGTGGCCCTGGTGCTGTGTTTCACCGTGGCCATCACCTCGGCCTTCGCCTCCTCCACCGCAATCCTGACCGCGATCATTCCCCTCGCCGTCCCACTGCTGCTCTCCAGCCACCTCAGCGCGGCCGGTCTGATCGCGGCGCTCGCGGTGTCCACCACGATCGTCGACACCTCACCCTTCTCCACCAACGGCGCCCTCGTCCTCAGCAACGCCCGCGGCATCGACACCCGCCGCTTCTACCGCCAGATCATCAGCTACACCGGCGGCATCGTCGCACTCGGTCCCGTCGTTGCGTGGGGAGCGCTGGTCCTTCCCTGGTCATAACGCCGGTCATGGGGCCTGGTCCTCCCCTGGTCAGAGCGACAGCAGGACGGCCGGTATGTCGGGCAGGCGGCTTCAGGTTCTTCGGGCGGGCCCAGGTCCCCCTGGTGGCTTCAGGTTCCGCGGTGACCGGAGCGTCGGCCTCCCCTGCCTCACCCTCACCTCGTGACAGCTGGCAACGCCGGCCTCACAGCCCGACAACCTGAGAGACACCGCCTGCGAGCAGGAAACCCGGTACGGCATCATCCGGGCCGACCTCACCCTCAGCCCTGCCGACAAGGCTCGCCGGCAGAAACCCTTCTCGGGAGCCGGCGTCCTTCGTCCCATGGAGGTGCTGCCGTTCCAGTAGCTCGTCGCTGGCGAGCCGACTCGACCCGCTCACGGCACTCGGCAAGGATGGGCCCGGTGTCACCGTCGGCATCGGCGCACCTCGACGTGGCCGTCAGGCAGTCGGGCCGTCGGGAAGGCGCTCCGCGCACTGTCCGAACGAGAGAGGCCCACATGGACACGCACACATCGGTAGCCAATATCGGCGTCGTCGGACTGGCGGTGATGGGTTCGAACCTGGCTCGCAACCTCGCCTCCCGCGAGGGCAACACCGTCGCAGTTTACAACCGTACCTACGCCCGTACCGAAGAACTGCTCGCCGAGCACCCTGAGGCTGGATTCGTCGCCGGTGAGTCGATCGACGACTTCGTCGCGTCGCTGGCGACGCCACGCACCGCGATCATCATGGTGAAGGCCGGGGCGGGCACGGACGCGGTGATCGACCAGCTCGCCGAACGCTTCGAACCCGGCGACATCATCGTGGACGGCGGCAACGCGAACTTCCACGACACCATCGCCCGGGAGAAGCGGATCGCACCCACCGGCATTCACTTCGTCGGGGCCGGCATCTCCGGTGGCGAGGAGGGCGCGCTCAAGGGCCCGTCGATCATGCCAGGTGGCTCGGAGGAGTCCTACCGGACGCTCGGGCCCATCCTCGCCTCGATCGCGGCCGTCGCCGAGGGCGAGCCCTGCGTGACCCACGTAGGGACCGACGGTGCCGGCCACTTCGTGAAGATGATTCACAACGGCATCGAATACGCCGACATGCAGTTGATCGCCGAGGCGTACGACCTTCTGCGCACGGTCGGCGGCCTTCAGCCGGCCGCCATCGCGGACGTCTTCGCCGAGTGGAACAGCGGCTCGCTGGAGTCGTACCTCATCGAGATCACCGCTGAGGTGCTGCGTCAGGTCGACCCCGCCACGGGTAAGCCGTTCGTCGACATCGTGCTCGACCAGGCCGGTTCGAAAGGCACCGGCGTGTGGACGGTGCAGAACGCGCTCGACCTGGGCATTCCGGTGGGCGGCATCGCCGAAGCCGTCTTCGCCCGCTCCGTCTCCGCCAAGCCGGCACAGCGCGAAGCGGTGCAGCGGGTCGTCACCTCGCGGCCGGAAGCGCAGAGTGTCGACTCCTCCTTCGCCGACGACGTGGCCAAGGCGCTCTACTCCTCCAAGGTCGTCGCCTACGCGCAGGGCTTCGATGCCATCATCGCCGGCGCGGAGAAGTACGGCTGGGACATCCACAAGGACAGCATCGCCAAGATCTGGCGGGGCGGCTGCATCATTCGCGCCCGGTTCCTCAACCGCATCGCCGAGGCGTACGACGAGAACCCGGACATCGCCACTCTGCTCGAGGCCCCCTACTTCGCACGGGCCGTGGCCGACGGCGAGTCCGCCTGGCGTCGCGTCGTCGCGACGGCCGCCCTCTCCGGCGTACCGATCCCGGGCTTCAGCGCCGCGCTCAGCTACTACGACTCGCTGGCGACCAAGCGCCTCCCCGCCGCCCTCGTACAGGCCCAGCGCGACTTCTTCGGCGCCCACACCTACAAGCGCGTCGACAAGGACGGCACGTTCCACACCCTCTGGTCCGGCGACCGCACCGAAATCGAAGTCGGGGGCTCCGGCCACTGAGGTCGAGTACGCGGCCGGACGGCCGACGGGCGGGGGAAGTAACGCCCAGCGCGCGGCCCACAGAGTCTCAGGCGATCCAGTGGGGGCGCCGGCGGGAGGAAGCAGGCCGGTCCTGGGCGGCGGGGAGGGCGGTGGCCAGGCGGTGTACGGCCTCGCGGAGGGTGTCCGGCGGTGCGGTGTAGGGAATGCGGAGGCGTTGTTCGAAGAGGCCTGGGTCCGTGGCGAAGTGAGCCCCGCTCTCGATGCGTACGCCGTGTTCCCACGCCTGCTCGGCGAGGGCCGTGGCGATGGGGTCGCCCAGGTCTGCCCAGAGCGACAGGCCACCTGGCGGCAGGTGCCAGCGCCACTGCGGGAGGTGTCGGGTCAACGCCTCTGCCAGAGCGGCTCGTTGGTCCCGGAGCTGCTGGAGGCGGTCCGGCAGAAGCCCATCGGCCCGGTCGAGCAGGTCCAGGGCGAGGAGTTGGTCCAGGACCGAGCCGCCCATGTCGGTGGCGACCCGCTGACCGGCGAGTTCGGTGACGAGCCCGGCGGGCGCGCGCAGCCAGCCGATGCGCAGGCCGGCCCAGTGGGTCTTGCTCATCGAGCCGATGGTGATCAGCCGGCCTGCCCCGGAGCCCGGTACGGCGTGCGTGGCGAAAGGCGGCGGCGCCGGCCCGTCCAGGGCGAGGTCGGTCAGGGTCTCGTCGATGACCAGCCAGGCGCCGGAGCGTTCCGCGGCGCGCACGGCCCGGACGCGTTCGTGCTCGGGCATGAGGCAGCCGGTCGGGTTGTGGAAGTCGGGGATCAGATAGGCGAGTCGAGGGACCGTGCGGCGGAAGGTCGATTCGACGATTTCGACGTCCCAGCCGGTGTCGGTCACGGGGACGGACACGGTACGCAGCCCGGCACGGCCCATGGCGTCCAGGGCGTTCGGGTAGGAGGGGTTCTCGGTCATGACACGGTCGCCGGGGCGGCAGAGGAGGCCGAGGGCGAGGGTGAGGGCGTGCTGCGCGCCGGCGGTCACCAGGATCTGTTCGGGCAGGGTGGGCAGGCCCCGTCGGACGTAGCGCTCGGCGATGGCGGCGCGCAGTTCCGGTAGCCCGTAGGGGTGGTAGCCGGGTGTGTGCACATGCGCGGCCATGCGGGGTGCGACGCGGGCGAGAGCCTCGACGATCGTCTCCTCGGGCAGGCCGGGGGCGGCCCTGGCCAGGTCGATCGCGGCCTCCCGCGACCCGAGGAGGCGGGTGACACCGCTGGGCATATGGCCTTCCGGCAGTGTTGTCCAGGTACCGGAGCCCTGCCGACTGTGTGCGTAGCCGTCTTCGCGCAGCAGGTCGTACACGGCGGTGACGGTGGGCCGGCTGACGTTCAGGGCGGCGGCCAGTTCGCGTTCGGCGGGGAGTCTCACGTGCAGTGCGATGTGTCCGTCCAGGATCAGCGCACCGATCGCCCGGGCGAGGTGGCGGTAGACGGGCCGGGCTCCCGCCGGGTCGGGCAGCATCGCGGCGAGCCGTCGGCCGCCGAGGACGCGGTCAGCGCGCCCCGCCGTGTCCGCGCGAGGGTACGTCCGGGGAGGGGTGTTCCGGTGCGCGGTGGCATGGGTGCCATTGGTGTGCTTGCTGCCATTGGTGTGCTGATGCGCGGGCGCATCAGCAGATGCCTGGGAGGGCGGAGACGCGTCAGCCATACCATTCTTCCGGGATTGGCCATGGGAACCGAGCCGATCACTGTACAGAGTTGCCCGCAACGGCCGGCCACGAGGGCGCGGCACATGAATGCATTGCGGAGGCGACGGGCATGGCACGGCAGCGACAGGTACGGGGACGGGGACAGCAGGGGGATCTGCCCCCGCTCACCTATCTCTCCCTCCGCGAGCGGCCGTTGCGGCGGCTGACTCAGCTGTTCGTCGGCCTCGCCCTCTACGGCTTCAGCCTCTCGGTGCTGGTGCGGGCCTCGTTGGGCGTCAATCCGTGGAGCGTGCTGTACGAGGGGCTGGCGGAGCGTACGTCCCTGAGCTTCGGCACGGTCAGTGCCGTACTGGGCTTTCTCGTGCTGGTGTTGTGGATTCCGCTCGGGCTGCGGCCGACATTCGGCACGGTTGCCAACATCGTCGTGCTGGCGGGCTCCGCCGACCTCGGGCTCCTGCTCCTCCCCCAGCACCTCGGGCTGCCGGCCCGGATCGCGCTGCTGGTCGGCGGCGTGCTCCTCAACGGGCTGTCCGTGGCCGTCTACGTCGGGGCGCGCCTCGGCCCGGGACCGCGGGACGGGCTGATGACCGGCACCGCCGCCATGACCGGGCGTTCCCTGCGGCTGGTCCGCACCCTGATGGAGGTCACCGTGCTCGCGGTGGGCTGGCTGCTCGGCGGGACCGTGGGCGCGGGGACGGTGCTGTACGCGTGCGTGGTCGGGACGGTCACGCAGTTCTGCGTGCCGTGGGTCGCGTACCGAGGTGCGGTCACACCTTCTGCATACCGGGGCGCGGTCACACCTTCTGTACCGTCACGCCCGCGGCGGTCAGGGCGTCCGTCTCCTCGTCCGGTGCCGACTCGTCGGTGATGACGGTGTGCAGGGCGGAGGCGGGTGCGACGAGGGCGAGGGCCGTGCGGGAGAGCTTGTCCGCCTCGGCGACGGCGATGACGCGGCGGGCCGAGGCGATCGCGGTGCGCTTGACCGCGGCGTCCTCCAGGTCGTAGGCGGTCAGGCCGGTCGCCACGGTCAGGCCGCAGCAGCCGATGACCGCGGTGTCGAAGCGGAGGGCGGCGAGTGATGCCTCGGTCAGGGGGCCGGTCAGTGCCAGCTCGCCCGGTCTGGGGCGGCCGCCGGGGACGAGCAGGGTCAGGCGTGGCGCGCCGGTCAGCGCGTTCACCGCATGCAGGGACAGCGGCAGCACGGTCAGCCGTCGGGATGCCAGTACGCGGGCGACCTCCAGGCAGGTGGTGCCGCTGTCGAGGACGACGGACTCGCCATCGGTGAGCAGGTCGGCGACGGCGGCGGCGATGCGCCTCTTGGCGGCGATGCCCTCCTGGGCCCGTAGTGCGAACGGCGGCTCCTCGCCGCGCAGCAGCAGACTGCGCGCGCCGCCGCGGAAGCGCTCCAGGACGCCTTGGCCGGCCAGTGCTTCCAGGTCGCGGCGGATGGTCATCTCCGACGCGCCGGTCAGCTCGGCCAGTTCGGCGACGCCCATCCGGCCCGCCTCGCGTACGGCCTCGGTGATGCGCCTCAGCCGGTCTGTGCTCGCTGTCGTTGCCACCCCACGATAGAACAACTAAGTTGTTCGTAAAGCAAGCTTACGAACATTGCGTTTGTTCGATATGTTCGCCGCATGGAGAGATCTCTGCGGTACGGCCGAGTGGCCACCTTCGTCTACTTCGCCCTGAACGGCTTTCTCCTGGGGATGTGGATCGTCCACATCCCCACGATCGAGCAGCGGACGGGGATCAGCCACGCGGTGCTGGGCTGGCTCCTGCTCCTGCTCGGCCTGGGAGCCTTCGCGGGCATGCAGATAGCCGGACCGCTCACCGACCGGCTCGGCGCGCGGACGGTCGTACCGCTCAGCGCCGCCCTGTGCAGCGCGGCAGTCGTCCTGCCGGGCCTGGCCGGCAGCGCCTGGGCGCTCGCCGGCGCCCTGCTGCTGCTCGGGCTCGGCAACGGCTGCCTCGACGTGAGCATGAACGCGCATGCCGTGCAGGTCGAGCGGGGGTACGGCCGCCCCGTGATGTCCGCCTTCCACGCCACCTTCTCCATCGGCGGCGTCCTCGCGGCGCTCATCGGCGCCCGCACGCTGAGCTGGGACTGGAGCCCCGCGGCCACCCTCGGCGGGGCCGCACTGTTCGGTGTCGTCGCGGCCGGCGCCGCGACCGGCGGACTGCTGCGGCCGGAGCGCAACAGCCATGACGCCGCCGGAGCGGACCCTGCCGGGACGACTTCGGACGCTGGGGCTGGCCCTGCTCGGATAGCTTCCGGCACCGAGGCGGCTACGAACGCCGGTACGGTACGCCGCGCCCGGACGCCGCGGCGCATCTGGTTCATGGCCGTGCTCGCGCTGATGCTGATGCTCTGCGAAGGGGTGGCCAACGACTGGAGCGTGCTGCACCTCAAGGACGTGCTGGACGCGCCGGCTGCCACCGCGGCCTTCGCGTACGGTGCCTTCGCCACCGCCATGACCGTCGGCCGGTTCCTCGCCGACCGGGTGGCGGGCCGGTTCGGCGCGGTGGCCGTGCTCCGCTACGGCGCCGCGCTCGGCGGGATCGGCCTGACGGTGGCGGCGCTCTCGCCGTGGGTGCCGCTCGCGCTGGTGGGCTGGGCCGTCTTCGGGACCGGGCTGTCCGGCTGCATCCCACAGCTGTTCAGCGCGGCGGGCCACGCCGACCAGGACGCGGCCGGGGTGAACGTCTCGCGCGTGGCCGGACTCGGCTACCTCGGCATGCTCGCCGGGCCCGCGGTCATCGGGCCACTGACCCATCTCGCCCCGCTCAACCTCACGTTCCTGCTGCCCGCCGCCCTGTGCGCGGTCGCCGCCTGCACGGCCACCGTACTGCGCACTCCGGCCCAGACCCCGGCAGCCGTCCACGCGCAGGCCGACGCGGCGTGACCACCACCGCGTCGGCCTCCGTCAACGGCGAAGCACGGAGATGACGAAGCACGGATTCGCGCACTCCGCCGCCGGACAGGCGCTAGCGGCGCAGTCGCAGTGCCTCCGCACCCGCGTACTGGGCACTGTAACCCAACTGCTCCTCGATACGGATGAGTTGGTTGTACTTGGCGGTGCGGTCGGAGCGAGACAGTGATCCGGTCTTGATCTGGCCGCAGCCCGTGGCCACCGCCAGGTCCGCGATCGTCGTGTCCTCCGTCTCTCCCGAGCGGTGCGACATGACGACGGTGTAGCCGGCGCGGTGGGCGGTGTTGACGGTGGCCAGGGCCTCCGTCAGGGTGCCGATCTGATTGACCTTCACCAGGACCGAGTTGGCGACGCCGGAGCCTATGCCCTCACGCAGGAGGGTCTCGTTCGTGCAGAACACGTCGTCGCCGGTGAGCTGGCAGCGCGCGCCGACCCGTGCGGTCAGGTCCCGCCACCCCGTCAGGTCGTCCTCGGCCATCGGGTCCTCGATCGACACGATGGGGTACGCGTCGATCAGCTTGGCCAGGTAGTCGGCGTTCTCGGCGGGCGTGCGCCGTACTCCTTCCCCGCTGTAGTCGTACACGCCCTCGCGGAAGAACTCGGACGACGCCGGGTCCATGACCAGACCGATGTCCGTGCCCGGCCGGTAGCCCGTGCGCTCGACTGCGGCCACCACGAAGTCGAGGGCCTCCTCGGCGGTACGCAGGGCGGGTGCGAAGCCGCCCTCGTCGCCCACGCCCGTGGAGTGCCCGGCGGCGAGGAGGTCGCGGCGCAGGGTGTGGAAGATCTCGGACCCCATCCGCACGGCCTCGGCGAAGGTCTCCGCGCCGATCGGGACGATCATGAATTCCTGGAAGTCCAGGGGATTGTCGGCGTGCGCGCCCCCGTTGACGATGTTCATCATCGGTACGGGCAGCAGCCGGGCGCCGGAGCCGCCGAGGTAACGGTAGAGCGGCAGGCGGTGGGCTGCGGCCGCGGCCTTGGCGGTGGCCAGGGAGACCCCGAGGATCGCGTTGGCGCCGAGCCGGGACTTGGTAGGGGTGCCGTCCGCGGCGACGAGCACGGCGTCGAGGTCGGCCTGGTCCTCGGCCTCGCGACCGGTGACGGCGGCTGCGAGCTCCGTGTTGACGTGGCGTACCGCCTGGTCGACGCCCTTGCCGTGCCAGCGGGCGGGGTCGCCGTCGCGGAGTTCGACGGCCTCGCGGGCGCCGGTCGAAGCGCCGGAGGGGACCGCGGCCCGGCCGATGGATCCGTCCGCCAGTTCCACATCCACTTCGACGGTGGGGTTGCCCCTGCTGTCGAGGACGCTGCGGCCGGTGACGGAGGTGATGGCTGTCATGGGAGCCCTTCCCGTTGTCGCATGCCGGAATTCGGCTGCGGCGACGGTGGCGCGGAACCCGGCGCAGCGCACTCTACAGCAATGCTGTGCAGTTGTGCTGTTTAGTTATGCTGTTCAGTCTTGCTGCGCAGTTCTGCTGTGCAGCCGTGCTGCGTTAAAATTCGGTATGCCTCTTCCGGAATCCGCCGCCGTCGCGGCCGAACTGCGCACCGCGATGGGAAAGCTCACCCGGCGCGTGAAGCTGGAGGACCAGATGCCGCTCGGCCAGGTGGCCGTCCTGGGCGCGCTGGACCGCAGCGGTGCGATGACGACGAGCGAACTGGCGGCCGATCAGCGGGTACGCCCGCAGTCCATGGCCCGAGCCGTTGGACTGCTCATGGAGCAGGGGCTGATCACGCGCCGGGCGCATCCGACCGACGGCCGCAAGAGCCTGGTCGAGCTCTCCCCGGCGGGGCGGACACTGCTGGAGGAGGAGCGGGGACGCCGGGCGGACTGGCTTGCGCGCGCCATTGACGCGGAGCTCACCGGCGAAGAGCGGGAGTTGCTCGCCCGGGGAATCGGGCTGGTGGAGAGGCTCGCGGCGCACTAGCGCGCCGGTCACGCTCCCTGGCCGAAATGAGCTGCGGGGCTGCGTCCTCCGAAGGACGCAGCCCCGCAGGACTGTGGAGGACGCAGCCCCGCAGGACCGCCGCCAGTGGTGGGAACGGCTCAGGCTGCGCGCTGCTCGTAGCCGACCAGGCGGACGCAGGTGGCGAGACCTTCGATCGCCTGCTCCAGTTCGGCCGGGCTCGGGTAGCTGGGAGCGATCCGGATGACCGCGTCGCGCGGGTCATTCCCGTACGGGTGAGTGGCGCCGGCCGGGGTCAGCACGATGCCGGCCTCGGCGGCGCGGCGTACGATTTCCTTGGCGCAGCCGTCCGGGACTTCGAGGGTCACGAAGTAGCCGCCCTTGGGGGACGTCCAGGTCGCGAGGCCCGTGCCGCCGAGCTCGGCTTCCAGGATCCGCGCGACCGCCTCGAACTTGGGCTGGAGCAGCGCGCGCTGGCGCTCCATGTGGGCCCGCACCCCGTCGGCGTCGCGCAGGAACAGCACATGGCGCAGCTGGTTGATCTTGTCCGGGCCGATCGACCGCTTGGAGTTGTTGGCCAGGAGCCACCGCACGTTCTCCGGCGACGAGCCGAAGAAGGCGACGCCCGCGCCCGCCGCGGTGATCTTCGAGGTGGAGCCGAAGACGAAGGCCCGGTCGGGGTTGCCGGCCTCGGCGCAGGCCGCGAGCAGGTCGGCGATCTCGACGGGTTCGTCGGTGAGGTGGTGCGCGGCGTACGCGTTGTCCCAGAAGATCCGGAAGTCGGGGGCCGCGGTCGGCATGGCGGCGAGCCGGGCCACGGTCGCGTCGCTGTAGCTGTCACCGGTGGGGTTGCTGTACTTCGGTACGCACCAGATGCCCTTGACCGCCGGGTCCTCGGCGACGAGCCGCTCCACGACGTCCATGTCCGGGCCCTCGGGCGTCATCGGCACCGTGATCATGTCGATCCCGAACCGCTCGCAGAGCGAGAAGTGCCGGTCGTAACCGGGCACCGGGCACAGGAACGCGATGCGCTCCTGGTCCGCCCACCGCGACTCCGCACCGGGGACCACACCCAGCAGGGCGTGCACGAGGCAGTCGTGCATCAGTTCCAGGCTGGAGTTGCCGAGCGCGAGCAGCTGCGCGGCCGGCACCCGCAGCACCTCGGCGAATATCTCACGCAGCTCCGGCAGGCCCTGCAGGCCGCCGTAGTTGCGTACGTCCGTGCCGTCGGCCGCGGTGTGCCGTCCGCTGCCGGGCAGGCTGAGCAGGCCCTCGGCGAGGTCGAGCTGCTCCGGCGCGGGCTTGCCGCGGGTGAGGTCGAGCGAGAGCCCGCGTCCGACGAGGTCCTGGTAGTCCTGTCGGGCCCGGTCGAGAAGTCCGGTCAGGGCGTCGGGGCTGAGCTCGGTGGTCATACGGTGTCCTCTCCCGGGTGGCGCGCTTGCTCACGGTGCGTGATCTTCGGCGGATGACGCCTGCCGAGGATACAAAGCCGGACGGCGGGCGGCCGTGGCGGCCGTCACCCGCACGATGTCCGGTGACCGGCAATCGGAGTGCCGGGGCGCTCCCGCGGCTCAGGGCAGCAGGCGCTGTTCCTTGGCGACCGCGACCGCACCGGCCCGGGTGTCGACGCCGAGCTTGTCGTAGATGCGGCCCAGATGCGTCTTCACCGTGGCCTCGCTGATGAACAAGGTGCGTGCGATGTCGCGATTGCCCAGGCCGTGGGCGAGCTGGCCGAGGATGTCCAGCTCGCGTGCGGTGAGGGTGGGGCGCGGGCTGCGCATGCGGGCCATGACCCGGCCCGCGACGGGCGGCGACAGCGCGGTGCGGCCCTGCGCGGCGGAGTGGATCGCCGCGAACAGTTCCTCGGGCCGCTCGGCCTTGAGCAGATAGCCGGTGGCCCCGGCCTCGATGGCGCGGGTGATGTCCGCGTCGGTGTCGTAGGTGGTGAGCACCAGCACGTACGGGGCGCCGTCCTGCAGGGCCGTGATGCGACGGGTGGCCTCGACGCCGTCGATGCCGGGCCTGAGCTGGAGGTCCATGAGGACCACGTCCGGTACGAGCTTCGCGGCCAGCGCGACCGCCTCCTCGCCGCTCCCGGCCTCGCCGACGACCTCGATGTCCGGCGCGCTGCCCAGGAGCGCGAGCAGCCCGGCGCGTACGACGGCGTGGTCGTCGCAGATCAGCAACCGTACGGGGGCCGGGATGGCGGAGGGCGACGTACTCACGGGTGCTCCGGAGGTTCAGGTGCCAAGGGCCAAGGGCCAAGGGCCAGGGGGCAGGGGGCAGGGGGCAGGGGGCAGGGGTCAGGGGGCCACGGGGTTCAGCGGGATCGAGGCGGAGAGGACGGTGCCCTCGCCGGGGGCCGACTCGATGGTCAGGGTGCCGCCCGCCTGGCGCAGCCGGGCGCGGATGGCGGGCAGGCCGTGCCCCCGCAGGTCGTGGCGGCCTGCGGCGGACTCGGGGGTGGTGCCGGGGTCGAAGCCGCGGCCGTCGTCCGCGATGTCGAGCACGATCTGGTCGTCCAGGCAGGTCAGGGTGAGAGTGGCGGTCGTCGCACGGGCATGCTCGCGGACGTTGGCCAGGGCGCCCTGGGCGATGCGCAGCACGGTCGCCTCGACCCGGTCGGACAGCGCGGTGGGCGTGCCTTCGATGTGGCAGCGTACGGTCAGCGCGTCCGTGCTCTCCCGGGTGGCGAGCGTGCGCAGCGCTTCGGTGAGGGAACCGCCGTCGGCCAGGTCGGCCGGTGCCAGGTCGTGGACGAAGCGCCGGGCCTCGGCGAGGTTCCGTTCGGCCACAGCGGCGGCCGAACGGACATGACCGCGGGCCTGTTCCGTGTCCGAGAGCCAGATCCGGTCGGCGGCCTGGAGGAGCATGCGCTGGCTGGAGAGGCCCTGGGCGAGCGTGTCGTGGATCTCCATGGCGAGCCGCTGACGCTCGGCGAGGGTGCCTTCGCGGCGTTCGGTGGCGGCCAGGTCGCGCCGCGTACGGACGAGATCGTCGATCAGGGCGCGCTGGCGGGCCGACTGCCGCTGCATGTGGACGAAGACGGCGGTGGCGACAGCGGCCACGGCCGGCGGCGCGAGCAGCAGGTTCGGGTCGGCCCAGCCGGCCAGCTTCAACTGGGCAGCGACGACGAAGACGGTGAGCAGCGCGACCAGGGCGACTGCGGCGCGCGGCGGCAGCGTACGCAGCCCCGTGTACAGCAGCGGCACCGCGCACCACGCGAAGCTCGGCGCGAGCACCACCAGTACCACCCAGACCCCGACGACCAGGGTCAGCCAGGTCAGCCGAGTCGGGCGGCGGGGCGTGAACCGGCCCCGCAGCGCCGGTACGAGGACGTACAGCACGGCCAGTACGGCCGACAGCGCGATGATCCACGGCGTGCGCGGCTCTCCCGGGTGCCGGACCAGGAACCGGACCAGCGAGGCGCCGAGCAGCACGAAGAACGCGGCGTGCATGACGGTGCCGAGCCAGCCCGCGTCGGGATCGGCCACGGTGTGCTGCCGGTGCGGTACCGCCACCTCCGGGTCTCCTTCCAGCAGGTTCCACGCCCGCGCGGACGTGCCGTACGTCCAGGGTGACCCCGCGGGGGCGGCTGCGGGGTCAACCGATCGGATGACCCCGGCGTCGTCCGGTCCGCCCGGTGTGTGGAGCCGGTGGGCCGACGCCCTGCCGCCGGTCCCGGAACCAGGATGGATCACGTCACCGGACATCACACACCACACTCTGGAGTCGTTCTCATGAAGCACGTGAAGAAGGTCTCGAAGCGCACCCGTCTGGTCGCCGGTACGGCCGTCGCCGCCGCGCTGGTCGCCGGTACGGCCGGTGCCGTCTCGGCCCAGGCCTCCCCCGCCGCCGACCAGGCCGGTGCCGCCGCGAAGACCGAGGCGAACAGCGGTGGGCTGGTCAACTCCACCCACCTGGGCATCGACACCGCCGTGCAGGCGGCGCAGGGCGCGCTGAAGGCCGCGAAGAAGGAGAACCAGCGGGTGTCCGTCGCGGTCGTCGACCGCAACGGCAACACCCTGGTCACCCTGCGCGGTGACGGTGCGGGCCCGCAGTCCTACGAGGCGGCCGAAAAGAAGGCCTTCACCGCGGTCTCCTGGAACGCGCCCACCTCCGAGCTGGCCAAGCGCCTGGAGTCCGCGCCGACGCTCAAGGACATCCCCGGGACGCTGTTCCTCGCGGGCGGCGCCCCCGTCGCCGCGAAGGGCGCCCCGGTGGCGGGCATCGGTGTCGCGGGGGCGCCCAGCGGCGACCTGGACGAGAAGTTCGCCAAGGCCGGAGCCGCCGCCATCGCCAAGTAGGCGGACGCCGTCGGCGTCAGCCGGCGGCCTGCGGGCCCGTACGCCGCATGGCCTGGAAGCGGTGATGCAGTTCGCGCATCCGGTCGGCCAGGCCGGGTGCGGGCCCCTGGACCGGCAGGGCGGGTACGACGTCCTCGATGGGGAGGCACCGTACCGGGCCGGCCGGTACATTCAACTCCGCCAGCCAGTCGGCGAGTTGGGCCGCGGAGTGGACGTAACCGATGCGGCCCAGGCCGAGTCGGCCGTGCGCGGCGGAACGCATGGGGCAGTGTTCCCCTGAGGCGCAGACCGTGGCCGCGGCACGCTGCTGCGGCGTGAGGTGGGCCCGCGCCCAGTGCGGCAGCTCGATTGCCGGGTGCTTGGTGGCGTCATCGATGGCATCCATGGCTGACGCGGTGCGGGCATCGGCTGCCGGATGGCGGACATCGTCGCGGGGAGGCCGCTCACACCGAGACGGCGCGGAGGGCGGCCGTCCGGCTGTCCCGTACGTGGACGAGCGTCAGCGCCGCCGCGGCGTCCGCATCTCCGGCGGCGATCCGCTCGTACATGGCGCGGTGCTGCACGCGCATATGGTCCGGCTCCGAGTTGAGCCCGAACAGCAGCCGCAGCTGCCAGCTGAGCCGCGCCATCGTGCGCGCCAGCAAAGGATTGCCCGACAGCGCCACGATCCCGTCGTGGAACGCGGTGTTGGCCACCACCTCCAGCCCCGGTTCCCCGCCGGCCGCCGCCGTCTCCGCCCGTTCCAGAGCTGACCGCAGCCCCGCCAGCGGCGGCGGCTCGTCCGGTGCCGCGCTCGCCACCCGGCGGGCAGCCAGCCGCGACGCCTGAATGGCCAGCGGCTCCCACACCTCGTAGAGATGCTCCACGTCCGTACGGTCCAGCCGCCGCACCCGTACGCCGCTGTGCGGCAGCAGCTCCAGCAGGCCCTCGGCGACCAGCCCGCGCAGCGCCTCCCGCACCGGGACCCGCGACATGCGCAGTTCCTCCGCCACTTCACGCTCCACCACACGGGCACCCTGCGGGTAACGGCCGTCGATGACACGCTCGCGGATGGCGTCGCGCGCGCGTTCGCTCAAGGGGACGCGTTCGGGCTCCGCCGCTGCCGGCCGTTCGTCGTCGGCCCGCCGGCCGGTTCGTGCCGCCACGTTCGTATCCCTCGCCCTTCGCGGTACCCGGCTGCCTCTTCCCCCGAGCCGGTCACCCCGCAACGATATGCCGCCCGCGGCACACCGTGAGCGTACGGGCCCCTGTGCACATCAGCCGATCGGCCGACCCGGCCGTCCTCCCTACGCGAGGCACGACCAGCCGCTCCGCCGATCCACGACAAGGGCGGAGGGATCAAGGATGACCGCACCGCACCACACCGAAACGATCCGCATCGATCCGGATCGATCCACCGCCAAGACCACCGCCAAGGAGGCGCACCGCACCATGCACCGAGGGACAGGGACTGGGACTGGGACTGGGACAGGGATGACAAAGCGCATCGCAGGGGGAGAGCGCAAGCGCCGTTCCGCCGTCGCTGCCGGCGTCCTGCTCAGTGGGTTGGCGCTGCTCGCGGGGTGCGCGTCGCCGCCCGAGGACGACACGGCGGGGCATCACAAGCCGACGGCCGCGGGCACCTCTCCGTCGTCCGGCGACTCCGCTTCGCCCCGGCGGTCTCCCGGCCCGGCCGCCGACCGCGCGCTGCTCAAGGCCGCCCGGGCGGGCGACGCGCCGGCCGTACGCGCGGCCCTCGACCGCGGTGCCCGCGTGGAAGCGCGCGACGCCAAGCGCCGCACACCACTGCTGCTCGCCGCGACCGGGGATCACATCGAAGCGGCCGAGGCGCTGGTCGAGGCGGGCGCGGACCCCGACGCACTGGACTGGCGGCACGACACCCCGTGGCTGGTGACGGGGGTGACCGGCAGTGTGAAGATGGCACGGGTGCTGGCGGCGGCCGAGCCCGATTACACCCTGGTCAATCGCTACGGCGGCACCTCCCTGATACCGGCGTCCGAACGCGGTCATGCCGACTACGTGCGCGAAGTGCTGACCAACCCCGACATCCGTATCGACGTCGACCACGTCAACAGCCTCGGCTGGACCGCCCTGCTGGAAGCGGTCATCCTCGGTGACGGCGGCCGGAACCACCAGCGGGTGGTCGAGCTGCTCCTGGACGCGGGAGCCGATCCCGGCCTCGCCGACAAGAAGGGAGTGACCGCCCGGCAGCATGCCGAGGACCGTGGCTTCACGGCCCTCGCGCGCCTGCTGCCCGCGCACGGCTGACACGGTGCGGGCACCATGCGCGCGACGGTCCGCCGGTCACACCGGCGGACATCGCGTCGGTGGCACGGGTGGCGCTGGCCGAGCCGGGGCACCGCGGCCGGACGTACGCGCTGACCGGTCCCGAGCGGGTGACGGCCCGGCAGCAGGTGGCGGCGACCGGCGCGGTGCTGGGGCGGGAGGTGCCGGTCGTCGAGGCCGGCCGGGCCGAGGCGCACCGACAGCTGGCCGCGTTCATGGGCGACGAGTCGGCGGATGCGGTGCTCGACGTGACCGGTGGGGACATGAACGAGGAGTTGCTGCGGGTGCGCGACACGGTGTCGCGGGTCACCGGGGCCCCGGCCAGGACGTTCCGCCAGTGGGTCGCGGAGAACGCCGACGCCTTCCGCTGAGGCACCGGCGACGCCGTACCGGCTTGCGGCGGGGCACCCGGAATCGGCCGGCTCAGCCCGTGGGCTCGCCGCCCGTGGCTTCGCCGTGGCGTTGCCACGGGCGGACGAGGGCGATCAGGCAGAGGGCCGCCGCGGCCAGGGCGCTCAGCATGATGACGGCCATCGGGGCGGAGCTGCCCTCGCCGAAGGCGCCCACCAGCGGCGAGGCCGCCGCGCCGAAGAGGAACTGCAGGCCGCCGAGGAGGGCGGAGGCCGCGCCGGGTGCCGCGCGGCCCAGCGTCTGGCCGAGGCTCATCGTCGCGGGGAACGTCATACCGACGCCGCCCAGCGTCAGGAAGAGGCAGATCCAGGTGCCGGCCAGGGTGCCGCCTACCGTGGCCAGCAGCAGGACCTGCGCCAGGGCGCCCAGTACCGAGAGGCAGACTCCCGCGGTGAGCAGGGTGTTCAGGGGGACGTGGCGGCGGGCCAGCTTCCCGAAGACCGCGCCGGCGATCAGCATGGCGATGGCGTTGCACGCGAAGATCAGCGAGTAGACCGTGGCGGAGACGCCGTAGAGGTTCTCGAAGACGAAGCTCGACCCGCTGATGTAGGCGAACAGGGCCGCCGCGCTGAAGCCGAGGACGAGCACGTACCCCATGAACGCGCGGTTGCCCAGCAGCGTGCCCATCGCGCGGAAGGTGCCGCCGATGCCGCCGCTGTGGCGGCGCTCGGGCGGCAGCGACTCCGGGACCTTGGCCAGCACGGAGAGCAGCAGGACCGCGCCGATGACGGCCAGGACGACGAAGACGGCGCGCCAGGTGGAGACGGACAGGATGGCGCCGCCGACGACGGGCGCCGCGACGGGTGCGACGCCGAGGATCTGGGAGAGCAGGGCGAAGTACCGCGGTATGTCCGGGCCGTGGAAGCGGTCGGTGAGGACCGCGCGGGCCAGCACCATGCCCGCGGCGCCGCACACTCCTTGCAGGAACCGGGCCGCGGTCAGCACCTCGACGTTGGGTGCGACGGCGCAGGCCAGGGAGAGCACGGTGAAGCCAATGCCGCCCCGGATGAGGAGTCCGCGCCGCCCGAGGCCGTCGCTGATCGGGCCCACCAGCACCTGCCCGACGACGAGGCCGGCGAGGAACGCGGTCATGGTGAGCTGGACGGCGGAGCTGCTCGCGTGCAGGGACTCGCCCATGGACGGGAAGCCCGGTACGTACATGTCGGTGGCGAGCGGGGCGATGCCGGTGAGCGCGCCGAGGACCGCGATCAGTGCGCCCGCGCGCTTGCGCGGCGGCCCGTCGAGATCGGCGGCAGCGGCCGCGTCGGCAGCGCGCGGGGGCGCGCCGGAGGTACGGGAAGGGGGAGCCGGGGATACCATTCAAGAAAGGTAACCAATAGTTCACCGGTTTACAAAGTTCTCCGGCTTACCAAGCCCGTCCCCAAAGGAGTGCGTCCGTGCTGCCCCTCCCCCCGTCCGTGGTCCGCGAGCAGTGGTCCGCGCACAACCCCGGCCTGGACACCTCTCCCATGGAGGTGGTGGCGCTGCTCAAGCGGATCGTCGCCCTCTTCGACGAGGCGGTGGAGCCGCTCTACGACGGGGCCCCGCTCACCAACCCCGAGCTGGACGTGCTGGTGCCGCTGCGGTACGCGGACGAGCCGGCCATCGCCCGCCGCCTCGCCGACAACATGGGCATCTCCCGGGCCGGCATGAGCAAGGCCCTCGCCAAGCTGGAGAAGCGCGGCTTCATCGAGCGCGCGCCCAACCCGGCCGACCGCCGGGCCGCGCTCGTCACCGTCACCCCCGCGGGCAAGGAAGCCATCGACGGCCTCTTCCCGCGCCAGCTCGCCGTGGAGGCCGAGCTGCTCACGGGGCTCGGCGAGGACCGGGCCCGGGTCGTGGACGCGCTGGCGCTGCTCGCCGGGGTCATGGAGCGCCGGCTGTCCGAGGGCCCCATCGCCCCGGCGAACGACACCGGGACCGCTCCCCCCGAGTGATCGGCGCCGCCCTCCCTGGCCTCGATGTCATGCGAGACGGCGCGGAAGAAGCGAGCACGGCCGGGCGGCAGCGGGTCGGCGTGGCGGCCTCCTTCGACTTCACCCGGCGGGCGGAGTTGTTGCGGTGGGTTCCCGCGGGAGGAGTCCGAGACCGGCGTGAACCGCTTCCGCCTGCGGCTAGTTGAACAGTTTTGTTTTGTTCATTGACATATATCAACAGGAGTCGACAGACTCAGCGCGTTCGGCTGCCCCGTCACTCTCACGGATCACCGGAAGGCACACATGGCCATCTCACGACGCGCGGTTCTGGGCGGAGCCGGCGCCTCCTTCGGCGGAGTCCTCGGTGCACAACTGGCGATGGGTCCCACGGCCTCGGCGGCCGGCCGGGCGGAACCGGTGGCGGACGAGGCGCTGGGCGCGCGGCGGGAGACCGGCCTCCGCCACGGGTGGCGGTTCGCGCTCGTCAACACCACCGGCGAGGAGGCGCCCCGGCCCGCCGACGACGATCCGGCCTGGCACGAGGTGGACGTGCCGCACGACTGGAGCATCGGCCTGGACCCCGTCAAGGACGACCGCACCACCGCCGGTTCCGGCTACCTCCCCGGCGGGCTCGGCTGGTACACCAAGTCCTTCACGCTGCCCGCGAGGACGGCGGGGAAGCGGATCTCCGTCGAATTCGACGGCGTGTACATGGACGCGCAGGTGCACTTCAACGGCCGGCGGGCCGCCACCCACCCGTACGGCTACACCGGGTTCGCCGTGGACGTCACCGACCTGGCGCACACCGACGGCAAAACGGCGAACACCCTCTCCGTGCGGGCGCGCAACCAGGTGCCCAGCAGCCGTTGGTACTCCGGCAGCGGCATCCACCGGGACGTACGGCTGGTCGTCACCGATCCCGTGCACATCGTCCGGCACGGGGTCACGGTCACCACCCCGGACCTGGCGCGGCACGTCGCGGCGGGCCGTGGAGCGGTCCACGTGGCGGTGGCCGCCGTCGGCGCGGCGGGGAAGACCGTACGTGCGGAGGTCACGGCGACGGTTCGGGACGCGGACGGGCGGCGGATCACGTCGGCGTCGGCCCCCGCCACGCTCGGCGGTGACCCGTCGACGACCTCGCTGGATCTGCGCATCGACAAGCCCCGGCTCTGGTCGGTGCGGCGGCCTTACCTCTACACCGTGGACACCCGGATCAGCGTCGGCGGCCGGACCGTCGACGAGACGAGCACGCCGTTCGGGCTGCGGTGGACCACCTTCGACCCCGAACACGGCTTCGCGCTCAACGGGGAGCGGATGAAGCTCCAGGGCGTCAATCTCCACCACGACCTGGGGGCGCTGGGCGCCGCCTTCCATCCGGCCGCGGCCCGACGGCAGTTGGAGCTGATGCGCGAGATGGGCGTCAACGCGCTGCGGACCTCGCACAATCCGCCGGCACCCCAGGTGGTCGCGCTCTGCGCGGAGCTGGGGATCATGCTGCAGGTCGAGGCGTTCGACTGCTGGCGCACGCCGAAGAACCCGTACGACTACGGCCGCTTCTTCGACGAGCACAGCGACGCCGACATCAAGGAGATGGTGCACGCGGCCAAGAACTCGCCCGCCGTGGTGATGTGGTCGATCGGCAACGAGATCCCGGACAGTACGAGCGAGGCCGGGGTGGGGATGGCCGAGCGGCTGATCGCGGCCGTGCGGTCGGTCGACACCACACGGGCCGTGGTGATCGGCTCGGACAAGTACCGCAGTGTGCCGAAGGACGGTTCACCGCAGGACCGCATCCTGCGCATGCTGGACGGCGTCGGGCTCAACTACAACACGGCCGCCTCCCTCGACGCGCTGCACGCGAAGTACCCGGACACCTTCTTCTTCGAGTCCGAGAGCTCGTCGAGCACGTCGACCCGCGGGGTGTACGAGAGCCCGGGACAGCTCAACACCGGGGAGAACTACACGCCCGGCCGCCGCGGTGCCTCGTCGTACGACAACAACCTGGAGTCGTGGACGATGAGCGGCGAGTACGCCCTGAAGAAGGACCGCGACCGGGAGTTCTTCGGCGGTCAGTTCCTGTGGACCGGCATCGACTACATCGGTGAGCCGACGCCGTACGACGATGTCTTCCCCGTGAAGTCCTCGTTCTTCGGCGCCGTCGACACCGCGGGGTTCCCCAAGGACCAGTTCTCGCTGTTCCGCAGCCAGTGGAGCCGGACGCCGATGGTGCATCTGGTCCCCATGGACTGGACCGGGCACCACCCCAAGGACGTGGTGACGGTGTGGGCTTACACCAACGCGGACAGCGTGGAACTGTTCCTCAACGGCCGCTCGGTGGGTGCCCGCCGCTTCGACCGCAAGAAGACGGCGGACGGGCGCGAGTACCTGGAGACGACCGAGGCCACCGGGGACGACAAGACCGTCACCTCGGGCCCGTACCCGGGCAGCTACACCAGCCCCAACGGCAGCGCGGGCCGGCTCCACCTCACCTGGCGGGTGCCTTTCGAGCCGGGCAAGCTCGTGGCGGTGGCACGGCGCGACGGGCGTGAGGTCGCCCGCGACACGCTGCGCACCGCGGGCGAGCCCGCGGCGGTGCGGCTGACGCCGGACCACAAGGAGGTGGCCGCCGACGGGAGCGGCCTGGTCTTCGTCACGGCCGAGGTGACCGACTCCCGGGGCGTCCTCGTACCCGGCGCCGACCACGCCCTGACCTTCCGGGTGACCGGCGGCCATCTGCTGGGCGTCGACAACGGGCAGCAGGAGAGCGCCGAGAACTACGGCTCGGCCGTACGGACCGCCTTCCATGGCAAGGCCCTCGCGATCGTACGGCCGGCCGACGGCGCCTCCGCGGTCACGGTCACCGCGCGGGCGGACGGGCTGCACTCCGCCTCGGCCCGGATCTCCGTCACGGGACGGCGGGCGGGCGCGGCCGGGGTCACGGTGCCGACAGCGGCCGCGGTGACCGGTGTACGCGAGGCCGCCTCCGGCGCTCCGGCCGCGGACGCGAGCTTCTCCGGCGCGCCGGACACCGTGCCCGCGCGGATGCTCGACGGTGACCCGGGCAGCGGCTGGTCGAACCACTACCTCATGGCGGCGACCGGCCTGCTGCCGGCCGTCAGTGCCGCGCGCGCCGCGGACTGGGTGGCGGTGACCTGGTCGCGCCGCCGCGAGGTGGCCGGCGTCGAGGTGTCGTTCACGACGGACGACGACACCTACGCACTGCCCGCCTCGCTCACCGTCAGCTACTGGGACGGCAGGGAGTACGTGCCGGCGGACCGCGTCCGTATCGACTGGGCGGACGCCTCGGACTCCCCCACCCGTGTCACGTTCGATGCGGTGCGGACGACGCGGATCAGACTCGACCTGACGAGCCGTCACCCCGGGAAGGAGAACGGATCCCTGCGCATCGTCCGCCTCACCGCCACCGGCGCGCCCTAGCCGGCGCGCCGCGCCCTGCGGGTCCGCCCCTCCCGGTAGAGGTCCGCCAGCAGGGCGACCGCGGCGTGCGTGGCCGGGTGAGGGTCGTGGCGCCGCCATATGAGGTGGACGGTGACGGGCGGGGCGTGCCGCAGCGGGCGGAAGACGACGCCGTCGCGGCGGTACTGGCCGGCCGTGCTCTCCGGGGTGATGCCGATGCCCCGCCCGGCGGCGATCGCCGCGAGCCAGTCGTCGACGTCCCGGGTGTACTCGATGACGGGACGGCCGTCCGCCGGCCACAGCTCGGCGGTCGTGGTGCCGGTACGCCGGTCGGCGAGCACGGTGCGCGTGGCGGCGTCGGCCAGCGGGACGGAGCGGCGGGCCGCCCATGGATCGTCCGCCGCCAGCGCGCAGTAGCGCCGCTCCTCGCCGACGGCGGCACTGGCGAAGCGGTCGGCGTCGAGGGGCTTGCGTACCACCGCCAGGTCGCACAACCCTTCGGCCAGGCCGCCGGTGGGCGAATTGGTGCGGATGAGGTGCAGCTCGATGTCGGGGTGCAGGGCGGCCCAGCGGCGCTGGTACGCGGTGGTGTGCCGGCCCATCGCCGACCAGGCGTGGCCGATGCGCAGCCGGGTGTGGCCGGTGGTGGCCTCGCGCAGGAGGTTGTCGGCGTCGGCGAGCAGCTGGCGTGCGCGGGCCAGCACCTGCACGCCGGCGGTGGTGGGGGTGACGTTCCGGCTGGTGCGGTGGAGCAGTTGCACCCCGAGGACGCCTTCGAGCGCGCTGAGGTTGCGGGACACGGCGGCCTGGGAGATCCCGAGGTCGATGGCGGCGTCGGTGAAGCTCCCGGCGTCGACGATGGCCACGAGGCACCGCAGGTGGCGCAGTTCCATATCCATGAGCCCAGCGTATAGATGACTCCTCGCATGCATTTTGCGTATGCGGGCGGGCGGCTCATGCTGCGGTGCATGACGCTGAGCCGCAGTGCAGAGGAGCTGTCACGCGCCACCGCCGGGAGCGGTGCGGCGCCGTCGCCCTCCGGGCCGGACCGCCTGGTGGGAGCGGCGCTGATGACCGGCAGCGGGCTGGCCAACCAGGTCGGCGCCGCGACCGCCGCCATGGCCTTCCCCGTCATCGGCCCGGCCGGTGTGGTGGCCGTACGGCAGTGGGTGGCCGGTGTGCTGCTGCTGGCGGTGGGCCGGCCGAAGCTGCGGGCCTTCGCCTGGCGGCAGTGGTGGCCGGTGCTCTGTCTGGCGGTGGCCTTCGCCACGATGAATCTGTCCCTCTACACCGCGATCGACCGGATCGGGCTGGGCCTGGCGGTGACGCTGGAGTTCTGCGGCCCGCTGGCGGTGGCACTGTCCGCGTCCCGCCGCCTCACCGACGGCGCGTGCGCACTGGCCGCGGGGGCCGCCGTGGTCGCGCTGACCCGCCCCCAGCCGACTACGGACTACGCGGGCATCGGGCTCGGCCTGCTCGCGGCGGTGTGCTGGGCCTCCTACATCCTGCTCAACCGGACGGTGGGTGCCCGGCTGCCGGGTACGGAGGGGTCGGCGGTGGCGGCGGGCGTGTCCGCCCTGCTGTACGTGCCGGTCGGGGTCACCGTACTCGCGCACCGGCCGCCCACGGCGGGCGCGGTGGCGTACGCGGCGGCGGCCGGAGTGCTCTCCTCGGCCGTGCCGATGCTGGCCGACCTGTTCGCGCTGCGCCGGGTCACGACCCGGTTCTTCGGAATCTTCATGAGTGTCAATCCGGTGCTCGCCGCACTGGTCGGCTGGGTGATGCTGGGCCAGGCACTGCACTGGATCGACTGGCTGGCCATCGGGGCGATCGTGGCGGCGAACGGCATCAGTGTGCTCACCTCGCCGCGGCCGGAAACCCGGTCACCGGCCCCCTGCGGCAGCGGGGCCGGCGATCGCGGTGTCAGCGCCTGACGGCGCTGTGGTCAGGCCGAGCGGGTACCGGCCGTCAGCTCGTCGGGGCTGAGGACGTCCTCACCGTAGAGGTCCTGCAGCCAGTTGGTCTGATAGATGGTGTCGAGGTAGCGCTCGCCGAGGTCAGGGGCGATGGCCACCGCGGTCAGGTCACGGTCGTCCTGGCGCGCCAGCCAGTCGGTCGCGCCGCTGACCACCGTGCCGGTGGAGCCGCCGAACAGGAATCCGGCGCGGGCGAGGCGGTGGCAGGCGCGGACGGTGTCCGCCTCCTCCACCTGGATCACCTCGTCCACGTAGGACTCGTCCAGCAGCGCCGGGCGGACACTGGTGCCCAGGCCCGGGATCATCCGCCGGCCCGGAGGGCCGCCGAAGGTGACCGAGCCGACGCTGTCGACGGCGATCACCCGCACCTTGCGGCGCCACTCCCAGAAGTAGCGCGCGCAGCCCATCAGGGTGCCGGTGGTACCGGCCCCGACGAACAGTACGTCCAGATCGGGGAACTGCCGGGCGATGGCGGGTGCGGTGGTGCGGTAGTGCGCCCGCCAGTTGCCCGGGTTGGTGTACTGGTTCAGCCAGACGTACCGCTCGTCGGAAGCGCACAGAGCACGTACGTAGTCGATCCGCGCGCCCAGCCAGCCGCCGTGGGCGTCCGGCTCGGCGATGAGGTGCACCTGGCTGCCCAGGGCCTCCATCATCCGCCGTGACGACAGATTGCACCGCGGGTCGGTGACGCACACGAACCCGTAGCCCTTGCTCGCCGCGATCATGCTGAGCGCCACGCCCAGATTGCCGGACGAGGACTCCACCAGGACCGACCCCGGCATCAGCGCACCCTCGCGCTCCGCGGCCTCGACCATTTCCGCCGCGGCCTTCAGCTTGATCGACCCGGCGAAGTTGAAGCCCTCGCACTTCAGGAACAGTGGCTGTCCGAAGGTCGACCGCAGGTCGACGTAGAGCTCTTCCTCATTGAACTCCAGGGGAACGGATATGACTGGCACGATGACCCCCTCATTTGATGACCCCCCATGTGCGGCCGTAGGAACCGGCCGCTCATCCGTACCGGCGCAGCTCGTGGAAGAAGCCGTCGATGACGTGCAGCTCCCCCGAGCGGACCACCTCGTCGTAGACGTACTTGCCGACCGCCAGGTCCAGGACCCCCAGTCCGAACGGCGAGAAGACCAGCGGGCGGCCCGCCGGCGGCCGCGCCTTCCCCGTCATCACCTCGGCCAGCGTCCCGTGCAGGAAGTCCCTGCTGCCGGAGA
Organism: Streptomyces sp. NPDC053560; assembly: GCF_044544605.1. Classification (NCBI taxonomy): domain Bacteria; kingdom Bacillati; phylum Actinomycetota; class Actinomycetes; order Kitasatosporales; family Streptomycetaceae; genus Streptomyces; species Streptomyces sp. NPDC053560. Next base: position 115,443 of record NZ_JBITXI010000013.1, on the reverse strand, counting down.
GCTGTTCGGCCAGGTGCGGTGAGGTGTCGGCCTTCAGGCAGTGCTCGACGTCGTCGACGATGTTTGCAGAGGCGAGCACGATCTGCGGCGCGAGGTCGCGCAGCGAGACGTGCAGCACCAATGGATGATGTGCGAACCACGACACGTCCGTGATGTGCGGCTGGCCGGCGACCGTGGCGAAGATGACCAGGTCGCTCAGGCGGATCAGCTGCTCGGCGCTGTCGTGGATGGTGATGTGACCGGTGGTGCCGGACTGTTCCAGATACGTACGGAAGCCCGCCGCGCTGTCGGCGGACACGTCGTGCACGCCGATCTCCTCGAAGTCCCAGCCGGTGGCGGCCAGGAACGTGTGGATGTAGCGGGCGATCAGGCCGGTACCGAAGAACCCGACGCGTACCGGACGCGGCCGGCCGCGGCTGAGCCAGTCGGCGGCCGACGCCGCCGAGGCGGCCGTCCGGGTGGCGGAGATGATGGAGCTCTCCAGGCATGCGAACGGGTAGCCGGTGTCGTGGTCGTTCAGGATCAGGACCGCCGAGGCCCGCGGGATGCCGGCCGCCACGTTCTCGGGGAAGCTGGAGATCCACTTCAGGCCGTCCACCCGCTCCGGGCCGCCCACCGAGGCCGGCAGCGCGATGATCCGGGAGGACGGGCGGTCCGGGAACCGCAGGAAGTACGAGGGCGGGTTGACCGTTTCGCCGGCGTCGTGCAGCCGGTAGGTGGCCTCCACCAGGTCGACGATCTGCCGCTCGCGCCCCTGCAGGGCGTGCTGGACCTGGGAACCGGAGATCACCGCGAACGGCGGCACACCCGTCGGCCCCTTCCCTTCGGACCGCGCGGCGGCGGAGTCGATGGTCGTCATCGGGCCGTCACCTCGACCGTGGGCTTGCAGTCGGCGAGCTGCACCGCGTCGGCCATCGCCACCAGCACCTCGCGCGGCCCCTCGAAGGGGTCCCGGCTGTGCGCGGTGCGGACGTTGTCCACCAGCAGCAGATCGCCGGCCTGCCACGGCTCCCGTGCGGTGTGCTCCTCGTACAGGGCGGTGAGCAGTTCCACGATGTCCTTTCCGATCGGATCCCCGCCGCCGAAGCGGGTGTTGAACGGCAGTCCTTCGACGCCGTAGTCCCCCACCAGGTACTCGTGCACGTCCGGGTCCATGGTCCATTCGTTCAGGAAGGCGACCTGGTTGAACCAGCAGCGCTCGCCGGTGACCGGGTGGCGTACCACGGCGCTGCGCCGCTGGCTGGTGCGCAGGCCGTCGTCCTGCTGCCACGCGAAGCTGATGGCGTTCGCACGGCAGTACCGCTCGACCTCCGCGCGGTCCTCGGTACCGAAGGCCTCCCGCCAGGGCGCGCCGATCTCTTCGTTGTAACTGCGGGTGAGCAGCCAGCCCTCCTTCTCGAACCGCTTCACCAGCTTGCGGGGCAGCGCCTTGAGCACGGCGGCCGCGTCGGCCACGCCGGTTGCCCCGCCCTTCTCGGGCGCGGTGAGACAGGCGAACATCATCAGGCCGGGGAAGGTGAGGGTGTAACTGAGCTCGTGGTGCATGCACATCTGCTGGTGCGGCGGCCATTTGGTGGAGGAGTACACCCCGTCGGCGTACTTCCGCCGCGGCGCGAACGACTCCCGCTCGCTCAGCAGGCCGTCGGCCAGCCGGTGAAAGACGGCTCCGGCCCCGGGAGCGTCCCGTAAGCCCAGGCCGCGGACGAGCAGGGAGCCGTGCTGGGCAACGGCGGCGCGCAGCGCCTCGCGGTGCTCGGCCACCCAGTTCGTCGCGTCACCTTCGGTCTCGGCCCACAGCATCGGGGGCCCTCCTGGCTGCCGCTCCACGTCGAGCAGGGACGCCGGGAATGACGACATTTCAGGTTTTCCCTTCGTTACGGTTCTCAAGAAGAAGCCAACAAAGCGGCGGCGGCCTGTACGGCCTCTGCCGCCCGGTCCGGGCGGGTGCGCAGGAAGTAGTGGCCCCCCTCGGTCAGTTCGTGCAGCTGGACATCGTCGGCCAGCAGCTGCCAGTCGAGGTGGCGGTCCCGGGCATCGGCCGTGACCGGGTCGTCGGCGGCCACCACCACGGTGACCGGTGCGGCCAGCTTCTCCGCGGGCGGTTCGGTCAGCAGGCCGGCGAAGTACCGGTGCGCGGCGAGGCAGTCGTGACGGTAGGAGGCGCCGACGTGTTCGGCGCGCCGTTCGTCCAGCTCCTCCAGTTCGGTGTAGCCGCCCTCCGCGCTCAGCCGTGCGGCGATCTCCGCGTCGCCGAGCGCCGTCAGTTCGGCCATGGCGGCCTGCCGGACGGCGGCGTCGCCGGGCAGCTGCGCCGCGAGGAAGAGCCGCTGTACGGTCACCCCGCGCCGCTCCAGCCGGCGCGCCGTCTCGGCGGCGAAGGCGGTGCCCGAGGAGTGGCCCCACAGCAGTACGTCGCTCAGGCCGCGCCGGACGATCTCGCCGACGGTCTGCTCGACCACCTCTGCCAGCGGTACGAACGGCTCGGTGGTCGCGGTCAGGTCGTGTCCGGGCAGTTCCACGGCGTACACCGCGCGTCCGCTGTCGCGCAGCGCGCGGGCCAGCGGCTGGAAGTTCACCGCGTTGCCGCCGGCGTACGGGAAGCAGACCAGCGCTCCGGCCGTGCCGCCACTCGGCTCGGCGAGCGCGTGCAGCAGTCCGTCGCGGCGTACGGAGCGGCCGTCGACCACGTCGGCCAGGTCGGCCAGGACGGGGTGCCGGGTGACGTCCTTCAGGGAGACGGCGCGCTTGAGGGTGACCGCCAGCTTCACCGCCGACAGGCTGGTGCCGCCCCGGTCGAAGAAGTGGTCGCGGCGGCCGATCCGGTCCTGCGGGATGCCCAGGACCGCCGACCAGGCGGCAGCCAGCTTGTGTTCGGTCGCGGTGCGCGGCGCGTGGTACTCCTCCTCGACCGCGCCCAGCCGGCCGGCCAGCGCGGTGAGCGCCTTCCGGTCGATCTTGCTGTTGGCGGTCAGCGGCAGGGCCTCCAGCCAGTGGAAGGCGGCGGGCACCATGTAGCCGGGCAGTGACTCCCCCAGCGCCTGGCGCAGCGTCGTGACCGCCAGCTCGCGCCCGGAGTAGAACGCGACCAGGTGCTTGCTGCGGTCGGCCCGCTCGGCGACCACCACGGCTCCGTCGCGTACGCCGTCCGTGCGCAGCAGGGTGTTCTCGATCTCGCCGATCTCGATGCGGAAGCCGCGGATCTTGACCTGGGTGTCCCGGCGGCCGAGGAACTCCAGCTTGCCCTCGGCCTGCCAGCGGCCCCGGTCACCGCTCCGGTAGAGCCGTTCGCCGGCGCGGTGCGGGTCGGGCAGGAACGCCTTGCGGGTCCGCTCCGGGTCGTTGATGTAGCCGCGGCCGACGCAGACGCCGGAGAAGACGATCTCGCCTGGGGCGCCGAGCGGTACCGGGGCGAGGTGGTCGTCGACGACGTAGACGCGGACGTTGTGCACGGCCGGGCCGAGCGGCACCCGGTCGCCCTCGGGCGCCTCGACCATCACCTCGTGGTTGGTGTCGTCGGAGGTCTCGGTGAGGCCGTAGGCGTTGACCAGCTTGATTCCGGGCTGGGCGGTGAACCAGCGCTGGGCCAGCTCCTTCTTCAGTGCCTCGCCGGTGACCGACACGCACCGCAGGTCCGGCAGGTCGCGGGGCGCCGCCTCCAGCGCGGAGAGCACCACTTCGAGGTAGGAAGGGACGACCTGGAGGACGCCCACCCGGTTGTCGACGACGGTCTCCACGAACCGCTGGACGTCCAGCACCGCGTCCTGCCCGATCAACAGGGTCCGGCCGCCGACCAGCAGCGCGGAGACCAGCTGCCACAGCGAGATGTCGAAGCACTGGGGCGCCGTCTGGGCGACCACCTGGCCTTCTTCGACGCCCAGGTCATGGATCTTGGCGTACAGGTGGTTGAGCATGCCGGCGTGCTCGCACATCGCGCCCTTGGGCTCGCCGGTCGAGCCCGAGGTGAAGTAGATGTACGCAAGCTGATCGGGTGTCACGGCGATGCCGAGGTCGTCCTCGGCGTGGCCCTCCTCGTACGCGGCGTCGATGAAGATTTTGCGGGCGCCGGGTACGGAGGTCAGGGCCTCGTCGAGGGTGCCGGTGCTGGCCTGCTCGGTCAGTACCAGGCCGCACTCGGCGCGGGTGAGCGTGGTGGCGATACGGTCCGCCGGGAAGTGCGGCTCGATGGGCAGGTAGACGCCGCCGGCCTTGAAGACCGCCAGAACGGCGGCCATCCAGTCCAGGTTGCGTTCGGTGACCACCGCGACGACGTCCTCGCGGCGCAGCCCGCGGGCCAGCAGGGCACGGCCCAGCCGGTTGGCGTGGGCGTTCAGCTCGCGGTACGTCCACTGCCGGGTGCCCTGTACGGCGGCGACGGCGTCCGGGTGAGCGACGACTCGCTGCTCGAACAGCTCGTGGAAGCGGGCGTCGGGCAGCTCGCGGTGCGGACCGGCGAGCCCGTCGATCTGGTGGCGGAGTTCGTCGGCCGACAGCAGGCTCTGCCGCTCGTGCTCGGCGTCGGGCCCGGCAGCCAGCAGCGCCAGCGCGCGGCGGTGGTAGCCGGCGATCCGCGTGGCGCACTCGGCGTCCAGCGCCTCGGTGCGGTACCGCAGCCGCAGTACCAGTTCCTCGCCGCGGGCCTCGGCGCCCAGCCGCAGCACTATGTTCCCGTCCGGCTCGCCGTCCCCGCCGGTCGGGTCCCACACCGTCTCGTACTCCGGCCCCACCACGTCCAGTTCACGCCGCAGTTCCTCGACCGGGAACTCACGGTGCGTCAGGACGGCGGCGGCGACGCGGTCGGTGTCGTGCACGACGGCCCGCCAGGTGGCGGCGTCGGTCGCCAGCGGGCAGGGCAGCGGCCGGCCGCCCCGTTCGGTGACCAGACCGGTCACCACCTCCCGCTCTCCCGCCAGTGCCGCGAGGGCCTTGGCATGCGCGGTCAGCAGCAGGGTGTCGAACGGCACCGCCAGCTCCTCCGCCAGCCGGCGCAACGCCGTGACCACCTCGGCCGGAACGCTCGCCACGTGCTCGGCGACGCCCGGTACCGGTCGCCGGGTCCACCGCGGGACTGCGGTGACGCCACCTCCCGCGAGCACCCCCCGCCAGAAGTCACGACCGGTCTCTGCTGGCTGTGTCATGGAAACTTCCCCCTCCGTTCACCGTTGCCACGGTGCTGCGCGCCACTGTCCGGCGCGGCGCGGTAGTAGTTCTCGATGTGGTGGCCGCTGTTCCGGCCGGCCGTGGTGACCGGGCCGTGCCGGGTGCCGGCGACGGCCCTGCCGCCCTCTCCGCGTCCAAGGGCCGCTTCCCGGTCCCGTGCGGTGTGTTGCGTTGCGGGGCGTACGGCATGCTCGGTGACCCCCGCGTCACGCGCTCCGGTGCGGTACGGCGCGCATCTCCGTGGCCGGGTTGCCGGCCCACCGGACCCGTTGCGGGACCTCCTCCCCCTTCATGAGGAAGGAGTCAGCCGCGATCACGGCCCCGTCGCCCACGGTCACGCCGTAATGGACCATGGCACCGACGCCCAGCGTGCTGCCGGCGCCGATCGTGCTGTGGTCGGACTTGAAGGTGCCGTCCTCCTGCGAGTGGCACTGGACCTTGCTGCCGGTGTTGAGCGTGGCGTCGTCGCCGATCGTGGTGAGCGTCCGTTCCGTGAGGTAGCAGCCGTCGTCGAAGACCCGCTTGCCGAGCCGGACGCCCATCAGGCGCCAGAGCAGGTTCTTGAACGGCGTGCCGTTGAACACCATGAAGTGGGTGTCGGGCACCTTCCACAGGCGCTCGTGCCACCAGAAGTACGGCTCGTAGATGGAGCACAGCTGCGGCCGCAGCGGCCGGAACCGCAGGATGACCCGTTCCACCAGGGCGAAGTAGACGCCGGTGAAGGCGATGCTGAGGCCCATGTAGGCGGCGACGAGCAACTGCTCCGCCACGCCGTACAGTTCGATGCCCGCGACGGCCAGCACGGTGAGTACGTAGACGTGGATCCACCGCAGGAGGAGGAAGATGCCCATCGTCGTGATGTTGTGCCGGTTCTTCGCGGCGAGTCGCCGGCGGAACTCGCGTCCGGTGCGGAAGTGGTCGAAGCGGGTGTCGCGCTCCACCGTGCGGGGGATCTCGAAGCTCGGTGAGCCGAGCAGACCCACGTTCTCGCGGAGCTTTCCCTCGAGCGGGACCATCACCTTGGTCGCGAGGAGGCAGTTCTCCCCGGTCCGGCCGCCTGCCGGGTAGGCGATGAAGTTGCCGAGGAAGTTCTGGGCGCCGATCTCCGCCCGGGAGACCTGGAAGGAGGTGCTGGAGAAGTCGGCGTTGATCATCGACAGTCCGTCGGCGACCATCGTTCCGCTGCCGACCTTGCTCAGGAACGGGGTCTCGTGGTTGATGCCCGTGCCGAAGTTGGATCCGGTCTGCTCGACCTTGGACAGGTCGTACCCGAGGCAGCGCAGGTAGTGGACGATGTAGGAGCTGTCACCGAAGAGCCACTTGAAGAACTTGATGTTGGTCATCCGCGCGATCGCCCGGTGCACGGAGTAGTGGAATCCGTACAGCGGATAGACCCGGTCCGGCCGGATCAGCAGGTTCAGCAGGCGCGGGACGGTGAACAGCCAGACCATGCCCAGCAGGGTGAAGCCGAAGAACACCACGACGGAGATGAGCAGCGCGTCGGTGTACAGCTCCGCCGAGGTGAGCCCTTCGGTGCCCGGACCCAGCCACCTGCCGAGCGCGGGGATCTCGGTCAGCACCATGTACACGACGCCGACGGCCAGCGGCAGGGCGATCAGGAACAACTGCACCAGGGTGAGGAGGCCGTAGCCGAAGCGCCGCAGGGTGCCGCAGCCGGTCGGCGCGACGCGTACGTAGTTCAGCTCGGTGCGCTCGGCGGGCGAGCCGTGCCAGTGCTGCCCGGCGGGCACGGCCTCGCCGGTCTGCAGCGCCGACGCGTGGCCGAGCTGGGCGCCGTCCCCCATCGACGTCTTGATGTCCAGCACGGTGCGCTCGCCGATGAAGACGTCCCGGCCGAGGGTGACGGGGCCGGTCTGGATCCGTCCGGCGTGCGCTCGGTAGCAGAGGAAGAACGCCTCCTTGCGGATCACCGTGCCGGCGCCGATCGTGAGGAGGTCGGTGCAGACGGGCACGGCGTGCGAAAGGATGGTGACGTTCTTTCCGATGCGCGCACCGAGCGCCCGCAGGTAGAGCACGTACAGCGGGTTGCCGATGAAGAGCCGCATCGGATTGGCGTTGATCAGTACCCGGACCGTCCAGAAGCGCAGGTAGCCCAGGCTCCACACCGGAAATTCCGTGGTCCGCCACCGGCCGACGAGAATCCACTTCGCCGCTACCGGGAAGAGGCACATGGCGACGAATCCGGCGCTGCCGAAGAGGGCCGACCGAAGATAGACATCGACCAGACCGGAGCCGGCGGAGACCCAGGTGTAACCCCGGATCATGACCAGTCCGGCGAGGTAGGAGTAACCGAGGAAGAACAGCAGTTGCAGCGCTCCGCACAGGATGTACCGCGGTGTGCTGCCGACGGGCGCGCCCTCCTCGGGGACGGCCGGCACCTGTGATCCGACGGCGGCGGTCGGCGCGGCCGGCAGGGCCGTCGCCAGGCCGCGGACGGTGGGGTGCCGGTAGACGTCCTTCATGGAGACCGACGGCAGGTCGTCGCGCTTCCTGACCCGCGCACAGAACTGGGCCATGAGCAGGGAATTGGCGCCGAGGTCGTCAAAGAAATGGCTGTCGACCGCGACCCGGTCGGTGTTCAGCACACCGGCCAGTACCTCGGCGAACATCCGCTCGGTGGTGCGTGCCGGTACGGTGCCCCCATTTTGAACAGTTGAAGATTCAACCAGATCCGCTGTCGAAACCTCGACAGGTTTTCCCACCACGTGAGCTCCTAGTAAGTCAATGTCGATAGCTGTGCGCGAATTCAACGCATGCGTTCCGCGCGGTGGGGGGACTGGTGCGACGCCCGCTGCGGCCGCCTCCCGGGGCAGGGAAAGGCGGCATCGCGCGGCACGAGAAGAAAGGGCTCACGACAGGCACACGCTGCGCCGCCCGCCGCGAAGGCGGGCACGCTGCGCGGCCCGGTGCACTCGTGGTGATCGCTTTCGCCGTCGTCCTCGGCGTGGCCCGGGTCCTCTGTGGGGTGACCCGGCTCCTCGGTGCGGTGGTTCAGAGCCGGAGCGCTGTCCGGGTTCTGAGGTGCGTCCGGGTCCGCCGCCCGGCCGGTGAGTCCGGCCCTGAGCGCTGCCCGGTCGAGATATCCGCACGTCCGGAGGGATCTGCTGCGCGCCGGAGCGGGCCCGCGGGCACACCGGCCCGCCGCACCCGTACGCCCAGCGGGCGCGAGGGCGCAGGTCCGTCGGCACCGGACACGATTCGGCGGCGCGATCGTCGTGCACGCCCCCGCGGCGCGCACGGCCGGGGCCGGCCGTTCTTGTGCCGAGTAATTGAGGAACACCCCCCGTTCCCTGTGTGCGCCCGGGCCCCCCGACCCTGACGCTTCCCCCCTACCGACCAGCTTGTCGTAACCCTGCATCGACGTCATGAGCACGGCTCCCCCTCGAGACGCGCATAGGTGGTGACAGCAGGTTAAGCACGCCCCGACTCGGGAACCATCCGGTGGCCGAACTCGGCGAGAACGGGTTCACTCACAGGTGTTCGTGCAGGTAGCAGGACGAAACAACGGAACCGCGAGACACCGCGCGCCACGGTCCGAAGAGGGCGGACGGGCACTTCTGGAGTACACACCCGCGTGCGCCGCTCGCTGTCAACCCCGGAGTGCGCCCTACCGCCCGCCGTCAGGAGTGCCGTACGGGGCGGGGGGCATGCCCCGGTGCTGGATCCCCCTGAGTGCCGGCTTCGGACGGTGTGTGATTTAGCCGACTCCCCGCCCCGTGGAACCGGTCCGGCCGAGGAGGACTCGGTTCGTCCCGGCCGGGGCCCGCCGGCTCCGGTGCGGTTCCGGCCGTCTTCCGCACCGGTACCGGCCCGCACCACGCGCCGAACTTTCCGTGGCCGATGCAGGTGTTCCTCGTCGTGGGCGCGGGGTTGTGCCTCGCAGAAGGTTGTACCGCCGCACGCACTCGGCCGGATCCTGCCGAGTGCCTACCCTTTCCCGCCGAATCCCACGCACTCCGGAGGTGGGGCGTCGCCGGGCACCGCCTACCTCGGAGCGCAAAGCAGCCGGTCACGCCAGGTGTCCCGCAGCGCTGTGACAGCGCTGCGGTGTGGCGGGTTGCGCACCCCCCGCACGGCTTCATCCGGCCGTAGGGTGCGTGGCCAGGTCCGGGCGGGGCCGCCCATTCAGGCCCTTGCCCGGCTGGCCGGATCGGCTGTTGCGGGCCGCTGCCGGTGTGCCGCCGCCCGCCGTGCGACCTCCGGCGGCGGTGCCACAACGGCGCCGCGGCGGCGCTCCGGGGATGACTGGAACGTGTCCCGCCGGGGCATGCATCGTTGGCCTGGTACGGGTGGTGGCACTCCGGGGACCGGATTCCGCTCCCGGCGGCCGCCGGTCGTCCACCATCGCTGAGGGCAGGCGGACCGGCTACACAGGAGGGACCTATGACAGCGGACCGGCACGGGTACCGGATGAGCCACACCGGCGCCGATGCCCTCGTCCACTACGAACAGGCCCTGGATCACCTGCTGTTCTTCCGGCCGGACGTGGCCGGCTCGGCCCGCGCCGCGCTCGACGCGGCACCGCGGTCGGTGATGGCGCAGGTGCTGGCCGCGTACCTCGGCGTCCTGGGCACCGAGGAGAAGGACGCGGCCGCGGCCCGCGACGCCTTCCTCCGCTTCCGCGCCGGCCTGGACGAGGAGGGTCTGACCTCCCGCGAGCGGATGCACCTGGCCGCCGCCGAGGCCTGGCTGGGCGGGGAGATCCACCGCGCCGGACGGCTGCTCGGCGACCTCACCGTCGCCCATCCCCGCGATGTGCTGGCGCTGTTCGCAGGGCACCAGCACGACTTCCTCACCGGGGACGCCCAGCGCCTGCGCGACCGCGTCGGCGGGGCGCTGGGCGCCTGGGAGCCGGACGACCCGCACCGCGGGCCGCTGCTGGGCATGTACGCCTTCGGCCTGGAGGAGTCGGGGCACTACGAGCGCGCGGAGGAGGTGGGGCGCGAAGCCCTCGACCGCCATCCGCACGATGTGTGGGCGATCCACGGCGTGGTGCACACGTACGAGATGCGCGGCCGCTTCACCGACGGCCTCCGCTTCCTCGACGCCCGCACCGACGACTGGTCGGACGGCACCCTGCTCACGGTGCACAACTGGTGGCACTACGGGCTCTACGCCATGGAGCTGGGCGACTCGGCGCGGGTACTGGAGATCTACGACGCGGCGCTGCACCACGAGGAGTCGGCGGGCGTCGCGATGCAACTGCTGGACGCCGCGGCGATGTTGTGGCGGCTGTACTTGACCGGTGCGGACCAGGGCACGCGGTGGGCGCGGCTCGCCGACGCCTGGGAGCGCCGCGACGACGGTGCGCACTACGCCTTCAACGACGCGCACGCGGTGATGGCGTACGTGGGCGCGGGCCGCATCGCGCTGGCCGAGCGGCTGGTGGCGGACCGGGAGCGCTGGCTGGCGGGCGCGGCGCCGGCGGTGTCCAATCGCGCGATGACCGCCGACATCGGCCTGCCGGTGTGCCGGGCGCTGATCGCCTACGGGCGGCAGGAGTACGGCCGCGCCGCCGACCTGTTGCTGCCGGTCCGGCACCGGCTGCACGAGTTCGGCGGCAGCCACGCCCAGCGGGACGCCGTCCAGCGCACCCTCGTGGAGGCGGCGCTGCGGGCGGAACGGACGGACCTGGCCCGCACCCTGCTGAGCGAGCGCATTCAGCTGCGCCCGGTCTGCCCGTACAACTGGTCGGCGCAGGCCCGGCTGGAGGAGCAGCTCGGCGATCCGGAGCGGGCCGCGGCGGCGCGCGAAAAGGCCGCCGCGCAGGCCGCGCTGTGATCGACGACCGACGGTGAGGGTTCCGGCCAGTGGCGGGGACCCGGCGGTAGCCCGCCGTCACCAGGCAGAGTTGCTCCCTGCCCCTGGTCAGCGCGGCGGAGCCGGCCTCCGCAGCGCGCTGCTGAGGAGTCGGCAGGGACGGGCGTGACAAGGGGCCCCACCCGGTACTCCGGAATACATATTTCCACGCGTCTCATTACTGATCCCGGCGCGCGCGCCGGCGCTTGCCTATTCAGGACAACCTACTGAATTCACTGGCCGGGACGCGTTGGCGGCGAAAACGCTTGTCATGCCTTGGCGCCGGGCCTGGCGCCGCGGTGTGCGCCCGGCTCGCGTACCGGAGTTCCGGCCTGCCGGTTTTCCGCTCCACGCAGCGCTTTTCCGCAGGACAATGACGCTCTCCGGCCCGGAGCGGAACCGGGCATGCGGAATTCAGGGCTCACGGCAATTTCCTGCCCTCTCAGTAAGTCGGCTTCTGTACTGTCCGTCCCCATGAGTGCAGAGTGCGACAGGGCACTCACATCGTCACGCAGTCGCACCGGGGCCATTCCGGCGGAGGATGCATAGATGCTGATCAGGCAGGGGGGCCTGACACACCCGGGAGTACCGCCCGGTACGGGCGTACCGGAATGCGCGGTCCCGACCCGAGCGCCATCGCTCCGACGGCCGTGACAGCGGACCGGTTCCCTCCGGCCCGCAATCTCTTCGTTACTACTTTTCGCGTCGCGCATCGCACGCACATCCACCAGGAGGGGACAGCACCATGGCACGTATTTTCATCGTGGGTTCCGGTGTCGTCGGCACAGCCACCGGTAAGGGCTTTTTACACGCCGGGCACGAGGTGACCTTCATCGACATCTCGCCCCAGCGGATCGAATACCTGCGTTCGCAGGACCTGGATGCGCGCGACGTGCTCGACCTGCGCAATGAACCGGACGGTTTCATTTTCCTTACGCTGCCCACGCCCAACGTCGGGCACCGCTACGATCTGTCCGCCTTCGAGGACGGTACCGCGTCGGTGGGCGCGGCCCTGGCCGACGCCACCGGGGACCACACCGTGGTCGTCCGGTCCACCGTGCCGCCGGGCACCACCGAGGGCCTCGTCCTGACCCTGCTGGAGAAGCACTCGGGGAAAAGCGTCGGCGAGGGCTTCTCGCTCGCCGGCAACCCCGAGTTCCTGCGCGCGGCCACCGCGCTGGAGGACTTCCGGCACCCGTGGATGACGGTGATCGCCTCGCGCAGCCAGCGCACGGTGGAGCGTCTGACCGAGCTGCTGGCACCGTTCGGCGGGGAGCTGCGTACCTTCTCCAACCCGGCGGCGGCCGAGCTGGTGAAGTGCGCGCACAACATCTACAACGCGACGAAGATCAGCTTCTGGAACGAGATGTGGCTGGTCAGCCAGACTCTCGGGCTGGACCTGGACCCCGTCGCGCAGACCGTGGCGCGCTCCGCCGAGGGTTCGTACAACCCGCTCTACGGCATTCGCGGCGGCGCGCCGTACGGCGGTGTGTGCCTGCCCAAGGACACCCAGGGCTTCCTGGGGCTCGCCAACACGCTGGGAGTGGACATGCCGCTGCTCAAGGCCGTGGTGCAGGTCAACGACATGCTGATCGAGCGGGCCGACCGCGAGGCGGACGAACTGGCCGCCGAACTCGCCTGACCCACCACGGACACCCCCCTCCGAGCCCCACTCCCCCCTTGCCCGGCCTCGGCACACCCGTGAACGAGAACGGAACCATGAGTGCCCTACTAGACACCACGCTCTATGACTTCCGGTATTACCTGGTCTACCTGCCTCTGGGCATCCTGGGTCTGGTGCGCTGGAGCTGCTGGCTCGTGCGCCGCGCGCCGGCCGCCCTGTACCGCCCGGTGCGGAACGACTTCCGGCTGCCGATGAGCATCGTCGTCCCGGTGTACCAGGAAGACCCCGAGATCTTCGCGCACGCGATCGAGTCCTGGCTGGCCAACGACGTCGAGGAGGTCGTCCTCGTCATCGACGTCACCGACCAGGCCTGCCAAGAGGTCGCGGCCCGCTATCCCGTGACCGTCGTCATCACCGACGTACCCGGCAAGCGCGACGCGCTGCGGCGCGGTTGGGAGGTGTGCAGCACGGACCTGGTCGCGCTGGTGGACTCCGACACCATCTGGGCGGAGGACGTGGCGGCCGAGGTGTGCAAGCCGTTCGCCGACCCGACGGTCGGCGGGGTCGGCACCCGGCAGAACGTCTACAACCCGCACGGCTTCCTCCAGCGGGTGAACGACATGTACTTGGACTACCGGTACTTCGACGAGAACGCGGCCCAGACCGCGGTGGGCCGGGCGGTCTCCTGTCTGTCCGGCCGGACGGCGGTCTACCGGCGCGAGCTGCTGCTGGAGATATCCGACGACTTCATGCACGAGACGTTCATGGGCGTGCCCTGCATGTCCGGTGACGACAAGCGGCTGACCACGCTGGTCCTGGCGCGCGGCCACCGCACGTACATGCAGCGCTCGGCCCGCGTGTGGTCGACGTTCCCCGGCACCTGGCGGATCTTCCTCAAGCAGCGGCTGCGCTGGTCCCGCAACACCTGGAGATCAGATCTCAGAGCGCTGTCGTCCCGCTGGATCCGGCGACACCCGTTCCTGGCCTTCACCATGGCCGACAAGGCGGTGAGCAGCTTCACCCTGCTGGTCGCACCGTTCTTCATGACGTACGCGATCATCCGCCAGGACTGGTTCTTCGTGGCGTGCCTGGCCGCCTGGTGGTGGGTCAGCCGGGCGATGAAGATGCTGCCGCACCTGGTGCGCAAGCCGTCGTCTTTCTTCCTCGTGCCCGGCTTCGTGCTGGTGTCGTTCGTGATGGCCGGCGTGAAGATCTGCGCTCTGCTGACGATCCGCCGGCAGCGCTGGCTGACCCGGCAGGTGTCCGTCGTCAACGGTGTCGCGGTGCGGACCTCGCCGCAGGCCGCCGGTTCGGAGGCAGGAGCATGAAAACCGCATACCGCTTCGGGGCGGCCACGGCCGCCCTCTCGGCCGTCCTGGGGCTCGGCATCGCATCCGCGCCGCCCGCTGCGGCCGTCGGCGCTCCGGAGGACGTGGCCGCCTGGGAACGCACCGGGCGGCCCGACCGGCTGATGGTGCTGCGGCCGCGCAGCATCAGCCTGATGAACGGCGGCACGCTGGTGCGCCGGCTGTACCCGGGGACGCCGTCCGTTTCGCTGAGCTGGCTGGCCGCCAACGCGGGCCGGGAGTGGATATCCCAGGAGCCCGGTGCGCCGTCCACCGTGCGGGTGCGTACGGCGATCCTGCTCGCCCCCGGCACCATTCTGCGCATCGACGACCGCACCAAGAAGGTGCTGCTGAGCGCGGGGCGCGACGCCCGGTCGGGGACGTGGATCACCGGCAGCCGGGCCTCGCTCGACGTCGACAGCACCACGCTGGCGTCGGTGGGAGCGGAGGGCTCCGGCCTCGCGCCCGCCGACGCGCCGGGCCGGCCGTACGTGTCGATGGGCGCGGGCGGCCGGATGGACTTCCGCAACGCCACCGTCAGCGGGCTCGGCCGCATCGGTGACACCACCACCGCCGATCAGTCGGGGGTCACCTGGGCTCGGGGCAGCACCGGTTCGGCCACCGGATCGACGTTCGAGGGGAACTACACCGGGCTGCGGCTCGCCGGTTCCAAGGACGTCACGCTGGAGAACGTCACGGCGTCCGGGGCCACCGAGGACGGCATCGTGCTGAAGGGCGACAGCGGCACCAAGGCCTCCGGGCTGGCCGCCGACTCCAACGGCCGTACCGGCATCGCGCTCGGCGGTACCGACGACCGTACGCTGGCCGGCCTGACCACACGTGACAACGACGGTGCCGGGATCAAGGCGACCCTCCAGCGCGGCCTGACGCTGAACTCGCCCAACTCCCACTTCGACCAGGGCGGCGGCATCGATCTGACCTCCTGCCGGCAGTGCGTCGTACGCAAGGCCAACGTGGAGAGTTCGTCGCGGGCCGCGGTGCGCGTCTCCGGCGGCGACAGCACGGTCTCCGTCGTGGACTCCGAGCTGACCGGGCACAACGGCAGCGAGCCGGGGATCCTGCTGGGCGAGGGCATCGAAAGCGCCACGGTCTCCGGCGGTACGGTCGGCGGCTTCGACCGCGGCATCGGCATCACCGGCTCCCGGGTCCGCGTAGAGCGCACCTCGCTGTCCGGAAACCGCACCGGCATCGTCATCGGCGGCGAAGCCGACCATGTCGCGCTGCGCGACGTGCGGGTGGACGGCGGCGAGACCGGTGTGCTGGCCTCCCCCACGACCAGCCACATCACGCTCAACGACGTCCGGGTCACCGAGGCCAGCCGCAAGGGACTGGCCTCCAGCTCGCCCGGGCTGCGGGTCACCGGCGGTTCCCTGTCCGGCGGGACGACCGCCGTCGACCTCGGCGCCCCGGCCCACCTGGAGAAGGTGGCGGTCGGCAGCTCCCACCGCGGCATGCACCTGGCGCACAACGTCCGCGCCTCCGGCAGGTCCGTGGACGTACTGGCCGAACGGCAGGGCGTCGTGGCCGACGCCGGGTCCCGGCTGGATCTCACCGATTCCCGTGTCCGGGCCCCGGTCGCGCTCGACGGGGACGGCGAGGTCAAGCGGCACGGCAAGACGGAGATCACGATGCCGCCGTTCCCGTGGCTGGGCTTCGCGGCGCTGGTGGCGCTCGCCCTGGCCGTCGTCCTGCAGACCCTCCATCACGTCCGGCACCGCGGCACCCCACGGCCGAAGGTCGCCGGGCACGTCGAGAACACGGCCTGACCCCACGTCAGCCGTTCCACCGATACCGGCCGCCCCCCTCGGGGGCAGCGGCCGGAGAAGGAGTGCACACATGACCCACCGTTCAACCGGCGCCGGTCGTCGGCCCGAACCCCCGGCCGGCGGCGAACCGGTCTCGCCCGGCGGGCGCGCGGTACGCGGCCCCGCCAGAGCCTTGCGTGCCGGCACCGTCCTGCTGTCGGCGGGAGCGCTGGTCACCGGCCTGACCGGCGTGTTCGCCCCGCCCGCGCAGGCCGCCGCCTGCAGCGGCCCGGTGCGGTACGCGTCCAGCACCAACACGGTCTACCTGACGTCGGGTACGGCGACGCTCTCCGACATCGCCCGGCTGTGCACCAGCGCACCGCTGTACGAGGTCGACGGCTCGCCCGGCACCTGGCAGCTGGACGCCAACCTGGTCGTCCAGAACGGCGCCACGCTGAACCTGCACTCCACGTCCACCGGCGGCGACGTGGACACGCTGCGGCTGAACAGCCCGGCGAGCAACAAACCCACCGAGGTCGTCTCGGTCACCGCGCAGTACGGCACGATCGACATCGACGACGCGGACGTCACCTCCTGGGACGCGGAGAAGAACGGCCCGGACACCGACACCTCGGCCGGCGCCGGCGAGCGCGGCCGGGCCTTCATCCGGGTGCTGTCCTACCTCGACGCCGACGGCACGCCCCGCCAGTCCACGATGAACATCTACAACAGCGACATCGGCTACCTCGGCTACTACGCGGCCGAGAGCTACGGCGTGGCGTACAAGGCCCGGGGCTGCGACATCGACCACCAGGACGTCTGCGACAAGCTGGACGTGCTCGGCGACCAGATCGGCAGCCGCTTCCACCACAACTACATGGGCACCTACACCTTCGGTGCCTACGGCATGACGTTCGACCGCAACGAGTACGACAACAACATCACGTACGGGCTCGACCCGCACGACGACTCCGACCACCTGACCATCACCAACAACCACGCGCACCACAACGGCAATCACGGGATCATCTGCTCCCAGCGGTGCGACAACCTGGAGATCGTCGGCAACGAGAGCGACCACAACGGCATACCGCCGTACGTACCGCCGGGTGACGACGACCCCTCGGACAACCAGGTGCACGGCATCATGCTGCACCGCGGCGTCACCGACTCCGTCGTACGCGACAACAACGTCCACGACCAGCCCAACGGCGCCGGCATCGCGGTCTTCGACAGCAGCGACGACGTCATCGAGAACAACACCATCACGCGCGCGAAGTACGGGCTGCGCTACAGCGTCGGTTCCCAGGACATCAAGGCCTCGGGCAACACCGTCACCGACAGCGGGCTGTACGCCGTCTTCACGTACCAGGGCTCGGACAAGCCCATGTACACCAACGACACCGGCCGGCCGGCGCGGCTGGAGTTCACCGGCAACACCTTCGACGGCTCCACGGGCAACGTCGCCAAGCTCAACCAGAGCGACGACCTGAGCTTCTCGGAGAACACCTTCACGGGCGCCCTCACGTCCGGTGTGCTCACCCAGGCGACCGCCGGAACGGTCTTCGCGAAGAACACCGCGCCGGCCGACCTGACGCACTCCGTCAAGAGTGACGCCGGTACCTCCGGGACGATCGCCTTCCGCGACCAGAACCCCGTCAAGGTGCAGCTGGACCCGGCCAGTTCAGCGGCGTTCACCGCGAATGGCCTGAAAGCGGGCGCTTCGTACAAACTCATCGCCGACGGCCGTACTGTGGCCACCGGCAAGGCGGACGCCAAGGGCAGCGTGACCCTGCACGCCAGGCCGACCAGCACCGCGGCAATGACGTACCGCATCAGCGCCGCCTGATCCAGACCGCCCCGCCGCAGGCCTCGCGGCGGGGCGGCCGACGCCCCCGGGCGCAGGAAAGGAGCAACGGCTCATGGACCGGAGGAAATTCGCCGCCGCGGGAGCGGCCGCCCTCGCCGCACTCCTCGCCTCGTGCTCCGGATCGGACGACAAGCCACCGCCCCCGCACCACACGGACGAGCCCTCCTCCCCCGGCTCCACCCTGGACTGGGACACCGCCGCCGTGGCGCGCTTCTTCGGCTCCGGTCTCCGGCCACGCGAGGAAGGCTCCTTCGGCCTGGACCGCACCGTGCTGCGGCACCACCCGGTGTACGGACCCGTGCTGCGGGTCCGCTATCCGGCCCGGTCCGCCAGCCCCACCGTCGCCCGCCGCTACGGCCGCCCGGAAGGCGGCGCGCAGCTGTACCTGCCGCTGCGCTCGGGGCCCACCGACACCCTTCACCTCCGCTACTACCTGCGGTTTCCGCATGGCTTCGACTTCGTCAAGGGCGGCAAGCTGCCCGGCCTGTACGGCGGTTCGGTCACCGGCGGCCGGCACATCCCCGACGGCAAGAACGGCCTGTCCACCCGGTACATGTGGCGGAGCAAGGGCCGCGGAGAGGTCTACGCGTACCTGCCGACCTCCGTGGAGCACGGCACCTCGCTCGGGCGCGGCAAGTGGAAGTGGCCGGTCGGCCGCTGGACCTGCGTGGAGCAGTCCGTACGGCTCAACACCCCGGGAAAGGACGACGGTTCGGTCGAGGTGTTCCTCGACGGCCGCCGAGTGCTGCGCGAGGACGACCTGGAGTTCCGCACCTCGAAGAAGCTGCGGATCGAGGGTGTGTTCTTCTCGACCTTCTTCGGCGGCTCCGACCCGAGCTGGGCCACGCCGGAGTCGGACTACGCGGACTTCGCGGCGTTCGCGGTCTCGCGCGAACGCATCGGGCCCGTCCGCCGCGACTGAGCCCCGGCCCGGGGCCGCGTACCGGCGGTCAGGAGGACTCGCGCACGACCAGCTCAGTGGGCAGGGTGATCCGCTGCCGCGGCGCGTCGGGATCGGCGATCTCGCTCAGCAGGACACGGGCGATGGTGGTGCCCAGCTCCTCGACGGGCTGGCGTACGGTCGTCAGCGGCGGGCTGGTGTGCCGGGCGATGAAGGAGTCGTCGAAGCCGACCACCGCCACGTCCTCGGGGACCCGCCGCCCGTGCCCCCGCAGCTCGGCCAGCGCGCCCACCGCCATGACGTCGGAGGCCACGAAGAGGGCGTCCAGCTCCGGGGCCCGCGCCAGGAGCGACCGCACGGCGGTCCGGCCGCCCTCCTCGGTGAAGTCCGAGCGGGCGATCAGCCGTTCGCCGGGCAGCGCACCGGCCTCACGCAGCGCCTCCTGATAGCCCTGGAGCCGGCCGCGGCCGACGTCCATGTCCATCGGCCCGGTGACCGTGGCGATGACCGTGCGGCCCCGTTCCAGCAGGTGCCGAACGGCCGCGCGGGCGCCTCCGACATTGTCGGCGTGGGCGTGGCTCAGCGACTCCTCGGGCGAGCGGCGCCCGGCGAGGACGGTGGGCAGACCGATGCCCTCCAGCAGCGCCGGCAGCGGATCGTGTTCGTGCACCGAGGCCACGAGCACGCCGTCCACCCGCCGCTCCGCCACCGATTCGGTGAGCCGGTCGCGTTCGCCCTGGTCACGGACGAGGATCAGCTGAAGCTGGGTACGGGTGTCGGCGAGTCCGGTGCTGACGCCGCGGATGACGGCGGCGAAGTACGGCTCGGCGCCCAGCCGGGACTCCGACTCCGGGACGACCAGGGCGATGGAGTTGGTCCTGCTGGTGACCAGGCCGCGGGCGACGGAGTTCGGGACGTACTTCAGCTCGTCGATGGCGGCGAGGACGGCGGCCCTGGCCTCGTCACTGACGAGCGTCGAACCATTGATGACACGGGAGACCGTGGTGCGGCCGACTCCGGCGCGCGCCGCCACGGTCTTTATGGTCGGCCGCTGTCCGCCCGCCATCGCGCCTCCCCCGCCGTTGCCCGTCCCCGCGCCCGTCACCAGCGCATTGTGCCAGACCCTACGGGATGCCTGGACGAACTTCGGGCTTCCCGCGAGCGGAGCGTCAACTGCCTTATGCGTTCAAGTCATTGACACGGGCCTCGACTGCGGCCACTCTTCCGGAACATCGGTGGGCACGTTCCCAGTCCCGCACTGCCGCGAATGGGAACGTACCCACTTCCATATGAACCCGGGAGGGGACCGACGGTGAGCGTTCGGAAAACGATGACAAAGAGATCCCTGGCCGCGGTCGCGGCCGTCGCCGCGCTGGGCCTGGTCGCGGGCTGCGGCGGCAGCGATGGGGGCACCGGCGGCGGCGTGAAGGACGGCAAGGTCACGATCACCATGGGCCTGTACGGCGTCATGGGCTTCAAGGAGACCGGCCTGCTGGAGCGCTACGAACAGGAGCACCCGAACGTCACCATCAAGGCCGAGATAGCCGGCGACGAGCAGACGTACTACACCGCCCTGCAGACCCACCTCGCCGCGGGCAGCGGCCTCAAGGACATCCAGGGGGTCGAGGTCCTGCGCGCCAAGGAGATCGTGGACACCCGGGCGGACAAGTTCGCCGACCTCTCCAAGGTGCCCGGAACCGGTCATTTCCTGCCGTGGAAGCAGAACCAGGTCACCGCCGCGGACAAGAAGGTCATCGGCCTGGGCACCGACATCGGCCCGATGGCCGTCTGCTACCGCAAGGACATGTTCGCCAAGGCGGGCCTGCCCACCGACCGCGAGAAGGTCGCCGCGCTGTGGGCGGGCGACTGGTCGAAGTACGTCGATGTCGGACGGAAGTTCAAGTCCGGCTACAAGGGCGGCAAGGTGGCTTTCACCGACAGCTCCAGCGGTCTGTTCAACGCCATGATCTACGGCAGCTCGCAGCAGTTCTACGACACCAAGGGCAAGCTGATCTACCAGGACAACCCGGTCGTCACCGACGCCTGGAAGCTGGCCTCCGAAGCCGGCTCCTCGGGGCTGACCGCCAAGCTCCGGCAGTTCCAGCCGGGCTGGGACCCGGGCCTGGCCAACAGCACCTTCGCCACCACCGTGTGCCCGGCCTGGATGCTGGCCCACATCAGCGAGAAGGCCGGCCCGCAGAACAAGGGCAAGTGGGACGTGGCCAAGGCCCCCAAGGGCGCCAACTGGGGCGGTTCCTTCCTCGGCGTCATGGAGCAGAGCCCGGTGAAGGAGGAGGCGAAGAAGCTGGTCGCCTGGCTCACGGCTCCGGAGCAGCAGGCGTTCCTCTTCGAGAAGCTCGGCAACTTCCCGTCGTCGGAGAAGGCCCTGAAGGCACCCGAGGTGGCCGACGCCAAGTCGGAGTACTTCAGCGGTGCGCCCATCGGCCAGATCTTCGGTGACGCGGCCCGGGAGATCCCCGACGAGCAGGTGCTGGGCCGCAAGGACGGCACGATCAAGGACATCTTCTCGCAGGGGCTGTCGCTCATCGAGGCCCAGGGCAAGAGCCCGGACGCGGCCTGGAAGGACACCGAAGAGCGCATCAAGAAGGCCACCGGCTGACCGCCGGGCACCCGACCGACACAGGAGGATCCCGGTGGCCCTGCAGACCTTCCGGCGGAGTACGTTCTGGCACCGGCTGGACGTGCGCGGCGCTCCGTACGCCTTCGTCGCCCCGTTCTTCGTCGTCTTCGCCGCCTTCAGCTTCTATCCCCTGCTCTACACCGCGTGGATCTCGCTGCACCGCGTGGAGCTGTCCTCCATGGACCTCATGGAGTGGGTGGGGTTCGACAACTACGTGGCGCTGTGGGAGGACGACCGCTTCTGGAACGCGCTCGCCAACACCTTCACGCTCGGCGTGGTCTCCACCGTCCCGCAGCTGCTGATGGCGCTGGGGCTGGCGCATCTGCTCCACTACCGGCTGCGCGGCTCGGTCTTCTTCCGGGTCGCGGCGCTGACGCCGTACGCGACGTCGGTGGGCGCCGCGGCGCTGGTCTTCACCATGCTCTTCGAGCGCGACTTCGGGATGATCAACTGGCTGCTGGGGCTGGTCGGTCTGGACCCGGTCAACTGGGAGAACGACAAGTGGGCGGCGCAGCTCGCCATCTCCGCGATCGTCATCTGGCGCTGGACGGGATACAACGCGCTGCTGTACCTGGCGGCGATGCAGGCCGTACCGGGGGAACGGTACGAGGCAGCAGCCCTGGACGGCGCCTCGCGCTGGCAGCAGTTCCGTATGGTCACGATCCCCGGCATCCGGTCCACCGTCGTCTTCACCATCGTGCTGTCCACGATCGGTGCGACCCAGCTGTTCGGTGAACCACTGATCTTCGGCCAGGGACCGAACGGCATCACGGGCGGCGCCGACAACCAGTACCAGACCCTGGGCCTGCTGCTGTACGAGGAGGGCTGGAAGAACTACCAGATGGGGCGCGCCGCGACCATCGCCTGGGCGATGTTCCTGCTGCTGATCCTGATCTTCGTCGTCCAGCGCGTCGTCCGGCGCCTCACCCGACGCCCGGCCGGTGCCCGGCGCGTCCTGTCCAGGAGCGGCCAGTCATGACCACCGACAGTCTCCAGGTCCCGGCGGCGGAACGGCGTCCGGCCGCACCCTCGGACCGTATGCGTCCGTCCGCCCGCCGCCGGCTGTCCCTGCGGCCGGGAGCCGGGCGCCAGCACCACGCCGGACCCGTCGCCTATGTGCTGCTCGGCCTTGCGACCGTGGCGTCGCTGTTCCCGCTGTACTGGACGATGGTGGCGGCGTCCAGCGACAACAGCCGCGTCTCCCGTACCCCGCCGCCGTTCCTGCCGGGCCCGCACCTCTTCGAGAACCTGGGCAAGGCGTGGCAGGACGCGGCGCTGGGCAAGGCCATGACGAACAGTCTGATCGTGGCGGGTGTCATCGCGCTGTCGACCGTGCTGTTCGCGACCCTCGCGGGCTTCGCCTTCGCCAAGCTCCGCTTCCGGGGCCGCAACATCCTGCTCATGCTCGTCATCGGCACGATGATGGTGCCGCCGCAGCTGGGCGTGGTGCCGCTGTTCATGATGATGAGCGAGCTGGGCTGGGGCCAGCGGCTGCCGGCGGTCATCTTCCCCACCCTGGTCAGCGCGGTCGGCGTGTTCTTCATGCGGCAGTACCTGGCCGAGGCGCTGCCCGACGAACTGGTCGAGGCGGGCAGGGTGGACGGCGCGCACTCGCTCCGCATCTTCTGGAGTGTCGTGCTGCCGGTCGCCCGCCCCGCCATGGCGGTCCTCTTCATGATCACGTTCGTGCACGCGTGGAACGACTTCTTCTGGCCGTTCATCGCGCTGGACATGACCAACCCGACGGTCCCGGTCGCCCTGACCCAGCTGAGCGCGGGTTACGTCCGCGACCAGTCACTGATCATGGCGGGCGCGCTGCTCGGGACGCTGCCCCTGCTGGCCATGTTCGTCGTCTTCGGCCGCCAGATCGTGGGCGGCATCATGCAGGGCGCGGTGAAGGGATGACCGCCGGCCCGCTCACCACCTCCCGCGCCTCCTCCGCTCCGTCTCCGGAAAGGACTCCCTTGACCACCGCATCACACACCGTGGACACCACCCCGCAGCCCACCACCGCCCGCACGTTCCCGCCCGGATTCCTCTGGGGCACGGCCACCGCCGCGTACCAGATCGAGGGCGCGGCGGCCGAGGACGGCCGGACGCCCTCCATCTGGGACACCTTCGCGCGCACCCCGGGCAAGGTGCGCAACGGTGACACCGGTGACATCGCCACGGACCACTACCACCGCTGGCGCGAGGACGTCGCCCTGATGGCCGACCTGGGCGTGGGCGCGTACCGCTTCTCGCTGGCCTGGCCCCGCGTCCAGCCCACCGGGCGCGGCCCGGCCGTGCAGAAGGGCCTGGACTTCTACCGCCGGCTGACCGACGAGCTGCTGGAGAAGGGCATCCGGCCGGTCGCCACGCTGTACCACTGGGACCTGCCGCAGGAGCTGGAGGACGCGGGCGGCTGGCCGGAGCGGGCCACCACCGACCGGTTCGCGGAGTACGCGGCGCTGGCCGTCGAGGCGCTCGGCGACCGGGTCCGCACCTGGACCACGCTCAACGAGCCCTGGTGCAGCGCCTTCCTCGGCCATGCGTCCGGGGTGCACGCGCCCGGCCGTACCGACCCGGTGGCCGCGCTGCGCGCCGCGCACCACCTCAACCTCGCGCACGGCAAGGCGGTTCAGGCGCTGCGCGCGGGGCTGCCCGCGGAGGCGGACGTCTCGATCACGCTCAACATCCACCAGGTACGGGCCCGCACCGACAGCCCGCAGGACGTGGACGCGGCGCGCCGCATCGACGCCCTCGCCAACCGGGTGTTCATGGGCCCGCTGCTGACCGGCGCCTACCCCGCCGACCTGCTGGACGACACGGCGCGGCTCACCGACTGGTCCTTCGTGCGGGACGGTGACACCGCGACGATCCGCCGGCCGCTGGACTTCCTGGGCGTCAACTACTACACACCGACGCTGGTGTCCGCGGCGGGCTCCGAGGCTCCCGACCACTCCTTCGACGGCCACGGCGCCAGCGGGCACAGCCCGTGGCCGGCCGCCGACGACGTGGTCTTCCACCGGCCGCCGGGGCGTACGACGCCGATGGGCTGGGCCGTCGATCCCAGCGGCCTGTACGACCTCCTGCTGCGGCTCAAGGCGGACGTGCCGGACCTGCCGCTGATGATCACCGAGAACGGCACGGCGGGCGACGACTACCTCGACCCCAGCGGTGCGGTGCACGACCCGGACCGGATCGCGTACCTGCACGGCCACCTGTCGGCCGTGCACCGCGCGATCGCGGACGGCGTGGATGTCCGCGGCTACTTCCTGTGGTCGCTGCTGGACAACTTCGAATGGGGTTACGGCTACAGCAAGCGCTTCGGCGCGGTGTACGTGGACTACCCGACCGGGCGGCGCATCCCGAAGGCCAGCGCGCACTGGTACGCGGACGTGGCCCGCGCCAACGCCCTGCCGGAGCTTGACCCCGAGCCGTAGTCCGGCACCCCCGGAAAGCCGGCAACCCCGGAAAGAGAGTGGAGCGCAGACCATCCTTCCACGCCGGAGCGGCGTGCCGCGGCCGAAGTGACCAAACTCCCCGTAGGCGACACGGTGTGCTGCTAACACCGAGTCACCTATGGGCGGGGGACACGACAGGACCTGGAAGGGGATGGCCGAAAGTGATGGAAGAGCGGCGGGTGGGGAACCTGCCGGCGGAGCGGGACCGGCTGGTCGGACGGCGGGCGGAGCTGGCCCGGCTGGGACGGTGGCTCGGGCGGTCGCGGCTGGTGACCGTGACAGGGGTGGGCGGGGTCGGCAAGACCCGGCTGGCACGGCGGGCCGCGGGTGAGGTGCAGCCGCGCTTCCCGGACGGGGCGTGGTGGGTGGAGCTGTCCCCGCTGAGCGAGGGCCGGCTCCTGCCGTACGCGATCGCCGAGGCGCTGCCGCTGGTCGATCAGTCCACCCGCCCGATGCTGGAGGTGATCACCGAGTACCTGGCCGGCCGGGAGACCCTGCTGGTCTGGGACACCTGTGAACACCTCGTCGAGGAGTGCCGGGACGCGGCGGCGACGCTGCTGGCCGTCGCGCCGGGACTGCGGATCCTGACGACCAGCCGCCGCCCGCTCGGCCTGCCCGCCGAGGAGGTGCTCACCCTCGATCCGCTGCCGGTCCCCGGGGACGGCGACGAGTCCGCGGACGCGGTCGTACTGCTGGCCGACCGGGCCGCCGAGGCCGTACCGGGCTTCACCGTCAGCGACGCCAACCGGCCCGGACTCGCGGCGTTGTGCCGCCGCCTGGAGGGGCTGCCCCTCGCCCTGGAACTGGCCGCCGCCCGCCTGCGCGAGATGCCGCTGATCGAACTGAACCAGCGGCTGGACGACCGCTACGCGCTCCTCGGCGACACCGAGGGCGCGACGCACCCTGCGGATCCCCCGTGGCACCAGGCGCTGCGCACCGCGATCGGCTGGAGCCACCAGCTGTGCAGTCCGGCAGAACGGCTGGCCTGGGCGCGGCTGTCGGTGTTCGCCGGTACCTTCGACGCCGAGGCGGCGGCCCGCGTGCTGGCCGATGAGCGGTTGTCGGCCAAGGAGGTTCCCCGCCTCCTCGCCGCGCTGGTGGAGGGCTCGATCGTGGAGTGGGTCCCCACCGGGGACGGGGAGCGGTACCGGATGCTGGACACGATCCGCGAGTTCGGTGCCCACTGGCTGCACGAGCTCGGCGAGGAGCGGAGGGTGCGCCGCCGCCACCGCGACCACTTCCTGGACCTGAGCCGGGCAGCCGACGCCGGCTGGATCGGGCCCGACCAGCTCGTCTGGCGCGACCGGGCGGTCGCCGAACACACCAACCTGCGCGCCGCACTCGACTTCTGCCTCGCCGAACGGGACGCGGACGGCGCTCTGGACCTCGGCGGGGCGCTGTGGTTCCTCTGGTCGGCCTGCGGATTCGCCAAGGAGGGCCGGCACTATCTGGACCGGGCACTGGCCCTGAGCAGCTCCCCCGGACCGGTGCGCGCCAAAGCCCTGTGGTCCTGCGGCCGCGCCGCGATCATCCTGGGCGAGGCGGAGACCGGCCTCCGGCTCGCCGAGGCCTTCCGCGAGGCCGTGGCCGGGGACCTCGACGAGACGCATGTGTTCGCCGCCGCCTTCCTGAAGGGCGGCAGCCTCACGATGCTGGGCCGGCAGCGGCAGGCCGCCGAGGTGCTGGACGCGGTGCCGCGTGCCCGGCCCGGCACCGGGCAGTACGACGCGGAGTGGTTCGCGGTGCGGATCGCCCGGGCCTTCGTCCATGTGCACGACGGACAGTTCGCGGAGGCCATGGCGGTCGCCGAGGACATGGCCGCCGAGTGCGCCCGGTGCGGCGACACCTGGGCGCTGGCGTACGGCGACTACGTGCGTGCCATGGCCGCGCTGGGACTCGGGCGGCCGGAGGAGGCCGCGGCGCACGCGCGTACCGCCCTCGACGGCAAGCGCCGGCTGCGGGACAGCCTCGGCATCGCGCTGATCGTCGACGTGCTCGCCGGTGCGGCCGTCGCTTCCGGTCTCGCGGAGACGGCCGCCCGGTTCCTCGGCATCGCCGAGCAGGTCTGGCACTCGCTCGGCAGCCCCCGGATGGGTTCGCCCGAGCTCGTCGCCGCTCGCGAGGCGTGCGAGGACCGGGCCCGCAGCCTCCTCGGGGACGACGCCTACCGGGCGGCCTTCCACTCCGGCCACGACAGCGACCTGGACACCGGCATCGCCTACGCCCTCACGTCAGGAGGGCCAGCAGGTGGGCACAGGCGGCCGCTTCGTCCGGGTGGCGGGTGAGGGGCTCGTACGTGCCGCGCTCGTAGCCGCCGGTCTCCCACGCCCCGTCCGGCGTCCTGCGCAGGTACAGGAAGTCGGGGGGCGTGGGAGCCGGCTCGTGGACGCCCTCGATGCGGTAGTGGCCGTCGGCGACGCCGGCCGCGCGCAGCGACGCCCGCAGCTCCTGCCGGTCCATGGCGTCCTCCTTGCTGTCCGCGCCGGTCAGGCGTCGGCGCGCGTGAGGTACTTGTGGTCCACCAGCCACTTCACGTTGAGCCGCTGGCCCTCGCCCGGGTTCAGGAACACCGCGTCCAGCTTGATCTGCTGGCCGCCGCCCGGCTGCTCGAACCAGGGTGCAATGCTGCCCTGCCACACCCAGAACGGCTTGATCACCTTGTACGTGTGGTAGTCGCACGGCGAGGCCGGCTCGCGGGTGTTGAGGTTCTGCGGGGGCAGCGCACGCTCGGCGTAGGCATCGCCGGCCGGTGCCAGGTAGCCGCCGAACTCCGATCCGAAGCGGTCCAGCCGCTGGCCGGTGCGCAGCTTCGCGGGTTCCTTGTCCACCTCGCCGTTGACCTCGGCGAACCCGTCGTTGGGCGGATACTTCCAGCTGCCCGAGTCCGCCGGGCCCTCCCAGTACTTCTTCAGGAAGGCACTGGGCGAGAGGGAGCCGGTCCGCTGGTAGCCCTTCAGCAGCGGGCCGACCGGTGCCAGCCGCTTGTTCGGCAGCCACTGGGGGCCGAGCCGCGCGTCCCCCTGGAACTTCCCGGTGCAGGGCTGCGGCCGGGCGGCAGCGGCCGCGGGACGCTCCTCCTGCTGCTGCGGAGCGGCGCTCGCGGCAGGGGCCGCCGCCAGCCCGGCGGCCAG
Source organism: Streptomyces sp. NPDC053560 (assembly GCF_044544605.1). NCBI lineage: Bacteria > Bacillati > Actinomycetota > Actinomycetes > Kitasatosporales > Streptomycetaceae > Streptomyces > Streptomyces sp. NPDC053560. The sequence goes on along the minus strand of NZ_JBITXI010000013.1, from coordinate 87,741 downwards.
GCCGAGTGCGGCGAGCACGGTACGAAGACGGTTCACTGCGGGCTCTCCTTGTGCGGATCTCGTGCGTACTGAAGGCATGCGGCGGCGCCGGTGTACCGGGTCGCACACCGCCATACGCTGCTGATACGCCATCAGCTCCGGGCGTTCCGCACGGTAACCGGTCGCTCACACAGGGCGGTAGCGGGCCGCACCGATTTCCGGCCACCCGCAGGTGGGCACAGGCGTGCGGCAGGGGGCCGCCGTCCGGTCGGCCCCCTGCCGCGGGTGTTCTTCAGTTCGTACGGGCGTTCCCCGGCCGGAGCCGGAGGGCCGTCAGAGGCCCAGCAGGCCCAGGCCCAGGAGGCCGCCCTTGCCGCCGCCTCCGAGGAGACCGCCCTTCTGCGGCGTCTCGCCCTTGGTGGCGTCGCCCTGCGGCGGCTGGCCCGGCTGGAGGCCCGGCTCCGCGGGCTGCTCCTCGCCCGGGAAGGCACCCTGTGGCTGGGGCTGCGGGTCACCCGGAACGCTCGCCGGGCCGTTGACGGGGTCCTCGTCGCCGGGGTCGGCGGCCTGGACGGTGCCGGCGGCGGACGCCGGCGCGTAGGCGGCGGCCACGGGGGCGCCGAAGAGGACGATCATGGAGGCGGCGGCTGCCGCACCTGCCGCGAGTCGGGTACGCACGGTGCTCTCTCCCTCGCATCATGGATGTGACGTGACCGTCCTTCCGCGCGACGGCCCGGTACTAACGGAGCTTCACCCGACTACCGGGGGCAGGGTCACTGAATCGCACGGTGTCCGAGGTGGCGCCCGGTCGTTGAGCCACGCGGGTGCGTGAGGTGGTTCACGGGAAAGAGGGGGCGTTGCGCGAGCGGGGCTGGGTACGAGGCCCCGAGATCGCCGAGCGGGATACCGGTATGAAAGGGTGGAATCTCGGCGAAAGCAACGCGAGAAAGGAGCCGTCATGTCGTCCAAGCGCCGCCGCAAGAAGAAGGCACGTCGCAAGAACGGTGCCAACCACGGCAGCCGTCCCCAGTCCTGAAGGACCGGACGTCCACAGGAAGGCCGGCGGTGCCCATGGCCCGCCGGCCTCCTGCCCCCTCAGAGCCTCACCTCACACCACACTCACACGAGTGAATTCCGTGGCTGCCGGTGTCAGTCCAGCTCGTAGTCGAAGGTGTACGGAACGGCCGACTCGCCGCGCACGGCGGTGAAGGTCCCGGCCCCCCGCAGCCCGGCCAGCTCGCCGGTACCGGTGTCGGGCACCACCTCGAACGTGCAGTGCACGGTCCCGTCGGCACCGAAGAATCCGCTCTCCGCCACGACGAAGGTGCCCGCGCGACCGTCGAGACTTCCGGTCAGCAGCTCCATGCCGGTGAACGTCCCGGTCTTCTCCGTCCCGTAGACGATGGTGTATTCGCAGGTCGTCCCGGCCGCTTCGATGCCGCCGGTGAAGGAGTTGACGACGGAGGCGTGCGCGAGTTTCGGGTGGGCCTCGCCCGGACCGACGGTGCGCTCCGTCCAGTCGGCATAGGTGAAGTGGCCGGAGGTCTGTACGGGCATGGCCGCCCTCTCGATCGGTCGCACGGCTCGTTCCGCGCGGTGTGCGATCAGCCTGGCGGCAGTACCTGACATCTTCTGTCAGGTACGTACGACAATGAGGTCCATGCGCGCCGACCGCCTGCTCTCGCTGCTCCTGCTGCTCCAGAACCGCGGGCGGATGACGGCGCCCGAGCTGGCCGCCGAGCTGGAGGTCTCCGTCCGTACCGTCTACCGGGACATCGAGGCGCTCGGCGCGTCGGGCGTCCCGGTGTGCGCCGACCGCGGGCCGGCCGGGGGCTACCGCCTGGTGGACGGGTACCGCACGCGGCTGACCGGGCTCACCGACGCCGAGGCCGACTCCCTCTTCCTCGCCGGGGCGCCCGGGCCCGCACGCGAGCTGGGACTCGGCGCGGTCCTGACCACCGCCCAGCTGAAGCTGCGGGCGGCCCTGCCCGCAGGTCCCGCCGATCGCGCGCGGCGCATCCAGGAGCGGTTCCACCTCGACGCGCCCGCCTGGTTCCGGGACGCCGATCCCGTCCCGCACCTGACCGAGGTGGCGCGCGCGGTGTGGGAACAGCGGGTGCTGCACGTGCACTACCGGCGGTGGGGCGGCGAGGACCGCCGGGCGGTGCTGCACCCGCTGGGCCTCGTACTCAAGAGCGGGATCTGGTACTTGGTGGCGCTGGCGGACGGCACGCCGCGCACCTACCGGATCGCGCGGCTTCTCTCCGCGGACGCCACCGACGAGACCTTCGAGCGGCCCGACGGTTTCGACCTGGCCGCCCACTGGGCGGAGTCCTCCCGCCGGCTGGAGAGCGCGCTGCACAAGGGCACCGCCCGGCTGCGGATCTCGCCCCGCGCCCAGCGGCTGCTCCCCATGCAGTTCGGCGCGGCGGGCACCCGCGCGCTGGAGACGGCCGGGCCGCCCGACGGGGAGGGGTGGGTGCGGGTGCAGATGCCGGTCGAGACGGAGGCCGTCGCGGTCGCCGACCTGTTGCGGCTCGGCACGGAGGCGGAGGTGCTCGGCCCGCCCGAACTGCGCGCCGCCGTCGCCCGGACCGTCGCCGAACTGGCGCGGCGGTACGCGGACACACCCTGACCGCGGCCCCGCCGACGAGAGTCAGCTGGGCCGGCTCAGCGGGCCGGGCTCGTGGCGTCCTCGATGAGGCGGTGCGCCGCGGCGTCGATGCGGTCGGTGTCGCCGGTGACCAGGCGGTCCTGGCACAGGCCGCGCAGGCCGGAGACCAGCAGGGTGGCCCGGACCCTGGCGTCCCGCTCGTCGTAACCGAGCCGGGCGTACGCGGCGGCGATCGGGCCGACCATGACCTCGACGGCGTCGGCGGCCAGCGCACCGTACGGCTCCGGCTGCGTGGTGGCCAGGCTGAGCAGCTGGAGCAGCATGCGGATCAGCCCGCGCTGCCTGCCGACCGTGATGGCTTCCCACAGCTCGCGGGCGGCGGTGTGCAGCCCGGCCGCGTCGTGGACGGGCCCGAACATGGCCTCGGCGTCGGGCCGGCTGGCCGCGAGGGCCTGCGCGAGGAGGTTCTCGCGGCTGCCGAAGTAGTAGAGCAGCATGCGTTTGCTGGTGCCCACCGCCTCGGCGAGCGGGCTCAGGGAGAGGCCCGCCAGCCCATGGTGTTCGAGGTGGCGCACCACCTTGTCCAGCAGTTCGGTCCGTTTTCCGGGATCAGTCGCACGAGGCACCCCTTGACCGTACCGATCGGTACATCTAAGGTCCAACGCATTCCATTGATGTACCGATCGGTACATCAAAGAGGCGAGACGAGGAGGCAGGGATGGGCGCAAACGGCCCGAACATCGCGATCGTGGGCGCCGGAATCGGCGGGCTCACCCTGGCTCTCGCCCTGCGGGCCCGCGGCATCGACGCCGAAATCCATGAGCAGGCAACGGAGTTGCGGGAAGTGGGCGCCGCGGTGGCACTCTCGGCCAACGCCACCCGGCTGCTCGCCCGGCTCGGCCTGGACGCCCGGTTGACCGCGGCCGGCGCCGAGCCGACCGAGCTGGTCCACCGGCACTGGAAGGACGGCCGCCGCATCGCCGCGCACCCGGTCGGCGCCGCGTACCGCACCCGGTTCGGCGGGCCCTACCTGGGCGTGCACCGCGCGGCGTTTCAGCGCGTCCTGGGCGACGCCTGGGGCAGCGAGCGGCTGCATCTCGGCACGGCGGTCAGCGGCGTGACCGAGGACCCCGAAGGCGGGGACGGGGTACGCCTGGAATTCGCCGACGGCCGCAGCACCCGGGCCGATCTGGTCGTCGGCGCCGACGGCGTGCACTCCACCGTGCGGCGCCGGGTCACGGACGAGGACGTCACCGCCTACTCCGGAACCAGCGGCTTCCGTGGCCTCGTACCGGCCGGGGCGATGCCGTCACTGCCCGACCCCGGTGCCATCCAGTTCTGGATGGGTCCCGGCGCGCACGTGCTGCACTACCCCATCGACAGCGCAGGCACGGTCAACTTCCTCGCGGTGGTGGAGGGACCGGACCGGTGGGCCGAGGACACCTGGCGGACCGAGGCCGCGCCCGGAGAGCTGCTGGCCGCGTTCGAGGGCTGGCACCCGGCGATCATCGAGATGCTGTCGGGTGCACCGCAGAGTGCCCGGTGGGGGCTGTTCGGGCAGACGCCCCTGCGGAGATGGAGCCGCGGGCGTGCGGCGCTGCTCGGGGACGCGGCGCACGCGATGCTGCCGCACCACGGGCAGGGCGCCAACCAGACCATCGAGGACGCGGTGACGCTGGCGGACTGCCTGGCCGACGCGCGGACGGCCGGCGGGTCCGGCGCGTACGACGTGGCGCTGCGGCGGTACGAACGGCTCCGCCGGGTGCGTACCCGGCAGGTGCAGCGCAGCTCCTGGGTCACCTCCGGCCTCCTGCACCTGCCCGACGGGCCTGCGGCCGAGCGGCGGGACCGGAAGCTGGCCACGGTCCCGGCGGACTTCGGGTGGATCCACGCCCATGACGCCCAGCGGGCGGCGGCGGACGCCGCGGCGTCCTGACGCACCGTCACCACATGGGCCGAGGGGCCCTGAACACAAAAGCGGCGGTGCCGCACCCGCGTCGGTGCGGCACCGCCACCGGTCCGCGACGGCTCAGCCGTCGCGCGGGCCGGTCAGTGCATGGACAGGGCGTGGTCCATCCAGTAGGCGGCGGCCTCGGAGTTGCCCACAGTGGTGACGCCGTCGTGCCCACCGACGTTGGTGTAGCTGCCCGCGGAACCGCTGATCATGCCGCCGCCGTCACCGTTGTGCGCGGAGGCGACGCCGCTCATCGGAACGATGGCGGCCGAGGCGATGGCGAGGGCCGCGGCGGTGCGAGCGAAGGTCTTGCGCATGTCATACCTCTTCAGGTAGGTGGGTTGATCGCCCCCATGGTTCACCTCCGGCACGCCTCAGGAGGGACGACGCTCGGGCGATTGCCCCTGATGGCCGACCGAGGTCCATCAGGTCACCGAGTCGTCGGATTTTCACCCGATATCACCGACCGGGTCGTACCGCGCGCCACTGCCCGGAAGTGCTGCGGTGTGCGACCGTCCCGCTTGCGGAAGAACTTGGAGAAATCGCCGGGCTCCCGGAACCCCAGCCGACGGGAGATGTCGGCCCCCGAGGCGTCGGTGTGCACCAGCAGGCGCTTGGCCTCCAGGAGGATGCGCGCGTCGAGGTACTGCTTGGCGGTCAGCCCGGTGGCGGCCAGCGTGGCGCGGGTGAGGGTGCGGGTGTTGTAGCCCAGCGCGTCGGCGAAGTCGGCCACGCGGTGAGTGTCGGCGAAGTCGCGCTCCACGGCGGCGTGGAAGTGCGCGAAGGTGCCGCCGGGCCGGTGGGCGGCGGGGGGCTCCGGGCGGGCGTGGGCGAGCCGCAGCAGCAGCACCGTCAGCAGGAGGCGCAGCGCCTCGATGTGCGCCGGCAGGGGGATGGACGCCAGGTCGGCGTACTCGTGGGTGAGGTGGCGCAGGGCGAGCTGGGTGGCGCGGACGTGCGGCCCTTCCGGGACGAACGGCGCCTGCTCGAAGGGCGCCTCGGCGTCGGCGAAGCCGGGCTGCCAGATGACGATGGTGCCGCGCGCCGTCACCAGGTCCTCGGCGACGTACTGGTGGACCTGGCCCGGCCGGATCCACAGCCAGCTGCCGGGGCCCAGCGCGTATTCCGAGAAGTCCACGGTGTGCCGCAGGGTGCCGGCGCCGACGTGGATCAGGTGGTGGAAGCCGGGGCGCTGGGGCGTCGCGAGGTCGATGCCGCGACGGTGGCCGCGCGCCCGCAATTCGGCGAAGTCGAGGACGTCCATGCCCAGAGGAGCACCGAGAGAGGGCCGGTAGGCGACGTCCGTGATCGAGAGCTGTCCGTTTTTCCCCATACCGAGTCCGTAGCGTACTGCTGCTTTCCGTTTACCTCCTCCTACGGTCGCAGAAGAGGCAGCGATGAGCCGGAAGCTGCCGGAGAGCAGAGGTGTGACGTGCGGCTGATCGTCGGAATGACGGGTGCGACCGGGGCGGTCTTCGGGATCCGGGTGCTGGAGCACCTGGCCGAGCTGCCGGAGGTGGAGACCCATCTCGTACTGAGCCGCTGGGCCCGGTCCACGATCGAGCTGGAGACCGGGCGGAGCGCCCGGGAGGTCGCCGGGCTGGCCGATGTGGTGCACAGCCCCGAGGACCAGGGCGCGTCGATCTCCTCCGGCTCGTTCCGGACCGACGGCATGATCATCGTGCCCTGCTCGATGAAGACGCTCGCCGGAATCCGGGCCGGTTACGCCGACGGGCTGGTCGGCCGCGCCGCGGACGTCGTGCTGAAGGAGCGCCGCAAGCTGGTGGTCGTCCCGCGGGAGACGCCGCTGAGCGAGATCCATCTGGAGAACATGCTGGCGCTGGCCCGGATGGGCGTGCAGATCGTGCCGCCGATGCCCGCCTTCTACAACCACCCCGCCTCGGTCGACGACATCGTCGACCACATCACGGCCCGTGTGATCGACCAGTTCGACCTGCCCGCACCGGCCGCGAAGCGGTGGGAGGGCATGCGCGCGGCCCGCGCCGCCTGACGCCCACGCGCCGCCCTCACCCCCCTCATCACAGGAGTACCCATGCCCTACGACGACCTGCGCAGTTTCCTGACGACCCTCGACGAGGAGGGTCAGCTGCTGCACATCACCGACGAGGTGCTGCCCGAGCCGGACCTGGCCGCCGCCGCGAACGCGGCGGGCCGCATCGGCGAAGGCGCGCCCGCCCTGTACTTCGACAACGTCACGGGCTTCACCGACGCCCGTATCGCCCTGAACGTGCACGGTTCCTGGCGCAACCATGCCCTCGCGCTCGGCCTGCCCGCCGCCACCTCGGTCAAGGACCAGGTCGAGGAGTTCGCGCGCCGCTGGGATGCGTTTCCCGTCCCGCCCGAGCGCCGCGAGGACGCCCCCTGGCGCGAGAACACCCGGGAGGGCGCGGACGTCGACCTCTTCGAGGTGCTGCCGCTCTTCCGTCTCAACGACGGGGACGGCGGCTTCTACCTCGACAAGGCCGCGGTCGTCTCGCGCGACCCGGACGACCCGGACCACTTCGGCAAGCAGAACGTCGGCACGTACCGCCTGGAGGTCATCGGCCGCGACCGGCTCGCCATCCAGCCGGTGCCGGTGCACGACGTGGCGCTGCACCTCAAGGCCGCGGAGAGCCGCGACGAGGACCTGCCCATCGCGATCACGCTGGGGAACGACCCGGTGACGACGATCGTGGCCGGCATGCCGATGGGGTACGACCGTTCCGAGTACGAGATGGCCGGCGCGCTGCGCGGCGCGCCCGCGCCGATCGCCACCGCGCCGCTCACCGGTTTCGACGTCCCCTGGGGCTCGGAGGTCGTCATCGAGGGCGTGATCGAGGGGCGCAAGCGGCAGATCGAGGGGCCGTTCGGCGAGTTCACCGGCCACTACTCCGGCGGCCGCCGGATGCCCGTGGTCCGCATCGACCGCATCTCGTACCGTACGAACCCGGTCTTCGAGTCGCTGTACCTGGGCATGCCGTGGACCGAGGTGGACTACCTCGTCGGGCCCAACACCTGCGTACCGCTGCTGAAGCAGCTGCGCGCGGAGTTCCCGGAGGTGCAGGCGGTCAACGCCATGTACACGCACGGCCTTGCCGTGATCATCTCCACGAAGAAGCGGTACGGCGGCTTCGCCAAGGCGGTCGGCATGCGGGCGATGACGACGCCGCACGGCCTCGGCTACGTCGCCCAGGTCATCCTCGTCGACGAGGACGTGGACCCCTTCAACCTCCCGCAGGTGATGTGGGCGATGTCCGCCAAGGTGAACCCCAAGGACGACGTCGTGGTCATCCCGAACCTGTCCGTCCTGGAGCTGGCCCCGGCCGCCACCCCGGCCGGTATCACCAGCAAGATGATCATTGACGCGACGACGCCGGTCTCCCCCGACAACCGCGGCAACTTCAGCACCCCGGTCCGCGACCTGCCGGAGACCAAGGAGTGGATCGGCCGGCTGACCTCGATGCTGGCGAAGCGCTGACGCGCGGCGCGCCCCTCAGCGACATCGCTTCATCGACTTACCCACTCATCGCCATAGAGATCTACAGACCTGGAATTCGCATGATCTGCCCCCGCTGTGCGCACGACGCGCTCGACACCCTCGCCCACTCCCCCGTCCCCGGTGTCTGGGACGTGCTCCAGTGCACCCGCTGCCTCTACACCTGGCGCACCACCGAACCCGACCGCCGCACCCGGCGCGAGTCCTACCCGGCGCAGTTCCGCCTCACCCAGGAGGACATCGACAACGCCATCGAGGTCCCGGCGGTACCGCCGCTGAGCGCCGGCTGAGCCTGCCTGGCACGCGTCCGGGCCCCGCTCTCCTCGTGAGGAGCGGGGCCCGGTCCGCGGCGGCGCCCGGTCAGTCGCCGTCGAAGGCGAGGTCCTCGCCCATGCCGGTCTCGATGTAGATCGAGTGCGTCCACTCGTGGCCGGCGTACGAGCCGTGGTGCCCGGAGCCGCTCTTGTCGTGGTGCGTCTTCGTGATGATGATCCTGCTCTTCAGGAAGTCGTTGTCATCGTGCGCGGACGCGGTGCCGCCGGCGACCAGGACCAGTGCCGTTGCGGGGACTGCGACCGCTGCCAGGCGCAGCGCGGTGCGGATCATCCATACCTCCATCGGTTGCCACGGGAAGAGGCGGTGTGCTCCCACCACCCCACGGGTCGATCAGTAGCCGAGTCGCCGGAGCGACACACGTACTGCCACCCGAACGGCAGGCCCCCGCCCGTGGCTCCGCGGTGCTACGGCCGCACCTGGATCTCGCCGATGCCGGTGCCGATGCGACCGCAGTGGGCCGTGGACTGGCCGGGCCGCCCGGGGTCGAGGGCGACGTGCTCGCCGTCCACGTCGGGCGCCCAGCCGCAGACCAGGTGCACCCAGAAGGTCTGCCGCGCGCTGCCGTTGTTCCGGCAGAGGGCGTAGCCGGTGTACGCGTCGTTGGCGTGCTTGCCGGTGTCGCAGGACAGGCCGGGCGGGACCGCCGCGGCCGATGCGGCGGCACGGGTCGGTGCGGGCTGCGAGGCGGACGCGTACGCGATGGCGGGCCGGGAAGCGGTGGCGGCCGGGACGGCGAGCGCGGCCACCATGACGGCGGCGGCCGCCGTGGTCTTCATCCCTGTGGGCGTCAGCTTCATGGTTTCTCCTGGACGTTCTCGGGCCGGCCCCCGGATGCCCGGAGCGGTGCGGGGTGCCGGTCGCATGCCGGCTATGACTCCCACCCGGCCGCCGGCCGAAAACCAGGGAGACCGTGACGCTGCGTGAGTGACGGCGGGACGCACACCGTGGTGACAAGCCACGGACAGGGCGCGGAGTAGTGTGTTCCGGTTGCTCGCAGGGCGCCGCCCTGAGTGCGCGTCAGCACACCGGGCAGGCGCCCGGCCGTATGCCGATCAGTGAAGGAGTGTCGGGGATGGGGACGACCGGAGCAGGCAGTGCGGGGCCCGGAACGGCGGTGGTGACCGGGGCCTCCTCGGGTATCGGCACCCGGTACGCCGAGCGGCTGGCCGAGGCCGGCCGGGACCTGGTGCTCGTGGCGCGGCGGGCGGAGCGGCTGGACGAGATCGCCGGCCGGCTGCGGGAGTCGGCCGGGGTCGCCGTCGAGACGCTCGTCGCCGATCTGGCGGAACCGGAGGACCTGGCGCGGACGGCCGAGCGGGTCGCGCGGGAGGACGTGGCGCTGCTGGTGAACAACGCGGGCATCAACGGCTACGGGTACTTCACGGAGGTCGACCCGGCGCTGCTGACGCGGGTGCTGAGCGTCAATGTCACGGCGCTGACGGTGCTGGCCAGGGCGGCCGTGCCCGGCATGCTGGCGCGTGGCCGGGGCGCGGTGGTCAACGTCGCCTCCCGGCTGGCCTTCGCCGGTTCGCTGCCGCCGGACCCGCTCCCCCGGCGCGCCGTCTACGGCGGCACGAAGGGATATGTCGTCACCTTCACCCGCACTCTCGCTGCCGAGCTGGCGGACTCGCCGCTGCGCATTCAGGTGTTGTGTCCCGGACTCACCGCCACCGAGTTCCACCTGACGACGGGTGAGGAGTCGGTCGGGGGTCTTGCGCAGCAGGTTCACGCGGAGGGCGGAATGCCGGTGGACGAGGTGGTGACCGCCTCGCTGTCCGCACTGGAGCGCGGCGACGTGGTGTGCGTACCGGGCCTGGAGGACCCCGACGAGGCCCTGGAACGGCTGGTCGCCGCGGAGGTGGGGATGCGCGGCATCCCCCGGCGCTGAACCGCCGCCCGCCCGGACCGGGTCGCCCGGCGCATTACGCGGCGTGCGAAGCCCGGCCCGGCGCGCCGCCCGACGGAGGTGTGCCGCGGGCCCGGCGATGCCAGGTTTGCCCTGTCCCTTTTCGTCCGTACGAAGGAGCCGGCCGATGCTGTTCGGCAAGGAGCACGTGAAGCGGTACGTCGAGACCGATGTCGCGGAAGGCCACGACTGGCAGGGCACCACGACGCTGATCCTCACCACCACCGGGCGGCGGAGCGGTGAGCGGCGCAGCACGCCGCTGATCTACCAACGCTTCGGTGACGATCTGCTGGTGGTCGCGTCCAAGGGCGGCGCGGACACACCACCCCTGTGGTACCTGAACCTCCAGGCCAACCCAGAGGTCGGGGTGCAGGTGAAGGGCGACCGCTTCACCGCCCGCGCCCGCACGGCGACGGCGGAGGAGAAGCCGGCGATGTGGCGGACGATGGCGGCGGCCTGGCCGCAGTACAACGAGTACCAGCAGAAGACCGACCGGGAGATCCCGGTGGTGGTGCTGGAACGCACCTCCTGAGCGGCCGCCTCGGCAGCGGCACGCCGTCCGGGTGCAGCGGGTTTGCCCCGATCCGTCGCGGGATACCTGTGCGCGGACGTTCCGGGCGATCGTGCGCCCGGCGACCGCGAACCGAGGAGGCATGTCGTGACAGCGCAGGTCAGCAACGAGTTGTGGGACACGTTCCACTCCGTCGTCAACATGACGTCGCGTGAGCTGCACGAGTGGCTGAGCGTCCAGGCCGCGGGGCAGGACGCCGAGGTGGTCCCCGATCAGGCCGGTGCGCCCATCGGCAGGCACGTGGCGGAGATCCTCGGCAAGCGCCGCACCGACCTCACGGAGAAGGACGCGCAGGTCATGCGGCGGGTGTGCGAGATCGTGGAGAGCCAGCGCGCCGACCACCGCGACCCGCAGGCGGGCGGCGCCGACTGGCGGCACGGGCTGATGAACATCGGGCACGACCCGCTCAAGCCCGCCTGAGACCGGTGCCCGGGCCGGCGTTCGGCCGGCCCGGGCACCGGCTGCGCGTGGGGGGCGCGGCGTGTGCGGGTGGTTCCGGCTCCCAGTGTTGACATGCCTGGTTCAGACCTTTAGGTTCACCGACCATCGCGCCTGTCCATAGAGGCGACCACCGTTCACATACAAGGACGGAACCCCCACATGCCTGTACAGAGACGCCCCCGCCACGCGGCACGCACCACCGGTACCGCGCTCCTCGCCGCCACCGCACTGGTGGCCACCCTCGCCACCGCCCTGGCCGCCGGCCCCGCCACCGGCGCGCCCCGGCCCGTGTCCGCCGACCGCACCGCGGCCGCCGCGCCGGCCGCCTTCACGCACCCCGGCGTCCTGGTCTCCAGCGGCCAGCTCGACTTCGTACGGGAGAAGGTCAACTCCGGGGCCCAGCCCTGGAAGAGCGCCTATGACCGGATGAAGGCGAGCAAGTACGCCTCGCTGGACCGCACGCCCAAGCCCCGCGCCATCGTGGAGTGCGGCTCCTACTCCGACCCCGACTACGGCTGCACTGACGAGCGCGAGGACGCGCTCGCCGCGTACACCGACGCGCTGATCTGGTACATCAGCCGGGACGAGCGGTACGCCAAGAAGGCGATCGAGCTCATGGACGCCTGGTCCGGCACCATCAAGGACCACACCAACTCCAACGCCCCGCTGCAGACCGGCTGGGCGGGCTCCTCCTGGCCGCGGGCCGCCGAGATCATCCGGTACAGCTACCAGGGCTGGGCGCAGGACAGGGTCGACCGCTTCAAGACCATGCTGCGCGACGTCTACCTGCCGACAGTCATCAAGGGCTCGAACTCCAACGGCAACTGGGAACTGAGCATGATGGAGGCCGCCGTCGGCATCTCCGTCTTCCTCGACGACAAGGCCTCGTACGACAAGGCGATGGCGAAGTTCCGCGGCCGGGTGCCGGCGTATGTGTACCTCAGCAGCGACGGTGAGCTGCCGAAGGCCGCGCCCGGCAGTGGGCTCGACACCCGGGACAAGATCATCAAGTACTGGCAGGGCCAGTCCACGTTCGTGAACGGCCTCACCCAGGAGACCTGCCGCGACTTCACCCACACCGGCTACGGCATCTCCGCGATCTCGCACATCGCCGAGACCAGCCGCATCCAGGGCCAGGACCTCTACGGCACGGACGTCGGCGAGCGGCTGCGGTACGCGCTGGGCTTCCAGGCCAAGTACGAGCTGGGCGAGGCGCCGCCGAGCTGGCTGTGCGGCGGCAGCATCAAGCGCGGCATGGGCCCGGTCACCGAGGTCGGCTTCAACGCCCTGCACGGCCGGCTCGGCCAGGCCATGACCAACACGCAGAAGCTCACCGAGCAGGGACGCCCGGCCGGCTCCAACAACCTCTTCGTCGCCTGGGAGACCCTCACGCACGCGGAGAACCCCCGATGAGCCGGGGCCCGCGGGTCGCGGCCGCGCCGCCGGCGTCAAGTGGTTCACCCTGGCCTTCGTGCTGAGCAACTGCACCTGGGTCTTCGCGCGGTACGAGGGCTGAGCCGCACGGGCGGCGACGGGAGCCGCCGGCCGGCGTGACCGGCCGGCGGTTCCCGCTGCCTTCGGCGCATGTCGCGCTATGTGCCGCGGCCCAGGACCGTGCGCACCGCACTGCGCAGTGCGGCCACTATCGGCCGGTCACGGTCCCGGGCCCGCCAGGCGAGCGCGGCATGGCACGGCGCGAGATCGGTGACCTCGGTGTACGCGACGCCGTGCCGCTGGTAGAGCCAGCGGGCCGGCTCCGGCGGGAGCTGAATGCCGTCGCCGAGCGCGATGGCCGTGAGCGCGGGCTCGAACTCGCCGACCTGGTGGGCGGTGTAGCGGGCCGGTGTGCCGTCGGGCCGCGGATCGACCGACCAGAAGTCCCGCCAGACCTTGGGGATCTCCGGTGACCACCCGATGTGCCGGTGTCCGTCCAGCTGCTTGAGCATGAGCGGGCCCGCGTCCGCCAGCGGGTCGGAGGCGGCCAGGCATGCCACGCGGGGCATCTCGGCGAGCCGGTGGAGCTGGATGCCGGGCGGCACCGGCGGGAAGAGGAACGCCGCGTCCACCCCGCCCGAGAGGACGGTGGCCGCGGAGTCGGCGAAGCTGGTCCGCGCGATCTCGACCTCCATGCCGGGGTGCCGCGCCTTCAGCTCCTCCAGCACGTCCGGGATGGGGTGGATGGAGGTGATGGCCTCGAAGGAGCCGATGACCACCCGGCCCGAGAGCGTACGGACGCGTTCTCCGGCGACCCGCCGCAGCCGGTCGGCGGCGGCCACCATCGCCCGGATCTCCGGGAGCAGTTCGAGTCCGGACGGGGTCAGTCCCGTGGTGCGCGTGGTGCGGTCGACCAGGGTCAGACCGAGGCGGCGCTCCAGCGAACGGATCTGCTGCGAGAAGGCGGGCTGGGTCATGAAGACCCGCTTGGCCGCCCGTCCGAAATGCATCTCCTCGGCCAGCGTCAGGAAGAGTCTCAGCTGATGTGTGCTCGGGTCGGTCGGTGCACTGCCATGGGCCCGTAGGCCGGTGTCCCCCGCCATGGCGGGATCGTAACAATGCGCAGCGTACTGACTACCGAGTAACACCGAGCCCCGGAGCACCGGGTGCAAAAACCCCACACTCCGTCCACCCCCTCCCCACAACAAAATTCGAAAGCTCCGGTGCGGCCGCGCTGTTAGCGTCCGCGACCATGACCGACATCTTCGAAGACTTCACCCAGGTGCAGCGCATCGACACCGATCCCGACGTGGCCGCACACCCGCTCATCGCACTGGAGGACGGCCGGCACAGCTGGTACAGCGGTTACCACCACGGGGACGGCTTCGCCGGACGGCTGCGCTACGCGTTCGACGACCGTACGGAGTACGGCGCGAGCGGCGTCCCCCTCGACCGGCTGCGGATCGGGAACTTCTGCCAGTTCGCCTCCGGCACCGCCTTCCTGCTGGGCGGCAATCACGGACACGACACCCACCCCGACGCGGTCACCCCGTACGGCTTCAACTTCTTCCCGCACGAGCACGACGCCTGGGCGCCTGCCGGTGACACCGTCGTCGGGCACGAGGTGTGGACCGGTTACGAGGCGGTCGTCCTGCCCGGCGTACGCATCGGGACCGGCGCGATCATCGGGGCGCGCGCCACCGTTTCCAAGGACGTCGCCCCCTACTCCGTCGTGGTGGGCGACCACCGGGTCGTGCGGCACCGCTTCGACCCGCTGCGCCGCAAGCTGCTGTGGCGGACCGGCTGGTGGAACTGGAGCGACGAGCGGATCGCGGAAGCGCTCCCACTGATCCAGGGGCGGGACGTCGCGGCCCTCGCGCGATATGCCGGCATCGCCCCGGAAGATGTCGCCGACGACACCGATCCGGCCGCACTGACCGGCGAGGACATCCTTTCGCACCGCCTCTGAGCTGCGCGTTTGTGCACGTGTCAAAACGGCAGGCGCGGAGGGTGTGACATCTGTACATGGTGAGCGGGGCGAATTCTTCCTAGCGTCTGCGTAACGCAAGATCGAACCCTCGTGGCCACCGGGCGACCCCCGAGGTCCGGGGCCATCCCCGAGGGCGGGTCCCGCAAGCCGGGCGTCCGTCCGCAGCGCGCCGCCGGCTCTCCGCCTCCCCACGCGACGCACCCTCATCGCGACCCGCCGCACCCGCGGCGTTGCGCCCTGCCCCGCGCAGGGATGGAATCCCACCGAATGCCGAGGACCGTATGAGCACGCAACCGACGACCGACGTGGCGCCGTCGCCCCCCGCCCCCGGTGACGGCGGACGCCCTTCGGACGGCCTGCAGGCCGGGCTCAAGAACCGCCATCTGTCCATGATCGCGATCGGCGGAGTGATCGGCGCCGGTCTCTTCGTCGGCTCCGGCTCCGGCATCGCCGCCGCCGGTCCCGCCATCCTCCTGTCGTACGCACTGGTCGGCGCGCTCGTCGTGTGCGTGATGCGGATGCTGGGCGAGATGGCCGCCGCCTACCCCAGCTCCGGTTCGTTCTCCGCGTACGCGGACCGGGCGCTCGGCCGCTGGGCCGGCTTCTCGATCGGCTGGCTCTACTGGTTCTTCTGGGTCGTGGTGCTGGCCGTCGAGGCGACGGCCGGCGCCAAGATCCTGGAGGGCTGGATACCGGCCGTGCCGCAGTGGGGCTGGGCCCTGATCGTGATGGTGGTGCTCACCGCGACGAACCTGGCGTCGGTCGCCTCGTACGGCGAGTTCGAGTTCTGGTTCGCCGGGATCAAGGTCGTGGCCATCGGTGCCTTCGTCGTGATCGGCATGCTGGCCGTCTTCGGCGTGCTGCCCGGTGCGCACAGCGAGACCGCGGGCATCGCGAACCTCACCGGACACGGCGGATTCATGCCGAACGGGCCGGGCTCGATCCTCACCGGCGTCCTGATGGTGGTCTTCTCCTTCATGGGCAGCGAGATCGTCACCCTGGCGGCCGGTGAATCGGAGAACCCGCAGCGCGCGGTCACCAAGGCGACCAACAGCGTCATCTGGCGCATCGGCGTCTTCTACCTCGGCTCGATCTTCATCGTGGTCAGCCTGCTGCCGTGGAACGACCCCTCGATCACCAAGGACGGCAGCTACGTCGCCGCCCTGAACTCGATCGGCATCCCGCACGTCGGCCAGGTCATGAACGTCATCGTGCTGACGGCGGTGCTCTCCTGCCTCAACTCCGGTCTCTACACCGCCTCCCGTATGGCCTTCTCGCTCGGCCGGCGGGGTGACGCACCGAAGGCGTTCGCGCGGACCAGCGCCCGCGGTGTGCCGCGCGCCGCGATCCTCTCCTCCGTCCTCTTCGGCTTCGTCGCGGTGTTCTTCAACTACGAGTGGCCGGACACCGTCTTCGCCTTCCTGCTGAACTCCTCCGGCGCCGTCGCCCTGTTCGTGTGGCTGGTCATCGCCTTCGCGCAGCTGCGGATGCGCGCGATGATCCTGCGCGACGACCCGTCGAAGCTGGTCGTACGGATGTGGCTCTTCCCGTATCTGACCTGGGCGACGATCGGCATGATCTCCTTCGTGCTGGTCTACATGCTGACCGACCCGGACGGCCGGCAGCAGGTCACCCTGTCGCTGCTGGCCGCCGCCGTGGTGGTGGGCATCGCCCTGGTACGGGACCGGCTGCGGGCGCGCAACGCCGACGTACTGCCCGCCGACGGGGTGCGCGATTCAGCGGAGGGCGAAGAAAGCCTTCCGACAGGCTCGTAACCAATATTGCTGGTGACGCGGTGGGCCCATCCGTACCAGGATGGGCCCATGTCCGAACCCAACGCTTCCACCGGTCGGGCCGGCTCCGAAGCCGAGCCGCTGCCCCGCCGGGTCGCCGACGAGTACGTCGACGCCCTCATCGCCCTCGACCCCATCACCGGCACGTTCCTCGGCGTACCGGAGAGCTCCGGCAAGCTGCCCGACTTCTCCCCCACCGGGCAGGAGGCGCTGGCCCAGCTGGCCCGCACCACGCTCGACCGGCTGGCCGCCGCCGAGGCCCGGCCCGGCGCCGACAGCGACAACGAGCGGCGCTGCGCCCGGCTGCTGCGCGAGCGGCTCACCGCCGAGCTCGCCGTGCACGAGTCCGGTGAGGGTCTGCGGGCGGTCAGCAACCTCAGCTCGCCGCTGCACTCCGTGCGCCAGGTCTTCACCATCATGCCGACCGGGACGGACGAGGACTGGGCGGCCGTCGAGCAGCGGCTGCGCGCCGTCCCCGCCGCCCTGGAGGGGTACCGGGCCGCGCTCGGCGAGGGTCTGCGGCGCGGGCTGCCGGCCGGGCCGCGGCAGGTGCGGACGGTGCTCGGGCAGCTCGCCGAGTGGATCGGTGAGGACGGCGGCTGGTTCGCGGACTTCGCCGCCGCCGGGCCCGAGAGCCTGCGCAAGGGACTCGACGAGGCGGCCCGGTTCGCCACCGCAGCGCTGAGCGAGCTGCGCGACTGGCTGCGCGACACCTACGCGCCGGCCGTCGAGGGCTCCCCCGACGTGGTGGGCCGCGAGCGGTACGCCCGCCTCGCGCGCTACTACAACGGCAGCGACCTCGACCTCGACGAGGCGTACGCGTACGGCTGGTCCGAGTTCCACCGGCTGCTCGCCGAGATGGAGAAGGAGGCCGCAAAGGTCCTGCCGGGCGCGAAGTCCCCCTGGGAGGCGCTGGCCTGGCTCGACGAGCACGGCGAGAAGATCGAGGGCGTCGACGAGGCCCAGCGGTGGCTCCAGTCCCTGATGGACGAGGCCATCGAGACGCTGGACGGTACCCACTTCGAACTGGCCGAGCGGGTCAAGCGTGTCGAGTCGCGGATCGCGCCCGCCGGCTCCGCCGCCGCGCCGTACTACACCGGCCCCTCGCTGGACTTCTCCCGTCCGGGCCGCACCTGGTTGCCGACCATGGGCGAGACCAGCTTCCCGGTGTACGACCTGGTCTCCACCTGGTACCACGAGGGCGTGCCGGGCCACCATCTCCAGCTCGCGCAGTGGGCGCACGTCGCCGACCAGCTCTCCCGCTACCAGACCACGGTCGGCATGGTCAGCGCGAACGCCGAGGGCTGGGCGCTGTACGCCGAGCGGCTGATGGACGAGCTGGGCTACCTCACCAACGCGGAACGCCGGCTGGGGTACCTCGACGCCCAGATGATGCGCGCGGTCCGCGTGATCATCGACATCGGCATGCACCTGGAGCTGGAGATCCCGAAGGACTCGCCGTTCCACCCGGGCGAGCGCTGGACACCGGAGCTGGCGCAGGAGTTCATGGACGCGCACTGCGGCCGGCCCTCCGACTTCGTGGAGAGCGAGATCATCCGGTACCAGGGCATGGCCGGCCAGGCGATCGGCTACAAGCTGGGCGAGCGCGCCTGGCTGAACGGCCGCGCGGCCGCCCGCCGCCGCCACGGCGACGCCTTCGACCCCAAGAAGTGGCACATGGCGGCCCTCTCCCAGGGCTCCCTCGGCCTCGACGACCTCGAAAGCGAGCTGTCGGCGCTGTAGACCGCACTGCGCAGGAGGGGCGGCGGCCCGGCCGGGGCGCCGCCCCTCTGCCGCTGCCGGAGTAAATCCGTGGCGGCCGGGGCCAGTGGTCCGTAGGGTCCGTGCTCATGACCCTCCTCTTCCTGCTTCCCGGCGATCCGTCGCGGCCCGGGCATCCGGCTCCGGAAGTCGACCGGGAGGCACGAGCCGCCCGCGCGGCGGGGGCACAGGTCGCCGTCACCGACGACGAAGCGCTGCGGGCGGGCGACACGGCGCGGGCCGTCGCCGGTGTGCCCGCCGGGCCCGGGACCGCCTGGTACCGCGGTGGGCCGCTGACCGGCGCGTCGTACACCGCGCTGGCGGCGGCGCTCGCGGACCGGGACCGCACGCTGCTCACCGGCCCGGAGCAGTACCTCGCCGCCCCTCAAAGCCCGGCGGACGGCGCTCCGTCGGCCGCCGCTGCGGCGACGCGGGTGTGGTGGGTGGACGCCGTGCCGGTGCTGACGACCGCACACCCGGACGCGACGGCTGGCGCGACACCCCACCCCGCCGCCCTTCCGGCCGAAGTGGCGACGCTGGTACGCCGCTCGGGAAACCGCTTCGTCACGACCGACCTCGCGCCCGGCACTGCCGGGGCGTGGCGGACGCTCGCCGTGAGCGACGGGCAGACCACCGGCCTCGGCCCGGCCACGGACACGGACACAGCACGGCTGTTCGAGGCGCTGACCGCCGCCGGGTCCGGCTTCCCGCTCGCGCTCACGGCCGGCCGGCTGACGCTGCGGGCGCTGCCCCCGACCGAGTGCGCCCGGCTCGCCGACGGCGGTACGGCCGGGCTGCGCTGGGTGGACGGCGCGCCGCCGGAGGGCACGGTGGAAGGCGCCGGGATCATGGTGCAGCTCGCGGCGGCCGGGCTCTACCGGCCCGGCTGGGGCACCTACGCCATCACCCGCACCGAGGACGGCGTGGCCCTGGGCGGTATCGGCTTCCACGGTCCGCCCGACGAGACCGGCACGGCAGAGCTGGGGTACGACCTGTCCCCCTCGGCCCGCGGCGCCGGCTGGGCGACGGACGCGGTGCGGCTGCTCGCCTCGTGGGCGTGGTCCCGCCCCGAGGTCCGCACACTGCGGGCCGCCACGGAGCCGGCCAACCTCCTCTCGCAGCGCGTGCTGGAGCGGTCCGGCTTTCTGCGCACGGGCGAGGAGGCGGAGACGCACGTCTTCGAGTACGGGGGGAACGGTGCTGGGGCCGGTACGGCGGAAGCGGTCGGGGCGGGGGAACGGGCCGATGACGGCGGGGCACGGGAGGCGCGGCCGCTCAGTGCCGGAAACCGCCCTCCGAGTTGATGACCTCGCCCGTGATCCAGCCCGCCTCGTCCGTGGCGAGCCAGGCGATGAGCCGGGCCGGATCGTCGGGCGCGCCCCACGCCCCGCCGGGGAAGCGCCCGGCGACCCACTCGCGCAGTTCCCCGACCGCGTAACCGGTGTCGACCGGGCCGGGGTTGACGGTGTTCACCGTGACGCCGAGCGGCGCGAAAGCGGTGGCGAGCGTCCGGGTCGCCGAGGCCAGCGCGCCCTTGGCCAGGCCGTAGGCCACCTCCCCCGGCATGCCGCCGCCCTGGTCCTGGCCGGACGTCATCATCACGAGACGGCCGCCGGGCTGTTCGGGGGTGCGGTGCCGGGCGAACGCCTGCGCCAGCAGGACCACCGACCGCACGTCGGTCGCCCAGTGCGCGTCCAGCACGGCCGCGTCGATGGTGCCGAGGGTGCCGTCGCTGCCGTTGAGCGCGTGGTTGGCGACGAGGATGTCCAGGCGGCCGCCGAGCGCGCCCGCGGCCGCGCCGAGGAGGCGGGCCGGTGCATCGGGATCGGCGAGGTCGGCCGGGCCGTGCGCCACCACAGCGCCGGGCACCGCCACCTCCCGTACGCCCGCTGCGACCGCTTCGGGTCCGCCCGGGTCGGCACCCCACGGCTGCCGCGCGTCGTGCGGGACGTGGTGGTGCAGGTACACACTCGCACCGTAGGCGGCCAGCCGGCGGGCGACGGCGTAGCCGATGCCACCGCGCCGGCTGGCTCCGGTGACCAGTGCCGTGCGTCCGCGCAGCGGGTACTGCTCGCGGCGCAGCGCGTCGGCGGACGGGGAGGGTTCGGGTGCGTCGGCGGACCGGTCGTGGTCGTGGGTGGTCATGGCCGACCACCCTGGCCGCCGAATCGACCGTTGTCACCCCGTTTTCCGCACCCATGACGCATCGTCAGGGCCAACCTGACGCTCACACCAGCAGAAAGAGGCCCGCTCATGCCCCCGCTCCTGCCCGCCGATCCGACCGTGCTGCACCCGGTGCCCGGCCAGCCGCGCGTCGTGCTGCTCAAGCCGCTGGTCACCTCGCCCCTGATCGAGGTGGGCGAGTTCTCCTACTACGACGATCCGGACGACCCGACCGCGTTCGAGACCCGCAACGTGCTGTACCACTACGGGCCTGAGCGGCTGGTCATCGGGAAGTTCTGCGCGCTCGGCGAGGGCGTGCGATTCCTGATGAACGGCGCCAATCACCGTATGGACGGCCCCTCCACCTTCCCCTTCCCCATCATGGGCGGCTCGTGGGCCGACCACTTCGACCTGATCAGCGGCCTGCCGGGGCGCGGGGACACCGTGGTCGGGCACGACGTGTGGTTCGGCTACCGCTCGACGGTGATGCCCGGCGTGCGCATCGGCCACGGCGCGGTCATCGCCTCGGGTTCGGTGGTCGTGGACGACGTGCCCGACTACGGCATCGTGGGCGGCAACCCGGCCCGCCTCCTCCGTCTCCGGTACGACGAGGCGGACATCGCCCGCCTGCTGGACCTCGCCTGGTGGGACTGGCCCCTCGATCACCTCACCCGGCACCTCCGCACGGTCATGTCCGGGACGGTGGCCGACCTGGCGGCGGCAGCCCCGGAACGGAAGGAGCCCTGAACCGAAAATCCCCGGTGAACCCATTGATCCGCCGGGGATTCCACTGCTAGACAGCGGTCATGACGAGTTCGCCCCCGTACTCCCCCGATGCCACCGACTGGCGGATACTGCGTGCCCTTCAGGAGGACGGGCGCGCGGGGTATGCCGTGCTGGCGCGGGAGGTGAACATGTCCGCCAGTGCCGTCACCGAGCGGGTGCGGCGGCTGGAGGAGGCCGGGGTGATTCGCGGATACGCGGCCGTGGTGAATCCCGAGCAGGTCGGGCTGCCGGTGCTGGCCTTCGTACGGCTGCGCTATCCGAACGGCAACGACGAGCCGTTCCACGACCTCCTGGACACCACCCCGGAGATCCTGGAGGCGCACCACGTCACCGGCGACGACTGCTTCATCATCAAGGTCGCGGCGCGGTCGATGCGGCACCTGGAGGAGGTGGCGGGGCGGATCGGCGCACTGGGCTCCGTGACGACCAATGTCGTGTACTCCTCCCCGCTCGCCGCCCGCCCCGTCAGCCCCTGAGGCCCCGCGTCGGTGCCACCGGTGTCAGCCGGTGCCGCCTGCGACGCGGAGCCGTACGGACGAACCCGACCGGTTCTTGAGGACCTCCAGCTGGGCCGGGATGCGCCGGCGCAGGTCGGCGACGTGGCTGACGATGCCGACGCTGCGGTCCCGTTCGCGGAGGGAGTCCAGTACGTCCAGCACCTCGTCGAGGGTCTGTTCGTCGAGGCTGCCGAAACCCTCGTCGATGAAGAGGGTGTCCAGCCGGGTGCCGCCGGCCTCGTCCGTGACCACATCGGCGAGGCCCAGCGCCAGGGAGAGCGAGGCGAAGAACGTCTCGCCGCCGGAGAGACCCGCGGTGTCGCGCTCCTGCCCCGTCCACGCGTCGACGACATGCAGGCCGAGGCCGGAACGACGGGCACCGCCGGCCCGTTCGTCGGAGTGCACGAGGGTGTAGCGGCCCGCCGACATCTTCGTCAGGCGGGCGCTGGCAGCGGCCGCGACCTGTTCGAGGCGGGCGGCGAGCACGTAGGACTCCAGCCGCATCTTGCGTTCGTTCTCCGCCGAGGTGCCCGCGGTGAGGGAGGCGAGGCGGGCGACGCGGTCGAACTCCTCGCGCAGCGGCGCCAGTTCGCGGGCGTCGGACTCGGCACGGGCCGACAGCCGGTCCAGCTCGGCGCAGCGCTCGTGCGCCGTGGCGCGGTCGGTGGCGGCCTCGCGCAGCCGGCGGGCCGCGGTCTCCGAGACGGCGCGGGCCCGGTCGGTGTCGGCGGGCGGCAGCGCCGCGGCGTCGGCGATGCGCGGGTCGGCGAGCTCGGCCGCGACCGCGGTCTCCTCGGCCTGCCAGGCGTCCAGTTGGCCCTGGACGTGCCGCCAGTCGTCGTCGCCGAGCATGGCGGCGGCGGCCTCCCGCGGGGTGTCGAAGCCCGCCTTGTACGCGGCGTCGGCCAGCGCCGCGTCGGCTTCCTTCAAACGCTCGGCGGCGGTCTCGGCGGCGCGTACCGCGGTGACCGCCTCGGCGAGCAGCGCGACCTGCCGCTCCAGGCGGTGCGCGCGGTCGGCGACGCTCGCGCTGTCCCCGCGCGCCCGGCGCAGCCCCTCGACCAGGGCCTGCTCCTCGCGGTCCAGCGCGTCGCGGCGGGAGTCACGCGCCGCGGTGCGCTGCTGCGCGGCCTGCTGCTCGGCCCGGCGCTGCTCGTACTCGCGCTCGGCCCGGGCGAGGGCTTCGCGCGCGGCGTGCAGCCCGGCGCCGGTGGCATGCGCCTCGGTGTACTCCGTACGCAGCTCCGCCAGTTCCCGGGCGAGGTCGTCGACCGACGCGTCACCGGCTCCCGCGGCCGCGGCGGCCAGCTCCTCCTTGACGGCCCCCCGCGTCTGCTCGGCCCGGTCGCGGGCGGTCACGGCGCGCTCGTAATCGGCGAACGCGCCCTCCTCCCGCTCGCGGTCCACATGGCCGGCCGTCGTGCGGGCGGGGGCCGGGTGACCGGTCGCACCGCAGACGGCGCACGGCTCGCCGTCCTTGAGGTCCTTGGCCAGCTCGGCGGCGATGCCGTGCAGCCGGGCTTCCTTGAGCTTCAGCCACTCCTCGTGCGCCTGGTTCGCCGCCTCCTGCGCGCGGAGCACCGCCCGCTCGGCGTCGGCCAGTTCGGCGGTGGCG
Organism: Streptomyces sp. NPDC053560; assembly: GCF_044544605.1. Taxonomy (NCBI): domain Bacteria; kingdom Bacillati; phylum Actinomycetota; class Actinomycetes; order Kitasatosporales; family Streptomycetaceae; genus Streptomyces; species Streptomyces sp. NPDC053560. The sequence continues at coordinate 64,405 of NZ_JBITXI010000013.1, read as the reverse complement.
CGGTCGCGGCGGCGCGCTGCGGCCAACCGGGCCTCGGCGGGTTCGACGCGGGCGCCGAGCTGTTCTGCGCGGGCCGCCGCTTCCTGGGCGGTGTCGATGCGGTGCTGGTGGGCGGCGCGGGTGGCCTCCCAGCCGGCCAGCCAGTCACCGGCGTCCAGGAGGGTCTGCTCGTCGTCGCGGGCCTCACGCTCCAGCGCTGTACGTTCGGTGGCGATGTCGGCGGCGCGCCGCTCGTCGCGGCGGGCCGCGTCCAGGGAGCCCAGTTCGCCCCTGAGGTGGTGTTCGAGGTCCGACAGCTGGTCGCCGCCGGCGTCCACGAGGTCCGGGCGCAGCAGCCCCCGGCAGCGGTGTTCGGTGGCGTGCGCGGCCTCGTGGTCGCGCCAGGCGGCGTCGCGCAGCGCGAGGCCGGGAGCGACGCGCTGGGCCTTGCGTGCGCGGTCCAGCCGCTGCCGGGCACGGTCCCGGTCGTCGGCCTGCGCATCGAGGGCTTCGGCCCGGCGGCGGGCCTCGGCGTGGCGCTGCTGGAGCCGGGCGCGTTCGAGGGTGTCCTCCAGCGCGCGGGCGGCGTCGTCGGCGGCGCCCTCGGCGGTGGCGGCCGCCGCAGCGGCGATCTCCAGCCGTTCGCGGGCTCCGGACCTGGCGACGGCCGCCCAGGCCAGCACGGTGGCGGCGAAGCCGGGCTCGCCGGGCGCGGGCGTGGTGTCGGTACGCGCCGCGGCCTTCTTCGTACGGGTACGGGAGCCCTTGCCGGTGCCGGTGGCGGGCTCCTCCGCGCGGCCCGGCGCCGGTACGGAGCCGTCGGTGAGGTCGGGGGTGTCGCCGGCGGCCTGCGCCATCCGGTGGGCGAGCGCGAGGAGCCGGTCGTCGGCGGCGGTGACCCGGTCGGCGGCCGCCTTGCGCACCGTCGCGAGCCGCTCCTCCAGCGCGGCGAACCGGCGGGTGTCGAAGAGCCGGCCGAGCAGCTTGGCGCGGGCCTCGGCGTCCGCCCGCAGGAACTTCGCGAACTCGCCCTGCGGCAACAGCACGACCTGGCAGAACTGCTCCTTGCTCATGCCGAGCAGTTGCTGGATCTCCTCTCCGATCTCCTGGTGGGAACGGCTGAGCGCCTTCCACTCACGCGCCACCGGGTCGTACTCGCGCAGCGCGCTGTACGCCTTCTCCATCGTCGTGCCCGTGCCGCGCTTCTTCGGGCGGGGCTGTTCGGGCCGCCGGGTGATCTCCAGCCGGCGGCCGCCGACGGTGAGGTCCAGGACGACCTGGGTGGCCGTGCCGGCCGCGGCGAGCGCGCTGCGCAGGGACGGGCCGCCGGGGCGGGCACCGGGGACGGAGCCGTACAGCGCGAAGCAGACGGCGTCCAGGACGGAGGTCTTGCCGGCGCCGGTCGGGCCGTGCAGCAGGAAGAGCCCGGCGCCGGAGAGGGCGTCGAAGTCGACGGCCTGGACGCCGCCGAACGGCCCGAAGGCGGCGAGCGTCAGCTTGTGCAGTTTCACGCCGACTCCTTGGCCGCTTCGTCCGTCCGTACCTCGTCGATCGCGGCGCGCAGCACCGACCGCTCGGCGGCGTCGGCGGCCCGGCCCGGCCGCACGTGGGCCACGAAGTCCTCGGCGATCTCCTGATCGGAACGGCCGCGCAGCCGCTGCGCGTAGGAGATCCCGGAGCCGCCGTCGCGCGCTTCGGGCTCGAAGGCGAGGGCGAGGATGTGCGGGAAGCGCTCGGCGAGCCGGGCCATCGGCTCGTGCGGACGCGCCGTGTCGGTGAGGGTCGCCTCGACCCAGGACTCCTCGTGCCGGGCGAGATCCGGGTCGGCCAGCAGGTCTTCCAGGCGGCCGCGGAGCCGGGCGAGCGGCCGCGGTACGGGGCACGGCAGCCGCTGAGCGTCAGGCGTGCCGTCCGGGCCCAGGTCGACTAGCCACATCGACTTGCGGTGGTGGACCTCGGAGAAGGAGTAGGCGAGCGGGGAGCCGGAGTACCGCACCCGGTCGGTGATCTGCTGGCAGCCGTGCAGATGGCCCAGGGCCGCGTAGTCCACGCCGTCGAAGACCTCGGCCGGTACGGAGGCGACGCCGCCGATGGTGATGTCGCGCTCGCTGTCGCTGGAGGCGCCGCCGGTGACGAAGGCGTGCGCGAGGACGACGGAGCGGGTGCCGGCGGGGCGCTCCGCGAGGTCGGCCCGTACCCGGTCCATGGCCGCGCGCAGCACCTGGGTGTGGCGCGCCTTCTCGGCGCCGAGGGTGTCGCGGACCAGTGCCGGTTCGAGGTACGGCAGACCGTAGAAGGCCACGTCGCCGTGGTCGTCGGCGAGCACGACGGGCGTGCCGCAGCCGGCCGGGTCGGTGCGCAGGTGGATGCCGGCCTTCGCCATGAGGCGGGCACCGACGCCGAGCCGGCGCGCGGAGTCGTGGTTGCCGGAGATCATGACGGTGGGCACGCCGAGCTCGGCGAGGCGGTGCAGCGCGTCGTCGAACAGCTCGACGGCGGCCAGCGGCGGCACGGCACGGTCGTACACGTCACCCGCGACGGCCACGGCGTCGACCTCGAGGTCCCGGACGGTCTCGATGAGGTGGTCGAGGAAGGCACGCTGGTGGTCGAGCATGTTCACGCGGTGGAACGAGCGGCCCAGGTGCCAGTCGGAGGTGTGCAAGATTCTCAACGGACGGCTCCGACCTGCATGTTTCTCTTCCTCCCCGCGATGCGCCCGTGTCCGGCCCGCGGCCGGTGGTCAACGGCAGGCACCACGCTAGCGCCCCCGGGCCCCCGGTTCCCCACGGACCTCGGTTTTCGTCCCACGGACCGGGTCCGGGGCCGGACGGCTAGCGGCCCTCGCGTCTCCGGCGCCGGAGGACGGCCTTGCGGATGAGGAAGCTGATGAGGACGAAGGGGGCCAGAAGGACGGCGTAGAACACCGGATCCCGCATCGTCCGGCTGAGGAGGGGCGAGAGCAGGAGCGCCAGCAGGATGAGGGCGACGAGCATGCGGTTCGACAGCCGCTTCCGTGCGGGCGGGGTGGCGACCGGCCGAGCGCCGTCCGGGACCTGCGGGGGCAGCGGTGCCGGCATGGAGTACGAGGCCTGCGCGACTCCCGGCAGCTGCGTACCCGCCGGTGGCTGCACGGCGCCCGGGGCCGGGGCGGAGGGCGGCCCGAAGGAGGCGGGCGGGGCGAAGGCGGAAGGCCGGCCCGCCGGGGACATGGTCGGCGGCGGGCCGAACCCGGGCGCCCCGGCTCCCGGCGCGTGCTGCGTCGCGGTCGGGCCCTCGGCCAGCCTGCGCAGCGTCCGCTCACGGGCGGCCAGTTCCTCGGCCAGCTCGGGGGGAACCACCTGCTGCCAGTGGTGCCCGTCGGCGCCGATCCGTGCCAGCCACTCGCCCAGCGCGCTCGCCGTCGGCCGCTGCTCCGCCTCCTTGACCAGGCAGGACGCCAGCAGCGGCCGCAGCGCCTCGGGCACGCCGCCGAGGTCGGGTTCCTCGTGGACGATGCGGTAGAGCAGCACGGGCGCCGAGGCGTTCTCCGCGGGCCGGGCGAAGGGGCCGCGTCCGGTCGCGGCGTGGGCCAGGACGGCGGCCAGCGAGAACACGTCGGCGGGCATGGAGGTCCCGGTTCCGGTGGCCTGCTCGGGCGCGAGGAAGCCGGGCGAGCCGATCATGCCGCCGGTGTGGGTGTGCCGGGAGTCGTCGGCGGCGCGGGCGATACCGAAGTCGATCAGCCGCGGGTGGTCGCCCGCCAGCAGGACGTTGCCGGGCTTGACATCGCGGTGGGCCAGACCGGTGTTGTGCACCTCGCGGAGCGCTCCGCACAGTTCGACGGCCAGGGCCAGCAGGGCCGGCTCGGGGAGCGGGCCCGCCTGCTCGACCCAGTCGCCGAGCGATGGCGCCGGTACGTACTCGGTGGCCAGCCACTGGGGCCGCTGCCCGGCGGTGCTGTGGTCGACGACGGCGACGGACCACGGGGAACGCACCCGGTCGCTGTTGCGGATCTCCCGGTCGAAGCGGGCTTCGAAGCCCAGCTCGGCGCCGAGGTCGGCGCGTACCGTCTTGAGCGCCAGCGGCAGTCCGGTGTGCGTCCGTGACAGGTACACCTGCCCCATGCCGCCCGCACCGAGCCTGGCAAGCAGCGGATAGCCGCCCAGGTCCGGCGGATCCGCGGGTTCGAGACCGTGCATGGAAGTGTTCGTCCCCCTCGCTTCTTCTGTCATGCCCTGTGCGACGCACCGCGGCGGCCAACGGTTGATCAGCAGCGTAGAGGTTGGTCCGCCGCACACGGGCACGGGGGACCGTCCCCGCGCGCGGGGCTGCCCGAACGGTCCGCCGTCGGGGCCTTCCGGTCAGTCAGCGCGGTCCTCTCGGGCACTTTCGGGCACGACCTTGCCGGGGTTGAGGATGCCCTGCGGGTCCAGCGCCGTCTTGATCGCATGGTGCATGTCGATGACGGGCGCGGGCAGCTCCTGGGCGAGGCCGTCGCGCTTGAGGAGGCCGACGCCGTGCTCGCCGGTGACCGTGCCGCCGAGGGCGATGGCCTCCGCGATGATCTCGTGGAAGGCGGCCTGGGCCCGCTCCCGGGCCTCGGTGTCGCCGGGTGGGGTGATGAGCAGGGGGTGGAGGTTGCCGTCCCCGGCGTGCGCGATGTTGGCGATGAGGGTGTCGTGGCGGGTGGCGGCGCGCTCGATGCGGGCCAGCATCTCCGGTACGGCGGCCTTGGGCACGCACACGTCCTCGGTGAGGACCGGGCCCAGGCGCTCCAGCGCCGGGTAGGCGAGCCGCCGGGCGTCGAACAGCGCGTCGGCCTCCTCCTGGTCGGTGGACTGCGCGGCCCAGGTCGCTCCCGCCTCCTCGAAGCAGGCCAGCATGCGTGCCGCCTCCTGCTCCCCGGCCGGGCCCGGCGCGTCCGTACGGCCGAGCAGGACCACGTCGGCGTCGACGGACAGGCCCATGTTCTTCCACTTGTCGACGGCGGCCAGGCAGTGCCGGTCGATCAGCTCCAGCGCCGAGGGCGTGAGCCCGGCGGCGCCGACAGCGGCGACGGCGCGGCCCGCGTCCACGACCGAGGAGAAGTACCCGGCGACCGTGCGCTCCGGCTCGCGCAGGGGCCGCAGCCTTACGGTGATCTCGGTGATCACGCCGAGCGTGCCCTCGGAGCCGACCATCAGCCCGGCGAGGTCGTAGCCGGCGACGCCCTTGGCGGTGCGCCGCCCCAGCCGGACCAGCTCGCCGGTGCCGGTGACGACTTCGAGGCCGAGGACGTAGTCCCTGGTGACGCCGTACTTCACGCAGCACAGGCCGCCGGCGTTGGTGGCGACGTTGCCGCCGATGGTCGACCAGGGGGCGCTGGCCGGGTCCGGCGGGTACCAGAGGCCGTGCTCGGCGCAGGCGGCCCGCAGGTCGTCGTTGACGACACCGGGGCCCACGACGGCGAGCCGTTCCACGGGGTCGATCTCGTGGATCGCGTTCATGTGCTCGGTGGAGAGCACGACGCATCCCTCGACGGCGTTGGCGCCGCCGGAGAGGCCGGTGCCGGCGCCGCGCGTGACGAGCGGGACACCGTGCCGCAGACAGGCCCGGACGACCGTGCGCACTTCCTCCGCGGTGCGCGGCCGGACGACGGCGCAGGGGCTGCCGTGCGGGGCCCACTCGGCCTCGTCGTGGACGAATCCCGCGGCGACCTCCGGGTCCTCGACCAGCCGTCCGTCCGGCAGTTCCTGCCGCAGCTCATCGATCAGCATGCGCGACCACCTGCCCCTCCTTCGAACATGTCTGCCATGTCCGCACGGTATCCACGCTTCGGGGGACGATGATCACCGCCCCTCGGGAGCCGCCGGCCGGGCCGCCCGGGGAGGCCGGCCGGCGGAGCCCTCGGATGCGGGCCCGCTCCACAGGCGGCACGGTGGACGCATGAGCACCACCCGCATCGTCATCCAGCCGCCCTCCCCCGCCGGCGGGCGGCATGTGCACGTCGACGGGGAGAACCTCGGCCTCGCGCAGAGCGACATGGACGTCGTGGAGTTCCTCCGGCGCAGCGGCCTCCCCGACGCCGAACCCCTCCTCGACGACCCGGCCTGGGTCGAATGGCGCGGCGGCCCGCCGCACGACTACGGCGGCCCCAGCGTCAGCAGCGTGTAGGCCGGGCATCCGCACGCCACGGGCTCACCGGCGGTTCGGATCACCACAGCGGGCCATGAGCGGGGCCGCCACGGCCGTCATTCGGTGACCTTGCGGCGCAGCGCCGAGCCGTCGCGGACGAACAGCAGCAGGATCGCCAGGGCCACCACCACGACGACGAGGATGCCGGTCGTGCCCCCGAGGAAGCCGCGGATCCGTTCCCAGGTGCCGATGTGCGGTGGCGCCGCCGAGTCGGCGAGCCAGACCGAACCGTCCGCCGCCGTCGTGGGCCGGTCGGCGGACTGCCGTACGGTCCGCGGCAGCTGGGGCACCTGCCGGCCCATCTCCGCCGAGCTGAGCTTGTCCGGCCGGAGTCTGCTGAAGTCGACCCCACCGGTCCGCATCACATAGGTGATGATCTTGTTGCCGACGCGGGTCGTCCGCCTGTAGGTGAAATCCCCTTCGCTGATGGAGCGGACATAGTCGGAGTACACCTGTTTCGGCTCCCACGAGCCGTCCAGGGTGGCGGGCCCCAGATCGCCCGAGCCGATCAGCTTGTCGAACGACGTGGTGTGGCCGGCGGCGTGCCGGTCGAGGATCCACTGCGCGACGACGCGGGCCAGGAACGCCTGGCGCAACGCCGCGTACTCGGGGTCCGTATTGACCGCCTTCGCGATCTTCGGCACCACCATTTCCTGTTCCAGCCGCTCGTTGCGTGCCGTTTCCGCGGGGTCCGCGTTGCACCCGGACCGGCCCAGCCCGGCGACCTTCTCGGCCTTGGCCTTGACGTCGAGCGCGGCCTTGAGGACGTAGAGCGAGGAACCGTCCTCGCGCACCTCCACCTTCCCCGGAACGATCCACATCCGTGACGAATAGCAGCTGCGTCCTCCCGAGCCGCCGAGTTTTCTCCAGTATTCGGCGCCGAAAGAGGTCCCGGGGTCCAGCAGCTTTCCCTGCGTCCGCTTCATCCGCCAGTCCGCCTCCAGCAGCGCCCGGCCCGCGTTCGTCCGGCCGAGCGCGGAGTCGATGATGCGGTCCGGCTCGGCCGGATTGAGGTTCACCCAGAATGTGTCGGGGCTCAGCACGAGCCAGGTACGCAGGTCCGCCATGCTGCCGATGAGCGAGCTGCGGCCCGAGCGGGAATCCTGTTCCAGTCCCTTCTCAGCGGCCTTGGCGGAGAATGCGTACCGCACGCCCGAGTCGGCGTCGTCCGAGAGGTAGCGCAGTTGCAGGGTGGAGAAGTCGACGCCGCCGTAGTCCGATGAGGAGAGCGCCCCGGCCAGGCCGCTCTTGTCCCCGCCACAGGGCGCTGACCTGGACAGGGCCGCGAGGTCCATCGTCTGCGCGGTGCCGCCGAGCGGGCAGGAACTCGTCAGGCCCACCTTGTTCACGGCCTCGGTCGCGGCCTTCTCGTCCTGCTTCTTGTACTCCTTCGCCAGCTTGACCGGCAGCTGCTTGAGCGTACTGTTGGCGAGCTTCGCCTGCGGAGAGCCCCGCTTGTCGAACTTGACGATGAAGAGTTCGTTCCGGAATTTGTAGCCGGCCTTGCTGACCTTGGGAGCACAGTCGTTGCAGTAGCTCCGCTGGCCCGCGATGCCGGCCCCGGAGTGGCCCTTGATCACCCTGATGATTTTGGCCGTCTCCTGCACCTGGGCCGGTGTGCGGGCTGTTCGGCGCAGGGCTTCGTCCAGGGTGCGCGACATGAACTCGTCCATCGCGTCCTCGGAGTGCCGGTTGTCGCCCCTGCTGCCCGTGGCGAGCGCCAGCACCTGGTCATTTCCGTAGGAATCCGTGGGCCGCACGCCGAGTTCCTCGAAGAGGTCGTCGTAGAAATAGTTCTCGGCGTCGAGCATGCGGCCGTGCAGCGGATACTTCCAGGATGGCGCGGTGCTGGGCGACCTCACCTCGTCCGTGAACTCACCCAGGAAGTGGGGATAGCTGTCCTTCAGCCAGCCGGGCAGGTCGGGGCTGTTCACCATCCAGCCGAAGTCGAAGAACGCCACGGAGGTGTTCGGCGGCCGCACGGGGAGCAGTTTGAACCGCTCGACGGCCAGGTGCAGCTCCTGCCCCATCGGGTCCTGGATCACCTTCCTGGCGATGCTGTCCAGGTCCTTGCCCGTCGGTGCCACGCCCGGTTTCACCAGCAGTTTGTATGAGTGCGCGGGGCCGGGGGACGGCGCGGCGGCGACCGTCGGCCCGCCCTCCAGCACAGTCGGCGCGCAGGCGAGGAACAGCGCGGTGAACAGCGCTCCGAGGCGCAGCACGTTACGGCGCATGGTGCTGCCCCCGTTCCGGCGGGGCCATGCCCGTGGCTTCCAGGTAGGCGGTCAGGGCCGGGTGCGGCCCGGTCCGGCCCCGCTCGCCCGCTCCCATCCGCCGCTCACCGCTGCGGAAGGCGGCCACCCCCGCGGCGGCCAGGGCGCCGAGTACCAGTACGGCGACGCCGGCCACCCCGGCCGCGGAGGTTCCGGCCGAGCAGGTCCGGTGCTCCCGCAGGGTGTTGATGTCCATCGACGGCCGGTAGCCGTAGCTGACGGCACAGGCGGACGCCTCCTGCGGGGCCGACAGCATGGCGCAGGCCGCCAGGACCGCGCAGACGGCCAGCCGCGCGGCGGCGCCGCGCACTCGCATCCACCGCGGCGGGCGTGCCGCGGTGCGGGAAACACTGTCGTGACGGCTCACGAGTTCACCTCACGTACGCCTTTGACCCGCATGACCCGTGCCCGCAACTCGTCCCCCTCGGTCCCCGCTTCCGGATCGTTCTGCGCCCGCCAGCTCGCAAGTTCCAACTGGGCGGTCTGCAACCGGTGCAGGGCCAGCGCCGCGGTCCTGCCGTACGCCCGCCACGTACTCACCACCGCCCAGAACCGCAGTACGGGCGAGACGAGGACCGGTGCCTCCGCCGCCGTGATGGCCCCTGCCGCCGCGGTCTCCGCCGCCACCGCGTTTCGCAGCGCGGGGGCGCGGGACCGTATCCCGGTCACGAGGAGCGCCACGGCCAGTGCGAAGAAGGGAAGTTGGGGAAGGAGCCAGAGCAACGGCGAGACCACGAGCGTGTCCAGCGCGCTGCCGACCTCCACCTGGTCCTCCAGCCGGCCGGACAGCCAGCCCGACAGGGTCTCGGACGCCGTCGCCCCGCCGACGGCCGCCAAGAGGCCCGCCCCGACGAGAAAGCCCCGTCTGCGGGCGCCGGCGGCCGCGCCGAGCGCGGCTCCGACCAGCGCACCGAATGTCACCTGCCCGCCGAGCAGGCCGATCGACTGGCGGATCCAGTACTCGAAGCCGCTGGTGGGCCCCATGAAGACGCCCAACGAGCCGTACAGCTTGATGATCAGCACGCTTTCCACGAAGCAGTAGCCGAGCCCGACGGCCGCGCCGAGGAGCAGCCCCGTCACCGCGTCCGTGACGCGATGGCGCAGCAGCATGAGCAGCAGGGCGACGCCCGCCGCGACGATGAGTGCGTTGACGAGGCCGAGGTGCAGGATCAGCAGGGCGAGGGTGTCGTCGAGCCCCTTGGTGAACTCGCCGAGGCCGGTCCCGGCGCGCGGGCCCAGATAGCCGTAGACGGTGCCGAACCCCAGGCTGGTGTAGGCACGGCCGAGCCCGAAGACGATCAGCACGCCCCAGCCGAAGGCGATCAGGAGCGCCGACCAGGGCACCCGGGCGAACCGTACGACCGAGCGCAGCAGAAGCAGCACCAGGGCCGTGGTGGGCAGGCACAGCAGGGTGATCGGGAAGAACTCGACGAGGACGGTCAGGGAGATCAGCCCGAACGGCAGCAACAGGCAGCCCAGGGTGATCCAGGTCAGCGTGATCGCCCGCCGTCCGGCGTCGCCCTCACCGCTGTCACCTTTACGGCTGCGGCGGGTGAGCGCCGCGTAGACCTGTACGGCCGCACCGGCCACGATGCCCGCGAGCATGACCCAGAACACCAGCTCCGGCATCGACAGCAGCCGCCCGAGCGAGCCCGAGTTCCCGGGCAGCTTGTAGAAGATCGACAGGGCCGGCTCGTCGGGCAGCAGATGCGGCCGGGTCAGGTTGAGCAGCAGCTCCACGAGGTAGAACGCGATGGCGACGCGTGCGATGAGCAACGCCCGTGCCCGCGCCCGGGGGTCGTCGCGTACCGACACGAGACGCGGCCCCCTCATGAGCCACCTCCGGACAGCTCCGGCAGCTCCGGCATGCTGGGCAGGCCGGTAGGCAGATCAGTGGGGAGGTCCGTAGGCAGATCCGTGGGCAGGTCCGTGGGCATCGACGACGGGAGGTCGCTGGGGAGGCCGGTCGGCAGATCGGTCGGCAGCGAGGTCGGTAAGGAGCTGGGTAAGGACGTCGGCAGTCCGGACGGGCTCGGCACGCCCGGCACGGTCACTTCGTTGGCGCCGCTGAGAACGACGGCGAGTGACGCCGCCAGCAGCGTCGCGCCGCACGCCCCCGCCGCAGTCAGCAACCGCACTTGGAGACGCGGTGGACCGCTCTCCTCGCGCGTCTCGTCATGGGTACTCAACCGATCCCCCGTTCTGTTGAGCAGGCCCCGCTCTTCAGCTGTTGCAGCCCTGAGCCCGCTCTGACTGCTGGTCAGTTCCGCGATCGGCAAGAGTACTGGGACGGCGTGCCCATGTCATCAGCAGCCATGCCATCACTGCCCGTGTGATCACTGCACAGTGCGCCACAGCATCCGCACGGGCATGACCGCCGAGGCCCCGCTCCGGCTCGGGAGCGGGGCCTCCGGTTCCGTGCTGCACCGGGCACAGCTGTCAGCCGATGGCGGAAGCGCGGCTCACGGCCGGGAGAGCTGTCTGCTGATCACCAGGCGCTGGATCTGGTTGGTGCCTTCGAAGATCTGCATGATCTTCGCTTCGCGCATGTACCGCTCGACCGGGAAGTCGCGGGTGTAGCCGTAGCCGCCGTACACCTGGACCGCGTCCGTGGTGACCTTCATCGCGGCGTCGGTGGCGATGAGCTTGGCGACGCTGGCCTGGCGGCTGTACGGGCGGCCCGCGTCGCGGCGGCGGGCCGCGTCGAGGTAGGTGGCACGGGCCGAGTCGACGGCCGCGGCCATGTCGGCGAGGACGAAGCCCAGCCCCTGGTGGTCGATGATCTTCCGGCCGAAGGCGGTGCGCTCGTTGGCGTACGCCACGGCCGCGTCCAGGGCCGCCTGCGCGACACCGGTGGCGCAGGCGGCGATGCCCAGCCGGCCGGAGTCCAGCGCGGAGAGCGCGATCTGCAAGCCCTGGCCCTCGCTGCCGAGCAGCCGGTCGGTCTCGATGAGCGCGCCGTCCCAGTGGGCCGCGGTGGTCGGGATCGCGTGCAGTCCCATCTTCTCCTCCGGGCGGCCGAAGGTCAGGCCCTCGGTGGCGCCGGGGGCAAGGAAGCAGGAGATGCCGCGGCTGCCGGCGGAGGTGCGCGCGAAGAGCGTGTAGAAGTCGGCCTTGCCGCCGTGGGTGATCCACGCCTTGCTGCCGGTGATCCGGTAGCCGGTCGTATCGCGCACCGCCTTGCAGGTCAGCGCGGCGGCGTCCGAGCCGGCCTGCGGTTCGGAAAGGCTGTAGCCGCCGACCAGGCCGCCCGCGAGCATCCCCGGCGCCCAGCGCTCGCGCTGCGCCTCGGTGCCGTACGTCATCAGGGCGTACGCCGACATGGTGTGCACGCTGGTGGCCACCGCGACGGCCGCCCAGCGGGCCGCCAGTTCCTCGACGACCTGGAGGTACACCTCGTACGGCTGGCCTCCGCCGCCGTACTCCTCCGGGTAGGGCAGGCCGAGCAGTCCGGCCTCGCCCAGGGTCCTGAAGAGGCCCTCGGGGTAGAGCTCCTCGCGTTCGTGCTTGTCGACGCGGGGAGCGAGTTCCTTGTCGGCAATGTCGCGGGTGAGGCCGAGCAGGTCCTCGGCCTCCTGGGTCGGCAGCAGCCGGTCGACGGTCATCGTGCCTCCGTGGTGGCGCTGAGAGCGCTGGTGGTGCCGGCGCCGAGTCCCGCGAGTGCGGTGCGGGCCCGTGCGCGGAACTCCGCGACGCGGGCCAGCTTGATGTCCTCGTAGCCGCGGATCAGGTCGGGGAGTTCGACGACCTCGCGTACGGCGTCGGTGCTCTCCGGGGTGAGGTGGGCGAGCGCGCCGCGCACCAGGTGGCGGTACTCGCCGATCAGGGCGCGCTCCACGCGGCGGACCTCGGCGTAGCCGAAGAGGTCGAGCGAGGTGCCGCGCAGCACGCGGCCGGCGCGCAGGGCCCGGAAGGCGGCCGGCGCGGTGCGGCGCAACCGGATCTTGCGCTTCATGCCGAGGGCGCGCAGGACGGGCGGGTGCAGGAGGACGGAGACGCTGGAGCCGGCGCCGAACTCGTCGCGCAGCCTGTCCTGTTCGGTGGCGTCCAGGTGCAGCCGGGCCACCTCGTACTCGTCCTTGTACGCCATGAGCTTGTGCAGGCCGCGAGCGTAGGCGACGGCGATGGCGGTGCCGGCCTCGCTGCCGGCGCGTTCCTCGGCGAGGGCCGCGACGCGTGCGACGTCATCGGCGTAGCGGCGGGCGTACCGCTCGTTCTGGTAGCCGATGAGGTCGGCGGTGCGGGTGGCGACCACGGTCCGCAGCTCCTCGTCGGCGGGCTGTCCGGCGGCGATCTCCGCGGCGGCCCGGGTGACCTGTACGGCGGGGCGTTCGGGGGCGGCGAGCGCGGCGGTGACGGCGGCGCGGTCGAGCACCGCGGCGCGGCCCCAGCGGAAGGCGTCGAGGTTCTTCTGCACGGCGGCGCCGTTGAGGCGGATGGCGCTCTCGATGGCGTCCGCGCTCATCGGGAGGCAGCCGTGCTGGTAGGCGGCGCCGATGAGCACCATGTTGGCGGGCATGTGGTCGGCGAAGAGGGCTTCGGACAGGCCCTGCGCGTCGAGGTAGAGGTTGTCCTCGCGGCGGGTGACCGACTCGATGCGCTCCAGGGCGTCGTCGGGCGAGCCGGGCAGGACGACGCGTCCGGTGACCATGGCTGCGGTCGGTACGACGGCGGTGTTGACGACGGCGACGGTGTGGCCCGTCCGGGCGACGGCCATGGTGGTGTCGCCGGCCGCGCCGAGCAGGTCGAAGCCGACCAGTACGTCGGCGGTGCCGCGGGAGGCGCGCAGCGCGCCGGTCACCGGCGACTTGGCGATCCGCAGGTCGCTGAGGACGGGGCCGCCCTTCTGGGCGAGGCCGGTCTGCTCCAGCCCGGCCGCGTACAGGCCGTCGAGCCGGGCCGCCATCTGCAGGATCTGCGAGACGGTGACCACGCCGGTGCCGCCGACGCCGGGCATCCGCAGGAGTGTGCCGTCCGGGCCGACCCGGCGGCCCGGTTCGCGCAGGGCGACCGGCAGTTCGGGCACCTTCCGGGGTTCCTTGCGGCCCGGCTCGACGAGCAGGAAGGAGGGGCAGTCGCCCTTGAGGCAGCTGAGGTCGGTGTTGCAGGAGGCCTGGTGGATACGGGTCTTGCGGCCGAACTCGGTCTCGACGGGCTGAACGGACAGACAGGTCGACTTGTCGCCGCAGTCCCCGCACCCTTCGCAGACCCGCTCGTTGATCGCGACCTTCTCCACCGGGGTGGGCAGTTGGCCACGCTTGCGCAGCCGCCGCTCCTCGGCGGCGCAGCGGTCATCGTGGAGCAGGACGGTGACGCCTTCGGTGGCCGCCAGTTCGCGCTCGGCGTCGGCGAGTTCGTCGCGGTGCCGTACGGTCGCGATCGGATCCAGCCGCACGCCGCGGTAGCTGCCCGGCTCGGCGGTGGTGACGACGACCTTGCGCACGCCCTCGATGGCGAGCAGCCGGATGACGGCGGGGATGTCGAGGCGGCCCTCGGCGCGCTGGCCACCGGTCATCGCGACGGCGTCGTTGTAGAGCAGCTTGTACGTCATGGTGACGCCGGCCGCGACGGCGGCGCGTACGGCGAGCGAGCCGGAGTGGTGGAACGTGCCGTCACCGAGGTTCTGCACGAAGTGCGGATCGTCGGTGAAGGGCGCGAGGCCGATCCACTGCGCGCCCTCGCCTCCCATCTGGGTCAGGCCGACCTGGGTGCCGCGCCCGGCGCCGTCCAGCGCGATCATCGCGTGGCAGCCGATGCCGACGCCGACCAGAGTGGAGTCGTCGGTGCGGGTGGAGGTGTTGTGCGGGCAGCCGGAGCAGAAGTACGGGGTGCGGGCCGCGACGGTGGGCAGGTTGATGCGGGCGGGCCGGGCCGGGGCCAGCGCTTCCAGGTGCGCGCTCGCCCGCGCGGGCAGCCGGTCGGCGCCGATGCGGCGGGCCAGCGCGCGGGCGACGTCCTCGGCGCCCAGGGTGGAGCGGGCGGTGAGCAGCGGGCGGCCGGTCTCGTCGCGGCGGCCGACGACGACGGGCGCGTCCGTGGTCCGGTACAGCGCCTCCTTCAGGGCCGATTCGAGGAACGGCACCTTGTCCTCGACCACGAGGACCTGCTCCAGGTCGCCGGTCATGGCCATCAGGTCCTCGTCGGCGACGGGGAAGGGCATGCCGACCCGGATGAGCCGGAGACCCAGCTCCTCCATCGCCGCCTCGGCCAGGCCGAGGTCGTCCAGGGCGCGCTGGACGACGGCGTAGGAGGTGCCGGAGGCGAGGATGCCGAGGGTGGCGCGGCGGGCGCTGAAGGCGACCTTGTTGAGTCCGGCGGTACGGGCGTATGCGCGGGCGAGGTCGAGGCGGCGGGTGAGCATGTCGTGCTCGGCGTCCAGCGCGGCGGGGCCGACGAGGGCGGGCGACGCGGCGCGCCCGGTGCCGGCCGGCTCCGGGATGCCGTGGCGCAGCGCTCCGAAGTCCACGGTCGCCGAGGCGTCGGCGATATCGGCGACGATCTTCAGGCCGGTCCACAGGCCGGTGGCGCGGGACAGCGCGACGGCGTGCAGCCCGAATTCGATGATCTCCGCGACCGATCCGGGCGCCAGGACGGGCATCGCCAGGCTCTGGCACATCCGCTCGCAGGAGCTGGGCACGGTGGAGGACTTGCAGCCGGGGTCGTCACCGATCCAGGCGACGGCTCCGCCGAGGGGTGCGGTGCCGGCGAGGTTGCCGTGCCGGATGGCGTCGGCCGCGCGGTCCAGGCCGGGGTTCTTGCCGTACCAGTAGCCGGTCACGCCGGCGTGCCGGCGCCCCGGCACCTGGGCGAGCATCTGGGTGCCGGCCACCGCCGTGGCGGCCAGCTCCTCGTTGACCCCCGCCCGGAAGACCACGCCGGCCTCGTCGAGGAAGCGGGCGGCGCGGCCCATCTCCATGTCGACACCGCCCAGCGGCGATCCCTGGTAGCCGCTCACGAAGGCCCGCGTGTCGAGCCCGCGGGCCTCGTCCAGCCGGCGCTGCTCCAGCGTCAGCCGTACCAGGGCCTGGACGCCCGAGATCAGCGCGCGGCCGTCGGTGGCCGTGTACTTGTCGTCGAGCGACACCGCGACGGGTGGGGTGCTCACGCAAGCCTCCTCGACAGGTTGTGAAGGATCTTGGGGTGGGGGTGGTGACGAACGGCACACAGCACAGCAACGGGAAGCGGAACGCACAAGCATCCGGCTGGAAATCCGCGGCAAGGCGCAAAGTATTTACGGACAGGGCCAGTCGACGTACATTCCTTTGCATGCCTGAGGTCGACGACATCGATCACCGCCTGCTGCGCCTGCTGCGCGAGGACGGCCGCCGCACGTTCTCCGAGATGTCCACCGAGGTGGGTCTGTCGGTGGCCGCGGTCAAGCGGCGCGTGGACCGGCTGAAGGACATCGGAGTGATCACCGGCTTCGCCGCGCAGATCGACCAGTCCAAGCTCGGCTGGGGCATCGAGGCGTTCGTGGAACTGCGGTACGCGGGGACGACGCGGGTCAACGAGATCGTGCGGTCGGCCTACAACGTGCCCGAGGTGCAGGCCGTCTTCACCATCGCCGGCGACCCGGACGCGCTCATCCAGGTACGGGTCCGCGACATCGCCCACCTCCAGCAGGTCATCGACGGCCTGCGCAGCGCGGGCCGGGTCACCGGCACCAAGACACTCATGGTGCTGGGTTCCTGGAGCCGCACCTGACGGCCGCACTGCGGTGCGCCGGCACGGGTGACACTTCCGACGCCACCTGGCGCATATGTCCGGATTGGCCGCCCCGGCCTGCGGGAAGCCGTGTCACATGGCACAGGATCACACGCAGGCCCCGGTTCTCGAAGCGCTCGCCGACTACCGCGACCTCGGGCGGCTCTCCTTCACACCGCCCGGACACAAGCAGGCCCGCGGCGCCGATCCCCAGGTGCGCGAGGTGCTGGGCGACGCCGTCTTCCACGGCGACGTGCTGGCCAGCGGCTCCCTGGACGACCGGCGCACCAGGGGCCGGGTCCTGGAGCGCGCCGAGGACCTGATGGCCGACGCCGTGCACGCCTCGCACACCTTCTTCTCCACCTGCGGCAGCTCCCTGTCGGTGAAGGCGGCGATGCTGGCCGTCGCGGGGCCGCACGAGAAGCTGCTCGTCGGACGGGACGCGCACAAGTCCGTGGTGTCCGGCCTGATCGTCTCGGGCGTCCAGCCGATCTGGATCGATCCGCAGTGGGACGCGGACCGGCACCTCGCGCACCCGCCCTCGGCGGCCGCGTACGAGGCGGCCTTCGACGCCCACCCGGACGCCCGCGGCGCGCTGGTGACCAGCCCGACGCCGTACGGCAGCTGCGCCGACATCGCGGCCATCGCGGAGGTCTGCCACCGCCGGGGCCGGCCGCTGATCGTCGACGAGGCGTGGGGCGCGCACCTGCCCTTCCACCCCGACCTGCCCTCGTGGGCGATGGACGCGGGCGCCGACGTCTGCGTGACCAGCATCCACAAGATGGGCAGCGGCCTGGAGCAGGGCTCGGTCTTCCACCTGGGCGGCGACCTGATCGACCCGGCGCTGCTGAAGTCCCGCGCCGACCTGCTCGGCACGACCAGCCCCTCGGTCCTGCTCTACGCGGGCATGGACGGCTGGCGGCGGCAGATGATGCTGCACGGCAAGGAGCTGCTCGCGCACGCGCTCGGCCTCGCCGCCGAGGTGCGGACCGAGATCGAGAAGATCGACGGGCTGCACGTGAACGACCGCGCCGACTTCTGCGGCCCCGGGCTCGGCGTCGACTTCGACCCGCTGCCCGTGGTCATCGACGTCAGCGGGCTGGGGACGACCGGCTACGCGGCGGCGGACTGGCTGCGCTCCCACCGCCACATCGACGCCCACCTCTCCGACCACCGCCGGATCAGCGCACAGATCACGCACGCCGACGACCGCGGCACGGCCGACCGGCTGCTCGCCGCGCTGCGCGACCTCTCCCGGGCAGCGCCGGAGCTGCGCCCGGCGCGCGCGGTCGAGGTGCCGTCGCCGGCCGGGCTGCGGCTGGAGCAGAGCTGTCTGCCGCGGGACGGGTTCTTCGGCACGACGGAGGACGTACCGGTGGACCGCGCTGCCGGGCGGATCTCGGCGGAGATGCTGACCCCGTACCCGCCGGGCATTCCGGCCGCGCTGCCCGGCGAGCGGCTCACCGAGCCGGTACTGACCTACCTGCGGACCGGCATCGAGGCGGGCATGAACCTCCCCGACGCCACGGACACCACCCTCGGCACGGTCCGGGTACTGGTGGAGGAGACGCACCCTTAGCGCCGCCCGCGTGTACCGGTGCCGGTCGGATGCCTTCGGCGGTCAGGCCTCGGTGGTCAGGTGGCCTCGGTGGTCAGATGCCCTCGGTGATCGTGAAGAGGCCGCCGTCCGGATCGCGCAGCGAGCAGCGGTGGCCGCCGCCCTCGGTCTCCACGGGCGGGGAGACCACCGCGCCGCCGGTGGTGACGGCGGCCTCGGCCGCCGCCTTCACGTCCGGTACGCAGAAGTGGACGTGCCAGCGGGGCCGCACGTGCGGGTCGGGCGCCGCCTCGACGGCTCCCCCGCGCAGCTCGGCCACCGTGTGGTCGCCCTCCCGCACGATCACTCGCTCCTGCTCGTACGCGACGTCGCAGCCCTTGCCCTCCTGGGTCGCCCAGTGCAGGACCTCCGCGTAGAAGATCGCGGCGTCGAACGCGTCACGGGTGCGCAGCTCCAGCCAGGCCGGTGCGCTGCCCTGGCCGACGGACCAGCCGGCGGGGACCCGCCCCTCCCAGATCCCGAAGGTGGCGCCGTCCCGGTCGGCGGAGATCGCGGCGCGCCCCGGCCCGAAGGCGCGGGGGCCGATGGCGACCGTGCCGCCGCGCTCCCGGATCCGGGCGGCGGTCTCGTCGGCGCTCGCGACGGCGAAGTACGGCGTCCAGGCGACGGCCACGTGCAGGGCGCCCGCGAGCTCGCCGAGGCCCGCGACCGGGTTGCCGTCCAGGTAGGCGACGGAGAACTCCTCACCGAGCGCCCCGGCCCGGAAGGACCAGCCCAGCACCGCGCCGTAGAACTCCTCGGCCGCCTTCAGGTCGCGCGCGCTCAGGCTGACCCAGCACGGAACTCCTGGCACAGGTTCGGTCGACGCCATGCTGGACGTCACTCCTTTCGCTCCGCCCCGGCCCCGGCGGTCTCCCGTCGCGCGGCGCGCGAGCCCGGGCCGGGCCTGATCCACTCGCCCCACAGTGTCAGCTGTGGGCCGGGGACACACGTGGACGACACCCCGGTGCCCCGCTTCGGAATCCACGCGCTTTCGCCGAACCCCTCGACCTGCTCACCGCCCACCGGCTCGCCCCGCACGAGGACGCGTGGGAGACCCGCGAGCGCGCGGCACGCAAGCTCGTCGCGCGGCTGACGGCCGGGCTCGGCCGCCCGCACCGGGCATGGGTCCAGGTCCCCGTCCCGCTGCCCGGCGAGAAGACCAGCGCCCGGCTGGAGCCGGCCAGGTCCCTGTACGGGCGGCTCGCCGCCGTCGAGGCGCTGGACGGAGTGGTCGACGCGGCGGTGTGGGTGGGCTACGCGTGAGCCGACGAGCCCCGCTGCCGCGCCGCGGTCGTGGTCACGGCGGACGATCCGGAACTCGCCCGCTACCAGGCCCGTTCGCTCGCCCGGCAGTACTGGGACGTCCGGCGCGACTTCGTCTTCGTCGGGCCGGCCGAGCGCCGCACCCCGCTCCACACCCGTGCCGACTTCGGCACGCTCGATCCGACGGCGTACGACCTGGTCGTGGTCAAGATCGGCTACCTGGAGCCCTACCTCCACGACATCGCGGCGGACTGGCTGCTCGCCCTCACTCCCGGCGGCGTCGACCAGGACCTGCTCCGCCTGGGCCACCACCGCGTCGAGCGACGCTCTACCCCTTCGACGACGAGGGCTTCGAGGACCCGGACCTCACGCCGGTGCTCCTGCCGTGAGCCGGCTCCCCGGAAGCGGCCTGCCGGTCACGGCTCGCGCGTGCCGTGGTGCCGGGCGGCGCTCCGCCGCGCGTACATCGGCAGCACGAACCAGCAGAGGACGAACCACACCAGCATGCCGCCGACCAGCCACATCGCGCCGGTGCCGTGCAGCGCGACGCGCAGGATGAGGAGCATTGCCGACACCATCGTGCACAGCAGCAGCACGAGCCCGAGCACGGTGAGCCGGGAGGCCCAGGTGACGGTCTCCGGCTTGAGGCGGCGCCCCGTCACCAGCCGGTGCAGCGAGACCGGGCCTATGAGGGCTCCGGTCGTCGCCGCACCCAGGACGACGGTGACGACGTAGATGTCGCGCCCGAGGCTGTCGAGCTCCTCGAAGCCGGGCTGGAAGACGACGGTGAGCAGGAAGCCGAACAGGATCTGCACGCCGGTCTGGGCGACGCGCAGCTCCTGGAGCAGCTCTCCCCACCGCCGGTCCGCACGTTCCTCGGCCGTCTCGTGTCTGCCGCGCGCCAGGTCGCTCACCGTGGCCTCACCCGTGGCTCAGTCGGGCGGCTCGACCGCCGGAGTGCCGGGCGGACCGTCCGGCTGCTCCTCCGGAGGCGCGTCGGGGCCGCCGGGGCCCGGAGTGGCGGGACCTGGTTCCTCGGGGGCCTTCCCGGGCGATTCGGGGTCGCGCGGGGTCGGTCCCGGGTCGCGGGGAGCGGAACCGGGCGGGTGCCCATAGCCGGAATCGGGTGCATCAGTGGTGGTCATCGCACCTCCTCACGCATCAGGGGCGTGCCGGTGAACGGCGTCGCGCGCGAACATCACAGCCCATAACCATGTCACAGCAAGTAACCGAAGCGAACGAAGAAAGATCGCTCGCCCCGTCTGTGACCGGTTACCCCGCACTACGGGCCTCAATCAGGCCGACGCCGTGCGGCCGGCTCCCGTGCGACTAGCTTCCGTACGCCTCGCCGCCCAGCTCCAGCGTGGCCGAGCCCGCGGTGGTGTCGGCGAGCCAGGCGCGGAAGGCCGGCAGCTCGCTCTCCGGAAGGCCGACCTCAAAGGTGACGGCCTCGGCGTACCGCACGTCCCGGACGTCCCTGCCGGTGGCCCGCAGGTCGTTCTCGACCTTGCCGGCCCGCTGGTGGTCGACGGTGACGGTGACCAGCCGGAAGCGGCGGCGGGTGACCGTGCCCAGCGTGTCCAGGGCCTCTCCGACCGCGCCGCCGTAGGCACGGATCAGTCCGCCGGCGCCGAGCTTGATGCCGCCGAAGTAGCGGGTGACGACGGCGACCACGTACCGCATCTCGCGCCGGACCAGCATCTGCAGCATCGGGACGCCCGCCGTGCCGCCCGGCTCGCCGTCGTCGCTCGCCTTCTGGATCCCGCCGTCGGCACCGAGGACGTACGCGAAGCAGTGGTGCCGGGCTGTGGGGTGTTCCTTGCGGATGCGCGCGATGAACTCCTGGGCCTCGGCCTCGGTCGCCACCGGCGCGAGCGCGCAGATGAAGCGAGACTTGTTGATCTCGATCTCGTGGACGCCCTCGGCGGCCAGGGTGCGGTACTGCTCCTGCATCACGCCAGCCTAATCGCCGGCCGGCCCGCTTCTCCCGGCGGTGCCGGAGAGCGGGGAACGATGGCCGGCGGGCGGTACGGGCGGCGGCCCGCTCCGGTCGAGCACCGCGGCCACGACCGGGCCCGTCTCCGCCATCGCCGCGCCGATGAAGCGGACCCGGCGTACGCCCAGCCGGCGCAGCGCGGCGCCGTGGTCCAGCGCGACGAATGCCGTCGCTCCCAGCATCAGCAGGCGCCAGCCCGCCATGGTCAGCACCTGCAGCGGGCGCCCGGGCAGAGCGTCGAGCGAGGCGCGCAGCCGACGGCAGTGGAACGGTATGTGCCGCCGCTCGTCGGCCAGTATCCGGCCCGCGACCTCGGAGACCAGCGGGTCCTCGGCGCCGTCCCGCACCGTCCGGTAGTACGGCACGGCCACCAGCTCGGCGACCATCAGGACCAGCAGCTCCGTGCGGAGTCCGAGCAGCCGCCGCAGCCGTACGAAGGTCCGGTCGCTCCAGCACGTCGTGAGGGTCGGCCGGTCCCCCGCCGCCAGCAGCCGGGCGAGCAGCCGTGCGTGATTCTGCTCCTCGGCGACGAACAGCCGTACCGCGGCGGCGTAGTCGGCGTCCCCGGCCGCGTCGGCCTTGCCGATCAGGTCCGCGCCGTCGCCGTCCTCGCCCACCTGGAACTTCTGCAGGCTGCGCCATACGGCCTCCGGCGCCCGCGCGCCCCGCGCCCAGTCGGGATCACCGGCGCGCCGCCGCCCCTCCGCCTCGGCCGTGAAGTGCCGTGTCCACTCGGCGAATTCGCTCGTCACCATCTGCCGGCCGCCCCCGTTCCCGGTACCCGGTGCGTCAGGCGCCACAGTAGTACCTGACGCACCGGCTGTACGGGAGTTCGGTAGGGGCATCGATGTCCTGAGCGGTTGCAGGCGTACCGGTTACAGGCGCACCGGCAGGGAAATCAGCCGCCAGCTGCCCGGTACCGCCGCGCGCTGGAGGTCGCCGGGGTCGACGGCGAGGGACAGGCCGGGGTAGCGGGCGAAGAGCCGGCCGAACGCCACCTCGCCCTCCTGGCGGGCCAGCGAGGCACCCAGGCAGTAGTGCATGCCGTGGCCGAAGCCGACGTGGTTCTCGGCCTTCCCCGCCGGGTGCCGGGTCAGGTCCAGCCGGTCCGGGTCGGCGTAGTGGCGGGGGTCGCGGTTGGCGGCGACCAGCAGCAGTTGCACGGCCTCCCCCTTGCGTACGGTGGTGCCGCCGATCTCGGCGTCCTCCGCGGCGAACCGCAGCTGGGTCATGTGCACCGGCCCGGCCCAGCGCATCAGCTCGTGCACGGCGGACGGGAGCAGCGCCGGATCCTTCTTGAACAGGGCCAGCTGGTCGGGGTGCGTGAGCAGGGCTGCGGTGCCGTTGGTGATGAGGTGCGCCGTCGTCTCGTGCCCGGCCAGCACCAGGGTGAGGATCATGGTGACCATCTCGACGTCGCTGAGCCGGCCGCCGTCGTCGTCATGGGCCCGGATCAGCTCGCTGATCAGGTCGTCCGTGAGCGCGCCGCGCCGCTCGTCGACCAGCGCATGGATGTGATCGATCATGGCGGGGAACGTCCGGGCCAGCCGCTCCGGCTCCATCGTGACGAGGTCGGCGCCCCAGGCGCGCCACTGCGGGCGGTCCTCCTCGGCGATGCCGACCAGCTCGCAGATGACCGTGATCGGCAGCGGGTAGGCGAAATGCGGGAGCAGGTCGACGACGCCGTCCTCGGCGTGCTCCGGGAGCCGCGCGAGCAGGTCTTCGGCTATCTCCTCGACCCGCGGCCGCAGGTCGTTGATCTTGCGTGCCGTGAAGGCCCGGGACACCAGGCGGCGGAGCCGGGTGTGGTCGGGGGCGTCGTTGTTGAGGATGGAGCCGCGCATGTAGACGTGGAAGTGCTCGGGCATGCCCAGCATGTCCAGCCACCGGGTCAGCGGGTCCTCGCGCGTGCCGTCGGCGCGCACCGCAGCGGGGTTGTTCACGAACCGCTGGTCCCGGAGGACCTCGCGGACCTCCTCGAAGCGGGTCACGAACCATACGGGCGAGTCGTCCACGAACCGGCCGCGGACGACGGGCCCCTGCTCGCGCAGCGCGCCGTAGCCGCGGAAGGGGTCGGCGAGGAGCGCCGGGTCGGCGACGTTCGGCTCGCCCGGGTGCTTGCCTATGTAGGTGGCGAGCGGCGAGGACGGGGTGGCGGGTGCTTCGGTCATCGTGCGTTCTCCTCCAGGTCGTGGGGGCCGGACGTCACTCGCGCAGTTGCCGGCGCATCTCCTGCTCGCTGAGCTCCGCCAGGCGCTCGAAGGCGGGGATGATGTCCGGCGCGGCGGCGGCCGCGGCCGCGCGGATGCGCGCTGCGGCCGGGCCGGTTTCCGGGTCGGGGTCGGCCGAGGTCTCCAGCGCGCCCCGCACCGTACGGGCGAGAATGGTGGACCGCTCCTCCGCGCTCTGCGGGGCCCGGTCGTGGAGCAGGGCTTCGGACAGGAAGAAGCCGGAGGCCGTGGCCAGCAAGGCGTACTGCTGGTGCTCGACGGCCATGTCCGTGCGTACCAGTCCGTGCGCGCGCAGCACTTCGAGGTAGTGCCGCACCACCTCGTTGCTGTACGCGGAGAGTTCGGCGAGCTCCTTCTTGGCGATGTCGGTGAACCGGCCGAGGATGTCGGCGTCGTCGTGGTAGAGGGCGCGCAGTACGGGGTCGGCCAGGAAGTCCAGGTAGGCCCCGCTCATCATCCGGCTCGGCAGGACGGCCAGCGGGTCGCTGCGCATGCGGGCCAGCTGGGACCGGTGGCTGCGGAGTTTGGAGCGCAGGACGACGGCCAGGAAGAGCGCGTCCTTCGTCTTCCAGTGCAGGTAGACCGTGCCCTTGCCGACCCGGGCGCGACGGGCGATCTCGTCGATGGTGACGCGTCGGTACCCCCACGCGACCAGCAGCTCCCCCGCCGCCTCCAGAATCCGCTCCCCACGCTCCACGCGCTCCGCCCTCCGGCTTCCCTGGTGCTGCTGGCCGCTTGGTTCCGCGGGCCTTTCTGACTTCGTGACCAGATTTGAAATCTGGTCACGAAGTCAAGGTAGGACGGCCGAGGGCGGCCCATAAGGCGGTTTTCGGCCAGGGGCGGCCGAGGCGCTGCCGGTCGGGTTCAGCGCTTCCGGGCCGAGTGCTTCCGGGGTCAGTGCTCCTGAGCGGTGGGCCGTACCGTGAGCTCGTTGACGGCCATATGGGCGGGCTGCGTCACCATGAAGCCGACGCACCGCGCGATGTCCTCCGCCACCAGCCACTCCTCCCGCGGCAATCCACGGGCCGAGGACGCCTGGCTGCCGCTGGTCATCTCCGTCACCACCACCCCCGGCTCGACCAGTCCGACCCGTACGCCGCGCCCGGTCACCTCCTGCCGCAGCGCCTCACTGAAGCTGCACACGGCGTGCTTGCTGGCCGAGTAGACGCTGTTGTTCTTGCGCGGCACCCGCCCGGCGGCCGAGCTGACGTTCACCAGGTCGGCGACGCCGCGCGGGCCGTCCGCCGCAGCGCGCAGCAGGTGCGGCAGCGCGGCGTGCGACATCCGCAGCAACGCCTTCACGTTCAGGTCGAGCATGCGGTCCCAGTCCTCGGGATCGCTGTCCTCGAACGGGCTGCGCGCTCCGTATCCGGCATTGTTCACCAGCACGTCCAGCCGGCCGAAGTGGTCCACGGCTTCGGAGACCACACGGGCTGCCTGCGCCGCGTCACTGAGGTCGGCGGTGAGGGAGAGCGGTTCCGGGCCGCCCGCCTTCCCGATCCGCGCGGTGAGTTCCGCCAGCCGTTCGGCCCGGCGGGCGACCAGGGCCACGGCACACCCCTCCCGCGCGAGCGCCAGCGCCGTCGCGGCCCCGATCCCACTGGAGGCACCGGTCACCAGCGCCACGCTCCCGCTCAGCGCCTGCCGTCCGTTGTCACGATCTTCGTTGCTCATGCTGGGCACTGTGCCCTGGCCGGGGGCCCGCCACACGGCGGCGTACACCCCACTGCGCCGTTGACCGGCCTCCGTGATCCGGCACCGCGCCGACACGCTCAGGGGCATACCGTGGGGAGCACGATCCGATACCAGGAGGCTGAAGCGATGTACGGCGACCCGGCGACCATCCGCAAGATTCTGACGGAACTCGGTGACACCTGGGCCGTCGTGGGGCTGTCCTCGAACCAGCAGCGTGCGGCGTACGGCGTCGCGAACGTACTGCAGCGCTTCGGCAAGCGCGTCGTCCCCGTGCACCCGAAGGCCGAGACGGTGCACGGGGAACAGGGCTACCCCTCCCTCGACGCCATTCCCTTCGAGGTCGACGTCGTCGACGTGTTCGTGAACAGCGCGCTGGCGGGCGAGGTAGCGGACGGGGCCGTGGCCATCGGCGCCCAGGCGGTCTGGTTCCAGCTGGGCGTCATCGACGAGGCGGCGTACGAGCGGACCCGCGCCGCCGGCCTGGACATGGTCATGGACCGCTGCCCGGCCATCGAGATCCCCGCCCTGAGCTAGCGCGACGGCCGGCCATGGCCTCGGCGCCGGCGGCGCCCCGCGAGCGGTGCACGACGTACGGGCGGACGAGCTAGCCGAGCGGGGCGCTGAAGGCGTGGACCAGGCGGCTGAACGGCCACAGCGCGAGGAGTGCCATCGCGAGTGCGGCGTGCAGTTGGTGGACGAACGGGGCGTGCGCCATGGGGCGATGGCCTCCTTGCGGCTGGCGGGGGCCGGCGAGGAGGCGCAGGCCCGGCTCGGGGCTGCGCGCGGCGAATTCCAGCAGCAGCGGGAGGAAGTCCGGCAGTTCGTCCTCGGGCGGCAGCCAGCCGTGGTCGCGTACGAAGTTCCGTGTGCGGGCTTCCCCGCTCAGCCGCCAAGCACCCGGCGCTCGACCGGACGGCTCAGCCGTCATCAGTCGATGTCGATCAGGACCCCTTGACGGGCCTGTCCGGCCTGCGGAATTCCCAGCTCACGGGAACGCCCGTGCGCTAGCGTCCCGGCATGATCGAGATTCGACAGGCGGGGCCCGAGGACGCCGAAGAGCTGGTACGGCTGCGCCGGCTGATGTTCGCCGCGATGGACGGCACCGACCGGCCGGGAGACTGGGAAAAGGAAGCCGTGAGCATCGCACGGCAGCAGTTGTCGGGCGACCAGCCGGTCCTTGGCGCCTTCGTGATCGACGCGGACGCCGCGGAGGCGGCGAGCGACGCGGACGGCGCCCACCGCATGAACGGCACGGCGGGCACCCCTACCGGCAAGCGGCTCGCCGCGTGTGCCGTGGGGACGGTCGAGCAGCGGCTGCCCGCGCCGCAGCATCCCACGGGGCGGTTCGCCTTCATCTTCAACGTGTGCACGGACGCGGAGTACCGCGGGCGCGGCTATGCCCGCGCGACGACCGAAGCGCTGCTGGAGTGGCTGGCCGGGCAGGGCGTGTCCCGTATCGATCTGCATGCCACGGACGAGGCGGAGGCCCTGTACCGGAGCCTCGGCTTCGCGGAGCACTCGACCGCGCTGTCCCTTGATGCCCGTACCTTCCGGCGGAGTCCGGCTCCGGGCCGCACCTGACCCACCTGACGCATCTGACCAGGGACTTCGGCCATACACTGCCACCCGGTTCTGCCCCCGTACGAAGGGAACCGACACCGTGGCCGACGCCGCCGTCCCCTCCTCCTCCGGCTCCCCCGAGGAGACGCACCGCACCTCCGTCGTCATCATCGGCGCCGGCCCCGCCGGGCTCACGCTCGCCAACGTCCTGCGCGCCGCCGGCGTCGGCTGCGTCGTACTGGAGGCGGAGAGCCGGGAGTACATCGAGCAGCGGCCGCGGGCCGGCTTCATCGAGGAGTGGCTGGTCAACGCCCTGGAGCGGCACGGGCTGGCCGACGGGCTGCGGGAACGGGCCGAGCGCCAGCGGACGTTCGAGTTCCGGTGGGGCGGGAAGCGGCACGTGGTGGAGCCGGGCCGGTTCTCCGGGCAGAGCCATTTCGTGTATCCGCAGCCACTGCTGGTGACCGACCTGGTGGCCGCCTACGCGGACGCGGCGGGCGGCGACATCCGCTTCGGCGTACGGGACGTCCGCCCGGCCGGGATCGACACCGACCGGCCGTCCGTCTCGTACACCGACCCGGAGACGGGCGCCCGGCACCGCATCGACTGCGCGTACATAGCGGGTTGTGACGGCGCCCGCAGCGTGGCGCGCGCCGCGATACCCGCCGAGGAACTCCGCATCTCCCGCCTGGACTACGGCATCGGCTGGCTCGCGCTGCTCGCCGAGGCCCCGCCGTCCGCCGAGGGCGTCGTCTTCGGCCTGCACGAGCGCGGATTCAGCGCCCACATGGCGCGCACGCCCGAGGTCACCCGCTACTACCTGGAGTGCCCGCCGGGCGACGATCCGGCGAACTGGCCGCACGACCGCATCTGGAGCGAACTGCGTACGCGCCTGGCGGCGACCGGCGCCCAGCCGCTCAGCGAGGGCCGGATCATCGAGAAGACGGTCCTCGACATGCACAACTACGTGGTCGAGCCGATGGGGTACGGCCGGCTCTACCTGGCCGGCGAGTCCGCCCACCTGGTCGCGCCGATCGCGGCCAAGGGCATGAACCTGGCGATCCACGACGCCCTGTTGCTCGCCCGGGCGCTCATCGGCGCCTGCACGAAGGGGGACGACGCCGGGCTCGCCCGGTACTCGGACGCCTGCCTGCAGAAGATCTGGCAGTACCAGGAGTTCTCGCAGTGGCTGTCCGACGTCATGCACGGCGCGTCGTCCGGCGACCGGTTCCGCGCGGGCACCGCGGAGGCCCGGCTGCGCCAGTTGTTCGCCTCGGACGCGGCGGCCGCGGCCTTCGGCGAGACGTACCTCGGCTCGGCGACGGACATCGAGACGCTCTGAGCGACCACTGACCACCGGTCGACGGCAACCGAGCACCCGTAACCGGCGCCCGGCATCCGGCCGCCGCTCGTCGCTCAGCCCGCGGCGCGCCCCAGTCCCTCCAGGACGCGGGCGCCCGGCAGGGTGGCGAGGGCCTTGCCCGGGACGATGAGCTTGCCGCGCCGGGCCCCGCTGCCGATCAGGAGGTACGGCGCATCGGCGACCGCCGCGTCCACCAGGAGCGGCCAGTCGGCGGGCAGTCCGATGGGGGTGATGCCGCCGTACTCCATGCCGCTGCGGCCGACCGCGGTGTCCATCGGGGCGAACGACGCCTTGCGGGCGCCGAGTTCGCGCCGTACGACACCGTTGACGTCCACGCGGGTGGTGGAGAGCACGACACAGGCGGCGAGGGTGACGGTGTCGCCGCGCTTGCCCGCCACGACGACGCAGTTCGCGGACTGGTCGAGCAGCCAGGAGCCGTAGTGCTCGACGAGGAGCGCGGTGTCGGCGATGGCCGGGTCGGTGTCCACGTGGTGAAGCTGCCGGACGTCCACCGGTCCCTGCCAGTCGCGGATCGCGGCGGCGACGGGCTCGGGCAGCAGCTCCGCGCACTCGACGGCCGGCCGGACCTCTTCGAAGGCGTCCAGGGGCGTGCGTGAGGGAGTAGGTGTCGACATGCCCGTCAAGCTAACAGCAACACGAACACAGTTGACTCCTGTCTCGGCTCCCGGACTCACCGACCCGACGGGACGCTCACGGCCATGACCATCTCCACGGTCTCTTCGCCGTCGTTGCGGTACTCGTGCGGGAGGGACGCCTCGAAGGCGGCCGAGGCACCCGCCGGTACCCGGTGTGGGACGCCGTCCAGGACGAGCGTCAGCTCCCCCTCGCGTACGTGGATCAGCTCCTTCGTCCCCTGCGGATGCGGGTCCGACGTGCTGCGGTCGCCCGGCATCAGCCGCCAGTCCCACAGTTCGAATGGACCGGGCGCCTCCGTGCCCACGAGCAGCGAAGTGTGGCTGCCGGCCTCGGTCGACCACAGCCGCACGGCCTCGCCGGGCCCGACGAGCCGCAGTTGCGGCCCCTGGTCGTACTCCAGGAGCCTGGTGATGCTGATGCCCAGCGCGTCGGCGATCTTGACGGTCGTTCCCACGCTCGGGTTCGTCCGGGCCTGCTCGATCTGAATGATCATGCCGCGGCTCACGCCCGCGCGGGCGGCGAGGGCATCGAGCGTGTAGCCCCGCTCGCCGCGCCAGTGCTTGAGATTGCGCGCCAGCGACTGCGTGAGCTGATCGAGATCCGTCACGTTCCCTCCAGTCTTGTTCGGTCCAACTGCTCCATCGGAGGCCCAGTGAAGGCCGGGTGAAGACCTGGCCACCACCTCGCCAAGTTCAAAATAATCCATTACATAGTTCAGTCTCCTGCACTACTCTCTCCTGCACTCCATCGTTCAGCACACTGTACTTGCGAGGTTCCACATCATGACCGCGGTATTGGCTCTGGCCACCAGCATCCTGTGGGGAGCCGCCGACTTCGGCGGCGGTCTGCTCACCCGGCGCATGCAGGCGCTGACCGTCGTGGTCGTTTCGCAGGTGATCGCCGCGGTGGTGCTCGGCACGATCGTCGTCGCCTCCGGCGCCTGGCACGCGGCCTCGCCCCGGCTGTGGTGCGCCGTCGCGGCGGGTGTCGTCGGCCCGGCGGCCATGCTCTGCTTCTACCGTGCGCTCGCGCTCGGCCCGATGGGCGTCATCTCACCCGTCGCCTCGCTCGGCTCCGTACTCGTCCCGCTCGGCGTCGGCTTCGCCCTGGGCGAGCGCCCCGGCCTGGTGCAGATCGCCGGCATGACCGTGGCCGTCATAGGCGTGGTGCTGGCCGGCGGCCCGCAGCGCGGCGGCAACTCCGTCACCGGCCAGGCGCTCGTCCTCACCCTCGTCGCGGCCTTCGGCTTCGGCGCGGTGATGGCCTTCATCTCCGCGGCGTCCACGACCGTGACCGGCCTGTTCCTCGCCCTGTTCGTGCAGCGGCTGTGCAACGTCGTGGTCGGCGGCGCCGCGCTGTACGTCACGGTCCGGCGCGGCACGCCCGCGCTGCCCGAAGGCGGCACGTCCGTCATCCGTGCCGCGCTCCCCGCGCTGGCGTTCGTCGGCATCGCCGATGTCGCCGCCAACGGCACGTACGCGCTCGCCACGCAGAGCGGCCCGGTGACCATCGCGGCCGTACTCGCCTCGCTCTATCCCGTCGTCACCGCGGTCGCCGCGATGGGCGTGCTCAAGGAGCGGCTGCGCGCCGTGCAGACGGCGGGCGCCTCACTGGCTCTCGCGGGTTCGGCGCTGCTCGCCGCCAGCGGCTGAGGCCGGGACCTGGTCCCCCGCCTCCCACTCCGCGAGGGCGAGCAACTGCTCCGGGGTGACGCCCTCGGGGATCGGCTTCGGCGGCGGCGTACGCAGCGGAGGCTGCCAGCCCGCCGCCGGGTCCCAGGTGCGGACGACCTTGGCGGGCGCCCCGGCGACCACGGCGTGGTCCGGGACCTCGCCGCGCACCACCGCGCCCGCCGCGACCACCACGTTCCGGCCCAGCCGCGCGCCCGGCAGGATCACCGCGCCGGCGCCCAGCCAGGAGCCGGCACCGATCTCGACGGGCGCGGTCCGCGGCCACTGCTTGCCCACCGGCTGCGCGGGGTCGTCGTACGAATGGTTGTCGCTGGTGATGTAGACGTACGGGCCGCAGTAGACCTCGTCGCCGATGGTGACGGTCTGCGAGGCGACGACATGGCTGCCGCGGCCGAGCACGACGCCGTTGCCCAGGCGCAGCACCGACTCCGGGCCGAGATCGAGGCCCGGCATCATTCCTGCGGTCAGCGTGACCTGCTCGCCGATGATGCAGTACTCACCGAGCTCGATCCACTGCTCACCGAAGACCGTGCCCTGCGGGAAGGCGAGCCGGGTGCCGCCCCCGATGCGGCGGAAGCGGTACGGTCCGGGGCGCTCGGCGGTCACCGCGCCGGCCTCCCGCACCCAGCGCGTGCCACGGTGCACGGCCCATGACGCGGCCCGGCGCCGCACGGCACCGAGGGATGAGAACACGTTCTTCTTCGCTCGCACCCGCTCACCGTACTCACCGGTAGGCCAACCGCACCCCGCCGCGTCCTGTGATCTTCACCCCACGGTCGCCCCCGGGCCGGCCCGGAGTCCCGGCTCGGCCGCGCCCTCCTCCGGGGACGGGAGGGTGGCGAACTGCCCGGCACCGGGCGGATTCGCTGGAGTCGGTACGGGATGCGGGGGCCGGGATGTGGCACGGTGCAGGTGCGTCTCGTGGTCCGGTCCGGTAGCCCGCCAGTACGGCCCTCCGTACGGTCCGGTTCCGGTGGCCGGGCCGTGCGACGCGGACGCACGCAACGAGGAGGAGAAGAGTCCATGTCGAATCCGCCGCTTCCCGAGGCCGCCGTCGCCATGCTGAAGAAGGCGAACCCGGCCGTCATCACCACCCTCCGGTCCGACGGCCAGCCGGTGTCCACGGCCACCTGGTACCTCTGGGACGACGGCCGGGTGCTGGTCAACATGGACGAGGGCCGCAAGCGGCTGAACCACGTGCGCAGGGACCCGCGGGTCACGCTCACCGTGCTCGACGAGGAGAACTGGTACACGCACATCAGCATCATCGGCCGCGTCGTCGAACTCCGCGACGACGAGGGCCTCGCCGACATCGACCGGCTCGCCCAGCAGTACCTCGGCAAGGAGTACCCGCAGCGCGACCGCAAGCGGGTCAGCGCCTGGATCGAGATCGACCGCTGGCACGGCTGGGGCACGCTCAAGGACAACAGCCAGCCCGGCTGATCACTGCCGGCGGCAGCCGATCGGCACCGGATGCCGTGGAGTGCCGGGGAAGCGGCCGCCTCCGCACGGAGGCGGCCGTCCTGTGTCGGTCGGGCGCCGTACCGTACGTCAGTCGCCGCTCTGCACGGTCTCCCGGTGGCGCGCCGCGAGGTCGACGTAGACCGCGGCGTTCAGCCTGATGGACTCGCGCTCCTCGTCCGTCAGCTCGCGCTTGACCTTCGCCGGTACGCCGGCGACCAGCGAGCCGGGCGGCACCTGCATCCCCTGCGGGACCAGCGCCTGCGCGGCGACCAGCGAGCCGGCCCCGATCCGGGCCCCGTTCAGGACCGTGGCGCCCATGCCGACCAGGACGTCGTCCTCGATGGTGCAGCCGTGCAGTACGGCGTTGTGCCCGACCGACACCCGCTCGCCGACGCTGACCGGGAAGCCCGGGTCGACATGGACGGTGCAGTTGTCCTGGATGTTGCTCTCCGCGCCGATGGCGATGGGGCCGCCGTCGGCCCGCAGGACGCTCTGGTACCAGACGCTCGCCCCGGCCGCCATGGTGACCTCGCCCAGTACGACGGAGGTGGGCGCGGTGAACGCCTCGGGGGCGATCTTCGGCTCCGGCCCGCCGACCCCGGAAATCAATGCCTGTCCCGCCATCGCTGTCTCCTCGTCACGTCTCGTGATCACACCGTGGTCACGTCTCGTCGTCATGGCCTGCCGCCAGGTCCGACGCCATGGCCTGTCGTCGCGCCGACAGCACCGTAGGCGACGGACGGGTGCGATCCGCCCCTGCTGGGGTGAAGATCACAAGGAGACGGAAGCGGGAGCGGGCGGCTACTCGGCGGCCGCGGACGCCGCCGGCTGCTTCTCCTGGGCGCTCTGCCTCTCCTCATGGGCCGCGGCGGCCTTGGCCGCCCGGCGCTTCATGACGATCAGCGAACCGAGGCCGAAGAGGACCGCGGCGACCAGGCCCAGCCACGAGAAGCGCTTCAGCCAGGGCTCGGCGACGATGCCGACGCTGTAGATCAGCGCGGTGGTGCCGCCGGCCCAGACGATGCCGCCCAGCACGTTGGCGATCAGGAACTTCCAGTACGGCATGCGCAGCACGCCCGACAGCGGTCCGGCGAAGATCCGCAGCAGCGCGATGAAGCGGCCGAAGAACACGGCCCACATGCCCCACTTGGCGAACTTCTCCTCGGCCATGGCGACGTGCTCGGGCCCGAAGTGGCGCGGGAACTTGCGCCCGGCCCAGTCCAGCAGCGGCTGACCGCCCTTGCGGCCGATGAGGTACCCGATGGAGTCACCGACGATCGCGCCGACCGTCGCGCACGTACCCAGCACGTACGGGTTGATGTGGTCCTGCGTGGCCGCCAGCAGCGATGCGCTGACAAGAACGATCTCGCCCGGCAGCGGGATGCCCAGGCTCTCCAGCCCGATGACCACCCCCACCAGGAGATAGACGCTCACCGCTGGTACGGACTCGAGCCACTCCTGGACGTGCAACGCGCCGTTCCTCCACCTCGTATCGGGCCCGCCGTGCGGGCCGCCCCCTGACGCGCGGTGCCGCGCGTCCGGGAAGCGTACTCGATCTGCTGGTCACGGCCGCAGCCCTCGCGCACGGCGCGGGGCAGGGGGCGGCCGTTCTTCCTTCAGATGGTGGGACGCAACGTGGAGCCCATCAGTTGCCCGCGCCCCTGGAGGAATCGCAGGCAATTTCCGAC
The DNA here is from genome assembly GCF_044544605.1 of Streptomyces sp. NPDC053560. Lineage (NCBI taxonomy): Bacteria > Bacillati > Actinomycetota > Actinomycetes > Kitasatosporales > Streptomycetaceae > Streptomyces > Streptomyces sp. NPDC053560. Next base: position 31,088 of record NZ_JBITXI010000013.1, on the reverse strand, counting down.
CGCCACTACAAGCGCGGGCTCAACTGTTGGGCGGCGAGTCCAAGCGTGTCCGCACCCGCTCCCACGGAACGGTCGCACACGTGGTGACCTCTCCGCCATACGGCAGCGGCACTCAAGCAATGGCCTGGGCGGCCCGCTCCCCCTGGACGGTTCTCAGCCGTCTCCTCACCCATACGATTGGCACAGTGCGGCTGGGACCGGGACAGCGCGGGCGTTGGACTGGAGGGAGGCCGGCTCTTGTCCCGCCGGAATGCTGAATGATGCGCTCGGGCCGTTTGGACAATATGTCTCATGGCGACGTCCCTGGTGGCTTCTAGTTTACTGCTGGACTTACAGCAGCAACCACGTGAGGGGCTCTCGTTTCGCCTGGGCCGATTCGCATACATAGGAATCGCCCTGCCGACATCAATTGTCGGCGGCATAATTCTCACGCACCGACCGGGGAATCGCATCGGGATCATGATGATCAGCGCAGGATTCCCGACCGCCGCTGATCAGACCACCTGGAATTACTTCCGATACGGACGCGCCCACGACCTCCCTCTCACGGCCGGCGCCGGCCTACTGGCCAATTGTCTGTGGGCGGGCCCAGTAATACTGCTGCTGTGGACCCTGCTGCTCTACCCCAACGGCTCTCTGCCGTCCCGGCGCTGGCGCCCCATTGCCTGCATCTACGCCGCCTGGTCGGCCTTACTGGCCGTACTCGCCGTCTCGGGCGGGGGTGTTTATACCGAGCCTCCGCTGGTCCCTCTTCCGTGGTCCGAGTACCTATTCGGTGACCACGGCAGTCTCAGAAATGCCCTGCCGACCCTTTTCTCCGGGTTTCCCGCACTGGTGACAGGCTCCGCGGCCGCGGTCATCGTACGACTGCAGCGGGCCGGCAGGGAGGAACGCGCCCAGATCAAGTGGTTGGCTTTCGTCGGCGGTGCGGCCGTAGCGGTGTGGTCTTTTCCGCCGACTCAGGAGATCGGCAACTGGGCCCGGGCGGCAGCGAATTTCATGCTGTGGGCGGTCCCCACCTCGATCGGTGCCGCGGTGCTGCGTTACCACCTCTACAACATCGGCCGCGTCATCAATCGCACGCTCGTTTACGCATTGCTGACAGTGTCCATCAGCGGGGGCCTACATCCTGGTCGTGGCGTCGCTGGGCACACTGTCCGAACGAATCGGACTCGGCGCCTCAGCCATCGTCGTCACGGTGATCGCGATGCTCGCCGTTCCGGTACGGGCCCGCCTTCAGCGCGGCGTGAACCGCTTGCTCTACGGAAGGCGCGGCGAGCCGTACGCCGTTGTCTCCGAGCACGGCCGGCGGCTTTCCTCCGCACTGGCACCGGGCACCGCACTCCCGGTGATCGTCAATACCGTCGCGAACGCCCTCAAAATCCCCTACGTCGCCATTCAGCTGCTCCAGAACGATGAATTCCGTGCCGCCTCCGCGCATGGCGTTGCCGATGCCCATCCCTTCACCATTCCTCTCACCCATCACGGCGAACTGCTGGGCCGGATGGCGATGAGCCCCCGGTCGCCCGGCGAGGAGTTCTCGCCCGCGGAGTTGCGCCTGCTCCATGACCTGGCGCGGCAGGCCGGGCTTGCCCTGCACGGCGTCCGGGTGACGGCCGACCTGCAGCGTTCCAGGGAACGGCTGGTTGCCGCCCGCGAAGAGGAACGCCGCCGACTCCGCCGCGACCTGCACGACGGTCTGGGGCCGACGCTTGCCGGCGTGGCCTATCTGCTCGACGGCGCACGGCTGTCGGCTCCGGCCGACGCCAAGACCGGGCCCATTCTCGATGCGCTCAGTACGGAGATCCGAGGCGCCATCGCCGAGGTGCGCAGGCTCCTGGACGGACTGGCCTCCGCGACGCTGGACGAACTCGGCCTGCTGCGGACCACCAAGGCACGGGCCGAGTCGCTCAGTACGACATCCGGATCCCGCAGCGCCATTTGGCGTTCTTGTCGAACAGTCCTTTCACGATGATGCCCACCAGTGTCAGCGGCGTGCCGAGCAGGAGGACATGTGCCCAGAATCGCATGCCGGTCCCTTCCTTTTTCGTGGCACCGTAGACAGCAGAGGATCTGAGGCACCCCAGGGGGTAACCCGGGACTTCTCCCGGGGTTCGGCACCTGCCGGGCTCGGCCGAGGCAGTTGGGGGTGGTGCCGCGTGTCAGGCCGGGCGGAGAGAACGATCTTTCTCGGCCGAGCGGACGAAGTGTCGTCGATGCACACGCGGTTGCGGCGTGCCGCGAGCAGTGAGCCGCAAATCGTTGTCGTCGAAGGCCCCGCCGGCATCGGCAAGACCTGCCTGGTCCGCCGCTTCCTCGCGGACGTCCCACCGGACAGCTGCCTTCTGCTGGCCAGCGGTGAGGAGAACGAGACTCAGCTTCCGTACGCTGTGGTGTCGCAACTCCTCGCGCACCTCACCGTGGAATTCGATCCGCTGCTGGAGGCCCTGGAGCCCCGTGCACGCTCCGGCGCCGACGTGCCGGACGCGATTACCGTGGGGCGGGGCTGCTCGACATCATCGGCAGGCTCCAGAAGCGTACGGCACCGCTTCTCATGGTCATCGACGATGCCCACTGGGCCGACTCGGCGTCCTTGCACTCACTCACCTTCGCCCTGCGGCGACTCCGTGTGGACCGGGTGATGACCGTACTTGTGGTGCGGGACGCGATCGATCCCAGGCTGCCTCCGGGGCTGCAGCGGATGCTCAGCGATGACGGCACACTCAAGCTCCGGCTCGGGGGGAGCTGGACGTCAAGGACATCCGCCGGCTGCACACCGCTCTGGCCGGCGCACCGCTGCCGCGGAAGGCCGCCGGCCGGATGAGGGAGCACGCTCAGGGAAACCCCTTGCACCTCAAGGCCCTGCTGCGGCAGTTCCCCACCTCGGCCTTTCGCGGGAGCGTCGCCGTCCTGCCCGCACCTCGTGCGTACGAGCACCTCATCCATACCAGGCTCGACGAGTGCAGCCCTGACTCTCACCAAGCTCGGTCTGAGCAGCCGGGCTGCCGCGGTCGCACGCGCCCGGGATGCCGGTCTCACCTGATCGGGACTGCCTCCCGGCCCTACCGGGACATCCACCTCATGCGCGCTGCCTCCGAGGAGCGCATGCTCTCCCTCGCGCGAACCGAGCTCAGCGGTGACGGGTCACCGCCGACGGGCGCGCCCTCACGGGGGTGGGGCTCGCCCCGCCGAAAAGGCCGGGCCGCCGCCGAAGAGGCGGCCCGGCCCGGCAACCAAGCTACTTTCAGATATCTCTCCCCGGCGCCCCTCAGCCGTTGAGCCGCAGGGTCCACACGACCGTCATCTCACCCGTGACGGCCTCGTCCTCGCGCTGGATGGCGATACCGACCGGAAACTCCGGCCGCCCGCCCGCATCGAGCTCGGCGACGACCTCGGCCACCGGGCGGCCCAGGGTCGCCGTCGCCGTCACCGGCCCCTTGGCCACCTTCTTGTAGTCGATCTCGGCCCGCACCGCGAGCGGCACCGCACGAGAGAGCTGGTCGCCGAAGGCCTTGAGGACGATGGCACCGCTGGCGGACTCGGCCAGGGTGAACATGGCGCCCGCGTGGGGGCCACCGATGTGATTGTGGAAGTCCGGCTGGTCCGGAAGCCGGAGCACCGCACGCTCCGGGGTGACCTCGACGAACTCCAGATTCAGGGTCCGCACCATCGGGACCGCGGCGGCCAGCATTTCACCCATCGAGGCGCTCTCACTTGTCATGAGCGAAATGTTACCGCCGAGTAGCCAACCTGGCCACCCTGGTCAGACCCCACTCTCAGCTCGAAAAGCGCCCTTGGCGCGTCGGGAGCCCCGGCCGGCCCGTGGCCGCAGCGACGCGGCGCCAAAGCCACCTGAAGCGCCACGAAGCGCATGTGAAGGTCAGGGTTCTGTCACGCTCGCCGGGGCAGCTGTGACACCTCCCACCTCGGACCTTTATCGTTAGCGCCCATGTGGCCAGGACAGCAGCCGCCCGGGGGCGAGCAGAACCCGCAGGATCAGAACCCTTATCAGCAGCCGGGGTACCAACAGCCGAATCCGTACCAGCAGCAGGGTTACCAACAGCCGGGTTACCAGCAGCCCCACCCCTACCAGCACCCGACGCAGCCGCAGTGGCAGGGTCCGGGCGGGCCGCAGCCGCCCAAGAACAACGGCGGCAACGAGAAGAAGACCACCGTGACGATCGCCATCGTCGCGGCGGTGGCGGTCGTGGCGGCCGCCGTGGTCACCGGCGTCTTCGTCCTCCAGGACGACGAGAAGAAGCCCGTCGCCCATCAGGACCCGAAGCCCAGCACGTCCGCGACGGCCGAGCCCTCGGAGCCGTCGGGCGACGCGAGTGCGAGCAGCGGCCCCGGTGGCGACCCGAACGCCCCCGACCAGCCGGTCATCAAGGGCTGGCAGACCGTGGTCAACGCCAAGCGGCACGTCGCCTTCGATGTCCCCACCAAGGACTGGACGACCACCTCGCCGGACACCTATACCGGGTTCCAGGACGAGAAGGACAAGTCCGGTTTCCCCAAGACCCTCATCTCCATGACCGCACCGGCCTACTTCAAGGAAAACTGGTGCACCGTCAAGGACAAGGACGGCAACGAGTCCACCGCCTCGCTGGCCGGCACCGGCGTCAAGGGCGCGCAGGGCGCCAAGAGCCAGGGCGAGGCCGCCCAGAACGAGGCCCTGAACTGGGTCTGGGCCGGGTACGACCAGAAGAAGACCGGCACGTTCAAGGGCACCAAGGCCAAGTCCTTCAAGAGCGATCACGGCATCACCGGAAAGCTGTCCACGGCGACCGTGACCGGCGTCAAGAAGGACGGCAAGTGCGACTCGGACGGCAAAGCGTACGCGGTCACGTACACCGACACCACGGGTGAGTACGCGACCTGGATCCTCTACGCCGCCAAGGACGTCAAGGGCGAGATCGACGAGGCCACGGTCAAGAAGATCATGAGCTCCCTCCGGCCACTGGAGTAGCCGGGCCCGGCCGGCCCGGGTACCCCCGGGCCGGCCGCGCGCAAATCCGAGTGACGCCTTCGGGCAAGAACGCGATGCTGTTGTGATGAAGATGAAGCGCCCCGCGTGGGCGGGGCGCAATTACACGCTGCTGACGGCCGCCGCCGTGGTCACCGGCCTCGGAAGTTCCGGGGCGCTGATCGCGGCGGCGTTCGCCGTGCTCGGAGCCGGCGGCTCGGCGACCGACGTCGGCCTGGTCGCCGCGGCCCGTACGGTCCCCCTGGTGATCTTCCTCCTCATCGGAGGGGCGATCGCCGACCGGCTGCCGCGGCACCGCGTGATGGTCGCCGCCAACGTCCTGAACTGCGTGTCCCAGGGCGCCTTCGCGCTGCTGGTGCTCACCGGGGAACCCCGCCTGTGGCAGATGGCGCTGCTCTCCGCGCTCGGCGGCACCGGGCAGGCGTTCTTCGCGCCCGCCGCCGAAGGCATGGTGCTGGCCAGCGTCTCCGGCAAGCAGTCGGGACGCGCCTTCGCCGTCTTCCGCATGGGCATGAACGGCGCGAACATCGGCGGCGCCGCACTCGGCGGCGCCCTGATCGCGGCCGTCGGCCCCGGCTGGGTGCTGGCGGTCGACGCCGCCGCCTTCGCCCTCGCCGGCGCGCTGCGCGCCTTCCTCGACGTACGGGGCGTGCCGCCGCGGGAACCGGGTGACGGCCTGCTCGCCGACCTCCGGGACGGCTGGCGGGAGGTCGTCTCGCGGCGGTGGCTGTGGTCGATCGTCCTGCAGTTCGCCATCGTCAACGCGGTCGTGGCGGCCGCCGAGGCGGTCTACGGGCCGCTGGTCGCGCAGGAGCACCTGGGCGGCCCGGGCCCGTGGGGGCTGGCGCTCGCGGCGTTCGGCGCCGGTACGGTCGGCGGCGCGCTGCTGATGACCCGGTACAAGCCGCGGTACCTGCTGCGCGTGGGCACGCTGTGCGTCTTCCCGCTCGCTCTGCCGTCCGCCGCGCTGGCCGTACCGCTGCCCGCCGGCGCGCTGACGGCCGTGATGTTCGGCGCGGGGATCGCGGTCGAGGTGTTCGCGGTGACGTGGATGATGGCGCTGCACCAGGAGATACCGGAGGAGAAGTTCTCCCGGGTCTCCTCGTACGACTGGCTCGGCTCCCTCGCCATGGTCCCGCTGGCCACCGCCCTCGCGGGCCCGGTCCAGGACCTGATCGGCCGCACCACAGCGCTGTGGGCGTGCTCGGCGCTGATCGCCCTGCTGACGGCGGCCGTGCTGTGCGTACGCGACGTACGGCAGCTGACGCGCCGGCCGGACACGGCACCGGGAGCCGAGGGGCAGCCCAGGACGGAGTCCGCCCACGGGTCCGCAGACGGTGCCCCGGCCGACATCCCCGGTCAGGTCCCGGTGACCGGCCTCCCGTCCTCCGCCGCCACGGACGACGTCACCCCACGCTGAACGCGCCGGTGGGCGGCTCGGGTGAAGGAACCGCGTCCGCGTCCCGTACCGGTCGGGCGTCACCGATGAGCTGCCGCAGCCGCGGGCCGTGTTCGACCCTGGCGGGGAAGGCGTCGGCCGCCACCCGCCGGGCGATCTCCGCCAGCGGCAGCTCTTCCTGCGAGGCGACGAGGATCGCGTTCCCGAACCGCCGGCCGCGCAGCACCGACGGCTCCGCGATCAGACAGACCTGCGCGAAGACCGCCGTGCAGTTGGCGAGCTGGCCGCGCAGGAAGGTGAAGGGCGCGCTGTCGGCGAGGTTCGCCACGTAGCAGCCGCCGGGCCGCAGCGCCCGGCCCGCGGCCCGTGCGTACTCCGCCGACGTCAGATGCGCCGGCACCCGCGACCCGCCGAAGACGTCGGCCACGACGACATCGGCGGAGGCCGCCGGCGCCGACTCCAGCGCGGCACGGGCATCCGCGGCATGCACCGCTATGCCGCTGTCGGGCGGCAGCGGGAGGTGTTCCCGTACGAGGTCGAGCAGACCGCGATCGGCCTCGATCACCTGTTGCCGCGAGCCGGGCCGGGTCGCGGCGAGGTAGCGCGGCAGGGCCAGCGCGCCGCCTCCGAGATGCAGCGCGTCCAGCGGGCGGCCGGGCTCGGCCACGGCGTCCAGCACATGCCCCACCCGGCGGGCGTACTCGAACTCCAGGTACGTCGGATCGTCCAGATCCACGTACGACTGCGGAGCGCCGTCCACGGTGAGCAGCGCCGCCCGCGACCGGTCCACGTCCGGCAGCACCTTGGCCGTACCGCGGTCCACCTCCCGCGTGACGGGCACGAGGACTGCCCCGGGGGCGGCCACGGGGACGGGAGGTATCGGGTCACCGACTGCTGCCGGCACGTCGTTTCGCTCTGCCACCGTCCTATTGTGCGGTGTGCGGGGCGACTTCCGTACCCGCGCGGGCGGGCCCCGCAGGGAGCGGCGCCCGCCGTCAGCCCCCGTCCGTGCCCGTCCACACCCTGGCCGCCTCCGACACATGGGCAGCGGCCTGGACGCGGCCTGCGCGGGCCGCCGCGGCGCGCTTGGACGGGTCCAGGACGTTCCGGCCGAAGGCCGCCCGCGCGGCGCGGTCCGGCGTGACGACCAGCACCTCGGCGCCGTCCGCCGCGAGCCGCGCGGCCTGCGTGCGGGGCGGCTCGACGGGGCCGCCGCCGGACGCCATCGGGGCGATCACGACGACGCGTCCGTAGCCCGCGGCGAGGTCCACGTTCGCGCACGAGTGGACGCCGCCGTCGATCCACCGCCGGTCCCCGATCGTCACGGGCGGCCAGACACCCGGTACCGCACAGCTCGCGGCGACCGCGTCGGCGAGCTTCACGCCGCTGCCTCCGTCGAAGACGCTGCGCTCCCCCGTGTACGCGTCCACGGCCGTGATCATCAGCCGCCTGGCCGGCCACTCCTGCGACAGCAGCCGCCCGGCGATCACCGCACGCTGGGTGTTCTCCGGCCCCGTACGGGCGGCCAGCGCCAGCCGTCCCATCCGCGCGCCGAAGGTCACCGCGTCCCGCGACCGCAGCGCGATGGCCGCGAAGCGGGCCATCGACACCGCGCCCATCCGGGCCGGTGCGCCGCCACCCTGTGCGATGCCGGCGGCACCTGCGGATGCACCGACCGACGGGCCGCTCGAAGCACCGGCCAACTGCCGTTCGTACAGCTCCTCCAACGTCAGCTGCCCGGAGGTGAGCTGAGCGCCGACCAGGGATCCCGCGGACGTGCCGATGACGACATCGGCCGTGCAGAGGTTCACCCCCGCCTCGGCCAGTCCGGCGAGCATCCCGATCTCCCAGCCGATGCCTGTCAGCCCGCCACCGCCCAGCACCAACGCCGTACCCGCCATGCGTGCCGCTCTCCCATTTCTCGATGGTCCGACATTTCCCGCTCGTCGGCGGTCCTTTGCACCGGGGGCCGCAAGCGCCCCGTGAGCGCCGCAAAGGCCCTGTGTCCGGGCCCCGGGAACCCGGTGCCTCAAGGGTCCGCCGGACGTGCAGTCTTCCATCGAGAACGCGCCGCCGACAGGCCGCATCCGGACCCGGCCCGCACATCCGTACACGCGCGCTCCCGCACAAGAAACTGCACGTGAACACGGGTGTGCAGGTGCACGAGCGACCGCACGATACGGCACAGCGGAGGCCCCGCCGGGACAGCGTGCGAACCCCTCCGGGAGGCCCCGAGGCGGCGCAGCACACCGCCCCGGGGGCCTCCCGAAGCACTGTCAGCCCGTCAGGCCGTCAGTCCGCGTCCGTCAGCCCGGAGTCCAGCGGCCGGGGGTCCGGCATCCCGGAGTCCGGCAGCACGCTCCGGATCGTCCCGGCGCCCACCGTGCGGCCGCCCTCGCGGATGGCGAAGCCGAGTCCGGGCTCCACGGGCATGCCGCGGCCCAGCCGTACGGTGACGTGGACGGTCTCCCCCGGCCGCGCGGTACCGCGCTCCCCGAGGTCCAGCTCACCCACGACATCGGCCGTGCGGAGGTAGAACTGCGGCCGGTACCCGGTCGACAGTGGCGTCCGCCGGCCGCCCTCTTCCGCGGACAGCACGTACACATCGGCGGTGAACACGCGGTACGGGGTGACGCTGCCCGGCGCCGCGATCACCTGGCCGCGGCGGACCGCGTCGCGGGCCACACCGCGCAGCAGCAGCGCCACATTGTCGCCGGCCTCCGCGTACTCCATCGGCTTGCCGAAGGTCTCCAGGCCGGTGACCACGGACATCCCGCCCGTGCCGGCGCCGTGTCCCGTCGAACGCGCCGCGTCCGCCGTCCCCACGATCTCCACGTGGTCGCCCTTGCGTACGCGGCCACGCTCGACCGCGCCCGTGACGACCGTGCCCCGCCCGGTGATCGTGAGCACGTTCTCCACCGGGAGCAGGAACGGCGCGTCCACGTACCGCTCGGGAGTCGGCACGTACGTGTCCACCGCGTCCAGCAGCGCCTCGACGGCCGCCGTCCAGCGCGGGTCGCCCTCCAGGGCACGCAGCCCGGAGACGCGGACGACCGGCACGTGCTCGCCGTCGTACCCGTTGGCGGCCAGCAGCTCGCGGACCTCCAGCTCCACCAGGTCGGTGAGTTCGGGGTCGCCGGCGTCGGCCTTGTTCAGGGCGACGACCAGGTGCCGCACGCCGACCTGCCGCGCCAGCAGCACGTGCTCGGCGGTCTGCGGCATGACCCCGTCGAGCGCGGAGACGACGAGGATCGCGCCGTCGAGCTGCGCGGCGCCGGTGACCATGTTCTTGATGAAGTCGGCGTGGCCGGGCATGTCCACGTGCGCGTAGTGCCGGGTACTCGTCTCGTACTCGACGTGCGCGATGTTGATGGTGATGCCGCGGGCGCTCTCCTCCGGGGCTCGGTCGATGCGGTCGAACGGCACGTACGTACCGCTGCCGCGCTCGCTCAGGACCTTGGTGAGGGCGGCGGTCAGCGTGGTCTTCCCATGGTCGACATGGCCGATCGTGCCGATGTTGAGGTGCGGCTTGGTGCGCAGGTAGGCCGACTTGGCGCCGGGGGCCGCGCTGCGGGCGCGGGCCTGGGCGGGGTTGGGGGACGGAGTGCGGGAAGGAGTGTGCGACATGGATACGTGGTCTCCTCGCGCGCCCGGGCAGGCATGACGGCGCTGCGGTGGCGCGGTGCTGCGGTGGGACGGCGGCTCGGCCGCCGTACGGACCCCCTGGTCCGGCCGACCCTCCCCCTGCGGGGCCCGCCGGACTGTCCGGGGAGGGTCAGCTTCGGACGCCGTCGAGTGCGGCGCAGGAAACGGCTGCCGGGGCAGCGGCGTGAGGAATGACGGCAGCCTGCAGCACGTCCGCGGCAGCGGACCTGAGCGCGTGGCAGGCGAACCGGGTCATGCCACAAAGGATCGCGGGCGAACGCCGTCACGTCGACCGATTATTGCGGCGGGACAGCCACGTGCGTTCGCATATTGATCACGGAGGCCGAATTCCTTCGCGCGCGACACGAGCCACGGCGATCGCAAGTGAGCTGGAGCGGAGTTTCGCCGGGCAGGGCTTCGCCGAGCAGGGTGTGGGGCCCTGCGCGCCGAGGCCGATGTCTCCCTGAGGACGCTCTACAAGTACTTCCCCAGTCGCGAGGCGATGATCGTTGGCGCGTTGGAGTACCGGGACCGGACCTACTTCCAGTGGCTCACTGGGGGCCGGAGGACGGTGTGGCACACGTGCTGCACCCGCTCGTCCGGCTGGGCGGCTGGCTGGCCGAGGTGGCCAACACCGGATGCCTCTTCCTGAACGCGCCGGCCGGATACCCGGACAGCAAGGTCATCGCCGCGAGGGTCACCGCGCACAAGGCGCGGCCGGCCGATGAGTTCCGGCTACGTCTCCGGAAGGTCGCCCCGGACCGCGAGACCGCGCATCTGGGCGATCGGCAAGCGGCTCGGTGTGCGGGTGGCCGATCTCCTGGGCGGTGGCGCGGTGACACGCGTGCCCTCCTCCTACTCCTCGGGCGTGGGCGAGCCGGACGCGGTCGCAGTCACGGCCGAGGCCATGTCACCGGACTGGCAGCGCAGCATCGCCGTGAACCTGACGGCGGCCTTCCTGCTGATCTGAACCTGGAGTTCATCGACAGCATGCCGGCCCCGGACGCCTTCCGGCGCGACACCGGCCGTATCCACCCGGTGGCCCGCACGGGAAAGCCGGAGGAAGTAGCCGCGCTCGTGGCCTTCCTCGCCGCCGACGGGGAAGGCTTCATCACCGGACAGATCTACACCGTCGACGGCGGTCGCGCGGCGAAGCTGAGTCTGCTGTGAGAGCGCTGATCGCCGGCCGCTCCCGCCTCGTTGCTCACGCTCGGTCACCCGTACACACTTATTACACCGTTCTGACACCCGGTTCGGTTACGCTCCCCTGATGCTCGACTCCGCTGCCCCGCCCGACGCCTTCGCCGTGCGCTGTACGCGGCTCCTCCTGTCGCCGTGGTCCCGCCTGGGACTGCTGGTCGCCCTGCTCGCCTGTGCCGCGGTCGCCATGGTCGTATGGCAACCGCAGCGCCTGCTCGCCCATGGGTGGCCGCCGCAGCTCTCCGGCGGCACGGCCGTGGTGCTGTTCACGGTCGCCTACGGCCTGTGCACGACCGCTTTTGTGCCACGCCCCGTACTGAACGCCGCGGCGGGCGCGCTCTTCGGTGCTCAGATCGGCACGCCGGCAGCGCTGCTCGGTACGGTGCTCGGCTCCGGGCTCGCGTTCGGCCTGGGCCGGCTGCTCGGCCAGGACGCGCTGCGCCCGCTGCTCCGTGCTCGCTGGCTGACCGCGGCCGACCGGCAGTTGAGCCGGCACGGCTTCCGCTCGATGCTGGCCGTCCGACTCTTCCCCGGCCTGCCCTTCGCTGCCACCAACTACTGTGCGGCGGTGTCCCGTATGCGGTGGCCGGCGTTCCTGCTCGCGACCGGGATCGGCAGCATCCCGAACACCGCCGCGTACGTCGTGGCCGGCGCGCAGGCGTCCAGCCCCACGTCGCCCGCGTTCCTGATCTCGATGGGCTTCATCGCCGTCACGGGCCTGGCGGCGGTCGCCGTGGCATGGTGGAAGCGCGGCGCACTGCGCGGGAATTCAGAATCCTGACCCGAGAACGCGCACGACATGCGCACGCACGTGCATTTACCCGTGCACTCGCATCAGCATTCGCACAAACATCTGCATCGACATCTGGAATACCCTTTGCCGCTCCGGCCGGAAGCCATACAGATGTCGATGCGCCGCTGAATGCGCCCCGGAATACGCCCCATTCCCCCCACACTGAGCACCACGTGAGCCCGCATCGCCAACGACGAGCTGCATTTCCGTGATTTCGTTCAGTTCCGGTCAATCGCCAACGCGGTACGCGCCATTCCCCTTTTCCGCCCCCGCCGCATCAGACGCACCGGAGCGAAACGCGGGCGCCGGCCATGTGCGCCGCCGTGCCGCCCCCGGACGACGTGTGCGTGCCCGTACGCGGCACCCGGCCGACCGGGATCTCCGCCCAGCACCGCTTGCCCGTAGGCGTCCGCTCGGCACCGTGGTCGAGGGATAACGCCGCGACGAGGAACAGCCCTCGCCCGCCCTCGTCGTCCAGGTCCGCAAGACACGCGCTCGGCAGCTCGGCACTGGCGTCGAACACCTCGATCAGCAGGGTCTCACCGTGCAACCGGGCGCTGACGGCAACGGAGTCACCCCCCGCGTGCTGGACCGCGTTGGTGATCAATTCGCTGGTTACCAGTTCGACGTTCTGGAGTGACTGGGCGTCGAACTGCACGCTCCAGCTCCGTAAGTCGCTCACTACCCGGCGCCGCGCTGCTGCTGCGGCGGCGGGCGTACCAGGCACGGAGAAGCTGAGCCCGTGCGCTTGCATGAGTGGCCTCCTGACTGAGTGGGCAACTCAGGCAAGCAGCGATGCGGCCGCTGTGGCCAGATCGGACGTCGGCGATGCATCACTTATGCAGGAGTTGCATCACTCTCGATTATGGTTTCATTACGCTCGGTTGAGCAGTCAGGATCGGCGGCGGCAAAGGGGCCGTGGCACACATGGTCGACGTACAAAGTGAAGCGAAGAGGCTGGGCGAGGTGATCCGCCGGGCGCGGGTGCTGAAGAAGCGCTCGCAAGCGGATGTCGCCAGAGCCCTTGGCTATCACCAGTCGAAAGTGAGCCGCCTGGAAAGCGGCCGGGGCACCGAAGACACCCGATTGTTGCGAGAAGTCGCACAGGTTCTCGGTATTCCGCTGGACAGTCTCGGCCTTGCTGCCTCCCCGGATGCAAGCACCGCCGACCCTGAGGCAGAAGACATGTACCGCCGCACCTTCCTCGCCGCGAGCATCGCTGCGCTCGCGACGCCCGACGTACCCACCCCCGTCGCCCATGACGAGCTGGTCCGTTCGCTGCTCCCCGGCCCGGGCAGGACGCCCGCCAGGCCGGCACTGAAACTCGCCGAGCTGAAGGAGCGGGTGGGCGCCGTCCGCCGGCTGTTCAGCACCTGCAGTTACAAGGAACTGGAGGGCACGATCCCCGGCGTGATCGCCGATCTGCGGAACGCGGCCGACCACAATTCGGCCGACGTTCCGCACCTTTCCGGCCTGCTTGCCACGGCCTACCAGACCGCGGCGGGCCTGCTGCTCAAGCAGAGCGACCACGGGAACGCCTGGCTCGCGGTCGGCCGCGCGATGGCGGAGGCCGAACGCTCGGGGGACCCGGTCGTCCTCGCGTCCAGCGTCCGCGTACAGGCCCACGTCCTGGTGCGCGAGAAGCACGCCGCGCAGGCCGTGGCGATCGTCCGGCACACCGCGGACCAGCTCTGCGGGTCCTACGACCGGCGCTCCTCACAGTACCTGGCCGCCGTCGGGCTGATGCTGCTGCGCGGCGTCACCGCGGCCAGCAGCAGCGGCGACCGGGCGGCGACCCGCGAACTGCTGGACGAAGCGGGCGAGGTCGCCCGGTACGTCTCGCACGACCGGCCGGACGCCTGGGCCAACTTCAGCCCCACCAACGTGGAGCTGCACACCGTCAGCGCGTCCGTCTCGCTCGGCGACGCGGGGCAGGCGCTGGAGGCCGCGCGCCCCCTCATGCGCCGGAACATCCCCGTACCGGAGCGCCGCGCCGGGCTGTGGGTGGACGTGGCCCGTGCGTACAGCCAGCAGGGCAAGCTCGCCGACGCCTTCCAGGCGCTCCGGATCGCCGAACGCTGCGCCTCCCAGGACATCCGCCGGCCCGCCGTACGCGAAATGGTCGCCGACATGGCCGCCCGCGACCGCCACCGCGCCCTCCCGGAGCTGCACCTCTTCAGCCGCCGCCTCGGAGCACCCGCGTGATCTGCCAGGACAGCCGGGAGAGCGGCACGGCGGAGACCGGCGGGGACGGCCGGGGAGAGGGCGGGTCGACCGCCCCCGCCGCCCCCGGCCCCTCCCCCACCGCCATCGGCCGACAGCCGTTCCTGTACGTCATCCTCTGTGCCGCGGGCATCGCCGACGACGTCAGCAAGCTGATCACGACCGCGCAGCAGCGCACCTGGCGCGTCGGCGTCATCGCGACGCCACGCGGCCGGGAGTGCGTCGACGCGGCGGCCATCGAGGCGCAGACCGGGTATCCCGTGCGGTCGGCGTGGCGCACGCCGGGCGAGCCACGCCCGTTACCGCCCGCCGACGCGATCGCGGTCGCCCCCGCGACGTTCAACACCATCAACAAGTGGGCGCAGGGCATCGCCGACACATTAGCTCTGGGCATCCTGTGCGAAGCGTATGGCTTCGGCATTCCCATCGCGGCGCTCCCGTACCTGAACGCCGCGCAGGCCGCGCATCCCGCCTATGCACAGAGCCTGACCCGGCTGCGCCGCATGGGCGTCCTGCTGGGCGACTACGCGCCGCATCAGCCTCGTACGGGCGGCGGTCGCCGCCTCTTCCGCTGGGAACAGGCTCTCGACCTGCTGGCACCGGCCCTGGAACGGCGCTAGCCGGCGGCGGTGACGGCAGCCGCCGGCACCGCTGAGCGGCAGTCGGCGCGGACGGCACCGCTGAGCGGCAACCAGCACCGACGGCGTCACTGAGCAGCAACCGGCATCGGCGGCATCACCGGACGGCCCCACTGAGCAGGCCGCCCGCCGCGCCGGCCACCGGACGGCAACCGTCGTACCGGAAGTAACCCGGACCGGCCCTGCGCCAGTCCGGGTTCGGCGCAGCCGCGGGCGCGCCGCCGTCGCGACCGTCCCCTCGGCCCCTGTCACCGCCGCCCGGCACCGCGCGGGGCCGGGCCGATCGCCTGTCGGACACTTCGGGGCGCTACGCTGCCCTACGACCGGCGCAAGATCGCGCCGCAGCCCGCCCACGAGCCACCCGAAGAACAGCTGTGCCATCAGTGACCCGCACGTGCGCCTGCACACGTTCGCGCTCCGCGTCCCGTGTCGCGTTCCGGGGTCGCCTGATGCTTCATCAGCTCCGCCAGCAAAGGGCCCGCCTGAGGACGACCACCACGACCCACTCCCCCGAACCGGCACGTACAGCGGTCGCACCCATGACGGCCGCCACCCCGAATTCCCCGCCGGCCTGCACGATTGCCGGTCACGGCACGATCACCTTCCGGATGGCGTACTACCCATGTCTTGGTTTGAATCATTCATCCTTGGACTTGTCCAAGGTCTGACCGAGTTCCTTCCGATCTCCTCCAGTGCGCATCTGCGCCTGACCGCGGCCTTCGCCGGCTGGCACGACCCCGGCGCCGCGTTCACCGCGATCACCCAGATCGGTACCGAGACGGCCGTACTGATCTACTTCCGGAAGGACATCGTCCGCATCATCTCGGCCTGGGCCCGCTCGCTGGGCAACAAGGCGATGCGCCAGGACCACGACGCCCAGATGGGTTGGCTCGTGATCATCGGCTCCATCCCGATCGGCGTGCTCGGCGTCACCCTCAAGGACGCGATCGAGGGCCCGTTCCGCGACCTCCGCCTGATCGCCACCACCCTCATCGTGCTGGGCATCGTCCTCGGCATCGCCGACCGCCTGGCCGCACGCGACGAGACCGGCGGCCGGCACCGCGCCGCCAAGCAGCGCAAGACGCTCACCGACCTCGGCGTCAGGGACGGCCTGCTCTTCGGCGTCTGCCAGGCGATGGCCCTGATCCCCGGCGTATCCCGCTCGGGCGCCACGATCAGCGGCGGCCTGCTCATGGGGTACACCCGCGAATCCGCCGCCCGGTACTCCTTCCTGCTCGCGATCCCGGCCGTACTGGCCTCGGGCGTGTACGAGCTCAAGGACGCCGGCGAGGGCCACGTCTCCTGGCCCCCGACCATCTTCGCGACGATCATCGCCTTCGTCGTCGGCTACGCGGTCATCGCCTGGTTCATGAAGTTCATCACCACGAAGTCCTTCATGCCCTTCGTCATCTACCGCGTCCTGCTCGGCATCGCCCTGTTCATCCTGATCGGAGCGGGCGTCCTGAGCCCCCACGCCGGCGAGTCCGCGGGCGGCTGACCGAGCCTCCAGGGCAGCTCACCCCGCCACCTCATCCATCGGCCCCGAGTCGTCGTCTCTCCCCGAGCGGTGAAGACGACGCCCCGGGGCCGACTCATGCCCACCGTCCCCGCCCCGCAGGCAACGTAATGACATCGCCTACTAAGAGAACTTTCATCGTCCGATCAGCCCAACTATCAGTGCCTGCCCCTAGCATCGATACATGCCCACTGACCCCGCCGCCGAGGCGAACGAGGCGATCCGCGCCTTCATGCGCCGACGTGCGGGCCGGCCCCTGTGGCCGGACGAGCGGGCGGAATACGAGCAGCTGCTGGAGGCCTGGGTCATAGCCATCCGCAAGGACGACGCCGAGGCAGCCTAGCCCCCGCCCCACGGTGACGCTGATCAGCGCTGCAGCGGCACCACCGTTCCCTCCGGCGGATCGCCGTAGTGCCGCCAGACCTGGTTCAGCTCGTGCTGGTAGTACAGCGACTGCAGGCCGGCGACGAACATGAGGATCAGCCCGATCCACGCATTGCAGCTGCCCTCCAGCCCCGCGGCCCGCTGCATGTGCGCGATCCGCTTGCCGGTGCGGTAGGTGGACAAGAACGGGGGCACGATGATGATCCAGCCGATGAGCTGGGCCAGCATCGCCAGTACCGGATTGACGTCCAGCCTCCGGTCGAAGTCACGGGCCTCTCGGTTGATCTTGTAGTACCAGACGAAGAAGTAGATCCCGAGCGTGATCAGCGGCCAGACCAGCCACACGAGGAAGATGTTGCGCGCCTTGCCGGTGCGTCCGTCCATGCGACCTTCCATGGAGCCCTCCTCCAGGGACCGTCGACGGAGCCCTCCTCCAGAACAGCGGGCCCTTTGAATCCAGCCTGCTCCTGAGTCACCGCATGTGCACACCCGAAGCTCGCCGGGTACGGGCGGTGCCCATCGGCATGTGCCCGTGTCGGCATCACGGGGCAAGCTTGTCAACAAAACCGTCGCTCCTCGACACCGTCACGCCCCGACACGTCACTCCCCGACACCGTCTGCTCAGGAGGGACCGATGACCGAGCCCATGGACCGGCCGCCCATCGCCGCGGCGGTGGTCGTACGCAATGACCGCGTCCTGCTGATCCGCCGTCGCAACCCCGAAGGATCACTGGTGTGGCAGTTCCCGGCCGGCGAGATCGAGTCGGGCGAGACGCCGGAGTCGGCAGCGGTACGGGAAACCCTGGAGGAGACGGGCCTGCGGTCCCAGGTGGTCAGACTGCTGGGCAGGCGGTTTCATCCCGAGACGGGCCGGCTGCTGTCGTACATCGCCTGCTCGGCGGTCGCGGGCGAAGCGCACGTCGCGGCGCCGGAGGAGCTGTCCGCCGTGGCCTGGGTCGCGCACGCGGACATACCGAGATACGTACCGCAGGGCCTGTTCGTCCCGGTGCAGCAGTACCTGGACGGGACTCTGGCCAGCCACTGATCTTTACCTTCCCTGCCCGCATCCGCCCCCCTGCCCTTGTTCCCTGCGGGCGCCCCTGCGGCTGTCCCTGCGAGGGGGCCCGCTACCGGGCGCTCCCCGTCGGCCCCCATCGGCGGCCGTTTCCTGTGGTCCCGCCCCCCGCGCTGTCAGGGAGCGGGACCGGTCCGAGTAGCGCCAGCAGCTCGGATAGGAACATTGCTCACCGTAGCGGCGGCCACTGACAATCGCCGTCGACCCGGCCGCGGCACTCCGCCCACGGTCGGCCGGACCCGGGCGCCGACCTGCGCTTATCCCTGCCCGACCGCCAAGGGTTCGCCCGTCCGGGTGACTCCTTGGCGGACCCGCCTCCTTGACGGACCTGCCCCGCTCCGGAACCGTGACCCTCCACTCGGGAGCGATCATCGGGGCCGATCACGAAGGAGCGCCGTGGGCGAGAACAAGGACCGCATGCTGGCCGGTGACTGGTACATCGCCGATGATCCGGAACTCATGGCGGACACCGAGCGCCGTATCGAGCTGTGCGCCGCCTTCAACGCCGCCGGCGGACTTACACCCGGCACGTACGACCCGGACCGGCGCAACGCGCTGCTGCAGAAGCTGCTCGGATCGGTGGGTGCCGACGTACGGATCCGCCCGCCCTTCCACTGCGACTACGGATATCTCATCAGCATCGGCTCCGGCACCTTCATCAACTTCGGGGCTGTCTTCCTCGACGCCGCGCCCATCACCATCGGCGCGAACGTCCAGATCGGCCCCCACGTTCAGCTCCTCACCCCCACCCATGAACTCGACGCGGAGCGGCGCCGGGCCGGCTGGGAGAAGGGCGTACCGGTGACCATCGGCGACAACGTCTGGCTCGGCGGCGGGGTGATCGTCTGCCCCGGCGTGACCATCGGCGAGAACACCGTGGTGGGCGCCGGTTCAGTCGTCACCAGGGACCTCCCGGCGAACGTCCTGGCCGTGGGCAACCCCGCCCGAGTAGTACGCAAGTGGGAAGAGACCCCCTGACGGAGTCCCTCGCACGGCTACTCCTCGCGCATCCCTCCCGGCAAATAACTCCCGGTCGATTGTCAGTCCTTCCCCCTAACATGTGTCTCATGTCCGCAACTCCCGCAACTCAGCTGCTTCCGGGTCAAGTCCGCCCTACTGCCACCGAAGTGAACGACTCCATACGGCAGTTCGTCCGGGCTCGACGCGGTTGTGCCTGGACGGCCGAGGACCGCGAGGAGTACACGCGCCTGCTCGCGGCCTGGACGTGGGCCGTGCGGGACGAGATCGTCACGGCGGCCTGAGCGGGAAGCGGGGCCCGCGGCTCGCCGTACGCGCGCGTCCGGCGGCACGACGCGGCAGACTGGCCTCATGTGCCGCAGTATCAAGACCCTCCGCCCACCGACCACCCCTGATGTGACAGAGGAGGACATGCACGCGGCGGCCTTGCAGTACGTACGCAAGGTTTCCGGCTTCCGCGCGCCCGCCGCGCACAACCGCGAGGTGTTCGACGAGGCCGTGGACGCCATCACCGCCGCGACCCGCGACCTCCTGTCCGGCCTCCACGTACGAGGCAGCACCAAGCCCTGACCGGCGCCCGCATTCCTTCCCCCTGCTTCTCTCCCTCGCTACCACTCCAGCACGGCCTGCACGGGCAGATGATCACTGGGATACTGCCCGCCCTTCGCGAAGACATTGATCTCGGCCCGCAGCGTCCGCACGGAGGGCGAGGTGAGCAGCCAGTCCACGCGGTCGCCGTCCGGCACGAGCGGCCGGTAGCCGTGGAAGGTCGCGTACTGCGCGCTGCGCGCCTCGGCAACGTCCCAGGAATCCACGAGCGAGCCGGCGCGCAGCATCGTCTCGTACACCGCGTTCCCGTGCGCCGCGACATTGAAGTCACCGGTCACGATCCGGGGCAGTGCCGCATCCATGCCGCGCAGCCGCTCGGTGATGAGCGCGGCAGACCGCTCACGCGATCCCTGATGCGCATGATCAAGGTGCGTATTGAGGGCATAGAACTCCCCACCCCCTGCCAAGTCACGGAAGCGCACCCAGGTGACCATGCGGATGACGGTGTTGCCCCAGGTCGCCGAGCCGATCAGGTACGGAGTGCCGGACAGCCAGAAGTGGTCGTATTCGACTGGCCGAAGTCGTCGCGTGTCGTAAAAGATCGCCGCGAACTCATCACGGCTGCCACCCGCTCGCCCGGTCCCCAGCCAGGAATACCGCGTTCCAAGATCCTCCGCGATGTCCTGCAGCTGCCCGTAAAGACCCTCCTGCGTACCCAGCAGATGCGGCGCCTCCCGCCGCAGCAGCTCGCGCATGACCGGACGCCGCTGGTCCCAGGAGTGCGGCCGCTCGTCCGAGGCGTACCGCAGATTGAACGTCATCGCCCGCAGCCGCCGCCCGGCCCCTTCCCCCGCCCCCGTATCAGCGGTCGCCGCAGCGGCCTGGGCACCCCCACCCCCGATACCCATGATCGGCACGGTAGCCGCAGCGGCCACCCCCGCCGCCCGCAAGGCCAGCCGCCGGCTCACCCATCCCCCATCGGCCCGCGCATCGGCACTCCCCTCGGCGTGTGCATCCGCACTTGCGGCTTCCGCAACGGTCACGTCGTCTCCCACCAGCGAGAATCCTGCGAGGCACAGAGAGTGTCAGCCCACTTCCTCACACAGAAGTGACCACCACACTGCTCGCACCGGAACTCGCCATGACGCCACCGCCCGCTCAGGCACCCTGCCTCATGACGACTCACCGCGGCTCGCCGACGGCCCCTCCCAGTCCGCGTACCGAACGCGGGAGATCTCCCGAACCTCCCCCACCGTGCCCCACTCGTCCTTCCCCAGCCGGGACAGCGGGCGCAACTTGCGAATGTCCGGATGTCCGTCCGCCATGACGTCCTCGGCCACCGCCGCGTGTACGACCCGCCCGAAGACGACCGTGGAGTCCCCGAAGCGCAACGTACTGTGCAGCTCGCACTCCAGCGCGACGGGAGAAGCGGCCACCCGCGGCGGCTTCACAAGCCGGCTCGGCTCCGTGGCGATCCCCACCGCTTCGAACTCACTCTCACCGAGCGGAAAGTCCGTGGCGGTGTCATTGATCTGCTCGAACAACCCCTCCGGCGCGAGGTTCACCACGAACTCCCCACTCGCCTCCACGTTCCGCAGCGAGTCCTTCCGCCCCACCGACGTGAACTGCACGATCGGCGGCGACACCGCAGAGATGGTGAAGAACGAATGCGGCGCCAGGTTCGCCGTAGCGCCGTCCCGCCCCACCGTCGAAACCCAAGCAATCGGCCGCGGCACCACCGTCGCGGTCAGCAGCCGGTAGAAGTCATTACGGGACGTATCCCGAGGATCGATCTCCATACGCATGATCGCCAGTATCCACGCAGCCAACCCGCCCGGCTAACCACAGCTCAACAACATCACCCGACTACAGCCCGCCCGCCCCCGTGACGGCCATCGCCGCCGTCCTCACCCATCAAGGCTCAGGGGACGGTCAGCCGTCACCATGGACACGGCGGAAACGGGAGACGACTGGCTCCGGTGCGGCGGGCGGGTCGGGCTGGACTTCGTCAGCACCCTCCGGGACCGCAAAACCACCTCCAGGGAGACGCTCCTCGACCCGCCCGCTCTGGAGCGCTGGCTGCGCCGCAGCGGGCAGTTGGAAGGCAGCGGGGCACTGCCGACAGCGCGGACAGCGCGGAGAGCGACAGCCTTGCCGCAGCACACCGATTGCGAGAGGCGATCGACCGGGCCGTACGCGCCACCGCGGCCGACACACTGCCGAAGAAGCCTGACCTCGCACTGCTCAACAACAGTGCGACGCTCGCGCCCCGGCCACCTCTCCAGGCGGTTGTCGCCGGCGGCCTGCTCGTCCCGGCCGTACCGACACGCACCGCCGCCACAGCGCCGCGGCACTCGGCCTCCGGGTGGCCGTGCCGAAGCACAACGCTGATGCCTCCAGGGGCAGTCCGCGACAATCCGGCTGATGCAGACAGCCAGTAGCCGGAGTGGAATTCCCGGAGGCTTGACCTCAAGCGCGGTTGAGCAAGCAGGCTTCTTCTTCATCGGGGACGGGCCGGTACCGTCCCGCATTCGAGAGAGGGGCAAGCGTGACCAGTACTGTGACCGTGCTCGGGCTCGGTGAGATGGGCGGCGCCCTTGCCGCCGCGTTCCTGGCCGGCGGGCATCGGACAACGGTGTGGAACCGTACGGCGGCCAAGGCCGACGCCCTGGTGGCGAAGGGGGCGAGGCGGGCCGGCAGCGTGCGGCAGGCCGTCGCCGCCGGCGAACTCGTCGTGGTGAGTGTGCAGGGCAACGCCACAGTGCGCGAGGTGCTGGAGTCGGCCGGGGACGCGCTGGAGGGACGGGCGGTCCTCAACCTGACCGACGGCACGTCCCAGGAGGCCCGAGCGGTGGCGGACTGGGTCCGGGAACAGGGGGCGGCGTATCTGCACGGGCAGATCATGACGATCGCCCCGGGTGTCGGCGGCGACGAGAGCGTGGTCTTCTACGGTGGCTCCAGCGAGGTCCACGACCGCCACGAAGCCGTGCTGCGGCTGATCGGCGGCCGGGGAACCCTGATCGGCACCGACGCCGGGGCGCCCACGCTGTACGGGATGGCGGTACACGGCACCATGTGGGGAATGCTCAACGGCTTCCTGCACGCCGCCGCACTGCTGTCCAGCGAGGGCATCACCACGAAGCAGTTCCTGGAGCAGGCGAACCCCGCCGTGACGGCGCTCATCGGGCACCTGCCGATGCTCGGCGACGAGGTCGACAGCAAGAGCTTCGCCACCCCCTACGGCGCCCTCCGCTCGCACCGGCCCTCCCTCGTGGACCTCATCAGCGAGTGCGCGGCGCGGGGCCTCGGCGTCGACTTCCCGGAGTACACCCTCGGATTGGTGGACAGGGCGATCGAGCAAGGGCGGGGCGGCGACAGTTACGCACGGCTGGTGGAGCACTTCCAGAAGAACTGAGCACGACCGCCCGGACGCCGGTGAGAGGCGTCCGGGCGCAACCGCGTCAGTCTGCTCCCGAAGCACCGGGCGCAGAGGGAGAAGACGTCGTCGCCCTGGCCCCTTCAGGGCCTTGCGGGAGTCGACAACCGACGACAACACCGCGAGCGTGAGCGGCCGGCATTGGGCAGCTCGGATCCGCCCGGTGCGCGGTGGTGCGCGCCCCGGCCGGAGCCGGCCGGTGTTCACTGGGTTACCTGGGCAGGGCCGTTGCCGTGGTGTCGGCCGGTCCGGCGATCAGAGGCGCTGCCACAGGGCCGGTACGGCCGGGGGCTGCCAGCCGGGCTGGGCCTGGTGGTCCTGGAGGCAGCGGTAGGTGGCACCGCCGTAGGTCACCGTGTCGCCGGCGCTGTAGACCGTGCCCGCGGACCAGGCGCCGCTCGGGTCCCCGGGGTCGCCCGGGTCGCCGGGTCCGCTGCCGCTCGTCGTCAAGGTGAGGCCGTAGGCCTGCAGGATCGGGTTGACGGGCTGGAAGTAGGTGGTACCACCGCTCGTGCAGTTGCCCGAACCGCCCGAAGTGACGCCCTGCGCCTGGCTGCCGGAGAGGAAGGAGCCGCCCGAGTCACCGGGTTCGGCGCACACCGAGGTGCGGGTGACGCCGCTGACGGTGCCCTCTTGGTAGGTCACGCTCGTGTTCAGCTGCTGGACCGTGCCGCAGTGCCAGCCGGTGGTCGAGCCGGAGCGGCACACCGAGGCGCCCACCATGGCCTGCGTGGACCCGGCGACCTGCGCGCTGGAACCGTTGACGTACGGGGTCGCCGTCCAGTTGGCATTGGTGGCCACCCACGCCATGTCGTTCCCCGGGAAGACCGACGCCTGGAAGGTGCCCTGGGCCACCCTGTTGGAACCGGTGGTGGTGCTGCCGGACCGGCCACAATGGCCTGCCGTAACGAATCCCTGCTGGGAGCTGCGGGTGATGGGGAAGCCGATCGAGCACCGACTGCCGCTGCCGATGTAGTAGGCGTCGCCGCCGCGCAGGTCATACAGGGGCCGGGGACGCTCGGCTGACTTCATCGATCGTACGAGAGCCGGGTCGACCCCGGCCGCCGCGAGCAGGGGACGGACGGCCGCCGGGCGCACTGCCTGTATCACGAGGGAGTTGGACCGGACGTCGACGTACCAGACCGGGGTGTCGGCGGTCGCGTGCCGGGCCGCGGCGCGGTCCAGCCGGGCCTTGGCCGCGTCCAGTGAGGCCAGCGAATGGTGCACGACGGCCGCCCGTGCCCCGCGGGCCCGTATCGCCGGTACGTCGCGTGCGTCGGTCGTCGCCACCGTGAGCGTGCCGGACTCGGCACCCTGCACCCAGGCGCCGGCGAAATCGCCGCCCAGGTCCGCGCGCAGCCGACCCGCCGTGGCCCCTGCTTCCGCCTCGTTCACCAGTCGGTGTGCTGCCTGCTGCCGGCCCAGTTTCAGGTCCCGCTGCATCGCGTCCAACAGGGCGGCCGGCGCGTCGGCGGTGCGCAGAGTCTGCGCGGCGGTGAGCGTATCCGGGGCAGTCGCATGGCCACTGGCGTTCGCTGAGCCGCTGAGCCCGGCCACGAGCAGCGTGCCCGCGGCCGCCAATGCGGCGCAGACGGCTGCGGCAGGTCTTTGGAGCATGGGACTCTCCTCGGGTTTCGGTGGGGTGCCGATACCGTAAGGAGGGCTGATCGGACTGCGTAAGGTGTCAGCTGACCCCCTGCCCCGGTGTTATGGAACGCGCTTGCCGTAAAGGCGCGGTCAGTTGGGCCCGAGGCTCTGACCCGTGCGTTCGCCGCGCTCCGCGAGCCAGGGCCGGTAGCTGTCGCTGCCTTCCGCCGTCCTGGCATGTGCGCCGCGTGCCTCGGCCAGCACGGTGGCCGTGGTGTCCGGCTGCTGAAGGGTGGGGTGCCAGCCGAGCACGTGCCGCCACAGCAGTGGAGTACCGGCGAGCGGCCGGGTGATGACGCCGGGTGTCGTCGGGAACGAGGCCCGGCACAGTCCCACCGCCCGCCCCACCTGCACCAGATGCACGCAGGACGCGGTATCCGTCTCGTACATGCGCCGAGGGCTGAATCCGGCCCGGGCGCAGGCCGCGGTGAAGCAGTCCGCGAAGCAGCCGTCACCGGGCACGCAGGCCCACTCCTCACCGGCCAGTGCAGACAGCTCGACTTCGGCGCACGAAGCCAACGGATGGCTGCTGGGCAGCATCGCGAACACAGGGTCCACCGCGATCTCCCGCCAGGCCAGCCGCGTGGCGTCGGGCGGAGCGGTGGTACCGCAGGTGCCGGCCAGCGCGAAATCCAACCGTCCTTCGGCCAGCAGCACGGCCAACTCCCGCTCGGACCACGACACGTACGTGGTCACGGTCGCGTCGGGCACCGCCTGGGCCAGCCGGTCCAGCAGCGCGCCGAGGAGCGGACCGTGCGTGCCGCCGAGCCGAAGCCGCTCCGGTCCGCGCCAGGAGCGGGCGAACCTGACGGCCTCCTGCTGCAGTTCGCTCACTGCCGGCAGCACGATCCGGGTGCGCTCCAGCACCAGTTCGCCCAGTGCGGTGACCCGCACGCCGCGCCGTCCCCGCTCGAAGAGCGCGCCGCCCAAAGCAGCTTCGATCCGTCTGAGTTGTGCGCTCAGTGCGGGCTGCGCGAGACCGAGCACCGTGGCCGCCCTGGTGAGGCTGCCTTCCTCCGCGATCGTTCGGATG
The DNA here is from genome assembly GCF_044544605.1 of Streptomyces sp. NPDC053560. NCBI lineage: Bacteria > Bacillati > Actinomycetota > Actinomycetes > Kitasatosporales > Streptomycetaceae > Streptomyces > Streptomyces sp. NPDC053560. The sequence continues at coordinate 5,585 of NZ_JBITXI010000013.1, read as the reverse complement.
GTTCTCAGATGTCGCAATTCCAGCTCCATGAGGGGATATTGCGGCGCATGACAGAAGAAGGGCAAGAGACAGGTACGGACCAATAGGTGGCCCGAACGCGGACCAGGAGGGCCGAAGGCGGTGTTCGCAGCCGTACCACTCTGGGAACGTGACCCACCGAATGCTATTGGTCTGTACCTGCTCCGAGGAGGAGTGATGCGCAGTACCACTGTCCCGCGAGGCACGCCCTGCGTAGACCCGCCGGCGGGAGAACCGCCCCTGCATCGACTGGAGTTACCCGACCCCGGCGCAGCGCCGTTCGCCGCGGGCTCCTTCGAAGAGATGGGCCCGCTGTCATGGACCGACCTCCCGCACCGCCACACCTTCTACGAGATCATCCATGTCACCGCGGGTTCGGGCGCTCATGTCATCGACTTCGCCCGGTGGCCGGTGCGACCACCACACCTGGGCGTGATACTGCCCTGGCAGATCCACCACTGGCAGGGCGACCGGGACGTCGACGGGACACTCGCGCTGTTCACCGAGGACTTTCTGGTGGATCACCCCGGCGACCGCGAAGTGCTGCGGCAGCTCGCACGAACCAGCTGGTTCGCCCTGGACGCCGAGGACGACACACGGATCGGCCGGCTGATGGCCGACCTGGCCGCGGAGCACCGGCAACGCGCTGCCGGCCACGAGACCGTGTCACGGGCCCTGCTGCACGTCCTCATCGTATGCGCTGCGCGGCTACCGGAGCACAGTGGCGGCACCGGGCCGACGCGGGTCGCCGGCCCGGCGGAGGCAGCCGGCCCGGACCGGTCCCCCGCCCGGCCCGGGGCGCTGGCCGAGGCATTCACCCGGCTGACGGCCCGGCGGGAGGCGGTGGCCTGGTCGGTGCGTGAGTGCGCCGAACGGCTCGGGGTGTCCCCCGGCCACCTCACCCAGGCCGTGCGCGCGGCCACCGGCCGCAGCCCGGGCCGGCTGCTGATCGCGGCCCGCGTGTACCGGGCTCAGCAGTTGCTCGCACACACCGAGCTGCCGGTACGGCAAGTCGCCGCCCGCACCGGATTCACCGATCCCGCCTACTTCTGCCGGTTCTTCCGGCGGGAGACCGGCAGCAGTCCCGGCGACTTCCGAAAACACCACAGACGCCACCACCAGTCCATCGCGACGGGGCGGTCACACGCCTAGTTTCGTTACCGATCCGACGGCCCCCACGTGCCCCCACCCAAGGAGCAGGTATGGACAGCGAGAGACCGTCCCCGTCCACCGAGTCGCCTCGGCTCGTGCGCCGCAAGACCGTCTTACGGACGGCGCTCGCGGCCGGCGCCGCAATACCCGTCGCCCTCATCGGCGGCCCGGCTCTGGCCCGCACCCTCAGCTCCACCGGCACCACCGCGCCCCTCACTCCGGAATGCGACGACGGCGACGACCCCACGCCCGAGCAGATGGAGGGCCCGTACTTCAAACCCCACTCTCCCCAACGCACCGATCTGCTGGAGCCCGGCATGCCCGGTACCCGGCTGACCGTGAGCGGCTACGTCTTCGGCGGCGCCTGTCTTCCCGTCTCCGGCGCCCTGCTCGACTTCTGGCAGGCGGACGACAACGGCGACTACGACAACACCGGCTACCGGATGCGCGGGCATCAGTACAGCGACTCCCGCGGCGCGTTCACCCTGACCACCATTGTCCCCGGGCTCTACCCGGGCCGTACCCGGCACATCCACGTCAAGGTGCAGGCCCCCGGCCGCCCGATCCTCACCACACAGCTGTACTTCCCGAACGAACCGCGCAACAACACCGACATGCTCTTCGACGCCCGCCTACTGATGAACGTGCGCAACGGCAACGGCGGCCGTGAGGCGGCCTTCGACTTCGTGCTGGACGTACCGCAGAACCCCGGCCCGTCGCCCACCACCCCTCCACCATCGGGCAGTGCATGGGCCGCGGGCACGGCCTACCGGGCAGGAGACCGGGTGACGCACGCGAGCCGCGCCTACGTGTGCCTCCAGGCCCACACAGCGCAGCCCGGCTGGGAACCCCCGATGGCCCCAGCCCTGTGGCGAGCCGTCTGATCGCCATCTGATTGCCATCAGAACAAGGATGCCGTCGCTGTGCAGCCGTTGCTGTGCATGGGAAGCCCCACAGGGCCTCCGCAGCACCGGCTACGCACCGCCCGACCAGGCATGTCACAGCGCCATGCCCGGCGGTCATCCATGGCCTGTGCGCGAAGCCGTGCCGGTCGGTCGGCCGGGACATCGGTCAAGGCGCAGCGGAGGGTGGGCGGGCGCTGTCGAACCGCACGCCATCGACGATCAGCCTGCGACAGGTGGCGGAGCCTTCCGCAGCTGCTGGGCACCAAGCCACAGCGGCGGAACGCTCTCCGTGCCGTGCAGTACCCGCTCACCGTCAAGGGGCTGCGCCGCTGTGCCGCGGCGACGTCCTGGGCGACGAGGCCGATGCGGTCGCCGGACAGCTCGGCGGCCACGCGGCGCCGTGCCGCGTCCCACAGCCGCTGGTTGTCCTCCTCGCGCGCGCCGGGTCCGGCGGACAGCAGCCGACGCCACCCCAGGACCGCCGCCTGCGAGTCGCAGGCGTGGGCTTGCCGGGGCCGGGCCCGCAATCGCGGGCCATCATTTGTGGTCCGACTCGATCCATGCGCGGCCGCGGACGAGCGGGCAGCCCTGCAACACGCCCGACGAGCTGTGGTCTCCGCACTGCTGGAGATGTGCACCGTGTGCACCACGGCCGAGCTTTCGGAGCTGCCCGCGATGACCGGCCCCGATCCGGCGGAACGCATCCGCTGTCCGATCGAGGCCGCACCGACCCAGGTCCTGGGCGGCAGTGCCCGCCCTGAGTCCGGCCATGAATCGACTACGACCAGCTCACGGAGCAGGCAAAAGGCTCCGATCCGTTCGCCATACCGTCCACGGCGGACCCGGCCACCGACCCTGATCTGCGCAATTTGATCAACGCTCGGTTATGGAGGCCCAGTTCCCCACCGGAAACAACGAGTACGCCGCTATCACCGCGGTCGTCGGCATACTCGGCGGGGTCTCCGGAGGGATGGCCAACGTCCTGGCCGACACGTTCGCCCCCAACGACCCCATCCAGAATCCCTACGTCTCGAAGACCTGCACCCTCGTGACGGCGATACGTCTGCTGTACAAGGCGATGTTCTGCGGGCCGCTCCAGCGATGGCTCGGAACCTCCGCGACGTTCGGCAGGCTCCACGTGGCGAACGCGCGCGGGGTGGGTGCCGCCCTCGACGCCCACGTCGTCGTCCCGCGCCTGGTCTGCAGCTGCTACCACTTCTACGAGCTCACGAGCGAGCCCGATGATGTCGCACGCACCCGGGCCATCGTGGACGAGGTCAGCAGCATCACCAGCGACGTCGCCCGCGTCTCCTACGCGGTTGCCGTCAACCCGCCCGATCTCGCGACGAAAGAGGCGGCGATCGCCTCCCTGATGGGAGCGAACTTCTGCACCGGCCTACTCCAGCACGCCGAGGCCTGGCTCCGCTGAGCCCAGTGGCCGCCGAAATCCCGCCCGAGGTCATACCTTGTCGTGACGCCCCCCATGTCAGGAGTTTGGCGTGGGGGTGGGGGCGCCTACAGTCCATGATGTCAGAGTCCTGACAACGAAGGCTCGCCGTCGCCGGAGGGCTTGCCCATCGCATGGCCCGACCGCTGCAGGCACCGCGCTCACCCTGTGTCCTCAACTACGCGCAGTGGACCAGTGATCAGCAGTACAAGGAAGCGTTGCAGCGCCCCGATGTCCGTGAGCACATCGCCGAGGTGGCGGCGATCGCGCAGGCATACGACCCAACCCTCGCTCGGGTCCGTTCGATCCACCACCCCACGGGCAACAGGCATGACCCACGGGCGACCGTTGTCCCGTCGCACCGCCCTGGGCGCCACCGTGATCGCCGCCTACCGCAGCGCCCGAAGCGGCCCCCGAGAGCGCCCTTGGGCTGATCGATTCCGTCGCCCGGATCCCGGCCCGATCCGGATTATTTTTCCGTGGTGTTGACGAAAATCGGCGGGCCTTCGCATGCTGTGCGTCATGCCATCCCATGAGGCAACACGCCCCGGACGACGAAGAAGGGCGCGCAACTGATGACGACTTCCGAAGACGGCCCCCGCGTCGGGCGGCGATCCCTGTTGGCCGGTGTCGCGGGCTCGTTGGCCGTGACGGCGGCGCTGCCCGCCACAGCGGCACGAGCCACGCAAGCCGCCGAGGCAGAATCCGTGGCCTCGCCGAAGAAGCAGGATGGGGCGCTGCGGCGGTACCCGCCGAATCGGCCCGACCTCACGCCGTACGGACTCGCGGACCACGACACGGATCTGTGGCCGCGCAAGGACAACTCCTTCGTCCTTCCGCTCGAATTGCGCTCCCGCGACAGGGAACGCGGCCAGGTCTGGATGCGGGACACCTACGTCAACTGCTTCGTCATCGACGGACGTCCGCTCTACGTGGCGACCGGTACCACCCGCGTCCCCGGGCTGGAAGCTGCCGGCCCGTGGAACGACGGCATCTTCCTGTGGACCTCCCGGTCCATGCAGGGGCCGTGGCGGCTGGCCGACACCACCCGCATCCGGCCGGGTGCCGAGCGGGGCAAGGTGTGGTCGCCCGAGTTCGTCGGTGAGAACCGGCCCGGGCGCACGGTCGTGGCGCCCTGGCAGGAATATTGGCACGACGAGCGGTTCGGCAAGCGCGGCCAGGCGTGGGCGCCGGAGGTGCACTACTTCCGCGGCAAGTGGTACATCGTCGCGTGCATGGGCGACCACTCGCAGAAGGTCGGCTCGTTCCTGCTCGTGAGCGAGGGCGGCGTCGAGGGTCCCTACCGGCTCGCCCGGGGCAACCTCGACAAGCCCTTCGGAGAGTCCTTCACCGGTGGGCCGAACTTCATCGAGCCCGGTGCGTACTTCCACATCGACGGCGGCCTCTACAGCGAGGGCGACGACGCGTGGCTCGTGCTCCACAACGACCTGTACGCGAAGTTCCGCGACGACATGGAGGACATCGTCACGCCGACGAACCTCCCCCGCTTCCAGCAGAAGCCCTACTCCCCCGAGCCGTATCTAGAAGGCGCGTACGTGTTCAAGTACGGCGGCAAGTACTTCCTGATGCACGCCGCGTGGGACCGGACGTCGATCAGTGCCGACGGCACCCCGCGGTACGCGTACGACCCGCCGGGCACCGGCCGCGTGCAGTATCAGTACGACGCGATCGTGGCGGTCTCGGACCACTTCGAAGGCCCGTACTCCGAGCGGTGGACCCTGGGCGTCGGCGCCGGACACAACAACCTCTTCGAGGACCACACCGGCCGGCTGTGGGCGACGTTCTTCCGCAACCCCGCGTTCGGCTACTGGTCCAACGCGTCACGCATCGACGATGCCGCCGTGCCCGGTGTCGTACGGGTGGAGTGGACCGGGCCGCACGGCAATCGGCTGTACGTCCAGCGTCCGGGGCGGGGCTCCTGACCGGCCACTCGCCCGGGGGGGGGGGGGGGGGGGGGGGGGGGGGGGCCCCCCGCGGGGGGGGGGGGGGGGGGGGGGCCCCCCCCCGCCCCCCCGGGGGGGGGGGGGGGGGTGGGGGGGGGT
>NZ_JBITXI010000012.1:0-313065 GCF_044544605.1 Streptomyces sp. NPDC053560 | reverse complement strand
CGCCCGGTTACATTTCGAACCCGGAAGCTAAGCCTTTCAGCGCCGATGGTACTGCAGGGGGGACCCTGTGGGAGAGTAGGACGCCGCCGAACAATTCTTCAGCTCCGGTCCCTGAACCTTTTGGTTCAGGGACCGGAGCTTTTTTGTTCGGTTGCTGCAGTGCCGCGTGTCACTTGGTGTTCACGTTGGGCCGCCAACATCCGGAGGCATGGGGACAAGTGGAACGCTTGAGTCGGCCGGTATCGGCACCGGTGACGAGGTCGTGGTGCCGGCGTTCGGGAACGCCGAGGTCACCGAGGCCGTCGTGCGTGCCGGAGCCGTACCGGTCTTCGCCGACATCGACCCGGACACCTACTGCCTCGACCCGGCCGCCGTGGCCGACGTGGTGAACTCCAGGACCGCCGCCGTCATCGCCGTCCATCGCTTCGGGCACCAGGCCGACCTGGGCCGCCTCCAGGCGCTGGGCGAGCGGCACGGCCTTCTTGTGCACATGACCGCGGAGCCCGGTGTGGCCCCGGCCGGCGCCGAGCGGCGCCGCGCGTACGCGACGTACCTCGCCGGGCGGCTCCGCGGCGTACGGACGCCCGTGGAGCACGCTGAGCACACGTACGAGCAGTACGTGGTGCGGATCCCCGGCAACGGCCGGCCGGACCGCGACGCCTTCGCGCGGACGCTGCGGGGCAAGGGCGTGGCCTGCCGGGTGCCCGTACCGGTTCCGGTGTACCGGATGCCGGAGTACCGGCGGGACCTGCTGCTGCCGCACACGGAGCGGGCGTGCGACGAGACGCTGGCGCTGCCCGTGGCCGAGTCGCTGACCCGTCGTGAATTGCAGCGGATGGTAAGTGCCTGCAATGCGCTCGGCGGGCTGCTGCAGCCGGCGTTCTGAGCCCGCCGGTAAACCCGGCGCGAGGTAATGGCGCCGGGTAATTCCGATTTATACGGAGAGGCCGGGAGAGGTCTGCCGGGCGTCCGGAGGCGATTCGAACCATCGTCTGTGATCGGGTATAGTTAAACCCGTCGACGCGCCCCAATAGCTCAGTCGGCAGAGCGTCTCCATGGTAAGGAGAAGGTCTACGGTTCGATTCCGTATTGGGGCTCTGGAGAAAAGGCCCCCGCCAGCAGGCGGGGGCCTTTTTCGTATGCAGATGTACCGATCCGCGCCCCGGGGATGTGCCCCGGGGCGCGGAGTTTCTACGGCAGCTTTCCTTCGTGCACGGCCTCCGGCACCCGCATGGCGAGGATGGCCATGTCGTCGGAGGCGGGTTCGGCGGCGAAGCGCTCGACGGCACGCAGGATGCGCGCGGCCACCGCGCCGGCGGTGAGGCCCGTACAGGTCGTCAGGACGTCGGCCAGGCCGTCGTCTCCGAGCATGCGGGTGCCCTCACGGCGCTCCGTGACGCCGTCGGTGACGCACAGCAGGACGTCGCCCGGGTCGAGCGTGACGGTCTGGGCGTACAGCTCCAGATCCTCCATGACGCCCAGCAGGGGCTGCGGTTCGGCGGCGGGCTCGACCGTGCCGTCCTGGCGGAGCCGCAGGGGCAGCGGGTGTCCCGCGCAGACGACCTTCAGGACGGCGCTGCCGTCGCGCTGCGGCCACAGCTCCCCGTAGAGGAGCGTGAGGAACCGGCTGCGTGCGCCCTCGTCGAGGATCGCGGCGTTGAGGCGTTCCAGGACGGCCGGGCCGCCGAAGCCCTCGCGGGCGAGCAGCCGGAGCGCGTGCCGGGCCAGGCCCGTGACGGCCGCGGCCTCGGGGCCGGTGCCGCAGACGTCGCCGATGGCGAAACCGTACGCGCCGTCCCGGATGGGGAAGAGGTCGTAGAAGTCGCCGCCGACCTCGTTGCCCTCGCCGGCCGCGCGGTAGATGACCTCGACCTCGACGCCGGGCACGTCCGGCAGCTCCGGCGGCAGCAGGCTGCGCTGGAGGGACTGGCTGATGGCGGTGCGCTCCGAGTACAGGCGCGCGTTGTCCAGGGCGAGCGCGGCCCGGCGGGAGAGGTCCTCGGCGAGTTCGAGGATCTCCTGGCGGAAGTGCTCCTCGGTGGGCTTGCCGAGGGTGAGCATGCCGATGACGCGGTTACGGGCGACGAGCGGCAGGACGACGGTCTCGCCGCCGACCGCCGATGCGGTGGCGAGCGTGGCGCCGGGGCCGCTGGACGGGCGCGCCGAGGCGCCCAGCCCGAGGCTGCGCAGTGAGGTGCGCAGTGCGGCGTCGTGCGCCGCGTCTCCCGGGGCGCTCCAGACGCGGGCTCCGGGGGTGGGCACCGGTTCCGGCGGCGGGACCTTCTGGAGCAGTGTTTTGAGGCCGTCGATGCGGTCTTCGTCCTCGTGCAGCACGAAGGAGAGCTCGGGCTCGGAGGCCTGGTCGGCGACGGTGTACACGGCGCACCAGGTGGCGAGCGTGGGGACCGTCATCTGGGCCATGAGGGCCAGCGTCTGATTGCGGTCCAGGGTGCCCGCGAGCAGGTCGGAGGCCTCGACGAGGAAGGAGAGCGAGCCGCGGCGCAGCCGTTCCAGCTCGGTGAGGCGGGCGCGTTCGACGGCCAGCGCGATGCGGTCGGCGGCGAACTGCAGGCGCAGCGCCTCTTCGTTGGTGTAGCGGCCCGGGGCCTCGGCGGCGACGCCGAGGGAGCCGGTGAGCCGGCCCTCGACCTTGAGGGGGACCGTGACGACGGAGCGCATGCCCGTACCGGAGAGCAGCGGTACGGCGCCCTGTACGGCGGTGAGGTCCTCGTGGACGGCGGGCATGCGTGCCGACCCGTAGCGGCCGCTGCCGGCCTCCACGGGGACGCGTGCGAAGCGCTGCCGTGCGGAGGGCAGCCCGGTGGAGGCGCGTACCTCCAGCTCGGTCTCGTCGTCGGTGGCCAGCAGGAGGTACGCGGCGTCGCCGTCGAGCATGTCGCGGGCGCGCTCGACCGTGCGCTGCAGCAGGCCGTCGAGGTCGTCGGGGGCAGGGGAGCCGATGAAGACCTCGAACGGGTCGGCGGGGCCGTGGCCCTCCGACTGCTGCCCGGAGGAGTCCGCGGGGGTGCGCGGCGGGCTCTGGAGCACGGCGCGCTCGTGGTCGCGTACGAGGAGGCAGACCGTGGAGGGCTCGCCGTCGGCGTCCCGTACGCGGAGGTGGGAGGCGTACACGGGGACGACGCGGCCGTCGGCACCCCTTATGCCGTACGAGCCCTCCCACCGGGAGAGCTGGAGGGCCTCGACGATGCCGGTGCCCGTGCCGGGGGTGTGCGGCCAGGCGGCGAAGTCGGTGAGAGGCTTGCCGATCACCTGTTCGGGCGCATAGGCGAAAAGATCCTGCGCGTCCTCGTTCCAGGAGCTGATGCAGCCCCCGCGGTCGATCTGGATGACGGCGACGCGGACCCGGTGCTCGGCGACGGGCAGGGCGTCCACGGGGAGCGCGGGACCGGCCGTACGGGTGCCGGCGGGCCGCTCCGGCAGGTCGAGCTGGAACCAGACGTGCTTCTGGGAGGCGGTGTACTCCACGCCCCAGCGGGTGGCCAGCGCGCCGCACAGCAGCAGCCCGCGGCCGCCCTCGCGGTCGGGGTGGGCGAGCGCCTGGCCGGCGCTCTGCACGGGCACCTCGCGCTCGGGGTAGCGGTCGGCGACCTCGACGCGGACGCCGGTATCGGTACGGAGGCAGAGCACGTCGGCCGCGGTACCGGCGTGCACGACGGCGTTGGTGACCAGCTCACTGGTGAGGACGACGGCGTCGTCGATGATGTCGCCGTGGCCCCAGCCCTGGAGGGTGTCGCGCACGAAAGCCCGGGCCGTGGCGACCGAACGCCCAACCGGCTCGAAGGTGGCAGCGGCCCGCGCGGTGATCACTGGTCTCCTCATGCGTGTGTCGGTGATCTGCTCCCCCATCATCGCGGCGCCCCTCCGAATGCCCGTCGTGCTCGCACCACCGCACCGGCAGTGCGGGTGGACAGCCGGAGCCCAGGGTACTTACCTTCGACGCCCGCATGGATGCCGGTCACGTGTGTTTCCCGCCCCGGGCTCGCCACGGACGGGTATGCGATGCTGCCGAACTGTTATGGCCTGGTTGGGCCATGGTGAAACACTGGGAAGGCTTCAAGAGAAGGCCCGGGTAGAACGGTCGACCCTGCGGGAGGGACACGGTGGAGTCTGGCGGAGCGGCGCGGGGTGCAAGCACGCGCGCGAAAGGCGGACGCTCCCGCAACAACGGGACGACCGAGGTGGACACGGCGGCGCTGAACCGCCTCCTGTCCGCTCTCGTGTCGATGCGGGACGGGAACTTCCGCAAGCGGCTGACCGTCTCCGGCGAGGGTGTCATGGCGGAGGTGGCGGCCGTTTTCAACGAGGTCGCCGACCGCAATCTGCACCTCACGGGCGAGCTGGCCCGGGTGCGACGGGTCGTGGGACGTGAGGGAAAGCTCACAGAACGGCTGGAGGTCGGAGCCTGTGAGGGCTCCTGGGCGGCCGCGATCGACGCCTCGAACGCGCTCGTGGACGATCTCGTCCGGCCGGTCTCCGAGGTGGGCAGGGTCCTCTCCGCCGTCTCCGAGGGCGACCTCGAACAGCGCATGGACCTGCGGACCCGCAGCAGCGACGGGACCACGGCGCATCCGCTGCGGGGCGAGTTCCTGAAGGTCGGCCGTACGGTCAACGGGCTGGTGGACCAGCTGTCGGCGTTCACCGACGAGGTGACCAGGGTCGCCAGCGAGGTCGGTACCGAGGGCAAGCTCGGCGGTCAGGCCCGGGTACGCGGAATGTCCGGTTCGTGGAAGGACCTGACGGATTCCGTCAACACGATGGCCTCGCGGCTCACCGCGCAGGTGCGTGACATTGCTCTCGTGACGACCGCGGTGGCCAAGGGTGACCTGTCGAGAAAGGTCACCGTCCACGTCGCGGGCGAGATGCTGGAGCTGAAGAACACCGTCAACACGATGGTGGACCAGCTCTCCTCCTTCGCCTCCGAGGTGACCCGGGTGGCCCGGGAGGTCGGTACGGAGGGCGAGCTGGGCGGCCAGGCCGGGGTGCCGGGCGTCGCGGGCGTCTGGAAGGACCTGACCGATTCGGTCAACCTGATGGCCGGCAACCTCACGGCCCAGGTGCGCGGGATCGCGCAGGTGACGACGGCTGTCGCGAACGGCGACCTCTCCCAGAAGGTCACGGTGAGCGCGCGCGGCGAGGTCGCGCAGCTGGCCGACACGATCAACACGATGACCGAGACGCTGCGCACGTTCGCCGACGAGGTGACGAGGGTGGCGAACGAGGTCGGCGCCGAGGGCCAGCTGGGTGGCCAGGCGCAGGTGCCGGGCGCGGCGGGCACGTGGAAGGACCTCACCGACTCGGTGAACAACGCCTTCCGTAACCTCACCGGTCAGGTGCGGGACATCGCGCAGGTCACGACGGCGGTGGCCAACGGTGATCTGTCGCAGAAGATCACGGTCGACGTCTCCGGCGAGATGCTCGAACTGAAGAACACCGTGAACACGATGGTGGACCAGCTGTCCTCCTTCGGTGCCGAGGTCACGAGGGTGGCCCGGGAGATCGGTGTCGAGGGTGAGCTGGGCGGCCAGGCGCAGGTGCCGGGCGCGGCCGGTACGTGGAAGGACCTCACCGACTCGGTGAACACGGCCTTCCGCAACCTCACCGGCCAGGTCCGGAACATCGCGCAGGTCACGACGGCCGTGGCCAACGGTGATCTGTCGCAGAAGGTCACCGTGGACGTCTCCGGCGAGATGCTCCAGCTGAAGAACACCGTGAACACGATGGTGGACCAGCTGTCCTCGTTCGCGGACCAGGTCACGCGGATGGCCAGGGACGTGGGTACGGAGGGCCGGCTGGGCGGTCAGGCCCAGGTTCCGGGTGTGAGCGGTACATGGAAGGAACTGACCGACTCCGTCAACTTCATGGCGGGGAACCTCACGTCCCAGGTGCGGCAGATCGCGCAGGTGACGACGGCGGTCGCGCGGGGTGACCTCTCCCAGAAGATCGACGTCGACGCGCGCGGCGAGATCCTGGAGCTGAAGAACACCATCAACACGATGGTCGACCAGCTCTCGGCGTTCGCCGAGCAGGTCACCCGGGTGGCCCGCGAGGTGGGTACGGACGGCCGGCTGGGCGGTCAGGCCCAGGTTCCGGGCGTGGCCGGGGTGTGGCGCGATCTGACCGATTCGGTGAACGGCATGGCCGGCAACCTCACCGCCCAGGTCCGCAACATCGCACAGGTCGCGACCGCGGTGGCCCGTGGTGACCTCTCCCAGAAGATCGACGTGGACGCCCGCGGCGAGATCCTGGAGCTGAAGAACACGCTGAACACGATGGTGGACCAGCTGTCCTCCTTCGCCGACCAGGTGACGCGGGTGGCCCGTGAGGTGGGCACCGAGGGCATCCTGGGCGGCCAGGCCGAGGTCCAGGGGGTGAGCGGTACCTGGAAGGACCTCACCCAGTCCGTGAACTTCATGGCGAACAACCTCACCTCCCAGGTGCGGAACATCGGCGAGGTGACGACCGCGGTGGCCCGCGGCGACCTCTCCAAGAAGATCACCGTCGACGCCAAGGGCGAGATCCTCGAACTGGTCACGACCGTCAACACGATGGTGGACCAGCTGTCGCTCTTCGCCGAGCAGGTGACGCGGGTCGCCCGTGAGGTGGGTACGGAGGGCCAGCTGGGCGGCCAGGCCCGGGTGCCGGGAGTCACCGGCATCTGGAAGGACCTCAGCGACAACGTGAACCTGATGGCCAACAACCTGACCATCCAGGTGCGGAACATCTCCCAGGTCTCCGCGGCGGTGGCCAACGGTGACCTGACCAAGAAGGTGACGGTCGAGGCGCGCGGCGAGGTCGCGACGCTCGCCGACACGGTGAACACCATGGTGACGACCCTGTCGTCGTTCGCCGACGAGGTGACACGGGTCGCCCGTGAGGTGGGCACCGACGGGATTCTGGGCGGCCAGGCGCGGGTGCCGGGCGTCGCCGGTACCTGGAAGGACCTCACGGAGTCGGTGAACTCCATGGCGTCCAACCTGACCGGCCAGGTGCGGAACATCGCGATGGTCACCACGGCCATCGCCAAGGGTGATCTGACCAAGAAGATCGACATCGACGCCCGGGGCGAGATCCTGGAGCTGAAGACGACGATCAACACGATGGTCGACCAGCTGTCGTCCTTCGCCGAGCAGGTCACCCGGGTGGCCCGCGAGGTGGGTACGGAAGGCCAGCTGGGCGGTCAGGCGCAGGTGCGCGGCGTGGCCGGCACCTGGAAGGACCTGACCGAATCGGTGAACGAGATGGCGGGCAACCTGACCCGTCAGGTGCGGGCGATCGCCGCCGTCGCCGCGGCGGTGACCCTCGGCGACCACAACGTCCGTATCGACGTGGACGCGGCCGGCGAGATCCTGGAGCTCCAGGACAACGTCAACACGATGATCGCCACGCTCCGCGAGACCACGCTGGCCAACGAGGAGCAGGACTGGCTGAAGGGCAACCTCGCCCGGATCTCCGGCCTGATGCAGGGCCGCCGCGACCTCAAGGACGTGGCCAAGCTGATCATGAGCGAGCTGTCGCCCGCGGTCTCCGCGCAGCACGGCGCGTTCTTCCTCGCGACGTCGGCCGACGACAACCAGGAGATCGGCGCGGACGGCGGCGAGGCGGGCGACTACGAGCTCCGGCTGACGGGCTCGTACGGCTATTCGATGGGTGCAATGCCCACCACCTTCGTTCCGGGCGAGACGCTCATCGGCACCGCGGCGGAGGAGAAGCGCACCATCCTGGTGGAGAACGTGCCCTCCGGATACCTGAAGATCTCCTCCGGTCTGGGCGAGGCACCGCCCGCCAACGTGATCGTGCTGCCGGTGCTCTTCGAGGACAAGGTGCTGGGCGTCATCGAGCTGGCCTCGTTCCAGCCGTTCACCCAGATCCAGAAGGACTTCCTCAGCCAGATCGCCGAGATGATCGCGACCAGCGTCAACACCATCTCCGTGAACACCAAGACCGAGATCCTGCTGAGCCAGTCGCAGGAGCTGACCGAGCAGCTCAAGGAGCGCTCGGCGGAGTTGGAGAGCCGGCAGCGCGCGCTGGAGCTGTCCAACTCCGAGCTGGAGGAGAAGGCGGAGCAGCTGCGCAAGCAGAACCGCGACATCGAGGTGAAGAACACCGAGATCGAAGAGGCCCGGCAGGTCCTGGAGGAGCGCGCCGAGCAGCTGGCGGTCTCGATGCGCTACAAGAGCGAGTTCCTCGCGAACATGTCGCACGAGCTGCGGACGCCGCTGAACTCCCTGCTGATTCTGGCCAAGCTGCTCGCGGACAACGCCGAGGGGAACCTCTCCCCGAAGCAGGTGGAGTTCGCCGAAACGATCCATGGCGCGGGCTCCGACCTGCTCCAGCTGATCAACGACATCCTGGACCTGTCCAAGGTCGAGGCGGGCAAGATGGACGTCAGCCCGACCCGCATCGCGCTGGTGCAGCTGGTGGACTACGTCGAGGCCACGTTCCGGCCGCTGACCGCGGAGAAGGGCCTGGACTTCTCCGTCCGGGTCTCCCCGGAGCTGCCCGCGACGCTGCACACCGACGAGCAGCGCCTCCTCCAGGTGCTGCGCAACCTGCTGTCCAACGCGGTGAAGTTCACCGACTCCGGCGCCGTGGAGCTGGTCATCCGGCCGGCCGGCACGGACGTCCCCGTGGCCATCCGCGAGCAGCTCCTGGAGCACGGCGCGCTGCGCGACCCGGATGCCGACATGATCGCCTTCTCCGTGACCGACACCGGCATCGGTATCGCGTCCAGCAAGATGCGGGTCATCTTCGAGGCGTTCAAGCAGGCCGACGGCACGACGAGCCGCAAGTACGGCGGTACGGGCCTGGGCCTCTCCATCAGCCGCGAGATCGCGCGGCTGCTGGGCGGCGAGATCCACGCCGCCAGTGAGCCGGGCCGCGGCTCGACGTTCACGCTGTACCTCCCGTACAACCCGGGCGGGCTGCCGCCGCAGGGCTACCCGCAGCTGGTCGCCGGCGGTTTCGCGATGGACGCCGAGGCACACGACGCGGAGATCGCCGAGCAGGAGGCGGCGAACAACGCGGCGCAGGAGGAGCAGCCGACCACCCCGGACGCCGCGGCCTCGGGCCTCAACCGGCGCCGCAGGCGCGGGCTTTCGGCGGCGCCGCAGCGCGCGGCCCTGCCCGGCCAGCCGGCGACCGCGCAGCCGCAGCCGGCGACCGAGGAACCGTGGCTGGGCAACGGTCAGGACCTGGTGGCGCCGTCCGGCGAAGACGACGGCTTCCACGGCGAGAAGGTGCTGATCGTCGACGACGACATCCGCAACGTCTTCGCGCTCACCAGCGTCCTGGAGCAGCACGGTCTGTCGGTGCTCTACGCCGAGAACGGCCGTGAGGGAATCGAGGTGCTGGAACAGCACGATGATGTGACAGTGGTGCTGATGGACATCATGATGCCGGAGATGGACGGCTACGCCACGACCGCGGCGATCCGCCGGATGCCGCAGTTCGCCGGTCTGCCGATCATCGCCCTGACCGCCAAGGCCATGAAGGGCGACCGGGAGAAGAGCATCGAGTCGGGGGCCTCGGACTACGTGACGAAGCCCGTGGACACCGATCATCTGCTCGCGGTCATGCGGCAATGGATGCGCGCGGAGTGACGGGGCGTGCGCAGAGAGACCGGATCTTGGCCCCTATGCTGACTCAGTGTGGTCGCGGACGTGTGGGAGCACGGTATTCGGGGAACCTTCTGGTCTCCTGCTGCGTTTCTGCTACGTGCACGGTGACATAGCGGTGACAGGGTGTGGCGACAGGCGGGGTGCGGCTACCATGACCGGCACAAGTACGGGCGGCATGACGGAGCCGTCCCCTGGGGCGGCGTCCGGTGGAGTGCCGGGGCGAGGAGGACGGGCCATGGTGCAGAAGGCCAAGATCCTCCTGGTCGATGACCGGCCGGAGAATCTGCTGGCGCTGGAGGCGATCCTCTCTGCGCTCGATCAGACGCTGGTGCGGGCATCGTCCGGGGAGGAAGCGCTCAAGGCGCTGCTCACCGACGATTTCGCGGTGATTCTGCTCGACGTGCAGATGCCGGGGATGGACGGGTTCGAGACGGCGGCGCACATCAAGCGGCGCGAGCGGACCCGGGACATCCCGATCATCTTCCTCACGGCGATCAACCACGGTCCGCACCACACCTTCCGCGGCTACGCGGCCGGTGCGGTCGACTACATCTCCAAGCCGTTCGACCCGTGGGTGCTGCGCGCCAAGGTCTCGGTGTTCGTCGAGCTGTACATGAAGAACGTCAAGCTGCGCGAGCAGGCGTCGCTGCTGCGGCTCCAGCTCGAAGGCGGTCAGCCGGCCGCCGGCGAGGACGCCAAGGAGGCCGCGGGGCTGCTCGCGGAACTCTCCGCGCGGCTCGCCGCGGTCGAGGAGCAGGCCGAGGCGCTGTCCAAACAGCTGGACGAGTCGGCGGACGCCGCCGCCGTGGCGACCGCCGCGCATCTGGAGCGGAAGCTGACCGGACTGCGCCGCGCGCTGGACGCCCTGGAGCCGGGCGCCGGCAACAGCGACACGCCGTCCGTACCGACGCAGAACTGACGCCGCGGGCCCGGCCGTACGGCATCGTCCCGGTGCCGTACGGAAGCTGACCCGGCAGCAGCTTCCGGTGCAGTCCCGGGTGTTGGGCCCGGGGCGGGCCAACCGCCCATATGGCGCGTTGGTTACGACACGAACGGGTGAAGGCCCGAGCGCCCGTGTCACCCCGGGGCGTCGCCTGTAACCTCGTCACCATGGCCTCACGTACGTCCGGCAAGGGTTCCCAGAGCACGGCGGGCCCCTCGAAGCAGCGCGCCGGGCGCCCCGGGGGCGCCGCCAAGAAGACCGCCGCGAAACCGCCCGCCGCCAAGAAGGCGGCGGCCAAGAAGGCGCCGCCGAAGAAGACGACGGCCGCGAAGAAGGCACCGGCGAAGAAGGCGGCGGCGAAGAAGCCCGCACCGTCTCCGACCGGAGGCGTCTACCGCGCGGTGCGCGCCCTCTGGCTGGGCCTCGCGCACGGCGTCGGCTGGTTCTTCCGCAGCATGGGGCGCAGCGCGAAGAACCTCGACCCCGCGCACCGCAAGGACGGCCTGGCGCTCGCCCTGCTGGGCCTCGGCCTGGTGATCGCGGCGGGCACCTGGGCCAACCTCCAGGGCCCGGTCGGGGACATCGTGGAGATGCTGGTCACCGGCGCGTTCGGCCGGCTCGACCTCCTCGTCCCGATACTGGTGGGCGGCATCGCCGCCCGCGTCTTCTTCCGCCCGGAGCAGCCGGAGGCCAACGGGCGGATCGTCATCGGACTCTCGGCACTGGTCGTCGGCGTGCTGGGCCAGGTCGCGATCGCGTGCGGTTCCCCCGACCAGAAGGACGTCGCCGGCGTGCGCGACGCCGGCGGCTACCTCGGCTGGGCGGTCTCCAAGCCGCTGCTCTTCATGGTGGGGCAGACGCTGTCGGTCGCCCTGCTGGTGCTGGTGACCGTCTTCGGGCTGCTCGTGGTCACCGCCACCCCGGTCACGGCCATCCCGCGGCGCTTCAAGGCGCTCGGTGTCCGGCTGGGCCTGCTGGAGACGTACGAGCCGGACGCCGACGCCTTCGCCGACGAGCCGGTGGCCGAGCCGGCCCGCAAGAGCCGCAGGAGCCGCCCGGAGGCCCTGGAGGGGTCCCCCGAGGCGGCGGAGGAGGCCGCCCTCGCCAAGCGCCGCAAGCCGCGCCGGGACGCCGTGGAGCCGGCCGACGGGCCGGAGCACGAGCACTCCCAGGACGCGGTGGACGTCGCCGCCGGGTACGCCGCCAACCTGGACGGCGCGGTGCTGCACGGCATCCAGCCCTCCCCGCTGGTGGCCGACCTCAGCAGCGGCATCAAGGGCGAGCGGGGCGAGTACGACGACTCCGGCGCGACGAAGGGCCTGCACACGTCCGTGCCGCCCGCGCGCGACGCCGAGCCCGCGCCGTCCTCCCCGTCCTCCTCCAGCGTTCCGGACTTCACCAAGAAGGCCCCGGAGCCCACCGGCGAGCTGCCGGCGCGCGCCGAGCAGCTCCAGCTCGCCGGCGACATCACGTACGCGCTGCCCTCGCTGGACCTCATGGAGCGCGGCGGGCCCGGCAAGACCCGCAGTGCCGCCAATGACGCGGTGGTCGAGTCGCTGAGCAAGGTGTTCCAGGAGTTCAAGGTGGACGCCGCGGTCACCGGCTTCACCCGCGGCCCGACCGTCACCCGTTACGAGATCGAGCTCGGCCCGGGCGTGAAGGTCGAGAAGATCACCGCGCTGGCGAAGAACATCGCGTACGCGGTGGCCAGCCCGGACGTGCGGATCATCAACCCGATCCCGGGCAAGTCCGCGGTCGGCATCGAGATCCCCAACAGCGACCGCGAGATGGTGAACCTCGGCGACGTGCTGCGGTCGGCGGACGCGGTGGGCGACGACCATCCGATGGTGGTCGGGCTCGGCAAGGACGTCGAGGGCGGCTACGTCTCGGCGAATCTCGCGAAGATGCCGCACGTGCTCGTCGCGGGCGCCACCGGCTCCGGCAAGTCCTCCTGCATCAACTGCCTGATCACGTCGATCATGGTCAGGGCCACGCCGGACGACGTACGGATGGTGCTGATCGACCCCAAGCGGGTCGAGCTGACCGCGTACGAGGGCATTCCGCACCTGATCACGCCGATCATCACCAACCCCAAGCGGGCCGCCGAGGCACTGCAGTGGGTGGTGCGCGAGATGGACCTGCGCTACGACGATCTCGCGGCATACGGGTACCGGCACATCGACGACTTCAATGAAGCGGTGCGCTCCGGCAAGGCCTCGGCCCCCGAGGGCAGCGAGCGCGAGCTGTCGCCGTATCCGTACCTGCTGGTGATCGTGGACGAGCTGGCGGACCTGATGATGGTGGCGCCGCGGGACGTGGAGGACTCCATCGTCCGCATCACCCAGCTGGCCCGTGCGGCCGGCATTCACCTGGTGCTGGCGACGCAGCGCCCGTCGGTGGACGTGGTCACCGGCCTGATCAAGGCGAACGTGCCCTCGCGGCTCGCCTTCGCGACGTCGTCGCTGGCGGACAGCCGGGTCATCCTCGACCAACCGGGTGCGGAGAAGCTCATCGGAAAGGGTGACAGCCTGTTCCTCCCGATGGGGGCGAGCAAGCCGACCCGTATGCAGGGCGCCTTCGTCCAGGAGGGCGAGGTCGCCGCGGTGGTCCGGCACTGCAAGGAGCAGATGGCTCCGGTCTTCCGCGAGGACGTCACGGTCGGGCAGAGCAAGAAGAAGGAGATCGACGAGGACATCGGCGACGACCTGGATCTGCTGTGTCAGGCCGCTGAGCTGGTCGTTTCCACCCAGTTCGGGTCCACGTCGATGCTGCAGCGCAAGCTGCGCGTGGGGTTCGCGAAGGCCGGGCGGCTGATGGACCTGATGGAGTCCAGGGGCATCGTGGGGCCCAGTGAGGGCTCCAAGGCGCGCGATGTTCTGGTGAAACCGGATGATTTGGAAGGAGTGCTCGCCGTCATTCGGGGGGAGGCTCACTGACAGGTCACTCGAAAGAGATCGCAAGCAACCGTTTCTTCTGCCCATACGTCAAGTTGAGGGAAGAGACGGCGCGATGCGCGACCGTTGGGCCCCCGGCCAGGTCCGGGGGGTATACCGATGGCGTACAAAGTCCGCTCTCCCGCTTGCCCGACCCTTTCGGTACACCCCTAGACTGAACATCCAGCAGGTGGCTACACGCTCGAAAGGCGCCCCCGTGTCCATCGGCAACTCCCCTGAAGACGACCGGCCTTCCGTCGGTCGAGTCCTCCAGCAGGCCCGCGTCGACGCCGGACTGACCGTCGACGAGATCAGTACGACCACGCGGGTGCGCATCCCCATCGTGCACGCGATCGAGCAGGAAGATTTCTCGCGTTGCGGCGGGGACGTGTACGCCCGTGGTCACATTCGAACGCTCGCGCGCGCAGTAGGGCTGGATCCGGCCCCGCTGATCGCTCAGTACGACGCCGAGCACGGCGGCCGGCCCGCACCGACCCCGGCGGCGCCGCTCTTCGAGGCGGAACGCATCCGTCCCGAGCCGCGCCGGCCCAACTGGACGGCGGCCATGGTCGCCGCCATCGTCGCCGTGGTCGGTTTCGTCGGCTTCACGCTGTTCAGCGACGGTGACCGGAGCCAGGAGGCCTCGGTCGCCGACGGAAATGTCGGCGAGAGTCCGACGGTCAAGCCGTCCCCGACCAAGACCAAGCCCGCAGACCCCAAGCCCGACCCCTCCGACAGCGCCATCGCCGGGCTGCCGAAGGACAAGGTGACCATCAAGATCACCGCCCGTGACGGACAGAGCTGGGTCTCCGCCAAGGACGCCAACGGCAAGCTCCTGGAGGACGGCCTGCTCCGCAAGGGCCAGTCCAAGACCTTCAGCGACAAGAAGCGGATCGATCTTGTCGTCGGCAACGCCGGTGCCGTGCAGCTGTACGTCAACGGCAAGGAGATCAAGGAAATCGGCGACAAGGGCTCCGTGGAGCGCCTGAGCTACACCCCGGGTGATCCGCAGGCAGGCTGACCGAGCGCCGGCCGCCTTTCGGGAAAACGCCCGCCGCCTCTCGGGGAGAGGCGGCGGGCGGCCGTCTGCAAGGGGCGCGCTGGCCGCGCGGGAACCCTCCCAGACATGTGGACGTCCGGGACGAAGTAGGCTGAGCCCCATGCCCGAACGCCGTACCGTCGCCCTTGTCACTCTTGGCTGCGCCCGTAACGAGGTGGACTCGGAGGAGCTCGCAGGCCGCCTGGCAGCGGACGGCTGGGAGCTCGTCGAGGAAGCCGCCGAAGCCGATGTCGCCGTCGTCAACACCTGTGGTTTCGTCGAGGCCGCCAAGAAGGACTCCGTCGACGCCCTGCTCGAAGCCAACGATCTGAAGGACCACGGCCGCACCCAGGCCGTCGTCGCCGTGGGCTGCATGGCCGAGCGGTACGGCAAGGAGCTGGCCGAGGCGCTGCCCGAGGCCGACGGCGTGCTCGGCTTCGACGACTACACCGACATCTCCGGCCGCCTGCAGACCATCCTGAGCGGCGGCAACGTCGAGGCCCACGCCCCCCGTGACCGGCGCAAGCTGCTGCCGATCAGCCCGGCCGAGCGCCAGACCGCCGACGTCGCGCTGCCCGGCCACGGCGACGCCCTCGCGTCCGCGCCCGCGGACCTGCCCGAGGGGGTCGCGCCCGCCTCCGGGCCGCGCGCCCCGCTGCGCCGCCGCCTGGGGAGCAACCCGGTGGCCTCGGTGAAGCTCGCCTCGGGCTGCGACCGCCGCTGCTCCTTCTGCGCCATCCCCTCCTTCCGCGGCTCCTTCATCTCGCGCCGCCCCTCGGACGTGCTGGGGGAGACCCGCTGGCTGGCCGAGCAGGGCGTGAAGGAGATCATGCTGGTCTCCGAGAACAACACCTCCTACGGCAAGGACCTCGGCGACATCCGGCTGCTGGAGACGCTGCTGCCCGAGCTGGCGGCGGTCGACGGCATCGAGCGCGTCCGGGTCAGCTACCTCCAGCCCGCCGAGATGCGCCCCGGCCTGATCGACGTGCTGACCGGTACGGACAAGGTCGCGCCCTACTTCGACCTGTCCTTCCAGCACTCCGCCCCCGGTGTGCTGCGCGCCATGCGCCGCTTCGGCGACACCGAGCGCTTCCTGGACCTGCTGGCGCAGATCCGTACGAAGGCCCCGCAGGCCGGTGCCCGCTCCAACTTCATCGTCGGCTTCCCCGGTGAGACCGAGGAGGACTTCGCCGAGCTGGAACGCTTCATCAGCGAGGCGAGACTCGACGCCATCGGCGTCTTCGGCTACTCCGACGAGGACGGCACCGAGGCGGCCGGCTACGAGGGCAAGCTCGACCCCGACGTGGTGGCCGAGCGCCTGGCGCACCTGTCCCGGCTGGCCGAGGAGCTGACCGCGCAGCGCGCCGAGGAGCGCCTGGGCGAGACCCTCACCGTCATGGTCGACCGGGTCGACGACGAGGACGGCGTGGTCGGCCGCGCCGCGCACCAGGCGCCGGAGACCGACGGCGTCACCCTGCTCACGGGCAGCCGGGACCTGGTCCCGGGTCGTATGGTCGAAGCGAAGGTGGTGGCGACCGAGGGCGTGGACCTCGTGGCGGAACCGCTGCCGCTCGGCGCCGAGCACGGCGCCGGCTGTCCCGAGGAGGCGGCCAGATGACCGGAATCCCGGCTTCCGCCACCGGCGCTTCCGCTGCTGGCGGCGCCGGCCGGCCGAAGACCGTCCGGCGGCAGCAGGCCGGGCTGTGGAACATCGCCAACATCCTCACGATGCTGCGGCTGGTCCTCGTGCCGGCGTTCGTGCTGCTCCTGATGCACGGCGACGGCTACGACCCCGCATGGCGCTCGTTCGCCTGGGCCGCGTTCGCCGTCGCCATGATCACCGACCTCTTCGACGGACATCTGGCGCGCGCGTACGACCTGGTCACCGACTTCGGGAAGATCGCCGACCCGATAGCCGACAAGGCGATCATGGGCGCCGCGCTGATCTGTCTGTCGATCCTGGGCGACCTGCCCTGGTGGGTCACCGGAGTGATCCTCTTCCGGGAGCTCGGCATCACCGTGATGCGCTTCTGGGTGATCAGGCACGGGGTCATCCCGGCGAGCCGCGGCGGCAAGATGAAGACGCTCGCGCAGGGGACCGCGGTCGGGATGTACGTCCTCGTGCTCACCGGCCCGCTGGCCACCCTGCGCTGGTGGGTGATGGCGGTGGCCGTGGTGCTGACCGTCGTCACGGGCCTGGACTACGTGAAGCAGGCCGTCGTCCTGCGGCGGGCCGGGCTGGCGAAGTCGCGCGAGGCCCTGCGGGAGCGGTCCGGCGAGACGGCCTCCGGCCGGGGGCCGGCACGGTGAACGGTGGTATGGAGGCTGCGCACGGGTCCCAGGAGGGCGCTGGGGCGGGCGCTGAGGCCCCCGTGGCGGCTCCGGGGCACCCCGGCGCCGCCGGCGGCCCGCGGGGCGCTGCACAGGCGCTGGCGGCCTTGGCCGAGCGCGGGCAGACCCTGGCGGTGGCCGAATCCCTCACCGGTGGCCTGGTCGCCGGTGCGCTGACCGCGGTTCCTGGCGCCTCGCGGTGCTTCCGGGGCTCGGTCACGGCGTACGCGACGGAACTGAAGAGCCTCGTACTGGGTGTGGACGGTGCGCTTCTGGCCACCCGTGGTGCGGTGGACGCGGAGGTCGCCCGGCAAATGGCGCAGGGCGTGCGACGCGTGCTCGGCGCCGACTGGGGTATTGCCACCACAGGGGTCGCCGGCCCCGACCCACAGGACGGGCAGCCGGTCGGCACGGTCTACGTCGCGGCCACCGGGCCCGGCGGTGAGGGAAAAGTGCGCCGACTGGCGCTGGACGGCGATCGCGACCGGATCCGTCGGGACAGCGTCACCGCAGCAGTGGATCTGCTGTTGAGCGAACTGACAGAAAATGCGCGGGCAAAGGATACGGAACATCACGGGGGTATCTGATGTTTACAGCCCTGAGTGAACACGAACTCGCTCCCGGCACGGCTGAGGCCCGAGGCGGTACGGTGGGGCGAGATGGATCCGGATCCGAGGTCCGAGGAGGGAGCCAGCGATGATTCTGCTCCGTCGCCTGCTGGGTGACGTGCTGCGCCGACAGCGTCAGCGTCAAGGCCGCACCCTGCGCGAGGTCTCCTCCTCCGCCCGGGTGTCGCTCGGCTACTTGTCCGAGGTCGAGAGGGGACAGAAGGAGGCTTCCTCCGAACTGCTCTCGGCGATCTGTGACGCGCTGGACGTACGGATGTCCGAGCTGATGCGGGAGGTCAGCGACGAGCTGGCGCTCGCGGAGCTGGCACAGTCCGCGGCCGCGAGCGAGCCGGTGCCGACGCCGGTGCGGCCCACGTTCAACGCGGTGTCCGTCGCTTCGCTGACGGGCGTCCCGGAAGAGCGCGTGACGATCAAGGCTCCGGCGGAGGCCGTGGATGTCGTAGCGGCCTGACCGTTCGGTTCGATGCATGAAGAAGACCCTGGAGGGCACCCGCCCTCCAGGGTCTTCGCGTTGCTCTTGTGACGCGAAGGGCCTGTTGCCCCGAACTGCGGCATTTCCTGCGGTGAGGCATCGTTTATACGAAGGTCAACCGGCCATACGAAGGTCAGAAGGACCTTTCGCTCTGATACAGGGAGTAAATGCATGCCTGTCGTCAACAGCACGCTGTCCGAGAGCGACCGCAAGACGGTCGGCGACGCGCTCCAGGGCGCCCTGGTCGACCTCGTCGACCTGTCGCTCATCGCCAAGCAGGTCCACTGGAACGTCGTCGGTCCGCGCTTCCGGTCCGTCCACCTCCAGCTCGACGACGTCGTCGCGAGCGCCCGCGGCCATGCTGACACGGTCGCCGAGCGTGCCTCCGCGATCGGCGTGAACCCCGACGGCCGCGCCGAGACGATCGCGAAGACCAGCGGCGCCGGCACCGTCGAGGCCGGCTGGATCAAGGACAACGACGCGGTGGGTGCCCTCGTACGGTCCCTGGGCTCCGTCATCGAGCGGATGCGGGAGCGCATCGCCGTGACCGACGAGCCGGATCCGGTCACCCAGGACATCCTCATCGGGCTCACCGCCGACCTCGAGAAGCACCACTGGATGTTCCAGGCCGAGGCGGCCTGAGGCGCAACAGCGGCGGACCGACCGTTTCCGGCGCATCCTGCCGGAGCCCGATCGCGGCCTGATGGCCGCTGTCGGGCTCTGAGCGGGGCCCGACCGATCCGAGAACGGTTTCGTCCGACCGCGTGTCGCGCATTGCGGAACGCGCCGTTCGTGCCCCAGTGCGCCCTCCCGCCCCACCTTCATGGCCGACTACTGTCGACCGGAGGAGGCAGTCATGGCACGGCGCGGCTTCTTCTCCCGGCACCCGGTCCGGGGCACGGGTGCTGGAGCGCCCGGCACACCGGGTCGCGGCTCGGTGGGGGCGCCGGGCAGCGGCCTGATGGGGGCATCGGACCACGGGCCGGTGGAACTGCTGTGTTCGGCGCCCGGTCGCCGGCTCGCCGCGCTTCTCCTCGGGGGGCTGTGGTGGTGGGCCGTGCTGAGAGTGCTCTTCTGGCCCGAGGGCGCCGGGGTGGTGGAAGGTGCGATGGCCGCGGGCGGCTGGGGTCTCAGCCTGCTGCCGGTGCACTGCGTACCGCGCCGGACGCGCTCGGGTGGCGGCCGCGTGGGAGCGGTCGGCTGGCGCCGCCGCAGTGGCTGCGTGGGGACTCCGGGTACCCCCGCCGTCACGGACCGGGTCGTCAGGGCATGGAGGTACCGCCGTTGGGGCGGCGGTACCGACCGTTCGTGAAGCCCGTTCCTCCGGTCCGAGCTTCGCGCCGGGAATCCGCCGGCCGCGGTGGTCGGCCCGTGAGGGCGCCCGTACAGCAGGGAACTCGTACCCCGGATGCCGTACCCGAAGGCCGTGTCAGCCGCCCGCCTCGGTGGCCGGTTCCGGCTGGCAGCGGGGGCACCAGTAGGTGACCCGGGCCTGCGGCGCGGGCCCCTGGTCGGCGACCCGGACCGGAGTCCCGCAGCGCAGACAGGGGCGGTCGGCGCGTCCGTAGACCCAGAGGCGGCGGTCCGGGCGCGCGCTCGGCGTCGTCGTACGGGCCGGGCGCCGCTTGTTCGCCTCCAGCAGCCGTTTCGCCAGCGTGATCGCCCGCTCCGGCCGCGGCAGTGCGCCCACAGGCAGCCAGGGTGAAGCGCGCAGCAGGAAGCACAGCTCGCATTTGAAGACATTGCCGATGCCGGCCAGATTGCGCTGGTCCAGCAGCGCTTCCCCGAGCGTCCGGGCCGGGTCTGCCAGCAGCCGCCGCAGCGCCTCGTCCGCGTCCCAGTCGGGCCCCAGCAGGTCCGGCCCCAGATGGCCGACGGCGTTCTCCTCGTCAACGGTGCGCAGCAGCTCCAGTACGGGGAGGCGGTAGCCCACGGCGGTGCGTTCCGCCGTGGCCAGTACCGCGCGGATCTGGTGGTCGGGGCCGCCGCGCCAGCGCTCGCCCGCCGCGTACACCCGCCAGGCGCCGTCCATCCGCAGATGCGAGTGGAGCGTCAGCCCGCCCTCGATACGGGTCAGCAAATGCTTTCCGCGCGGCACCACCTCCAGCACCGAGCGCCCGGCGAGGTCCGTCGTGGCCAGCTTCGGCACACGCAGGTCCGTACGGGTCAGCAGCCGCCCGCCCAGCGCCTTGTGCAGCTCGGCGGCGGCCCGCCAGACCGTGTCACCTTCGGGCATGGCTCCATCATGCCCTGCGTGGCCTGCGGGCAGAGCGCGGTCCGGGCCACCTCGGCCGCGCCGTTGCCGCACTCATGTCCGCAGGCGCAGCCCCCTCGGTGTCGCGTGGAAGCCCGCGTGCTCCAGCTCGGCGGCCAGCGGTGAGGTGAGGGCGGACGAGCCGTTGATCCGCTCGACGGTCAGCGCGCCCACGAAGCCGTTCCGTACGGCTGCCGCCAGCGCCTCCAGGGCCAGGCGCACCCGGGTGCCGCCTTCCTCGGCCTGCCAGGCCAGCAGCGTCTTGCCGCCGCGCTCCATGTAGACCGCCAGCTCGCCGTCGACCACGACGACCAGCGAACCCGCCTTGCGGCCGGGCTTGTGGGACGAGCCCTCCGGCGGCTCGGGCCAGGGCAGCGCCGCGCCGTACGCGTTGGCCGGGTCCGCGGCGGCCAGCACGACGGCGCGCGGGGTGCCGCCGCGGGCCGGCCCGGCCGGCTGCCAGGAGCCGCCGGGCGCGGTCTCCTCGGCCGTACGGTCCCGGCTCGTACTGACCGCGCGCAGCCGGTCCACCGCGCCGTCCATCGCGAACTGCGCCGCGCCCAATCCCTCCACGACGTACCCGCGGCGGGCCTGACCGGTCTCCTCGAAGGCGGCCAGCACGCGGTACGCGGCGGAGAAGCCGCCCTCGACCCCTTCGGCGGCCACCGCGCCGCGGGTGACGATGCCGTGCCGGTCCAGGAGGGTGTGGGCCAGGGCGTGCGCGCGGTGGGTGGGCTCCGGTTCCAGGGCGGGAAGCAGCGACCAGCGGCCGGCGACCGTGGGCGGACCGGACCGGGAGGCGGTGGGCCGGCCCGTCCGGCCGGTGGCGGCGGTGAGGCTGCCGTACCGGCCGCGCGGCGTGGCCCGGCGGGCGCGGTGCGCCGTGGCGCCGGCCGTACGGCCCGAGCCGAGCAGCGCGCGCAGCGGCGCGAGGGTGTCGTTGGTCAGCCGCCCGGACCAGGCCAGGTCCCACAGCGCGTCGGCCAGTTGCGGATCGGTGGCCTCCGGGTGCGTCGTGGCCCGCACCTGGTCCGCGATCTGACGGAAGAACAGGCCGTACCCGGGGGCGAGGGCGTCCAGCACCGATTGGTGCAGCGGCGTCACCTCGAAGGGGTGCGGCTGCGGCAGGAGGAGCGGCGCGGTGTCGGCCGGGTACAGGGCGATCCAGCCGTCCTTGCCGGGCAGCGCGCCGGCGCCCGCCCACAGCACCTCGCCCGTGGAGGTCAGTTCGTCCAGCAGGGCGGGGGAGTAGCCCGACACCCGGGACGGCAGGACGAGCCGCTCCAGGGCCGAGGCCGGCACCGGCGCGCCCTGCAACTGCTCCACGGCGCGCAGGAGCCCGTCGATGCCGCGCAGTCCCTGCCCGCCGACGCTCTGCCACTGCGGCAGGAAGGCGGCGAGCGCGGGCGGCGGCACCGGCTCCAGTTCGTGCCGCAGCGCGGCCAGCGAGCGGCGCCGCAGCCGCCGCAGCACCTGGGCGTCGCACCACTCCTGATGCACCCCGGACGGCGCGAATTCGCCCTGCACGACCCGGCCGGCCGCGGCGAGACGGTGCAGTGCCCCGTCGGTGACGGCCGTGCCGAGGCCGAAGCGGGCGGCGGCCTGCTCGGAGGTGAAGGGGCCGTGGGTGCGCGCGTACCGGGACAGCAGGTCGCCCAGCGGGTCCTTGACCGGCTCGGTGAAGGACTCGGGGACGCCTACGGGCAGCGCCGTGCCCAGCGCGTCACGGAGCCGTCCGGCGTCCTCGACCGCGGCCCAGTGGTCGGCGCCCGCGATGCGTACCCGGATGGCGCGGCGGGCGGCCGCCAGCTCTTCGGCCCATGCGGGGTCGGCGCCGCGCTCGGCCAGCTCGGCGCCGGTCAGCGGGCCGAGGAGGCGCAGCACGTCGGCGAGGCCCTCGGCGTCCTTGACCTTGCGGTCGTCGGTCAGCCACTGCAGCTCGCGCTCCAGGTCGGCGAGGACCTCCGGGTCCAGCAGTTCGCGCAGGTCGGCCTGGCCGAGCAGTTCGGCGAGCAGCCGGGAGTCCAGGGAGAGCGCGGCCGCCCGGCGCTCGGCGAGCGGCGAGTCGCCCTCGTACAGGAACTGCGCGACGTACCCGAAGAGCAGCGAACGGGCGAACGGCGACGGCTCCTGGGTGGTCACCTCGACCAGCCGGACGCGGCGCGACTCGATGTCCCCCATCAGCTCGGCCAGGCCGGGCACGTCGAACACGTCCTGAAGGCACTCGCGGATGGCTTCGAGGACGATCGGGAAGGACCCGAACTCGCTCGCCACCTGGAGGAGCTGCGCGGCGCGCTGCCGCTGCTGCCACAGGGGCGTGCGTCTGCCCGGGTTGCGGCGGGGCAGCAGCAGCGCGCGGGCCGCGCACTCGCGGAAGCGCGCGGCGAACAGCGCCGAGCCGCCGACCTCGTCGGTCACCACCTGGTCGACCTCGCCCTTGTCGAAGACGACGTCGGCGGCGCCCACCGGGGACTGGTCGGGGTCGAACTCGGCGCCCGCGGCGTCCGGATCGGTGTCCAGCAGGTCCAGGCCCATCAGGTCGGCGTCCGGCAGCCGCAGCACGATGCCGTCGTCGGCGTGCATGACCTGCGCGTCCATGCCGTACCGCTCGGCGAGCCGGGCACCGAGCGCCAGCGCCCAGGGGGCGTGCACCTGGGCGCCGAACGGTGAGTGCACCACCACCCGCCAGTCGCCCAGCTCGTCCCGGAAGCGCTCGACGACGATCGTGCGGTCGTCGGGGACGTGGCCGCAGGCCTCGCGCTGCTCGGTGAGGTAGCTCAGGACGTTGCCCGCCGCCCAGTCGTCCAGCCCGGCGGCGGACAGCCGGCTCCGGGCCGCCTCGGGCTCCAGCGCGCCGACCTCCCGGAGGAAAGCGCCGAGCGCCCGGCCCAGTTCGAGCGGGCGGCCGAGCTGGTCGCCCTTCCAGAAGGGCAGCCGGCCGGGCACACCGGGGGCGGGCGACACCAGCACCCGGTCCCGGGTGATGTCCTCGATGCGCCAGGAGGTCGTACCCAGCGTGAAGACGTCGCCGACCCGCGACTCGTAGACCATCTCCTCGTCCAGCTCCCCGACGCGGCCGCCGCCCTTCTTGGGGTCGGCGCCGGCCAGGAACACCCCGAAGAGGCCGCGGTCGGGGATCGTGCCGCCGGAGGTGACGGCCAGCCGCTGGGCGCCGGGCCGTCCCGTGACGGTGTTCGCCACCCGGTCCCACACGATGCGCGGCCGCAGCTCCGCGAACGCGTCCGAGGGGTAGCGCCCCGCCAGCATGTCCAGCACGCCGCTGTACGCCGACTCCGGGAGCCCGGCGAACGGCGCGGCCCGCCGCACCACCGTCAGCAGCTCCTCGACGTCCCAGGCGTCCATCGACACCATCGCGACCAGCTGCTGGGCCAGTACGTCCAGCGGGTTGGCCGGGACGCGCAGCGCCTCGATGGCCCCCTCGCGCATCCGTTCCGTGACCACCGCGGCCTGCACCAGGTCGCCGCGGTACTTCGGGAAGACCACGCCGGTGGAGACCGCGCCCACCTGATGGCCGGCGCGGCCCACCCGCTGCAGCCCGGAGGCGACCGACGGCGGCGACTCCACCTGGACCACCAGGTCCACCGCGCCCATGTCGATGCCCAGCTCCAGGCTGGAGGTGGCCACCACGGCCGGCAGCCGGCCCGCCTTGAGGTCCTCCTCGACCTGCGCGCGCTGCTCCTTGGAGACCGAGCCGTGGTGGGCCCTGGCCAGCAGCGCGGGCGCCCCCCTGGCGCCGCCGGACTGGGCCATCAGCTCGGCGGGGGAGTGGTCCTCCGGCATCGGCTCGCCCGTGGCACGCTCGTACGCGATCTCGTTCAGGCGGTTGCAGAGCCGCTCCGCCAGGCGCCGCGAGTTCGCGAAGACGATCGTCGAACGATGCGCCTGTACGAGGTCGGCGATGCGCTCCTCGACGTGCGGCCAGATGGACGGCTTGTCACCGCCGGAGTCGCCGGTCTCGGGCCCGGTCTCCTTCACGGGCGAGCCGCCCAGCTCCCCGAGGTCCTCGACGGGCACCACGACCGAGAGGTCGAACTCCTTGCCCGAGGCCGGCTGCACGATCTCCACCCGGCGGCGCGGCGACAGGTAACGCGCGACCTCCTCCACGGGCCGGACCGTCGCCGACAGGCCGATGCGGCGGGCCGGGCGGGGCAGCAGCTCGTCCAGGCGCTCCAGGGACAGCGCCAGATGCGCGCCGCGCTTCGTGCCGGCGACGGCGTGCACCTCGTCCAGGATGACCGTCTCCACGCCCGCCAGCGCGTCCCGCGCCTGGGAGGTCAGCATAAGGAACAGCGACTCGGGGGTGGTGATCAGGATGTCCGGCGGGCGGTTGGCGATCGAGCGGCGCTCGGCCGCCGGGGTGTCGCCGGAGCGGATGCCGACCCGGATGTCCGGCTCGGGCAGTCCGAGCCGCACGGACTCCTGGCGGATGCCGGTCAGCGGGGAGCGCAGATTCCGCTCGACGTCGACCGCGAGGGCCTTGAGCGGCGAGACGTACAGCACCCGGCAGCGCTTCTTGGGCTCGGCGGGCGGGGGCGTGCTCGCGAGGGAGTCCAGGGAGGCGAGGAAGGCTGCGAGGGTCTTGCCGGAGCCGGTCGGCGCGACGACCAGGACGTCGGAGCCCTCGCCGATGGCGCGCCAGGCACCGTCCTGAGCTGCGGTGGGCGCGTGAAAGGCCCCCGTGAACCAGCCTCTGGTCGCGGGGGAGAACGAATCGAGCGCGGTCCTCGCCATGACCCCATCGTGCCTCGGACCACTGACAACGGTCGGCCGACGAGCGGTCCGGACCTTGGACGCGCAGGTCAGCGGCGGCGCGCCGGACGCAGAATGGGCGCATGGGGAGCAGCGGTGGCCCGGCGGCGGGCCGGGTGAGCGGGGGCACCGGCGGGCGCGCGTCCGGCGAGTGGGCGCGGCACTGGCAGCATGCCGGGCTGCCCGGCCTCGACCTGCTGCGCGCCCGGTACGTCCGCCACACCTTCCCCCGCCACAGCCACGACGGGTTCGTGCTGGCCGCGGTCAGCGGCGGCATCGAGGAAGTGGGCCTGCCCGAGGGAACGGTACGGGCCGGCCACGGCAGCGTCGTCATGATCAACCCGGAGGTGCCGCACACCGCGCGGGCCGGCGTCGACGAGGGCTGGACGTACTCCACGCTGTACCCCTCCGCCGAGCTGGTCGCCGGGATCGCCGCAGAGACCACCACGCTCCGCGGCACCCCCGGATTCGCGGCGACCGCCGTGACCGACCCGCACACCGCCCGCCTCATCCACGAGGTGCACCGGGCGGCGGAGGAGGGCGACGCGCTGGCCGCCGACAGCGTGCTGCGCATCGTCGTGGCCCGGCTGCTGCGCGCGCACGGCGGCCCCCTCCCGGTCCGTACGTCGCGCTCGGCCGGAGCCCTGCGGGCCGCGCGGGCCCGCGACATCCTCCAGGAGCGGCTGGCCGACCCACCGTCCCTGGAGGAACTCGCCGCGCAGCTGGGAACGAGCCCGTTCGCGCTGCTGCGCGCCTTCAAGGACGCGTACGGCATGCCGCCGCACACCTGGCTCACCGACCTCCGGGTACGCCGGGCCCGGCGGCTCCTGGAGACCGGCAGCACGCCCGCCGAGGCCGCCGTCACGGTCGGCTTCGCGGACCAGCCGCACCTGAACCGGCACTTCACCAGGATCGTCGGGGTGCCGCCCGGCGCGTACCGGCGGGAACGCGGCTCGGCCGGCCGTCAGGGCGCCCTCGCATTCCCGGCCACCGGGAGGGAGCCGGGAGAGGGCCGCAAGAACGTACAAGACTGGCGGGGCGGCCCTGCTTAGCGTGGCGACGTGCCTGAACAGATCGAACAGACCGCACCTCAAGAGATACCGGACCCGCACCGCACCCCCTCGGGCGCGGCGCCGGGCAAGTCCGATGCCGCCGTCATCAGGGACGCGCTCGGCGTCGGCGTCGCCGTCGGCCTCTCCGGCTTCGCCTTCGGGGTCACCTCGGCAGGTGCGGGCCTGACCGTAATGCAGAGCTGCCTGCTCAGCCTCCTCGTGTTCACCGGTGCCTCGCAGTTCGCACTCGTCGGCGCCCTCGGGGCGGGCGGCAACCCGTTCGCCGCCGCGGCCGGGGCGTTCTTCCTGGGCGCCCGCAACGCGTTCTACGGGCTGCGGCTGTCCGGGCTGCTCGGATACCGGGCCGGGGTGAAGCCGTTCGCCGCGCAATGGGTCATCGACGAGACCTCCGCCGTCACCTTCGCGCAGCCCGACCGGCGCAGCGCCCGCCTCGGCTTCACCGTCACGGGCCTGACGCTCTACGTCCTGTGGAACCTCACCACCCTCGCCGGCGCGCTGGGTGCCGAGGCGCTCGGGGACACCGACGCGTGGGGCCTGGACGCGGCCGGGCCCGCCGTCTTCCTGGCGCTGCTGGCCCCCATGCTCAGGACGACCGCGGAGCGCGCCGCTGCCGGGCTCGCCGTCGTCCTCATGCTGGCCACCCTGCCGGTGCTGCCCGCCGGGGTGCCGGTCCTGGTCTCCGCCCTGGCCGCGCCCGCCGTGCTGCTGGCCCAGGGCGCCCACTCCCGTAAGACGTCCGGTGCCAAGGAGGAGAGCCGGTGAACACCTGGATCGCGATCGGCGCCACCGCCATCGGCTGCTATCTGCTCAAGTACGCGGGCCTGCTGGTGCCCGCAGGTCTCCTGGAACGGCCTCTCGTCAAGCGGCTGGCCGCGCTGCTGCCCGTGGCCCTGCTGGCGGCCCTCACCGCGCAGCAGACCCTGAGTGAGGGCAGCCACCTCCTGCTGGACGCCAAGGTGGCCGGCGTCGGCGCGGCGGCCCTCGCCCTCGTGCTGCGCGCACCGTTCCTTCTCGTGGTCGCCGTCGCGGTGCTGGTCACGGCGGGGGTGCGGGCGCTCGGGGGCTGACCTGAAGGGCGGCGGGGCGCACGGCTTACGGGTACGCGGGGGCTGCCCCGAGGGGGCAGCGCGACCCCGCGGCCCTTCGGGGAGCCCCGCCGTGCGCCTACGGGTGCGGGCCCGGCCCGTCGTCCGCCCCCTCCGTGCCCAGCCGGCGGGCGTCCTGCTCCGGGCGCAGGAAGAGCATGACCGCCGCTCCGGCCACCGTCACCAGGCCGGCCATCAGTCCGTACGCGCCGAAGTACCCGGAGGCCACGGTCGCGCCCGCGTCCACGATGTGCCCCATGACGAGCGGCGCGAGCACTCCCGCCAGGGCGAACACGCCGGTCAGCGCCCCCAGCGTGACACCGCGCCGGTCGGCGGGGGAGATCCGGGAGACCGCGGTCGCGGCGACGGTGAGGACGATGTCCGTGACGGACAGCGGCCCCAGCAGCAGGACGATCTTCAGCCACAGCACGTCCGTCGCCGCGAAGCACACCGTGGCCGCGCCTGCCAGGATCATCACCAGTCCGGTCTTCACCCCTGAGGGCCAGCGGAGGCGGGGCGGCAGGCCGGCCGCCGCCCGCTTGACCGACCGCTGCACGAGCACCCCGTGGACCAGCATCGCGGCGCCCTTGGTCAGCGCCGACAGCATGATCAGCAGGCTCGCGCCGCGCAGCGAGAGCCCGCTCACCTCCTGGAAGTAGTCCGCCGACCAGGTCAGCCCCGCCGACAGCGTCCAGTACGCGGCGAACGAGCCCAGCGCGGCCGCCAGCCAGGTCCCCGACAGCAGCAGCCGCCGGTACGGCACGGGCGCTGCCTGCCGTGCGGCCGCCGCCCCGTCCGGAGCACGCCGCCTGCCCACCGCAGGGGCCAGCGGCCCCTCCGCGCCGTACCGGAGCCAGACCGCCGCCCAGACCAGCCCGACGATGCCGACCACCCCGAAGGCCCAGCGCCAGCCCCAGTGGTCGATCACCACGCCCAGCGTGGGCGCCGCGATCGCCACCCCGGCCGCAGCGCCCGCCAGCAGCACCGCCGTCGGCAGCGTGCGGTCCTTCCGCTCGAACCAGCCGTACAGGTGATGCAGCGCCACCGGAGAAGCCGGACCCTCCGCCGCGCCCAACAGGACGCGCGTCGCCACCAGCACCCCGAAGCCGGCCGCGCCGACCAGCATGGGGAGCTGCGCCGCCGACCACAGGAGCGCCATGCCCAGCAGCAGTACGGAGGTGCGCACCGTACGGGTGAGGAACGACCCCGCCAGCGCCGCCAGGCTGAACAGCGCGAAGAACGCCGACGACGCCGTACCGAACTGTTCGCGCGTCAGCCCCAGATCGCGCATCACCGGGTTCGCGGCCAGACCCATCACCGTCTTGTCGGCGAAGTTGACCAGCATGAAGGCCAGCAGCAGCCAGGTCGTGCGCCAGGCCCGTCCCCGTACGTCGGCGGCAGCGCCCGGTGCGACGGCCGGTGCGGCCCCGGCGGCGGACGTCACCGAAGCCGCCCCGCCGCGGCCCCGCCCCCGTCCGCCGTGCCGCACGAACAGCCGTCCTCGTCCGCGTCGGCGCCCGCCACGACACCGACCGCGATGCCTCCGCCGGCCCGCCGACGGCCTCCCTCGCTGCGCGTCAGCTCCGTGGTGAGGTCCGTCCCCCCGGCCACCGCCGCCGACTCCGCTGCGGCCCACCGGAAGACGCCCTGGGCCATCGTGGACGACTCGGCGGCGGCCCGCTTCGCGTACACCTCGGCGCGGACCCGGGCCACCTCGCGGTCCTCCGGCGCCGCGAGCGCCGCCGTCTCCGCCAGATGGGCGGCGAGCCGCAGTTCACCGCGGCCCAGCAGGTCGGCTGCCCGCCGCGCCAGCATCACGGCACCGCCCGCCGCCTCCGCCAGCTCCGCGGCCAGCTCCTCTTCGGGGGCCGGCTTCAGATGCGCCGGGTTCTGGTCGTACCAGCCGCCCCACAGCCGCCACAGGTTGCGGACCACGAACTCCGGCTCGTCGTAAGCGGGGTGGAGGTACGGCTTGGCCAGCAGCTCGGCCGGCACCTTCACCCGGTGCAGGACCTCGTCCAGGCGCAGCCCCGCGTTCATCAGCTCCCGCGTCTGGGTGCACAGCGACTCCAGCAGCTCGGCGCTGTCCCCGAGGGCCTGCGCGACGCGCGACGCCCCGACGATGGGCACGCCGTGCCCGGGGAGCAGCACCTCGGCCCCCAGCTCCGCCATGGCGCGCAGCGCCCGCGCCCAGTCCTCGGGGTAACGCTGCACCTTCTGGGGATTGCCGGCGTTCGGCGAGTTCCAGATGAACAGATCGCCCGTGCACAGCGTCCGCAGCTCCGGGATCCACACGTAGGTGGCGTCGTCCGTCTCGCCGCGCGCATGGAAGAGCTCGAAGGTCAGCTCCCCGTGGCGGAGCGTGAGCCGGTCCCGGTAGGTGGTGTCCGGGTAGCGGTACCGCGTCGGCCAGTTGAGCGACGGCACCCCGAACTGCCGCCGGTTGATCCAGGAGTTGTAGCCCGCCGTCTCCCGGTACCGGTCGAAGCGCGCCGCGACCGCCTCGTGGGCGACGACCTCGGGCACGGCGACACCCCGCGCCCGTGCGTCCTCGTCGAACGGCGCGACACCGAAGACGTGGTCCACGTGCCCGTGGGTGTACACGACGCTCCGCACCTCCTTGCGCGGCGTGCCGTCCTCGGGTGTGCCGAACGCCGTCACCGCCGTGTGCAACTGCCCGGCCGTGCGGACGTCCCCCGAGTCCACCAGCACCAGCCCGTCCGATCCGGTGTCGAACACCGCCACATTGGCGAACGCGGGGAAGAACCCGGTCCGCTCGCCGATGCGCACGAGAGCGTCACCCGTGTACCGCCCCGAAAGATGGGCGAGGAGGGTGTCCTCGCCCTCCCAGACGCGGTCCACGTAGGTGAGGTAGTCGTCGAGGTTGTGCTGCGTCATAGAAAGCGGCTCCCTGCGAAAGGATCGGATGCCCACCGGTGCGCTGCGGCCTTCTCCGGCCGGTGCACCGAGTCTGAGCCGCCCGTGGACCAGGGGACATCCGTCGCCGTCACACCCGCCGACGGCCGGTACTGTGACGCGTCACAACCCTCGCCGTCCCCGTGCGGCGCGGGGCCGCGCCCCGAGAAGGAGGCACGAGTGCCGCTCTCCGAAGCCGCCCGCCGCCTGGCCCTGCGCTGCGAGACGCGCGTCAACGAACTGGCCCGCGAGATGACCGGTGACGTCTTCGCGGACATCCCCGGATACGCCGAGCTTCCCGACGACATGAAGGACGTCGAGATCGCCGCCACCGCGCGGCACGGGCTGCGCCTCTTCATGCGGCGGGCGCGCGGCCAGGACGGCCGCCACGGGGACCACGCGCTCTTCAGGGAGCGCGCCGCCCAGCGCGCCGAAGAAGGGCTGCCCCTGCACCTGCTGCTCCGCACCCACGCGCTGGGCACGTACGCCCTGTGGCGGACGCTGCACGAGGAGGCCGGCCCCGGCGAGGAGGCCGCCCTCGCCGAACTCGCCGACTTCCTCCTCCGCAACCAGAGCAGCGTCATCGGCGCGGTCGCGGAGACCTACCTCGACGAACGTGCCGCCCTGGACGCCGAACGACGCGAGGAACGCCGCACCCTGGCCCGCGCGCTGATCGACGGCGCGCCGCCCGCCGACCGCACCGCGCTGGACGACCTGGGCCTGGCAGGGCCCGCCACGGTGCTCGCTCTGCGCCTGCCGCCGGCCGACGGGCCCGCCACCGCACCGGTCGCCGTCCGGCGCCGGCTGCGGCGCGTCCAGACGGCCCTGGACCGTGCCTTCGGCACCGACGTCCTCACCTCCCTGGACGCCACCGGCGGCCACGCGCTCGTCCCCGGAGCACCCGAGCCCCCGGACGGCCTCGCCCGACGGCTGACCGACGTGTGCGACGGACCCGTGCGCTGCGCCGCCGCACGGGCCGCGAGCCCCGAAGGCATCCCGCACGCCGCCCGTACCGCCTCCGAAGTCATCCGCATCGCCCACGCCGCCGGACGGCCCCCGGAACTGCACCGGCTCGCCGACGTCCTGCTCGAATTCCACCTCACGCGCCACGACGAGAGCAGTCCGATGATCGCCGCCCTCCTCGACCCGCTCGACGGCCGTCCCGAACTGGCCGACACCCTGCGCACCCACCTGGAGACGTGCCAGGACCGCCGCGCGACCGCGCAGGCTCTCGGACTGCACCCGAACACCGTCGACAACCGCCTCGCCCGGATCGCCGAACTCACCGGCATCGACCTGGCCTCACCGCGCGGCACCACCCTGGCGCTGTGCGCGCTGCTCCTCAAGGACAGCGTTCCCCGGCCGCTCTCGGGGGCGACGCCTCCCGGCCCGCCGTGCGCCGGGCCGGGTCAGCCGATGTCCCGCCCGTAGGCGCGCAGCGTCAGCAGCGCCTTGAGCGTCGCCATCGGACGGCACTCCAGCGCGATGCCCGGCGCCCACGAGCGCCAGTTGATCGGCCAGCCGCCGTCCTCCTCCTGGAGCGATGCGAGGTGGTCCAGCGCCCGCTCCATCTCGGCGTCCGTGAACCAGCCGCGCGCCGGGGACGCCGGCGTGGGGGCGTAGTCGTACGCGAAGTGGTGCTCGCCGGGCCCGTAGCCCTCCGCCACGGGCACCTCCCGCGCCCGTTCCGGCTCCACGACGACCAGGCCCTGGTCCCGCACCAGCCGGCCCAGCCGCCCGGCGGCGGCAGCCGCGCGCTCCCGGTCCGGTACGCCCGCCAGGAAGGCCAGCGCGGCCTCGGCACCGTACGGGTGCGTCTTCTCCAGGGACTCCACCGCCCGCCAGCAGTAGTCCGTGGCCCGGAACAGCCAGGCGTGCCACACCTCGTTCCGGTGCAGCAGCCCCACGACGGGGCCGGTCGCCAGCAGATCGCTCGGCGGGTTGTCCGGGATCGGAACCCACGGTGCCGCGGGATAGCCGCGCAACGAGGGGTGCAGCGCGGGCAGCGCGCCCTCGGGTGTCGAGATGTGCGTCAGATAGCGGCAGATCTGCTCCACCCGGCGGCCGTCGCAGCGCCCGATGGCGTCCAGCACACCGAGCGCGTGCGACGTGTGCAGGGGCTGGCTCACCGGGCCGCGCAGGTCCGGCTCCAGGGCGTGACCGTATCCGTCGTCGTCATTGCGGTAGGCGTTCAGTGCGGTCTCCACAGCGTCCGCACTGCCGCCGAGGAAGTGGTACTCGAAGAGGCGCTGTTCCAGGACCCGCGCGGTGAGCCAGATGAAGTGCTCGGCGCGCGCCAGAGGAGTCGTCGGTGGGCTTGCGGTTTCGGCCATGGACCGACCGTAGGGCGGAACCCGCGGCCGGTCAGCGGCTCGCGCACGGCTGCACCCTCAGGGGCGGGATACTGGTGTCATGCGGTTGACGGACTTCTGGCAGCGGATGACAGATCACTTCGGTGCGGCGTACGCCGACACCTTCGCGCGCGATCACGTGATGTCCGAACTGGGCGGCCGGACCGTCCACGAGGCGCTCGCCGCGGGCTGGAGCGCCAAGGAGGTCTGGCGCGTGGTGTGCTCGGTCATGGGGGTGCCGGCGGAGCACCGCTGACCCGACCCCGCGCCCGGCGGCTCCGACCCCGCCCACGTCCGCCGGTTCCGCGCCCCGCCGACCCACCGGGCGACGTGGGCCAGAGTCCGCGATGTCCGACCCGTGCGCGAGACTTGGCACGTGTCCGCGACTCCGAAGCCCACCGGCCCCGACGACCGACGACCGAACGATCCGCACGCCACGCGGATGCCACGCTGGCTGCCGCGCGCGATGGTGCTGGCACTCGCCCTGCTGGCCTGTTTCCAACTGGCGAGCTGGGCGTTCCACCAGCTCATCTCCCTGCTGCTGAACATCCTCATCGCGTTCTTCCTGGCGCTGGCCGTCGAGCCGGCGGTGGACTGGATGGCGGCGCGCGGCATGCGGCGCGGAGTGGCCACGGCGCTGGTCTTCCTCGCCATCCTGATCGTCGGCGTCGGCTTCGTGACCCTGCTCGGCTCCATGCTGGCCGGACAGATCGCCACGATGGTCGGGGAGTTCCCGCAGTACCTCGACTCCGTGATCAGCTGGACGAACGACACGTTCCACACCCACCTCTCGCGCGTCGAGGTGCAGAACAACCTGCTGAAGTCCGACTGGCTGCAGAAGTACGTCCAGGACAGCGCCAACAACGTCCTCGCCGTCTCCGCGACCGTCCTGGGCTCGCTGTTCAACCTGCTCACGGTGGCACTGTTCTCGTTCTACTTCGCGGCGGACGGCCCCCGGCTGCGCCGCGCGCTGTGCTCCGTACTGCCGCCCACCCGGCAGGTCGAGGTGCTGCGCGCCTGGGAGCTCGCGGTCGCCAAGACCGGCGGCTACCTGTACTCCCGCGGCCTGATGGCCCTGATCTCCGGCATCGCGCACTACGTCCTGCTGGAGATCCTGGGCGTGCCGTACGCGCCGGCGCTGGCCATGTGGGTCGGCCTGGTCTCGCAGTTCATCCCGACGATCGGCACCTACCTCGCGGGCGCGCTGCCGATGCTGATCGCCTTCACGGTGAACCCCTGGTACGCGGTCTGGGTGCTCGGCTTCGTGGTCGTCTACCAGCAGCTGGAGAACTACCTCCTGCAGCCGCGGATCACCGCGCGGACCGTGGACATCCACCCGGCGGTCGCCTTCGGCTCGGTCATCGCCGGCACCGCGCTGCTGGGGGCGGTCGGCGCGCTGATCGCCATTCCGGCGACCGCGACGCTGCAGGGCTTCCTCGGCGCGTACGTCAAGCGGTACGAGGTCACGGACGACCCGCGGGTCCTGGGGCGCGGCCGTCGCAGACGGGGCGCCTCGCTCCTGGCCAAGGTGCGCCACACCCTCCGCTCCGAGCAGGCGGCGGCCCCGCTGAAGGAACGCCGGCAGGCCGAGAAGCGGGAGGAAGAGGACGAGGGGCGCCGGGAGGGCGGTGGCAGCCATGCGGAGGACGGGCCCGGCGGCAGCTGAGCCGTGGGCGGTGGCCGGTTTCTCGCGGGGGCCGGGGCGCGGCGTGGCGCGCTTGACACTAAAATCGAACATCCATTCTTATGAGAGCCACGGCCCCGATTTTCCGGGGTTCCCTGGAAGTTATCCACAGGCCGAGGCCGGGTCCGGGCGCATTGTCAGTGGCAGGCGTTAGCGTCATGGACGTGAAGCGATCGACTCAAGCGAACCGGGTGGAACCCATGGCAGGCACTGACCGCGAGAAGGCGCTCGACGCCGCGCTCGCACAGATTGAACGACAATTCGGCAAGGGCGCAGTGATGCGCATGGGTGACCGGCCGAACGATCCCATCGAGGTCATCCCGACCGGATCGACCGCGCTCGACGTGGCGCTGGGCGTCGGCGGCATCCCGCGCGGCCGTGTGGTCGAGGTGTACGGCCCGGAGTCCTCCGGTAAGACGACCCTGACGCTGCACGCCGTCGCCAACGCGCAGAAGGCCGGCGGCCAGGTGGCCTTCGTGGACGCCGAGCACGCCCTCGACCCCGAGTACGCCAAGAAGCTCGGTGTCGACACCGACGCGCTGATCCTCTCCCAGCCGGACAACGGCGAGCAGGCCCTGGAGATCACGGACATGCTGGTCCGCTCCGGTGCGCTGGACCTCATCGTGATCGACTCCGTGGCCGCCCTGGTGCCGCGGGCCGAGATCGAGGGCGAGATGGGTGACTCGCACGTCGGCCTCCAGGCCCGGCTGATGAGCCAGGCGCTGCGGAAGATCACCAGCGCGCTGAACCAGTCCAAGACCACCGCGATCTTCATTAACCAGCTCCGTGAGAAGATCGGCGTGATGTTCGGCTCGCCGGAGACCACGACCGGTGGCCGCGCCCTGAAGTTCTACGCCTCGGTGCGCATCGACATCCGCCGTATCGAGACCCTCAAGGACGGCACGGACGCGGTCGGCAACCGCACCCGCTGCAAGGTCGTGAAGAACAAGGTCGCCCCGCCCTTCAAGCAGGCGGAGTTCGACATCCTCTACGGCCAGGGCATCAGCCGCGAGGGCGGCCTGATCGACATGGGCGTGGAGCACGGCTTCATCCGGAAGTCCGGCGCCTGGTACACGTACGAGGGCGACCAGCTCGGCCAGGGCAAGGAGAACGCCCGCAACTTCCTCAAGGACAACCCCGACCTCGCCAACGAGGTCGAGAAGAAGATCAAGGAGAAGCTGGGCATCGGCGTGAAGCCCGAGGACCCGACGGCGGAACCGGGCGCGGACGCGGCCGGCGAGGCGGCCGAGCCCGCCAAGACCGTTCCGGCCCCCGCGGCCAAGGGCGCCAAGGCAACCAAGGCCGCAGCGGCCAAGAGCTAGTCCGCCGTGACCCGCCGAACGCACTGGCCCGACAGCGGCGAACACGACGCCGCGCCCGTCGCCGATGGCGGCAGCACGGACAGCGGTGGCCCGGCCTCGTCGAGGGCCGGGGACGGGCCACCGCGCACACCCGAGGAGCAGGCACGGGCCGTATGCCTGCGCCTGCTCACCGGAAACCCCCGCACGAAGAAGCAGCTCGCGGACGCGCTGCAGAAGCGCGGCATCCCCGACGAGGCGGCCGAAGAGGTCCTCTCCCGCTTCGAGGAGGCCGGACTGATCAACGACGCGGCCTTCGCCGGGGCGTGGGTGGAGTCCCGGCACCACAGTCGTGGCCTGGCCCGCCGCGCGCTGGCCCGGGAGCTGCGTACGAAGGGCGTGGAGTCCACGCTGATCGATGAGGCCGTCGGACAGCTCGACCCGGAACAGGAGGAGCAGACCGCCCGGGAACTGGTCGACCGCAAGCTCCGTTCCACCCGAGGCCTGGACCGGGAGAAGCGACTCCGCCGCCTCGCGGGCATGCTCGCCCGCAAGGGCTACCCGGAGGGCCTGGCCCTCCGCGTCGTCCGCGACGCCCTCGAAGCGGAGGGCACGGACGACCCCGACCTGCTCGACGACTACCTGCCCGGGGACTGAGGGACGACTCTGCCCGGGGTCTGAGAGGGGAAGCCGCCGGGCAACGCGGACTCTGAAGGAGGAGGGGGTCGGGCGGGGGGAGGGGCCCCCGGATCACGCGCCAGGCGCCCTGACCGGCAGGCCCGCGGCCCGCCAGGCCTGGAAGCCGCCGGTGAGGTCGGTGGCGTGCGGCAGGCCGAGCCGCTGGAGGGAGACGGCGGCGAGGCTGGACGCGTAGCCCTCGTTGCAGACCACGACGACCCGGAGGTCGTGCCCCGTGGTTTCGGGCGCGCGGTGGTCGCCGGTCGGATCGAGCCGCCACTCCAGTTCGTTGCGCTCCACGACCAGCGCGCCCGGGATCGTGCCGTCCCGCTCGCGCAGCGCCGCGTAACGGATGTCCACCAGCAGCCCGCCGTCCCGCTGGACGGCCGCCGCCTCGTCCGGCTCCACCCGCTTCAGCTCCGTACGGGCCTGTGCCAGAAGCTCGTCGATCGCGCTCATTCCCATCCCTCCGGACGCTCGACCTCTTCGAGTCGCAGTACGGGACCGCTGCGGCTGTAGCGTCGCATGAGGGGCAGCGGCGGGTAGTAGGCGTGTACGGAAACGGCGGGCGTGGCGGCCGAGGCGTTGAACACCTGGTGCACATGGTGCGGGCCGAAGGCCCGGCCGCGGCCGTCGGCGAGCCGCCGCTCCCGGTCCGCGTCGTCGGCGAGTTCCAGCGTCTTCCAGCCCTCCGTGGGGAGTTGGGCGGCGAGGGACTGCTCGGTCAGTTCGCCCGCGGCGGCGGCGAACGCGCCCCGCGAACCGCCGTGATCGTGCCAGCCCGTACCCGTACCGGGCGGCCAGCCGATGATCCACGCTTCGCTGCCGCCCGGCCCGTCCAGCCGGATCCAGGTCCGGCCCTCGGGGTCGAGGGGGAGCGAGGTGATGAGCTGCGTGTCCGCGGCGGTCCGGCGGACGAAGTCGAGCAGTTCGGCTGCGGT
This sequence comes from Streptomyces sp. NPDC053560, assembly GCF_044544605.1. Classification (NCBI taxonomy): domain Bacteria; kingdom Bacillati; phylum Actinomycetota; class Actinomycetes; order Kitasatosporales; family Streptomycetaceae; genus Streptomyces; species Streptomyces sp. NPDC053560. The sequence continues at coordinate 276,030 of NZ_JBITXI010000012.1, read as the reverse complement.
GGGGCCGAAGTTGTCGGCGGGGCGCGGGGGCGTGGGGATGCGTACGGCGGTGGTGGCGGGTGCGTCGGTCATGGGAACCGTCCTGAATGATCACGAGGAAGCGCGCGGCGTACGGCCCGGCGACGGACAGCGGCGGCCCGGGCGGCCGGATCGCACGGTCCGGCCGGATCGAGCCGGCCGGCAGCCCGATGGCCCTCGGCGCCGGCCTGCGCGGATGCGTGAGGCCACGTACGGTCACGCTCGTGTGGCCACGCATGTACGGCCACGTGCGTATGGCGGCGCCGGGCACGCGTGCTCATGGGCACGTGCGCCGCGCGGAGAGGAAAGGGGATCGGTGACCGGAGCCCGGGACAGGAGCCGGTCAGCAGGACGGACGACATACGCAGCCCGCATAGCGGACCAGGTCCAGATGGACCCTCCGCCAGAAGTGCGAGCCGGTGTCTGTCACGCTCCGTAGTGAAGCATGGCGTTGCCGCCCGGTCAACCGAGATCCCGGCCATCGGCGGCAGGCAGGCATCAGCCGAGATCCGCGCCCGCCGGTCGCAGTCAACAGCCGCGCACCACAGCCGCCCCACAACCGCCCAACGGGCACCTCGCCCAACCGGCGCCCCGCCTGACCGGCGCCTCGCCCAACCGACGCCCCGCCTGACCGGCGCCCCGCTCTAACCGGCGCCCCCGGCCCCCGCCCCCGGGGCCCCGCCCTTCTCCCCACCGCGGCTCTCCTCGGTGAGCTCCGTAGCTGTATCCGCATCGGTATCCGCATCCGTGCCCGTATTCCGGTCCCGCTCCGCACCAGCACCGGGCAGGCCGTCCGCGCCACCGCCGCACAGCTTTTCCGCGCACGCCTGGAGTTCGGCGGGGCGGACGCCGGCCAGGGCGGTGACGAGGTGGCCGTCGGGGCGGATCAGGAGGACGGTGTGGGCGGCCGCGCCCGGGTAGTGCTCGGCGACAAGGATCTCCGTGGGCAGCGGCAGCGCCGCCACCGCGTCGGCCAGGCGCGGCATGAGCCCGGCCGACATCCAGTGCTTGCGGTCCCACACGCCCGTGCCCGGCGCGACGAGGACGACGAGCAGGCCGTGCCCCAGGCGCTCCCGCAGCCGTACGGCCGAGCCGTCGGATGCCGTCACCGTCACGTCGGCGGCCGGGGCGCCCGGCACGGTGTCCACGCGGACCGCGCCGGGCGGTGCGACGGCCGGCGCGAGCGGCGAGCGGTCGTACACCGGAGCGGCGCCCAGCGGACCGCGCCCGAGGTGGCCGTCCGTGAGCAGCGCCGTCCGGCCGCGGCCCGCGGCCGTGACCACGCCCCGCAGCCGCCCCCGGGCGCCGCCGTCGCGCAGCAGTGGCAGCGCCTGGTCCGCGGCGCGCAGCCGGGCGGCGACGGCGCTCCTGCGCTCCGTCTGGTAGCTGTCCAGGAGCGCGTCGGAGGCGCCGTGGTGCCAGGCGACGCCCAGCTTCCAGGCGAGGTTCTCGGCGTCCCGCAGCCCCTCGTCCAGCCCCTGTGTGCCCAGCGCGCCGAGCAGATGCGCGGCGTCCCCGGCGAGGAACGCGCGGCCGGAGCGCCAGCGCCGTGCCAGCCGGTGGTGGACCGTGTGGACCCCGGTGTCGAGCAGTTCGTACGCGGGGACGAGCGAGCCGTTCCCGGCGTCGCCCGGGCCCTGCCCGAAGGCGGGGCCGCCCCGGAAGGCGTGCCCGTCCCCTTCGGCGGCCGTACCGCCCTGCCCGGCACCGGCACCGGCACCGGCCTCCGTCCAGCCGGCCAGCGTGTCGCGGATGCGCGCCACGAGGGCGTCCGGGGTGACCAGGTCGCGGCCGGGCGGCAGCAGCCAGTCCAGCCGCCAGACGCCGTCCGGGAGCGGGCGCGCTGTCACCTCGCCGGTCGTTCCGCCGAGGACCCCGGCCCGGCCCGTACCGGCGGCGCCGCGGCGCGGGGGCGCGCGGTGCAGCAGGGCCTCGCCGGGCCAGGGGAGTTCGGTGCGCAGGGCGGCGACGGCGTGCCGTTCGACGGCGGTGCGCCCGGGGAAGCGGATGTCCAGGAGCTTGCGGACGGTCGACCGCGGACCGTCGCAGCCGACGACGTAACTGCCCCGCCACCACGTGCCCTTGGGGCCGCGGGTGTGGATGCCGACCCCGTCGCGGTCCTGGGTCAGCTCGATGACGCGGCTCTCCGGGACCACCTGTACGAGTGGTTCGCGGTCGAGCGCGGTGCGAAGGGCGCGCGCGAGGGCGTGTTGAGGTACGTGTATGGGTGAGAGCGGGGCGTGTGCGCCGTCGTTGCCGCGCTCCGCGCCGTGACCGGCGGCGTCGGTGTCCGCCGTCCTGACCGCCAGGGCACCGGTCGCGGCGAAGGCCACCCGGTCCAGCAGCCGGCGGCGCTGGACCGTGCGCCAGGCCGCCCAGCGGGTGCCTTCGGAGCCCAGGGTCTCGGCGCAGCCCAGCCGGGCCAGGAACGCGGCAGTGTCGGGGCGGAGCACGGCGGTACGGGCGGGCCGGACCTCGTCACGGCCGTCCGTCTCGTCGAGCACGATGCACGGGACGCCGAGGCGCGCGAGCGCGACGGCGAGGGAGAGGCCGACGGGGCCGGCCCCGGCCACGATCACCGGGTCCACGACGCTCCCCCGAAGCGAAGCGGAGCGAAACCGACGACCGCACCGGCTGCACGGACCACACCGGCTGCACCGGTCGCGCCCGCCGCGCCCGCCGCGCCTGCCATCCCGGCCGAGGAGGCCACACCGGCCGCCCCGGCAACACCGCCCGTACCGCCCCCGCCTCTACCGGCCCCACTGCCGACGCACGCCCCTGAAGGCCCCGCCGTACGTGTCCGCCGGCGTCCCGTGGCAGCGCGCTCCGGGCGGAGTGAGCTGAACGGACCGGGGCTCGGCCGGAGGCTCTTGCGGGACGTAGAGGACATGGCAGTTGAGGCCCGGTGCGCGATCACACAGCGTATGCAACCTAGTGCGGGCGTGCCGCGTCAAGTGACAGAGGCAGCGGCACCCGTGCCGCTGCCTCCGCAACCTTTCGCCCCGTCAGTTGACGCCTCTCCTTGGGGAGTAGGCCGCCGCCCGGGGATGCCGGGTCAGCCGGTCCTGTCCGTCGGGCCCTGGGTCGTCGCCCCGTCGATAGGACTCATCGCGTCGCCGGCCGTCACCGCCTGGCCCGCCTCGGAGACCGCGATACCGGTCTTGGCGCGCCGGCCGCGACGCTCGATCCAGTTGGCGAGCGCGGAGAGCAGCAGACACATGGCGACGTAGATCGCACCGCCGACGATGATCATCGGTACGTACGGGTTCTCGTCGTTGACGACCGTGTTGCCGGCCAGCTGCTGGATCGCGTACAGCAGCTCCTGGTAGGTGATGACGTAGCCGAGGGAGGTGTCCTTCAGGGTCACCACGAGCTGGCTGATGATCGTCGGGAGCATCGCGCGGACGGCCTGCGGGATGAGCACGGACATCATGACCTGCGTCTTGCTCATGCCGATCGCGTACGCGGCCTCGCGCTGCCCCTTGGGTACGGAGTTGATGCCCGCGCGCAACACCTCCGCCTGCACGGAACCGTTGTAGACGGTCAGGCCGATGACCAGCGCCCAGAACTGCGTGCCCTCGCCGGTGAAGCCCAGCTCGGACTTGTAGCTGAGGAAGAGCACCCACAGCACGTAGATCGTGATCAGCAGCGGGACGGCACGGAACAGCTCGATGAAGCCGGTGGCCAGCCAGCGCACGGGCTTGTGGTCCGAGAGCCGGCCCACGGCCAGCAGGACGCCGAGCACCAGCGACAGCACCGCAGCCACCGCGAAGACCTGGAGCGTGGTGAGGACGCCGTTACGGATCGAGGTGCGCACCCCGGCGTAATTGAAGATCTCCCACATCTCCGGCGCGAACTGGCCCTGAGCGGCCAGCCGCAGCACGGCGAAGGCGATGAGCGCGAGCACGGCGAGGGTGCCGAGAACCGTGTAGAGCCGGTTGCGTACGCGGGCCTTCGGGCCCGGCGAGTCGTAGAGGACGCTGCTGCTCATGCTTCCGCCTTGTTTCGCTCGGCCGCGCGCTCGGGCGACGGGCAGTTCGTGGGGGTGTGCTCGCTGAGTGCGTTCATCGGGCCACCTCCAGGCGGCGCTCCAGCAGCCGGAAGAGGCCGCTGATGGAGAAGGTGATGATCAGGTAGGCCAGGGCGATCCAGAGGAAGATCCAGCCGATGGCGAAGCCCTTGTCGCTCAGCAGCTTGGACACGTTGAACAGCTCGGTGTTGCTGAACGCGCCCGCGATCGCGGAGTTCTTGGTGAGCGCGATGAAGATGCTGCTCAGCGGCGGGATCACGGTACGCGTGGCCTGCGGCAGAACGATCATGCGCAGGGTCTGGAAGAAGGTCATCCCGATGCTGCGGGCGGCCTCCGCCTGACCGAGCGGCACGGTGTTGATGCCGGACCGTACGGCCTCGCAGACGAACGACGAGGTGTAGAAGCCGAGTGCCAGCATCGCCAGCACGAACGGGCTCGTACCGGGGAAGAAGACCTGCGGCACGATGAAGAACGCGACGAGGAACAGCAGCGTCAGGGGCGTGTTGCGCAGCAGCGTGACCCAGGCGGTGCCGAAGGCGCGCAGCGGCGGTACGGGAGAGACCCGGAAGCCGGCTATGAGGACGCCCAGGACGAGAGCGAGTGCCCCGCTGGCCGCGGTCAGCGCGAGGGTCCCCAGGAATCCGTCGCGGAACTGCGGGAGATGATCGAGGAGTACGTTCATGGGGTCTCCGCGGTGGCGGTGAGAAGGTGGCGGCGGACGGGCGGGGGCGCCGGCCCCGTACAGGGACGTTCACGAGGCAGCGCGCCCCGTACGCCCGCCGCGGCGGGCGTACGGGGCGCGACGGCTCGGGCCGGTGGTGAGCGGCGTGGTCAGTAGCGGGGCAGCGGCGTCTTCGGCGCCTCGTACGGCGAGCCGGACTTGCCCAGCGTGCCTTCGTACGCCTTCTTGTAGTCACCGTTCTTGATGTGCGCCTCGATGGCGTCGGTGACCGCGTCGCGCAGCGCCTTGTCGCTCTTGGCCATGCCGACGCCGTAGGGCTCCTCGGTGAACGGCTTGCCCACGAGCCTCAGCTTCGTGGGACGCTCCGCCGCGTAGCCCTTGAGGATCGCGTCGTCCGTGGTGACCGCGTCCACCTGGCCGTCCAGCAGCTGCTTCACGCAGAGCGAGTACTTGGACAGCTCGGTGGTCTCGGCACCGTACTTGGGCTTCTTGATCTCCTGGAGCGGCGTGGAGCCGACGATCGAGCAGACCTTCTTGCCCTTGACGCTGTCCGCGCCGGTGATGCCCTTCTCGTCCTTGCGCACCAGCAGGTCGGCGCCCGCGGTGTAGTACGGGCCCGCGAAGCCGACCTGCTTCTTGCGCTCGTCGTTGATCGTGTAGGTGCCGACGTAGTAGTCGACCTGGCCCTTGGAGATCGAGGTCTCGCGGACGTTGGAGTCGATCGTCTTGAACTCGATCTGCTTGGCGGAGAAGCCCAGGTCGGCGGCGACCATCTTGGCGATCTCGATGTCGAAGCCCGTGCGCTCGCCGTCGGAGTCCTGGAAGCCCAGGAACGGCTGGTCCGCCTTGGCGCCGATGATGATCTTGCCGCGCTGCTGGGCCTTCTTCAGCGTCGGGGAGTCGATCTTGACCTTCTCGGCGACCTTGTACGTCCCGCTGAAGACCTTCTCGCCCTTGGGCTTGTCGCCGGCCGTGCCGGACTGGCCGCCGCACGCCGTCGCCGTCGCGGTCAGCGCGAGCACCACAGTGGCCGCAGCGGCCGTCTTACGCATCCTCATGGTGAAGTTCCTTCGGTTCAGCAGGTGTGGGCAGTCATCGGGGCCACTGCGGGCTCAGTGATGCAGGATCTTGGACAGGAAGTCCTTGGCACGGTCGCTGCGCGGGTTGTTGAAGAACTGCGTCGGCTCGGCCTCTTCGACGATCCGGCCGTCCGCCATGAAGACCACGCGGTTCGCCGCCGAGCGCGCGAAACCCATCTCGTGCGTGACGACGACCATCGTCATGCCGTCCCGGGCGAGCTGCTGCATGACCTCCAGCACCTCGTTGATCATCTCCGGGTCCAGGGCCGAGGTCGGCTCGTCGAAGAGCATCACCTTCGGGTCCATCGCCAGTGCGCGGGCGATCGCCACGCGCTGCTGCTGGCCTCCGGAGAGCTGTGCGGGGTACTTGTCCGCCTGCGTGCCCACGCCCACACGGTCCAGTAGCGCGCGGGCCTTCTGCTCGGCCGCGCGCTTGTCCGCCTTGCGGACCTTCAGCTGGCCCAGCGTGACGTTCTCCAGCACCGTCTTGTGCGCGAAGAGGTTGAAGGACTGGAAGACCATGCCGACGTCGGCACGGAGCCGCGCCAGCTCCCGGCCCTCCTGGGGCAGCGGCTTCCCGTCGATGGTGATGCTTCCGGAGTCGACGGTCTCCAGTCGGTTGATCGTGCGGCACAGCGTCGACTTGCCGGACCCGGACGGGCCGATCACCACGACGACCTCGCCGCGCTTGATCGTCAGGTCGATGTCCTGGAGTACGTGCAGCGCACCGAAGTGCTTGTTGACGCCTGCCAGCGCGACCAGATCGTCCGCCGCCGGGGCGGGGCCCCCGGGGTCCTTGGTCACCGATACTTCGCTCATCGGCGGGTAGCTCCGTCCTCCTCGGTTGAGAGGACAGTAGTGACGCACTGCGATCAGCGTCATTACATCTGAGCGGAAATTGAGCATAACGATCCGGCTGCAAAGGGACACTCTGGGTGAACGGGGCGCGGGGTGCGTGGACGCCCCCGGCGGCCGGTTTGCGGAGCGCAACGCTCCATTGCGTACGGGCCGGTACCGGCTGCGTAACAGATGGCCGTACCGGCTCGGCTTCCTCTTGACGGGCGCGCCGTCGATCGCGGTAGATGCCCTGATGGCCCGGGACGCGAGCCGGCGAGAGGGGGAGAGCCGATGCGGCTGCTGCTGGTGGAGGACGACAACCATGTCGCTGCGGCGCTGTCCGCTGTGCTCGCCCGGCACGGCTTCGAGGTGGTGCACGCGCGCAGCGGGGAGGAAGCGCTGCACGCGCTCGTACCGGACGCGGAGGACGCCTTCGCGGTCGTCCTGCTCGACCTGGGCCTGCCCGACCAGGACGGATTCGAGGTCTGCGGCCGGATACGGAAGCTCACCAGCACCCCGGTGATCATGGTGACCGCGCGCTCCGACGTCCGCTCGCGGATCCACGGCCTCAACCTCGGCGCCGACGACTACGTGGTCAAGCCCTACGACACCGGAGAACTGCTGGCCCGCATCCACGCGGTGAGCCGGCGCACGGTGCACGGGCCCGGGGAGCACGCCCCGGAGGAGGCGGCCGGCGAGGACCTGCTGCGTATCGGTGCCGTCACCATCGAGCCGGCCACGAGACGCGTCGCGGTGAACGGCAGCACCGTTCCGCTGACCCGCAAGGAGTTCGACCTTCTGGCGCTGCTCGCGCAGCGTCCGGGGGTGGTGTTCCGCAGGGAACAGATCATCAGTGAGGTGTGGCGTACCAGTTGGGAGGGGACCGGGCGCACCCTCGAAGTGCACATCGCCTCGCTCCGTTCGAAGCTGCGGATGCCCGCGCTCATCGAGACGGTGCGCGGCGTCGGCTACCGGCTCGTGGCGCCCGCTCCCGCGCCTCCGGCTCCCTGACGGACGCTCCCTCCCGTGCGCACCCGCCTCCTCCCGCTCCTCATCGTCCTGCTGGCCGGTGTGCTGCTGGCGCTCGGCTTCCCGCTTGCGGGCAGTCAGGCGGCGGCCGAACAGCAGCGGGTGGTGGTGGACCGGATCGACGACGCCGCGCGCTTCGCCTCACTGGGGCAGTTCGTCACCGCCCGGCCCGGTGCCGACGGCCGCGCGCCCGCCGACGACGAACGGCTGAGCACGCTCCGTACGGAGCTCCAGCGGTACCACGACCTGTACGACATCCGTGCCGGTGTCTTCTACCGCGACCGCACCCCCATGGCTGCTGCGCCGGCCGACTGGCGGGTGCCGCTGTCGGGGGAGGGGCGGCAGGCCTTCGAGGAGGCGCTGGCCGGGCGGCGCAGCCACGACCCGCACCAGGCGTGGCCCTGGGACGACCGCCGGCTGCCGGTCGCCTCGCCGGTCATCAGGGACGGTGACGTGGTCGCGGTGGTCTTCACCGACTCGCCCACGGAGCAGCTGCGGTCGCGGATCCTGCACGGCTGGCTGTGGCTGGCGGCGGGGGAGTCGCTGGCGATGCTGGTCGCCGTGGGGGCGGCGTTCCGGCTCACGGGGTGGGTGCTGCGACCGGTACGGATCCTGGACGCGGCCACTCACGACATCGCCACCGGCCGGATGGCGTCACGGGTGGTCGCCGGTACCGGGCCGCCGGAACTCCGCAGGCTCGCCCGGTCGTTCAACGAGATGGCGGACAATGTCGAGGACGTGCTGGAGCAGCAGCGCGCCTTCGTGGCCGACGCCTCCCACCAGCTCCGCAATCCGCTCTCCGCCCTGCTCCTCCGCATCGAACTGCTCGCGCTGGAACTCCCCGACGGCAACGAGGAGATCGCCTCCGTCCGTACGGAGGGCAAGCGCCTGGCCCGGGTCCTGGACGGCCTGCTGGACCTGGCGCTGGCCGAGCACACCCCGGCCGACCTCCAGCTCACCGATGTCGCGGCGCTCGCCGCCGAGCGCGCCGACGCCTGGCGCCCGCTCGCCGACGACAAGGGCGTGACCCTGCGGTACGAGGGGCACGGCGCGGTCACGGGCTGGGCGGACCCGGTGGCGCTCTCCAGCGCGCTGGACGCGGTCGTCGACAACGCCCTGAAGTTCACCCCGGCCGGGGAGGAGGTCGCGGTCGCCGCCGCTCCCGAGGGCGAGCGGGTCCGGATCACCGTCGTCGATCACGGCCCCGGCCTGACGGACGAGGAGCTGGAGCGCATCGGCGACCGCTTCTGGCGCAGCGGCCGCCACCAGAACGTCTCCGGGTCGGGCCTGGGGCTGTCGATCACCCGCGCCATGCTCGCCGCGGGCGGCGGGGAGATCTCCTACGCCCCGAACGCCCCACGCGGCCTGTGCGTCACGCTCACCGTCCCGCGCGACCGCCCGCACCCGGAAGCGCCCGCGGCCCCCTGACGGCCCCGCCGGGCGCCGTCAGCGCCCCGTCAGGGCTTGGCCGAGACGTAGTACCGCCGCGCGCCCGTGTGCAGCGGCAGCGGGTCGGTGAAGACGGCGGTGCGCAGGTCGACCTTCTGGGCGTCGTGGACCTCGCGGCCGATGCGGTCCCGGCTGTCTATCACCGTCCGGGTCACGGCCCTGGTCAGGTCCGCGTCCTCGCGGTCGGTGGTGACCAGGAGGTTGGCCACCGCGATGGTCTTCACGGCCCGGTCGTCCTGGGTCTCCGGGTACGCGTCGGCCGGCATCACCGCCGCCCGGTAGTAGCGGCTGCCCCGGCCCTGTGCGTGCAGCGGCTCGACCAGGTCGCCGAGCTGCACCAGCCGTACGGGGAAGCGCTCGGCCAGCCGCTGCACGGCCGTGGTCGGCAGTCCGCCGGACCAGAAGAACGCGTCGAGCCTCCCGTGCTCCAGCAGCTGCGGCATCGTGTCGATGCCGACCCGCTCCGCCTGGATGTCCCGGTCGAAGTCCAGCCCCGCCGCGCGCATCAGCCGCCGGGTGATCAGCTGCACGCCGGAGCCGTCGGCGCCGACCCCCACCCGCAGCCCTTTCAGGTCGCGCGTCGAGCGCACCTCGGAGCCCTTGGGCACGACCAGCTGCATGTAGTCGTCGTACAGCCGCGCGCAGGCGCGCAGCCGGTGCGCGTCCCGGCCGCCCTGCACCTGGTAGGTGGCGACCGCGTCGGCCGCCGCGATGGTGAATTCGGCGCGCCCCGAGACCAGCTTGCGGATGTTGTCGACGGAGCCCTCGCTCCGGGTGAGCGTGACGTCGAGATCCGGGAGGTCGTGCGCGAGGTCCGTCTTGAGCAGCTCTCCGTACCGGGCGTACACGCCGGTCGGCACTCCCGTGGCCAGCGTCACCCGGCCCTCTGGGGGCGGCGGTCCGCTCGGCAGCAGGAACCACAGCAGCAGCCCGGCGAGGGCCGCCGCAGCGACCGCCGTCTGCAGTGCCCGGCGTCCGCAGGGCAGGGGGAGGCTGTGGACCATGGCGGAAATCCTGCCAGCCGAGGCCTTCGAAGGGGAGGGGCGAGCGGCGGCCGTCGAGCGGCGCGGGTCACCCCTCGTGCCGATCGATGCATACCCCTGTTATATAATTGCTATATGCATTCATCGTCGACGTCCGACGAACAGCGCATCGAGAACGCCGCTCGTGGGCTCCTCAGGGGCATCGGCAGGCTCTCCCAGGCACTCTTCCGGCTCGGTGAATTCGGGCTGCCGCGTACGCACGCCTCACTCCTGGACGCCCTGGAGGGCGGTCCCCGGCGGGTCACCGGACTCGCCGCGTACACCGGCATCGCGCAGCCCCGGGTCACCGTGGTCCTGCAGGAACTGGAGGAGCGCGGCCTCGTCCAGCGCGAGCGCAGCGCCCACGACCGGCGCTGCATCGAGACGTCGCTGACGCCCGCGGGCCGCGAGCTGCTGGAGCGCGCGCGGCAGCGGATGGCCGCCGCCCTCCTCGAAGGGCTGCGCTCGAACGCCGACGAGCCGGAGCGCGCCGTGGGCGCCGCCCGGGATGCCGTAACGACCGTGCTGCACGCCATCGAACCGGAGGTCAGTTGACCACGCCAGCCACCGAAACCCCGGACATCACCGGCGGCCGCAAGGGCCGCGACCCGGCCCACGAGAGCGCCATCGCGCCCCGGCGCGTCGGCGGGCCGAGACGCTGGTGGGACTGGGTGCTCGCCGCCGACCCCGGACTCGGCCAGCTGCAGGCCGGATGGCGGACGCTGGTAGCCATGGTCACCGGGCTCGCGACCGGTTACGGCATGTCCGTCGCGCTGGACATGCCCGCCATGCTCGGCATGATGGCCGGCGGCATGATGGGCCTGATGAGCGCGTTCGCCATCGCCGAGAACACCTGGCAGCGGCTGACCCGCGCCATCCTGTGGATGCCCCTCCCGTTCTCCGCCGCGCTGCCGCTCGCCGCCTGGCTGCACCAGTACCGCGTGGTCGAACTGACCATCATGGTGGCCGCGCTGGCGGTGACCTTCTTCCTCGCCCGGTTCGGCACCCTGGCGCTGCTGGGCGGCATGCTGCTCTTCAACGCCTTCATGGTCGGCATGATGGCGAACGTCCCGCTGAACCTCTGTGGCGAGATGTTTCTCGTCGCCCTCGTGTCCGCCGTCGCCATCCTCCTGACCCGCCTCGCGCTGTGCTACCCGATGCCGCGCGAGGACCTCCTCCGTACGCAGCGCGCCTTCGTCGTCGAGGCCCGCAGGGTCGCCGACGCCGCCACCGACGCGCTGGACCCGGACGCCGACCACGAGGTCGCCGTCAAGCGGATGCGCCGCAGCCTGCGCCGCCTGAACGTCACCACCGTCACCATCGACGGCCGCCTCGCCCAGCCCGAGGTCGCCGCCGACCCCGACACCGCGGAACTCCTGCACCGCCACCTCTTCGACGCCGAGCTGGCCCTGAAGGGCATCGGCCAGTGCGTGCAGCAGCTCACCCGCCTTCCGGCGCCGGCCCACCTGCGGGAGGCCATGGTCGTGGGCCTGGTCATCGCGCGGGACACCCCGCTCGGCCGGGCCGACGCGCTGCGCCCGGCCGCCCAGCTCATCCAGCAGCAGGCCACCGCCGTCCTGGAGGCGCCGGAGACCGGCGCCGAGGAGGCCGAGGCCGCCGCGCTCGCCCGCCGGGTCGGCCACCTCCTGGACACGCTCGCCGACTCCCTCGCGCACTGGCTCGACCTCGGCTGGAACGCGCCCACCGCGCGCGCCAAGGTGCCCTTCCAGCCCACCGTCGCGCTGGAGCAGAACCGCCCTGCGGGCACCGGCGCCGTCGCCCGCCGCGTGATCGCGGCCCAGAACGAGAAGGGCTGGCGGCGGGCCGTCCCGTACCTGCGCGCTCCCGTGCACGCCGGGCTCGCCGCGGCCATCGTGTGCCCGATCACCGACGCCATCAACCCGCAGCGCTTCTACTGGGGCCTGGTCGGCGTGATGATCACGCTGTTCGGCACCAACACCACCCACGAGAGGCTGCGCAAGCTCGGCCACCGGATGGCGGGCACCATCGTCGGCGCCGTCATCGGCGTCCTGCTGCTCCGCCTGATCGGCCCCGGCCACATCTACTGGACCCTGCTCGTCATCGTGGCCGGCCTGACCTTCGGCTCCTGGGGCATGCAGCGCCAGTACGGCTACTGGGTCGCCGGCCTGGTCACCGCCCTCGTGCAGCTCTACGGCCTGTCCACCCCGTACACCGGCATGGAGACCCTGCTCAGCGAGCGCCTGCTGGACAACGGACTCGGCATCATCATCGCCACGGCCTGCGCCGCGCTGGTCTTCCCCGTCTCCAGCCGCAAGATCGCCCAAGAGGCCGAGCGCGGCTACGTCTCCGCGCTGGAACACCTGCTCTCCCAGGTCGCCGAGCGCTGGCAGGACCCCGCGGCCCCGGTCCGGCTGCGCGGCGCCGCCCGAGGCGTCGACGCCGCCCTGTACCAGGTGCGCGGCGTCGCCCGGCCGCTCGTACGGATGCCGGTCGGCGTCCGCGGCCGGGGCGCAGAGAACCGCCTGGCGCTGCTCGCCGCGGCCACCGGGCACGCCCGCTCGCTCGCTGCCGCCGCCGACATCGACATCGACCTCGCCCCCGAGCTGGCCGGCCGTGTCGACCGGATCATCGCCACCTTCGTGGAGTCGCTGCACGCCCTGGACCACCGCTTCGCCACGGGGGAGCCCGACGGCACCTGGGTACGGGTCAGCCCGCTCATCCGCGAACTGGAGGGCGTGCTGCACGCTCCCTCCGGGCCTCGCGCCGACCGCCTCCACGTGGCGCTGCGGGAACTGGCGGCGCTGGACGAGGCGCTGGCCGGTTACGCCGACGACCGCGGCCTGACCGTCACCACCGCGACCCCGGAGCCGGACCCGGCCACGCAGGCCGTCCCGGCCGCGAAGTCCGCCGCCCCGGCGACGCACGCCGCCTCCACCCTGGACCGCCGCACCCAGGCGGCGCTGGCCGCATGGCTGGCGCACACCCGGCACGAGGGCGCTCCGGGCGCCAAGCAGGTCCCGGTGTCCCCCGGCATCGCGGCCGGGGCCCCCGCCGCCCGTCGGAAGCCGGCCGCTGAGGCCGCCCCGGCGCCCGCTGCCGGGCCCCGCGGCCGCCCGGCGGCCCCCGGCGCCCGTACGGCCTCCCCGGCCGGCGCGTGCACCGTCAGCGGCTCCCTGCACTGCCCGGAGCACCCCGGCGGCTGCGAAGCGTGGATCACGGTCGTCAGCGACCGCGGCAAGCGCCGCGCCGGCGTCCGCGCGGTGGGCGGCCGCTACCGCATCACCGGCCTGGAGCCCGGCGGCTACACCGTCATCGCCTCCGGCTCCGCGCACGCGCCGACGGCCCGCTTCGTGGCGGTCGACCCCTCCCGGGGCGACATCCACCAGGACATCGAACTGAAGCCGGCCCGCCCCTGAGCCGCTGACCGCGGCCGCTTCCCGTCCGCCCCCTCCGGGATGCCCCGGAGGGGGCGGACGGCCTTCGGAAGCACGTACCCTGGTCGATTGAGATGAGTGCGAAGACATACGAGGTGCGCACCCACGGGTGCCAGATGAACGTCCATGACTCCGAGCGGCTGGCCGGCCTGCTGGAGGACGCCGGGTACGTGCCAGCGCCCGAGGGCGCCGACGGTGCGGACGTCGTCGTCTTCAACACCTGCGCGGTACGCGAGAACGCCGACAACAAGCTCTACGGCAACCTCGGCCAGCTCGCCCCGAAGAAGGCCTCGCGGCCCGGGATGCAGATCGCCGTCGGCGGCTGCCTGGCCCAGAAGGACCGCGACACCATCGTCAAGAAGGCGCCCTGGGTCGACGTCGTCTTCGGCACGCACAACATCGGCAAGCTGCCGGTCCTCCTGGAGCGCGCCCGCGTCCAGGAGGAGGCGCAGGTCGAGATCGCCGAGTCCCTGGAGGCGTTTCCCTCGACGCTGCCCACCCGCCGCGAGAGCGCGTACGCGGCCTGGGTCTCCATCTCCGTGGGCTGCAACAACACCTGCACCTTCTGCATCGTCCCCGCGCTGCGCGGCAAGGAGAAGGACCGCCGCCCCGGCGACATCCTCGCCGAGATCGAGACGCTGGTCTCCGAGGGCGTCTCCGAGATCACCCTGCTCGGCCAGAACGTCAACGCCTACGGCTCCGACATCGGCGACCGCGAGGCCTTCTCCAAGCTGCTGCGCGCCTGCGGGAAGATCGAGGGCCTGGAACGGGTCCGCTTCACCTCCCCGCACCCCCGCGACTTCACCGACGACGTCATCGCCGCCATGGCCGAGACGCCGAACGTCATGCCGCAGCTCCACATGCCGCTGCAGTCGGGCTCCGACGCCGTCCTGAAGAGCATGCGCCGCTCCTACCGCCAGGAGCGCTTCCTCGGGATCATCGAGAAGGTCCGCGCGGCCATGCCGGACGCGGCCATCTCCACCGACATCATCGTGGGCTTCCCCGGCGAGACCGAGGAGGACTTCGAGCAGACCCTCCACACGGTCCGCGAGTCCCGCTTCGCGCAGGCCTTCACCTTCCAGTACTCCAAGCGCCCCGGGACCCCGGCCGCCACCATGGAGGGCCAGATCCCCAAGGAGGTCGTCCAGGCCCGCTACGAGCGGCTGGTCGCCCTCCAGGAGGAGATCTCCTGGGAGGAGAACAAGAAGCAGGTCGGCCGCACGGTCGAGGTCATGGTCGCCGAGGGCGAGGGCCGCAAGGACGGTGCCACGCACCGCCTCTCGGGGCGCGCGCCCGACAACCGCCTCGTGCACTTCACCAAGCCGGACGCCGAGGTGCGCCCCGGCGACATGGTGACGGTCGAGATCACGTACGCGGCGCCGCACCACCTGCTCGCCGAGGGCGAGGCCGTCTCGGTCCGCCGGACCCGCTCCGGCGATGCCTGGGAGCGCCGCAACGCCGCTCCGCCGCAGCCCGCCGGCGTCATGCTCGGGCTGCCGACGGTGGGTGCTCCGGCCCCCGCGCCGGCGGAGCCGGCCGGCGGCTGCTGCCCGACCTCCTGAGGCTCCGGCGCCACTCCCGGTGACCGGGACGGCGCCGGCCGCCCGCCGGGCCGGTACGCGCCCGTGCAGGCATCCGCACGGCCTTCCCCGCGTCGGCCGGGAGGCCGCGGACCGATGCCCCACGGCGGCGGGGATACGCTGCGGAGCATGCTCGTAGCTGCTGCTCTGTGCCCCTGTCCGCCCCTGCTCGTCCCCGAGATCGCCGCCGGTGCCGCGGCCGAACTGGACGGCCTGCGGGCCGCCTGCGCGGACGCCGTCGGCGTGCTCGCCGCCGCGCGGGCCGACCGGCTGGTCGTCGTCGGCCCTGCCGAGCCCGAGGGCCGAGGGGCGTTCAAGGAGGGGACCCCGGGATCGTTCTCCGGGTTCGGCGTTGACCTCTCCGTACGGCTCGGCGCGCCGGACGGGGAAGGCGCAACCGAGGGGCGGCAGCTGCCGCCCTCACTGGCACTCGGGGCCTGGCTCCTGGAGCGCGCCGACCGGCGCGGCGTTCCCGTGTCGGCCCTCGGGGTGGGCGAACCGCTCGAACCGGAGCGGTGCCTCGGTGCCGGGCGTCAGCTCGCGGCGTCGGCGGAGCGCGTGGCCCTGCTGGTGATGGGCGACGGCAGCGCCTGCCGCACGGTCAAGGCGCCCGGCTACTTCGACGAGCGCGCCGAAGGGTTCGACGCGGAGCTGGCCCGCATGCTGGGCACCGCGGACGTGGCGGCCCTCGGGGCGCTGGACGAGGAGCCCGCCCAGTCGCTCATGGTCTCGGGACGGTCCAGCTGGCAGGTGCTGGCCGGGGCGGCGGAGGGTGCCGGGCTGGACGGCGCGCTGCTCCACGAGGAGGCGCCGTACGGCGTGGGGTACTTCGTGGCGGCGTGGTCCTGACCGGCCCGCACCAGGAGGCACCGGGGCGCGGCCCCCTGCGAACGACGGTGGCCGGGGACCGCACGGTCCCCGGCCACCGGGCTGTCCGGCTCTCCCGGCCTCACACGGGGTCGCCGGGCCGCTTTCCGGTGCCCGGGCCCTCGCCGGGCCGGCCGCTCGCGCCCGGGCCGTGCGCGCCCTGGCCATCGGACATCCGGCGCAGGGCCTCCTTGGCCTTGGCCGTGCCGGTGCCGATCTGGCCGCTGTACTTGCCCTTCGTCCTGGCGTCGACCGTCCTCCCGGCCTTGTCCAGGCCCCGATCGATCTTGTCCCCGTGCTGCTGCGCGAGGTCGCCGGCCTTGCCCTTGAGGAGGCCGGCCTTGGCCTTGAGTTTGTCCAGCAGGCCCATGAGCCACCTTCCCTGGTCGGAGGACGCATAGTGAGAAAGCGCCCATACCTGGCCTTTACCCTACTCTTGCGGGCCAAACCTCACTCCGCTGCGCCTGAGGGCGGACCGACCGTCCGGCACTCATTCGAAACCGGCCGCGCGGTTTGACACACTGGCTCGGTGAACAACGCAGTTCCCGCTCCGCGGGTCATCGCCGTCGTCGGCCCCACCGCGGCCGGTAAGTCCGATCTGGGCGTCGCCCTCGCCCGGCATCTCGGCGGTGAGGTCATCAACGCCGACTCCATGCAGCTCTACCGGGGCATGGACATCGGCACCGCCAAGCTCACCCAGGAGGAGCGGGCCGGTGTCCCGCACCACCTCCTGGACATCTGGGACGTGACCCAGGCGGCGAGCGTCGCCGAGTACCAGAGGCTGGCCCGTGCCGAGATCGACCGGCTGCTCGATCGGGGACGCACCGCCGTCCTCGTGGGCGGCTCCGGCCTCTATGTGCGCGGTGCGCTGGACAACCTGGAGTTCCCCGGCACCGACCCCGAGGTGCGGGCCCGCCTGGAGGCCGAGCTGGAGCACGCGGGCAGCGGCGTGCTGCACTCCCGGCTGGCCGCCGCCGACCCCGAGGCGGCGCGCGCGATCCTGCCGAGCAACGGCCGCCGCATCGTCCGCGCCCTTGAGGTCATCGAGATCACCGGGCGGCCCTTCACGGCCAACCTGCCCGGCCCCGGCGATCAGCGCGAGGTCTACGCCGACACGGTGCAGATCGGCGTCGACGTGGACCGCCCCGAACTGGACGAGCGGATCGCCGTACGGGTGGACCGCATGTGGGATGCGGGGCTCGTGGCGGAGGTGCGCGCGCTGGAGGCCCAGGGCCTGCGCGAGGGGCGTACGGCGTCCCGTGCGCTCGGGTACCAGCAGGTGCTGGAGTACCTCGCGGGGGAGTGCGCCGAGGACGAGGCGCGGGCAGAGACGGTGCGCGCCACCAAGCGCTTCGCGCGCCGGCAGGACTCCTGGTTCCGCCGTGACCCGCGGGTCCACTGGCTCAGCGGCGCGGCGGACGCCCGTGAGGAACTTCCGGACCGCGCGCTGGCGTTGCTCGAACGACCGGTCACAGCCTGATCACGTCATGGCATCGGGACGCTCAGGCCGTCATCGGGCCCCCTGAGGGCGTGTCATTATCGACCATCGACCGAGCCGTGGCGTCTGGAACTGGGAGGGCATTGGCGATGGAGGCCCGCCCTCGCAGCAGAGCGCAACAGCCGGAGACGCGGCGCGAAGGACAGCGCGGCGCACGAGAGGCGATCCCGGGCCACGCACCCGCCCTCGACGACGACCCCGGGCCGGCCGCCGGCCCCGGGCCCTCGGACGCGGAGGGCCGCCCCGAGGCCGACCGCTTCGCGGACGACCCCGCACCGGGCGCGGACGCCGCACTTCCCGAGCACGACCGCATCGCCCCCGACGACCGCCCGCTCGACGACGATCCGCTCATGGGCGGACACCGGACCCCGGAGGACGACGGGCCGGCGGACGGGGACGCGCTGGACGGCTCGGACGGACCCGACGCGCAGGCGGAGGACGACCGGCCCCCCGAGGGCGCCGCGTCCTTCCGGGAGCTGCGGCCGCCACGCCGCCTCCGCCTCTGGCAGCTCGCGCCCATCGTGGGCCTGGCCGCCGTCGGCTCACTGATGTTCGCCTTCCCGCTGGCCTTCGAGTTCGGCGGGGACGGCGGCGCCGTCTTCGCGATGCTGGGGCTGCTGCTCTGCTGCTGCGCGGCGGGCTGGGGCATGATGGCCGCCCGCCGGGTCGGCCACACCTGGCCGGGGCTGCCGGCCCGCGGCTCGGGCCGGCGCGCGGACTGGCGCGTGGTCGCGGTCTACGTCGCGGTCGTCCTGGTGCTCGCGGCCCTCGCCATCTGGCGCGTGGCCCGGCTCCGAGGCTGAGCCGCCGCCCTGCAGGCGGCGGGCCGCCCGTGCCGATGGCGCCGCTGTCGGTGCTGCCCCGTACGATTCAAGGGTGAGCAACGAGCGCATCGCCTTCCTCAAGGGACACGGCACCGAGAACGACTTCGTGATCGTCCCCGACCCCGACGGCCGGCTGGAGCTGCCCGCCGATCTGGTGGCGCGGCTCTGCGACCGCCGGGCCGGCATCGGCGGCGACGGTGTGCTGCACGTCGTGCGGTCCGCGGCCCATCCGGAGGCGCGCGCGATGGCCGACGAGGCCGAGTGGTTCATGGACTACCGCAACGGCGACGGCTCGATCGCCGAGATGTGCGGCAACGGCGTGCGCGTCTTCGCCCGCTACCTCCAGCACGCCGGCCTCGTCGAGGCCGGCGACCTGGCCGTCGCCACCCGCGCCGGGGTGCGCCGCGTGCACCTCGCCAAGGACGCGGCCGGCGGCGCGACGGGCGACGTCACCGTCGTGATGGGCCGCGCCGAGCTCCCCGAGGAGCAGGTCACGGTCACGGTCGACGGTCGCAGCTGGCCCGCCCGCAACGTGAACATGGGCAATCCGCACGCCGTCGCCTTCGTCGAGGACCTCGGCCACGCCGGTGACCTGTACAGCGCTCCGCCGTTCAGCCCTGCCGACGTTTACCCCGACGGGGTCAACGTCGAGTTCGTCGCCGACCGCGGCCCGCGCCACGTCGCGATGCGGGTGCACGAGCGCGGCTCCGGCGAGACCCGCTCCTGCGGCACGGGCGCCTGCGCGGTCGCCGTGGCCACCGCCCGCCGTGACGGCGCCGACCCCTCGGTGACGGGCAGCCCCGTCACGTACACCGTCGACGTGCTCGGTGGCACCCTCGTGATCACCGAGCTGCCGGACGGCACCGTGGAGATGACGGGCCCCGCGGAGATCGTCGCCGAGGGCACGCTCGACCCCTCCTGGCTGCGCGCGGCCACCGCCTGAGGGGCGCGCCCGGCCGGCTCGGGGGAGAGCCCGGAAGGCGGTTTCGGGCGGTAACGGCCGTGGCTGAAGTTTCGCTCGAATGGGTGATCCGTTTCACTCTGGGCGAGAGGCGGTGAGCGGTGCGTGATGGGCTCGGTAGCATCAAGCACCGGCCCGGACACCGCCGTCACCGCCTGATCGCGTCCGGCCGCCGGTCGATGCTGCCGGAGGTGCCCCATGAGCGCAGAGGCCACTGAACCCAGCGGTGCGCCCGCAGAGCTTCACCCGGCAGGGGCTGCGGTCCGCAAACGCGGCCGCCCCCGGCTGGAACTGAGAGGCCTGCGCCGCTTCGGCCGTGCGGCGCTGCTGGGGCCCGCCCCCCGCGACGGTCTGCCCGACGCCCTGGAGCACGTCGCCAAGGTCCACCGGGCCCACCACCCGGACGCCGACCTCGACGTCCTCAGCAGGGCGTACGCCCTCGCCGAGTCCTCGCACCGCGGACAGATGCGCAAGAGCGGCGAGCCGTACATCACCCACCCCCTCGCCGTGACGCTCATCCTCGCCGAACTGGGCGCGGAGACGACGGCGTTGACGGCGTCCCTGCTCCACGACACGGTCGAGGACACGGACGTGACGCTCGATCAGGTGGGTGAGGAGTTCGGCGCGGAGGTGCGCTTCCTCGTCGACGGCGTCACGAAGCTGGAGAAGGTCGACTACGGCGCCGCCGCCGAGCCGGAGACCTTCCGCAAGATGCTGCTGGCCACCGGCAACGACGTCCGGGTGATGTCGATCAAGCTCGCCGACCGGCTGCACAACATGCGCACCCTCGGCGTGATGCGGCCCGAGAAGCAGGCCAGGATCGCCAAGGTCACGCGTGACGTGCTCATCCCGCTCGCCGAGCGGCTGGGTGTCCAGGCGCTCAAGACCGAGCTGGAGGACCTGGTCTTCGCGATCCTGCACCCCGAGGAGTACGCGGCGACCCGCACCCTCGTGCTGCGGCACGCCGAGCGCCCGGACCCGCTCGCGGCCGTCGCCGCACGCATGGGCGCGGTGCTGCACGACGCCGGCATCGATGCCGAAGTCCTCGTCCGGCCGCGGCACTTCGTGTCCGTGCACCGCGTGCGGATACGGCGCGGCGAGCTGACCGGCGCGGACCTGGGGCGGCTGCTGGTGCTGGTCGCCGAGGACGCGGACTGCTACGCCGTCCTGGGCGAGCTGCACACCTGCTTCACGCCGGTCGTCTCGGAGTTCAAGGACTTCATCGCGGCGCCCAAGTTCAACCTGTACCAGTCCCTGCACACGGCGGTGATGAGCGAGGACGGCCACATTGCGGAAACGCTTATCCGCACCCATCGGATGCACCGGGTGGCCGAGGCCGGCGTGATCGCGCTGGGCGACCCGCACGTCCTCGCCGAGGGCGGCCCGTTCGGCCCTCAGGAGGGCGCGGAGACGCCCGACGGGGAACGGGTGGACCCGACCCGCCCCGGCTGGCTCTCGCGGCTGCTGGAGTGGCAGCGGGTCGCGCCCGACCCGGACACGTTCTGGACCTCGCTCCGCGACGACCTGGCCGAGGACCGGGAGATCTCGGTCTTCCGCGCGGACGTCGGCTTCGGGGCGGGGGCGGACGCGGCGCGCGAGGCGGGCGACGACTCCGGCGACCGCGGTGCGTTCCGGCTGCCGGCGGGCGCGAGCTGCGTGGACGCCGCGTACGCACTCCACGGAGCCGGGGCGCACTGTTGCATCGGTGCGCGCGTCAACGGCCGCCTGGCGACCCTCTCGACGATTCTCCGCGACGGCGACAGCCTGCATCTCCTCATGGCTCCGGACTCCGCGGCCGGCCCCTCCCCGCAGTGGCTGGAGTACGCGCGCACGCCCGCTGCCCGGCTCGCCATCTCCCGCTGGCTCACCGCCCACCCGGGCGCGGAGCCCGTGGAGCCCGAAGCGGCCGAGGAGGCGGCGGAGCGCCCAGAGAGCGGCGCCGAGAGGGCCCCGCGCCACGAGAGCGCCCCGCGCCACGAGGCGGAGACCACCGCCGAGGGCGGCACCACCGACCAGGAGGAGGCCTGCCCGGCCCCCGAGGCGCGCCGGCCGCGGCCGCCCGTCCCCGCCGTCGCCGACCTCCCCGACGCCCCCGTCCGGCTGGCCGGCTGCTGCACCCCCGTACCGCCCGACAAGGTCACCGGATTCGCCGTACGAGGCGGCGCCGTGACCGTGCACCGCGCCCTCTGCCCGGCCGTGGCCCGGATGGCGGCTGCCGGGCGGGCCCCCGTAGGGGTGCAGTGGCGGCGCTCGGCCGCGCCGGACCAGGGCTGCCGGGTCACGCTGCTCGCCGAGGCGTTCAGCCGGCCCCGCCTGCTGGCCGATCTCACCGAGGTCATCGCCGCGCAGGGTGCCGCCGTCGTCTCCGCGGACGTGGAACCGCCCCGCGAGCAGCGCGTACGGCACACATACACGCTGCACCTCCCGGACGCCGCGGAACTGCCCTCCCTGATGCGCGCGATGCGCCAGGTCCCGGGCGTCTTCGACGTGCTGCGCGCGGGCCGCAACCAGCCGGCCGCGACCCTCCGCTTCTGAAGCGGGCGACGCGCGGCTTCGGGGCGCGGTCCCCCGAGTGCCCGTGTGAAGCTTCTCGGCGACGCGCCCGGGAAGCGGGCGGAACCGCTCATTCGGGTGCTGCGCTGCCGCGTCGTCGTTCTCGCGGGTTGCCGTGCTGGTAGCGGTAACGCATGCCCTTTACGTCCCGCCGTACCGCGTTCCCCACCCGCCAGGCGCCGGACCTGCCGCGCCCCGCCGCCCCGCGCCGCCTCGTGGCCGCCCGCCGTGCCGTCCCGGCCGTGCTGGCCGTCGGCGCCCTCCTCGCGGCGGGTGCGCCGGAGCCCGGCCCCCAGGGGATCGGCGACCGCCTCTACCCGCACCTCGGCAACCCCGGCTACGACGTCGACGCGTACGACATCGCCCTGAAGTACTCCGGGCGGAACGACGTCCCGCTGGACGCCGTCACCACCATCACCGCCCGCGCCACCGACCACCTGGACCGCGTCAACCTCGACTTCGCCCGGGGCGCCGTGCGGTCCGTGGAGGTCAACGGCGCCCCCGCACGCCATGCCACGCACGGCGAGGACCTCGTGGTGACCCCCGCGCACCCCGTCGGGCCCGGCCAGGCCCTGCGCATCGTGGTGCGGCACACCAGCAACCCCAAGGGGGGCAAGGACGGCGGCTGGATCCGTACCGGAGACGGGCTCGCGATGGCCAACCAGGCGGACGCCGCCCACCGCGTCTTCCCCAGCAACGACCACCCCTCGGACAAGGCCGCCTTCACCTTCCGCATCACCGCTCCCCGGGGCATCACGGCCGTCGCCAACGGCCTGCTTCTGGGGCGCAGCGCCCGCGGCCCCGCCACCACGTGGACGTACCGCTCGCTGCACCCGATGGCCACCGAGCTGGCCCAGGTATCCCTGGGGAAGTCCGCCGTCGTCCGTCGTCAGGGCCCGCACGGGCTGCCCCTGCGGGACGTCGTACCGGCCGACGCGCGCAAGAAGCTGGAGCCGTGGCTGGCGAAGACGCCCGGGCAGATCTCCTGGCTGGAGCGCCAGGTGGGCCGCTATCCGTTCGAGACGTACGGCGTCCTGCTGGCCGACGCCTCGACCGGCTTCGAGCTGGAGACCCAGACGCTGTCGCTCTTCGAGAAGCACCTCTTCACCAGCGACAAGATCCCGGCCTGGTACGTGGAGTCACTGATGGTGCACGAGCTGGCACACCAGTGGTTCGGCGACAGCGTGACCCCCCGTACCTGGTCCGACGTGTGGCTGAACGAATCGCACGCCACCTGGTACGAAGCGCTCTACGCCGACCGTGCGAGCAAGGGCACGGCCGCCATGGAGGAGCGCATGAGGCGCGCCTACGAGCAGTCCGACGCCTGGCGGGCAGCGGGCGGGCCGCCGGCCGCCCCGAAGGTCCCCGAGAAGGGCCAGAAGATCGGCATCTTCCGCCCGGTGGTCTACGACGGCAGCGCGCTCGTCCTCTTTGCGCTGCGGGAGCGGATGGGCGCCGCCGCCTTCGACCGCCTGGAGCGCGCCTGGTTCGCACAGCACCGCGACGGCGTCGTCGGCACCGGCGACTTCATCACGCTGGCCTCCCGCATCCACGGCAAGGACCTGTCCGGCTTCCTGCGCGCCTGGCTCTACGACACCCGCACCCCGCCGATGCCCGGCCACCCGGACTGGCACGTCAAGAAGGACCAGAAGGAGCCGGGCCCCGCCAAGGCGCACTCCTCCTGACCCCGAAGCCGGTGCCGACCCGCTCACCAGGGACAATGGCAGGGCAGGAAAAGTCGCGTGACGGACCTCACCCGCCGTGCGACCATCGACGGGCCGACGCCGGGACCGCCGGGAATCTCCCGGGGCGTCCGGACGTTGTCACGATCGAGAGTCCCCGGGCCCCGCAGGCCCGATCCCGGGACGTCCCAACGACACAAAGGATCAAATGACCTCCTCTTCTTCCCTTCCTCAGCAGGACCGACAGCGCCTCCACGAGAGCCTTCGGGCCGACGCCCTGATGGAAGAGGACGTCGCCTGGAGCCACGAGATCGACGGGGCGCGTGACGGCGACCAGTACGACCGCTCCGCGCGCGCGGCCCTGCGCCGTGTGGCGGGCCTTTCCACCGAGCTCGAGGACGTCACCGAGGTCGAGTACCGGCAGCTGCGCCTGGAGCGCGTGGTGCTGGTCGGCGTATGGACCTCCGGGACGGTCAAGGACGCGGAGAATTCCCTCGCGGAGCTGGCCGCCCTGGCCGAGACCGCGGGCGCCATGGTGCTGGACGGTGTGGTCCAGCGCCGCGACAAACCGGACCCGGCGACGTACATCGGCTCCGGTAAGGCGCAGGAGCTGCGCGACATCGTGCTGGAGTCCGGCGCCGACACCGTCGTCTGCGACGGTGAGCTGAGCCCCGGCCAGCTGATCCACCTGGAGGACGTCGTCAAGGTCAAGGTGGTCGACCGGACCGCCCTGATCCTCGACATCTTCGCCCAGCACGCCAAGTCCCGGGAGGGCAAGGCGCAGGTCTCGCTGGCACAGATGCAGTACATGCTGCCCCGGCTGCGCGGCTGGGGTCAGTCGCTGTCCCGGCAGATGGGTGGCGGTGGCTCCGGCTCGACGGGCGGCGGCATGGCCACCCGTGGTCCCGGTGAGACCAAGATCGAGACGGACCGCCGACGGATCCGCGAGAAGATGGCGAAGATGCGCCGGGAGATCGCGGAGATGAAGACCGGGCGCGACACCAAGCGCCAGGAGCGCCGCCGCAACAAGGTCCCCTCGGTCGCCATCGCCGGCTACACCAACGCGGGCAAGTCCTCGCTGCTCAACCGCCTCACCGGCGCCGGTGTCCTGGTGGAGAACGCCCTGTTCGCCACCCTGGACCCGACCGTCCGGCGGGCCGAGACGCCCAGCGGCCGGCTGTACACCCTCGCCGACACCGTCGGCTTCGTACGGCACCTCCCGCACCACCTCGTCGAGGCGTTCCGCTCCACGATGGAGGAGGTCGGCGACTCCGACCTCATCCTGCACGTGGTCGACGGCTCGCACCCGGTGCCCGAGGAGCAGCTGGCGGCCGTCCGCGAGGTGATCCGCGACGTCGGCGCGACCGCCGTGCCGGAGATCGTGGTCGTCAACAAGGCGGACGCGGCGGACCCGCTGGTGCTCCAGCGCCTGCTGCGCCAGGAGAAGCGCGCCATGCTGGTCTCGGCCCGTACGGGCCAGGGCATCGACGAGCTGCTCGCGCTGATCGACGAGGAGCTGCCGCGGCCCAGCGTCGAGATCGAGGCGCTGGTCCCGTACACCCACGGTCAGCTGGTCTCCCGGACGCACGCCGAGGGCGAGGTGATCTCCGAGGAGCACACCGCGGAGGGCACGGTCCTCAAGGCCCGCGTCCACGAGGAGCTGGCCGCGGAGCTGCAGCCGTACGTGCCGGCGGCCGCAGGCAGCTGATGCGCCCGCGCCCGTAGGGGCGTACGCACGACGAGGGCCCGCTCCCCACGCCGGGGAGCGGGCCCTCGCGCATGTCCGCTAAAGGGACGCCGTGTCCGTCACCGGCCGGCGAACTTCTTGCTGACCGCCTCGTACACGCCCTTGGCCTCAGCGCCCAGGTGCGGCCCGGCCAGCCAGTCGGCCGTCACCGGCCCGATCGAGGTGTTGGACACCAGCGCGGTCCGGCCCTGCTGGTCCTTGGCGAACCACGGACCACCGGAGGAGCCCGCGGTCATGGAGCAGCCGATGCGGTACATCGTCGGCTGCGCGGTCTCCAGCGACAGCCGGCCGGGCTTCGACGGGCACTCCTGCAGCGTCTGGCCGTCGAACGGCTTCGCGGCCGGGTAGCCCTGCGCGGTCATCGACGGGATCTTCGGCACGGCCGGCGCGTTGAACTGCACCGGGTAGGCCTGGCCGACCGTCTCCTCCAGCGACTTGGTGGTGCCCGCCTCCGGCTTCACGTGCAGCACCGCGAAGTCGTACGGCGCGCCCCGGCCGCCGGTCTTCGCGCCCTGGTCGATCCACTGCTCCGAGGTCTGCGCCGCGTCGGCCCAGAACACGCCCTTCGGGGCCAGCTGTTCCTTCGTGGCGCCCTGCAGCTCGGCCGCCGACCTGCCGCTGTCGTTGTACGAGGGCACGAACGCGATGTTGCGGTACCAGCCACCGCTCTTGCCCGCGTGCACGCAGTGGCCCGCCGTCCACACCAGGTTCGACTTGCCCGGGTTCGCCGGGTCCTCGACCACGGCGCCGGAGCAGACCATCGAGCCCTCGGGGCTGTCGAAGAACACCTTGCCGACGCCGGGCGCGTTGGTGCTGTACGGCGCGCTCACCGGCTGTGCCTTCACGGGCGCCGGCTCGGGGTCGGTGACGCCCTGGTCACCGGAGATGTCCTCCGGCTCGACCGGCTTGTCGGGCTGCTCGGCGTCCTTCATGCGGTCCGGGTCCCACAGCCCCTTGATGTAGGGGTTGACGAACTGGCCCGCCTCACGCAGCCACTTGTCCTTGTCCCAGTTCTTCCACTCGCCGTGCTTCCAGTCGTCCAGGTTCACGCCGAGATCGTTGAGCTTGTCCTGCAGCTCCTTGGGGATCTTCAGCTTGTCCCCGCCCGGCTGTTCCACGGAGGACTGGTCCGGCTGCGCGCCGGCGTCGTCCTCCGAGGGGCCGCAGGCGGTCGCGGTCAGCGCCAGCGCGCCGACCAGCGCGGCCGCGGCGACGGCCGGGCGGACGCCGCGCGTGGGTCTCCGGCCGGCACGCGACCGGGCGGCGGACGGGCGGATGGATCGCATGAGTGGATTCCCCCTGGGTGTGTTCGGCGACCGCTTCGGCGACCGCGGCGGCCGCAAAGGCGGCCGCTCGGCAACCGTCGGCGATCGATATGGACTTGTTCGGACCGTTCCGCCGGTTCTTGTGGCCGGACCGGAATGCAGAGCCCCACTATGCCGGTGCCGTGGGGGACGGCACCGAGCGGGTCCGCGGTTCCGGTCGTCAAGGATCTTTGCCGAGGCCGTGATCCGGTGCCCGTGACGTCGTTGGTACGTACGGGGGGCGGCCGGTCCGTGTTCACGGCGGCCCACACAGCCGGCGACCGGCGCCGCGAGGCGCTCCGGTGGCCCGTTGAACAGCAGGAGGACAACACCGCCGTGGCCTTGACCCAGCCTCCCCCGATGGCACCGCCGCTGGCCCATGAGCAGATCCTGCGGAGGCAGTCGCTCCGCGAATCCGCCGCCCGCACTTACGCGCGTTCGCTGCCCGTCGTCCCCGTCCGCGCCCGCGGGCTGACGATCGAGGGCGCGGACGGCCGCCGCTACCTCGACTGCCTCTCCGGCGCCGGCACCCTGGCGCTGGGGCACAACCACCCCGTCGTGCTCGAGGCGATCCGCGCCGTCCTGGACTCCGGCGCCCCGCTGCACGTCCTGGACCTCGCCACGCCCGTGAAGGACGCCTTCACCAGCGAGCTGTTCGCCACCCTGCCGCGCGAGCTGGCCGAGCACGGGAAGGTGCAGTTCTGCGGCCCGGCCGGCACGGACGCCGTCGAGGCCGCGCTGACGCTCGTACGGACCGCGACCGGCCGCAGCGGCCTGATGGCCTTCACCGGCGCGTACCACGGCATGACTGCCGGGGCGCTCGCCGCGTCCGGGGGCGCGCGCGACACCTCCGTGACCCGTCTCCCGTATCCGTACGCCTACCGCTGCCCCTTCGGGACCGGTGGCGGGCGCGACACCGGAGAAGCCGCCGACGGCGGGGGAGCGGAGGCCGCCCAGCGCGGCGCCGAACTGTCCGCGCGCTGGGCGGAGAACGCCCTGGCCGACCCCAAGAGCGGGGTGCCGCGTCCGGCGGCCATGATCCTGGAGCCCGTGCAGGGCGAGGGCGGCGTGATCCCCGCGCCCGACAGCTGGCTGCGGCGGATGCGCGAGATCACCGCGGCGCACGACGTCCCGCTCATCGTCGACGAGGTGCAGACCGGCGTCGGCCGTACCGGCGCCTTCTGGGCCGTCGAACACAGCGGCGTCGTCCCCGACGTCCTCGTCCTCTCCAAGGCCATCGGCGGCAGCCTCCCGCTCGCGGTGATCGTCTACCGCGAGGAGCTGGACACCTGGCGGCCCGGCGCGCACGCCGGCACGTTCCGCGGCAACCAGCTCGCCATGGCGGCGGGCGCCGCGACACTGGCGTACGTACGCGAGAACGGCCTCGCCGACCACGCCGCCGAATTGGGCGCACGGATGCTCGCACGGTTGCGCGGCCTGGCCGCGCACCACGACTGCATCGGCGACGTACGCGGCCGCGGCCTGATGCTCGGCGTGGAACTGGTCGACGCGGAGGGCCCCGTGGGGTCCGACGGCGCGCCGCCGCCCGCCTCCCGGCTCGCCGCCGAGGTCCAGCAGCAGTGCCTCGACCGCGGCCTGATCGTGGAGCTGGGCGGGCGCGGATCCGCCGTCGTACGCCTGCTCCCGCCGCTCACCCTCACCGACGAACAGGCCGACGCCGTACTCGACCGCCTCGCCGACGCCATCGCGGCGGCGGTCCGTTCCACTCCCGGATCCGCGGGCACCCCCCTCCCCACGATGCGAGGCACCACCCCATGACCGAACGCCTTGGCCCTGCGACGAACGGGCCGGCCGGCCCCTCCCCGGACGCAGCCCCCGCGGCCGAGAACCCGGCGGACGCGGCTCAGCACGCGCCGTCACCGGCCGACGGCCCCGATGCCGCCGCGCCCCCGACGAACGCGCCGAGCGCACCGGACTCCGCCGCGACGGCCCCCCGGGGCGGCCGTGCGACGACCGGCCCCGGCGAGGACGGAGCCGCGCCGCAGCCCGACGTACGGCGCGGTCCCCGCGAAGACGGTGACGGGGCGGCGAGCACGCCGCCGGCCGATGACCCCAGCGTCCCCCGGCAGGCACGACGCATCGGCCACGTCTGCGAGGCGGGCCTGCCGGCGAGTGCCGACGGAGGCGGTGGGGTGGCCGTCGATGTGGCCGCCGAGGCGGCAGCGCTCACCGGGACCGCGCCCCGGCCCGGCGCCACGTCCCTGCCCGGTCCCGCGGCCGGTCCCGTGGCGGGCCCGGAGGAGGGCCCCGACCCGCTGGAGCACCCCGACCCGGCGGTGGCCGCGGACGCGGCGGGCGTCGAGAACCTGCTGCGCTGCTGGATCCGGGAGAACGGCGTCCCGCGGCCGGCGGGCGCCCACCTCCGGCTGCCGCTCGACGCCAGCGGCACCGTCCTCGGGGTCCCCGTGCGCTACTGGTCGGCCACCGGCTGCCACCGCTTCGGCCCGCCCGTACTGGAGCAGGCCCCGGTCGGCGCGCCGCCCGTGGACGCCGTCACCCTCGCCGCCCTGCTCCGCCGCGAAGCGGTCGGCGGCGGAGCGGTGGACGGAGGAGCGGTGGACGACAGCGCGGCGGACGGCAGCGCGGCCGACGGCGGAGCCCCGTGGGAGAAGCCGACCTCCGACGGCGCGGCGGTCAACGGTGTGAGCGCGCACGCACCGACGCCACGTGGCACGACGGCGCACGCACCGGCGCATCTCAACGGCTCGGCCAACGAGCACTCCCGCACCACCGCTCCCGGTTCGGGCGTCTCCGCTCCCGCCTCGGGCACCCCCGCTCCCGTTCCGGGCGGCTCCGCCGAGGACGCCGCCGAGCTGATCGGCCGGGTGGCGAACTCCGTACGCTGCACCGCCGTCATCCTCGGCGAGCGGCGGGACCACCCCGCCACCCCGCACGGTGACCGCTTCCTGGAAGGCGAGCAGTCGCTGATTCTGGGGCATCCGATGCACCCCACCCCCAAGAGCCGCGAGGGGCTGTCCGAGGGGGAGATCCACGCGTACTCACCGGAGCTGCGCGGCTCCTTCCGGCTGCACTGGCTGGCCGTGGACCGGTCCGTCCTGGCCATGGACTCCGCCTGGACCGCCCGCGGCCGCGCCGTCCCGGCCGACCACCTCACCGCCGGCCTCGCCGGTCTCGCCGGCGAAGCGCCGGCCGTCCCGGAGGGCAGCGCCCTGCTGCCGCTGCACCCCTGGCAGGCCCGCGAGGTACGGCACCGCCCCGAGGCCGCCGCGCTCCTGGACGCCGGGCTGCTGCGCGACCTCGGCGCACACGGCGCGCACTGGCACCCCACGTCCTCCGTACGCACCGTGCACTGCCCCGGCGCGGACGCCATGCTCAAGCTCTCCCTCGGGCTCCGGATCACCAACTCGCGGCGGGAGAACCTCCGCAAGGAACTCCAGCGCGGCGTCGAGGTGCACCGCCTGCTCCGCAGCGGCCTCGCCGAGCAGTGGCGCGCGGCGCACCCGGGCTTCGACGTCGTCCGCGACCCGGCCTGGCTCGCCGTCACCGCTACCGACGGCACCCCCGTCCGCGGCCTCGACGTCGTCCTGCGCCACAACCCCTTCGGACCGGCCGATGACGCCGTGTGCGTCGCGGGACTCACCTCCCCGCGGCCCTGGCCCGGCCACGACGGCCTGCGCTCGCGCCTCGCCGACCTCATCGGCACGCTGACCGCGCGCACCGGCCGACCCACCGGAGCCGTCGCCGCCGAGTGGTTCCTGCGCTACCTCCACACCGTCGTACGCCCCGTCCTCTGGCTCGACGGCACCGCGGGCGTCGCCCTGGAGGCACACCAGCAGAACACCCTCGTCATGCTCGACGCCGACGGCTGGCCGGCGGGTGGGCGGTACCGCGACAACCAGGGGTACTACTTCCGCGAGTCCCGGCGCGCCGAGCTGGACCGGCGGCTGCCGGGCATCGGTGTCGAGAGCGACACGTTCGTCCCCGACGACGTCACCGACGAGCGCTTCGCGTACTACCTCGGCATCAACAACGTCCTCGGTCTGATCGGCGCGTTCGGCGCTCAGAAGCTGGCGGACGAGGGGGTACTCCTCGCGGCGTTCCGGCGGTTCCTGGCCTCGGCCGCCACCGAGCCGAAGGAGCACCGCTCGCCGCTCGCCGCGCACCTCCTCGGCGCGCCGGTCCTGCGGTGCAAGGCCAACCTGCTCACCCGGCTGCACGGGCTGGACGAACTGGTCGGCCCGGTCGACACCCAGTCCGTGTACGTCACCCTGCCCAACCCGCTCGCCACGTGACCCCTGCGGCCACGGAACTCCGCCCCCACGAGGCCACGAGAGGAGCACCCGCCGTGCCCCCTGTCGAACCGCCTTCCGCTCCGGCCGACGCCCTCGCCGGTGCCTCCGCCGGTGTCTCCGTCGGTGTCGCCACCGATGCCTCCGCCGGTGTCCCCAGCCCCGGCGAGCCCGACCCCCGCGACAGCTCGGGCGACACCCTCGACCTCGTGCTGCCGCCCGAGCCGGCTGCTCTCGGTGCCCAGGACGTCGCGCCCCGGGTGCGGCCCGGTGATCCGGCGTCCGGGCCGCTGTTGGACGCGCTCGCCGGGTGGGGGCCCGCCGAGACCCCCGCCGGGCCCTTTCAGCTCGTACCGGTACGACTGGAACGCGACCTCCCGCTGATCTCCGGCTGGATGAACGACCCCGCCGTGGCCGCCTTCTGGGAACTGGCGGGACCGCCCGGCAGGACCGCCGCCCACCTGCGCACGCAGCTCGGCGGGGACGGCCGCAGCGTGCCCTGTCTGGGCGTACTGGCCGGCGTCCCCATGAGCTACTGGGAGATCTACCGCGCCGACCTCGACCCGCTCGCCCGCTACTACCCGGCCCGCCCGCACGACACCGGCATCCACCTGCTCATCGGCGGCGTGGCCGACCGCGGCCGCGGCCTGGGCGCGGCCCTGCTGCGGGCCACTGCCGACCTCATCCTGGACCACCGGCCCCGGTGCGGCCGGATCGTGGCCGAACCCGACCTGCGCAACACCCCCTCCGTGGCAGCCTTCCTCAGTGGTGGATTCCGTTTCGCCGCGGAGACCGACCTGCCCGACAAGCGTGCCGCTCTGATGATCCGCGACCGCGCGCTGCGCACCGTCCTGTGACCCGGCACCGGCCCCGGACCCCGGCCTCCTCCGGACACGCTCTCCCCGTATCAGCTCCCTTCGACAACGACCCGCTGCGAATTCCCTTATGCCGCTCACGCCGAGCCCCGAGGAGCCAGCCTTGTCACCGTCCGCCCAGCCCGCCCATACCGCCGGCCCCACCGACCCGTCGGACGTCACGGGCCCGACGGGTGCCGCCGACCGGTCCGGTCCGACCCGCCCGCCGGCCCCGGCCGGCCCGTCCGACGCCGCCTGGCGGCACGCCGCCCGCCGCCTCCTCGCCAAGACCCTCGCGGAACTGGCCTACGAGGAGGTCATCGTCCCCGAGCCGGACGGCACCGCCCCCTGCGGCACCCCGCGCTACCGCCTGACCCTCACCCCCGACGTCACCTACCGCTTCCACGCCCGGCGTGGCGCGTACGGCCACTGGCGCGTCGACCCGGACTCCGTCACGCCCACCGGCGACCCCCTGCATTTCCTCTTCCACGCCCACGAGACCGTCCTGGGCCTGAGCGGTGACACCACCGGCCACCTCATCCGTGAACTGACCGCCACCCTTGCCGCCGACACCCGCCTGGACGCCACCGCCGTCACCGCCGCCGAGCTGGCCGACCTCGGCTACGCGGCCCTCGAAGGCCACCAGACCGGGCACCCCTGGCTGATCGCCAACAAGGGACGGCTCGGCTTCTCCGCCGCCGACGCCGGACGCTGGGCCCCGGAAGCCCGCACCCCCTGCCGGCTGCCGTGGATCGCCGCCCACCGCGACCTGGCCCGCTACCGCGGCACCGGCCCGCTGGCCCTCCCCGACCGCCTGTACTCCGAAGAACTCACCCCCGAACTCCGCGACGCCTTCGCCCGCACCCTCACCGACCAGGGCCTCGACCCCGTCGATTACCTCTACCTCCCCGTGCATCCCTGGCAGTGGGACGAGACCATCGCCCCGCTCTTCGCCCCCCAGATCGCTGCCAAATTCATCGTCCCACTCACCACTGACAACGACCTCCGG
The DNA here is from genome assembly GCF_044544605.1 of Streptomyces sp. NPDC053560. Taxonomy (NCBI): domain Bacteria; kingdom Bacillati; phylum Actinomycetota; class Actinomycetes; order Kitasatosporales; family Streptomycetaceae; genus Streptomyces; species Streptomyces sp. NPDC053560. The sequence continues at coordinate 243,318 of NZ_JBITXI010000012.1, read as the reverse complement.
CTGCCGCAGCAGTCCATCCGCACCTTCCTCAACACCAGCCGCCCGCACGCCCGCACGGTCAAGCTGCCGCTGTCCGTCCTCAACACCCTCGTCTGGCGCGGACTGCCCACCGAGCGCACCCTCGCAGCGCCCGCCGTCACCGCCTGGGTCCAGGGCCTGCGCGACGCCGACCCGTACCTCCGCGACGAGACCCGCGTGATCCTCCTCGGCGAGACCGCGTCCGTCACCGTCGAACACCCCCTGTACGACCGCATCCCCGGCGTCCCGTACCAGTACAAGGAACTGCTCGGCTGCATCTGGCGGGAGCCGATCAGCCCGCTGCTCGACCCCGGCGAGCGGGCCCGCACCCTCGCCTCGCTGCTGCAGACCGACCCGCAGGGCCGGGCCCTCACCGCCGAGCTGGTGCACCGCTCCGGCCTCGCGCCGCGCACCTGGCTGCGCCACCTCTTCGCCGCCCTGCTGCCGCCGCTGCTGCACTTCCTGTACCAGTACGGCACCGTCTTCTCCCCGCACGGCGAGAACGCGATCGTCTGTTTCGACCCGCACGACGTCCCCACCCGCCTCGCGGTCAAGGACTTCGTCGACGACGTCAACACGACCGACGGGCAGCTGCCGGAGCTGGCCGCCATGCCCGAGGACGTACGCGAGATCCTGCTGACCGAACCGCCCGCCTTCCTGACCCAGTTCATCCATTCCGGGCTGTTCGTCGGCGTGTTCCGCTATCTGGCGCCGCTGTGCGAGGAACAACTGGGCGTACCCGAGGGCGAGTTCTGGTCACTCGTACGGGCCGAGATCCTGCGCCACCACGAGCGTTTCCCGCACCTCAAGGAGCGGCACGCCATGTTCGACCTGCTCACGCCGGAGATCGAACGGCTCTGCCTCAACCGCAACCGTCTCCACCTGGACGGATACCGTGATCGCCCGCACCGCCCGCACGCCGCGGTGCACGGCATGATCCCGAACCCGCTGCACGCCCCCTGACACGACCGTGCGACCGGCCGCGGAGCGGCCTGGACCGGGCGGGGTGTCAGTGGGCCCGCGTAGGCTGGCAGCGCTATGACGAAGCCCTCCCTCCCCGAACTGCTCCATGCCGCCGTCACCGCCGTCGGCGGCACCGAGCGCCCCGGCCAGGTCGCCATGGCCGAGGCGGTCGCCGAGGCCGTCGACAGCGGCACGCACCTGCTCGCCCAGGCCGGCACCGGCACCGGAAAGTCCCTCGGCTATCTGGTGCCGGCGCTGGCGCATGGAGAGCGCGTGGTGATCGCGACGGCCACCCTGGCGCTCCAGCGCCAGCTGGTCGAGCGCGACCTGCCGCGTACGGTCGAGGCGCTGCATCCGCAGCTGCGCCGCCGCCCGCAGTTCGCCATGCTCAAGGGCCGGTCGAACTATCTCTGCCTGCACCGCCTGCACGAGGGCGTGCCGCAGGACGAGGAGGAGGGCCTGTTCGACCCCTTCGAGCAGGCCACGGCCACGAGCAAGCTCGGCAAGGACCTGCTGCGGCTGCGGGACTGGGCGGACGAGACGGAGACCGGCGACCGGGACGCGCTCACCCCGGGCGTCTCCGACCGGGCCTGGGGCCAGGTCTCGGTGTCCTCGCGGGAGTGCCTGGGCGCGTCGAAGTGCGCGTACGGCGCGGAGTGCTTCGCCGAGGCCGCTCGCGAGCGGGCCAAGCTCGCCGACGTGGTGGTCACCAACCACGCGCTGCTCGCGATCGACGCCATCGAGGGCGCGCCGGTCCTGCCGCAGCACGAGGTACTGATCATCGACGAGGCCCACGAGCTGGTCTCCCGGGTCACCGGCGTGGCGACGGGCGAGCTCACGCCGGGCCAGGTCAACCGCGCGGTGCGGCGGGCCGCCAAGCTCGTCAACGAGAAGGCCGCCGACCAGCTGCAGACCGCCTCCGAGACGTTCGAGCGGCTGATGGAGCTGGCGCTGCCCGGTCGCCTGGAGGAGGTCCCGGAGGACCTCGGGTACTGCCTGATGGCGCTGCGGGACGCCGCCCGTACGGTGATCTCGGCGCTCGGCTCGACCCGCGACAAGTCCGTCCAGGACGAGGACGCCGTCCGCAAGCAGGCGCTGGCCTCCGTGGAGAACGTGCACGCGGTCGCCGAGCGGATCGCGAACGGCTCCGAGTACGACGTGGTCTGGTACGAGCGGCACGACCGCTTCGGCGCCTCGCTCCGCGTCGCCCCGCTGTCGGTGTCCGGGCTGCTGCGCGAGAAGCTCTTCGACGACCGCTCGGTCGTGCTGACCTCAGCGACCCTCAAGCTCGGCGGCGACTTCAACGGCGTCGCGGCCTCGCTGGGCCTGGCCCCCGAGGGCACGCAGGGAGAGGACGTGCCGCCCTGGAAGGGCCTGGACGTCGGCTCCCCGTTCAACTACGCGAAACAGGGCATTCTGTACGTCGCGAAGCATCTGAACCAGCCGGGGCGCGAGGGCACCCGTACGGACATGCTGGACGAGCTGGCGGAGCTGGTGGAGGCGGCCGGCGGGCGGACGCTCGGGCTGTTCTCCTCGATGCGGGCCGCGCAGGCCGCCGCCGAGGAGCTGCGCGGCCGGCTGGACGTGCCGATCCTGCTGCAGGGCGAGGAGACGCTCGGCGAGCTGATCAGGGCGTTCGCGGCGGACCCCCGTACGTGCCTGTTCGGGACCCTGTCGCTCTGGCAGGGCGTGGACGTGCCCGGGGCGAACTGCCAGCTGGTCGTCATGGACCGGGTGCCCTTCCCGCGGCCCGACGACCCCCTGATGAGCGCCCGCCAGAAGGCGGTGGAGGAGGCCGGCGGCAACGGCTTCATGGCGGTCGCGGCGACGCACGCGGCGCTGCTGATGGCGCAGGGCGCGGGCCGTCTGATCCGCGCTTCCGGGGACCGCGGCGTGGTCGCCTGCCTCGACCCTCGGGTCGAGCGGGCGCGGTACGGCTCGTTCCTGCGCGCCTCGATGCCCGGCTTCTGGTACACCACCGACCGCAACCAGGTCCGCCGCTCCCTGGCCGCGATCGACGCGGCCGCCCGGGCGGTGGAGGCGGAGGCGTCCGAGAAGGCCGGTACGGCCGCTGAGGCGGCTGCGGACGACGCCGAGGAGCCCGCGTCGGCGGACGCGTAACCGAGGCCGGAGAGGCCCCGCTGAGCCGGCGGAGAGGGCACTCCGGACGCCCGCCCCTCGCCCCGCCGACGGCCCCGGGCGTGTGCGGTCGACGGTCCTTGACGCACGCCGCCCGGCGCCCACGCAGGACCCGCACACGCGGGCCCCGTATACCGATCGGTACACGGGGCCCGTTGCGTTCACCGCGGTCGGCTCCGGGGAGCGGTCTGCTCCGGGGGGAGACGCCGCGGGGCGGTCGTGGTGCTCAGACGCGGCGGAGGACCGCCACCACCTTGCCGAGGATGGTCGCCTCGTCGCCCGGGATGGGCTGGTACGCGGCGTTGTGCGGGAGCAGCCACACATGGCCGTCCTCGCGCTTGAAGCGCTTGACCGTGGCCTCGCCGTCCAGCATCGCGGCGACGATGTCGCCGTTCTCCGCGACCGGCTGGCGGCGGACCGTGACCCAGTCGCCGTCGCAGATCGCGGCCTCGACCATGGAGTCACCGACGACCTTCAGCACGAAGAGCTCGCCGTCGCCCACCAGCTGCCGGGGGAGGGGGAAGACGTCCTCGACGGACTCCTCGGCGAGGATGGGGCCACCGGCGGCGATCCGGCCCACCAGCGGGACGTACGACGCGGCGGGCTTGCCCGTGGTGTCGGCGGTGGCCGCGGCCGGCTGGTCGGAGCCGCGGACCTCGTACGCACGCGGCCGGTGCGGGTCGCGGCGGAGGAAACCCTTGCGCTCCAGGGCCATCAGCTGGTGCGCCACCGACGACGTGCTCGACAGCCCCACCGCCTGGCCGATCTCGCGCATGGACGGCGGGTACCCGCGGCGCTGGACGGAGTCGCGGATGACCTCGATCACCCGTCGCTGCCGGTCCGTGAGACCGGAGCTGTCCGCGCGGATTCCTGGGGGGCGACCGGGCAGCGAGCGCGCCGGCTTCTGGCCCTCCGGGTTCATCGTGGCCTCTTCCATGGGTGCTTTCTGTGCCGGCTCGAAGCGGCCCTGGGAGTGGCTCTGTGCGGCGATGATGGCGCTGTCTGCGGTGGTGGTCACGTCGGCCCCTCTCGGAATGTTCTCCCTAGTTAGCCAACGGTAGTTGCTTTCGAAAGGTTGCGCCAAACACACGTTCGAGTGAAAATTCGCGGATTAGCTGACCTGATCAGGGGATCGGGTGTATAGCCGACAGGCGTCCGAAAGGCGATAACGGGCATTACGGTACCGTTCCGGCCGGGAATTCTCCCCGGCGGGTACCTGTTCCGTCAGTGGTTCCGCGGCGATCACGACGCGCCGCCGTGACCTGCCCAAGTCTGTCATTGCCGCCCCTCGGGAGCGGCCGCCGGGGGGTCTCACGTACGCTCGTGGCTGCCGCGCCGCCGCGACACGCGGTGTGTGCATTTTCTCGCCCGGCACCACATGTAGTGCTTGGATGGGCGACAGCCACCAGACGTTGTGGTCCATGGTCTTCTTCGGCCTGTGGATCGCCTATGCTTGTGGTCGCTCCGGAGGCCCCCGTTCGGGCCCTGTCCGGGCTATTAGTCGTACGTCGGATGACGTGGCGTACGTCCGTTTTCGAGGGTGAGGAGGGTGAAGCCATGCACTGCCCCTTCTGCAGGCACCCCGACAGCCGGGTCGTGGACAGCCGCACCACCGACGACGGCACCTCGATCCGCCGTCGCCGGCAGTGCCCCGACTGCTCCCGGCGGTTCACGACGATCGAGACGGCGTCACTCACGGTGATCAAGCGGAGCGGGGTCACCGAGCCCTTCAGCCGTGACAAGGTCATCGCAGGCGTGCGCAAGGCGTGCCAGGGCCGGCCGGTCACCGAGGACGCGCTGGCCAAGCTCGGCCAGCGGGTCGAGGAGGCGGTCCGCGCGACCGGCAGCGCCGAGCTGTCCACCCACGACGTCGGGCTCGCGATACTGGGCCCGCTTCAGGAGCTGGATCTCGTGGCGTACCTGCGCTTCGCGAGCGTGTACCGGGCGTTCGATTCGCTCGATGATTTCGAGGCGGCCATCGCGGAGCTGCGTGAGCAGCGGCCGCCCTCGCAAGCCTGCGGGAACTGCGGGGAGGCCGAGAATTCGGCGGTCCCCGTGCCCGCCCCCGCCGCCGACTGAGTCGGCGCGCGGCCCAGACCTCGCCGGAGCTGAGCAGGAGCCCCGGCGCAGCAAGACATACACCGTGCCACGGGAAGAAGTGTGCACATCAGGGCGTTTACGCCCGTACAGGGAGGCGGCATGACAGAGACGACGAGCGGCCCGGCGCGAGGCTCCCGCAAGGGCAGCAAGGCGAGCAAGGGTCTGCGTATCGAGCGCATCCACACCACCCCCGGCGTGCATCCGTACGACGAGGTGGCGTGGGAGAGCCGTGACGTCGTCATGACCAACTGGCGCGACGGCTCGGTCAATTTCGAGCAGCGTGGCGTCGAGTTCCCCGACTCCTGGTCGGTGAACGCGGTCAACATCGTCACAAGCAAGTACTTCCGTGGCGCGGTCGGCTCCCCGGACCGGGAGAAGAGCCTCAAGCAGCTCATCGACCGCGTGGTGAAGACGTACCGGAAGTCCGGCGAGGAGAACGGATACTTCGCTTCCCCGGCCGACGCCGAGATCTTCGAGCACGAGCTGGCTTACGCGCTCCTCCACCAGATCTTCAGCTTCAACTCGCCGGTCTGGTTCAACGTCGGCACGAAGCAGCCGCAGCAGGTCAGCGCCTGCTTCATCCTCTCCGTCGACGACTCCATGGAGTCGATCCTCGACTGGTACAAGGAAGAGGGGATGATCTTCAAGGGCGGCTCCGGTGCCGGCCTGAACCTCTCCCGCATCCGCTCCTCCAAGGAGCTGCTGTCCTCCGGCGGCAACGCCTCCGGCCCGGTCTCCTTCATGCGCGGCGCCGACGCGTCCGCCGGAACGATCAAGTCGGGCGGCGCCACCCGCCGCGCCGCCAAGATGGTCGTCCTGGACGTGGACCACCCGGACGTCGAGGCCTTCATCGAGACCAAGGTGAAGGAGGAGGAGAAGGTCCGCGCGCTGCGCGACGCGGGCTTCGACATGGACCTGGGCGGCGACGACATCACGTCCGTCCAGTACCAGAACGCCAACAACTCCGTCCGCGTGAACGACGAGTTCATGAAGGCGGTCGAGACCGGTTCGAAGTTCGGCCTGCGCGGCCGCATGGACAACGAGGTCATCGAGGAGATCGACGCCAAGGGTCTCTTCCGCAAGATGGCCGAGGCCGCCTGGGCCTGTGCCGACCCCGGCATCCAGTACGACGACACCATCAACCACTGGCACACCTCGCCGGAGTCGGGCCGGATCACCGCCTCGAACCCGTGCAGCGAGTACATGCACCTGGACAACTCCTCGTGCAACCTCGCCTCGCTCAACCTCATGAAGTTCCTGCGCGACGACGACAAGGGCAACCAGTCGTTCGACGCGGAGCGCTTCGCCAAGGTCGTCGAGCTGGTCATCACCGCGATGGACATCTCCATCTGCTTCGCGGACTTCCCGACCGAGAAGATCGGTGAGACCACCCGCGCCTTCCGCCAGCTGGGCATCGGCTACGCCAACCTCGGCGCCCTGCTCATGGCCACCGGCCACGCGTACGACTCCGACGGCGGCCGCGCCCTCGCCGGTGCCATCACCTCCCTGATGACCGGCACCTCCTACAAGCGCTCCGCCGAGCTGGCCGCGGTCGTCGGCCCGTACGACGGTTACGCCCGCAACGCCGACGCCCACAAGCGCGTCATGAAGCAGCACTCGGACGCCAACGGCGACGCCAAGCGCATGGACGACCTGGACACCCCGGTGTGGGCCGCGGCCACCGAGGCCTGGCAGGACGTCCTCCGCCTCGGCGAGAAGAACGGCTTCCGCAACGCGCAGGCCTCCGTGCTGGCCCCCACCGGCACCATCGGCCTGATGATGGACTGCGACACCACGGGCGTCGAGCCGGACCTGGCCCTGGTCAAGTTCAAGAAGCTCGTCGGCGGCGGCTCGATGCAGATCGTGAACAACACGGTCCCGAAGGCCCTCAAGCGCCTGGGTTACCAGCCCGAGCAGGTCGAGGCGATCGTGGCCCACATCGCCGAGCACGGCAACGTGATCGACGCGCCGGCCCTCAAGCCGGAGCACTACGAGGTCTTCGACTGCGCCATGGGCGAGCGCTCCATCTCCGCGATGGGCCACGTCCGCATGATGGCCGCCGCGCAGCCCTTCCTCTCCGGCGCGATCTCCAAGACGGTCAACGTCCCGGAGTCGGCCACCGTCGAGGAGATCGAGGACGTCTACTTCCAGGGCTGGAAGCTCGGCCTGAAGGCGCTCGCGATCTACCGCGACAACTGCAAGGTCGGCCAGCCGCTCTCCGCCAAGAAGAAGGAGGAGGAGAAGAAGGCCGAGCCGGTCGCCGAGAAGAAGGTCGTCGAGTACCGCCCGGTCCGCAAGCGTCTCCCGAAGGGCCGTCCCGGCATCACCACCTCCTTCACCGTCGGCGGCGCCGAGGGTTACATGACGGCCAACTCCTACCCGGACGACGGCCTGGGTGAGGTCTTCCTGAAGATGTCCAAGCAGGGCTCGACCCTCGCGGGCATGATGGACGCCTTCTCCATCGCGGTCTCGGTGGGCCTCCAGTACGGCGTGCCGCTGGAGACCTACGTCTCGAAGTTCACCAACATGCGCTTCGAGCCGGCCGGCATGACGGACGACCCGGACGTGCGGATGGCGCAGTCGATCGTCGACTACATCTTCCGCCGCCTGGCGCTGGACTTCCTGCCCTTCGAGACCCGCTCGGCGCTCGGCATCCACTCCGTCGAGGAGCGGCAGCGTCACCTGGAGACCGGTTCGTACGAGCCGGCCGAGGACGAGCTGGACATCCAGGGCCTGGCCCAGTCGGCGCCGCTGACCCCGGCGACGTCCGCGCCGACCTCCACCGAGGAGGTCGTCGAGGAGACCGCTGCGCCGGCCCCGAAGCAGGCGCACACCAACGCGGAGCTGGTCGAGATGCAGCTCGGCATCAACGCCGACGCCCCGCTGTGCTTCTCCTGCGGCACGAAGATGCAGCGCGCCGGCAGCTGCTACCTCTGCGAGGGCTGCGGCTCCACCAGCGGCTGCAGCTGACGATGAGCCCCTCCGGGGCTTGAGGCGACCGCCGAGGGCGGTGGTGGCGAGGTCTCGCCGCCACCGCCCTCGGCGTTTCCCGCAGCAGGCATCAGCCCACGGCGGGCCGGCGTCCCATCCACGAGGCGAACTCCTCGGGGTCGCCGCCGAACCCGCGGACCCCGCTCTTGAACCGCCACTCGCCGTCGTCGTCCCGCACGAATTCCGCGACCACCGCGGCCGTGGAGCCGGCGACCGCACCGAAGTCGTCCTTGGCCAGCTCGTCATAGCCCTCGAGGACGCGGACCACCGTGTTCGCTATGTCGCCGAAGGTCCGGCCGCCGTTCCGCTGCTGAATGGCGACGCCCACCACCACCCGACCGTACCGGTCCGCCAGCCGCGAGAACTCCAGCGTCATGGCCTCGTCCACGCCGAACCCCTGGCCGGTCCTGCTGTCCCGGTTCAGGGTGATGGTGCCGTCGGGGGAGCGCTGGTCGAAGTGCACGAGGTAGTCGGGCTCGCCGCACACGGAGTCCTTGAGGTACGTCGCGGCGATGATGTCGAGGTCGTTGGCGGGCTCACCCTGGGGGCTCGGGTCCCATTTCAGCGTGACCTCGGCCTTGTCGATCCCCTTGTTGAGACTGCTCACCGGTCTTCCCTTTCTCGGACCTGGGCACCGTGGCCGGAGCCGCCCGTCTGCCGCCCGTCTCCGCCCGTCTTCCGGCGGAGACCGCTCCGGCGGCCAACCACCGGCTGCTTCCCCAGACTTACCCAACCTGCTGCTTCACATGAGTCACCCATGCTGCCACGGCGGTGCGACACGCAGTGCGGTGATTTGCCCGGAGCGTAACGGCCGCCGCTGACAACCGCCGGGCGCGCGGGGGCGATCGGGACGTACGCCGGAGCCCGAAACGGAACGTGCGCCGGAACTCCGGTCGCCGTACACGTGAGTTGAAGTGTGCGTTCTGTGACGCGCAGTAACGCGAGGGACACCAGGGCCGTACGATGGCGCGGTGCTGGTCAAGTGGATTCGCTGCACCGTGGTGGACCGTCGGGGGTTCGAGCGGGGGCAGCGCAAGTGGGCGGGGCTGCTCGGCGAGCCGGGCTTCCGAGGGCAGGGCGGCGGGTGGAGCCGCACCCGGCCCGGCGTCGCGCATCTCGTGGCTTTCTGGGAGAGCAGGGCGTTCTACGACTCGTTCATGGCGAGATCGCACGACCGCCTGGCCGCCGCCCAGACCGGCACGTACAAGAACGGCCAGACCCGGCTCTTCGAGCACGAGCTGGACGTCAAGGTCGGCTTCAGTCCCGTCTTCGCCGACGCCGACGTGCTGCGGCTCGCCTACTGCCAGGTCAGGGCGGACCGCGTCGATCACTACAAGCTGATGCAGGAGAAGGTCTGGAACCCCGCGATGGCGGGCTCTCCCGGGATGCTGCGCGGTCTGCTGGGGCGCGCTCCGGGGGAGGAGTTCCTGGTCCTGTCCCTGTGGCAGTCGGCGGCCGAGCGGGGCAAGTACCGCCCGGAACGGCTGGAGCGGCTGGCGCTGAGGGCCCAGTTCGCCGCCGATGTCGCGGGCGTCACGGGCGATGTGGTCGACCTGGAGCCGTCCTGGACGGTCTGAGCGCCGCGGGCGGCCGGTGCCACAGCGGACCGCTCGTTCCGCGGAGCGGATCGGCGCCCCCGCGGGCAGCCCCGTCCGGGGAGCGGATCGGCAGGTGCGCCCGTCCTCACTCGCCCGTCGTGAACACTCCCGCCCGGGCCGCCGCCAGGGTCACCGCCACGGCCTGCTCGGTGTCCTGCTCGTTCAGCCCCTCGCGCGTGATGAACAGCCGGAAGAAGAGGGGGGCCGCGAGCGCGCGCACCAGCGCGCCGGCGTCGAGGGCCGAGCGGGGGCCGGGCAGGTCGCCTCGCGCGACGGCGCGGTCCACGATCGCCTCGCAGCGGGCGAACCTTTCCGTGTAGTACGCGCGCAGCGCCGCCGCGGCCTGCTCGGAGGGGAAGGCGGCGGCGATCACGGCGGAGCTGGGCGCCGCGGTCGTGGGGTCGGTGAACGACTGCAGCACCTCCGTCGCGAGGGCGCGCAGGTCGCCGTCGAGCGAGCCGGTGTCGGGCGGGGTCCAGCGGTCCTCGCCGGCCAGGTCGAGGGTGTCGGCGATCAGCCCGTCGACCCCGCCCCAGCGGCGGTACAGCGTCGTCTTGTGCACGCCGGAGTGCTCGGCGACGTACTCGACGGTGAGGCCGGAGTAGCCGTGTTCGGTGAGGCCGGCCAGCACGGCGTCGCGGACGGCCGTCCGCGTGCGGGCGGTGCGGCCACCGGGCCGCCGGGTGCCCGGCTGGGCGGTGCCGGCGTCCCGCCCGGTCTTCGCGGTCTCGTCTTCGGCAGGCAAAGACTACTCCAGTTGCGTTAGTGGTTACGGTGTGTCATCATGGGCATCGTAACGCAACAGCAGTTGCGTTACGTTCGCTCGGCCGCCCGGTGCGGCCTCGGGGGAGGCGACGATGTTCATTCGGTTCTTTTCGGTGTCCGGGCTCGGCTGGCTGTGGGTCCGTGGCGCCCCGGGCGTGGTCCGTCGCCGCGTTTTAGGCTGGCGGCATGGCACGCCCCCGACGCATCGTCCTCATCAGACACGGAGAGTCCGACGGCAATATCGACGACACGGTGTACGAGCGGGAGCCGGATCATGCCCTGAGTCTGACGGAGCGCGGCATCAAGCAGGCCGAGGAGGCCGGCGGGCGGCTGCGGGCCCTGTTCGGGAGCGAGCGCATATCCGCGTACGTCTCTCCCTACCGCCGTACGCACCAGACGTTCCAGGCGCTCGGCCTGGACAGCGACCTGGTCCGCGTGCGCGAGGAGCCGCGGCTGCGCGAGCAGGACTGGGGCAACTGGCAGGACCGCGACGACGTACGGCTCCAGAAGGCCTACCGCGACGCCTACGGCCACTTCTTCTACCGCTTCGCCCAGGGCGAGTCGGGCGCCGACGTCTACGACCGGGTCGGCGCCTTCCTGGAGAGCCTGTGGCGCAGCTTCGAGGCACCGGACCACCCGCCGAACGTCCTGATCGTCACGCACGGGCTGACCATGCGGCTGTTCTGCATGAGGTGGTTCCACTGGACCGTCGCCGAGTTCGAGTCGCTGTCCAATCCGCACAACGCCGACCACCGCACCCTGCTGCTGGGACCGGACGGGCGGTACCGCCTCGACCGGCCCTTCGAGCACTGGTGTACACCGCAGTCCTACGGCAGCACCGGTTAGAGTGCACTCGATGACCGCCGATCACCGTGACGCAGAGCGCTTCGCGCGGGCCCTGGAGAGCCTGCGGGGGCTCGCCGTGGGCGACGCCCTGGGGTCCCAGTTCTTCGTGCCCGCCCACTACCCCGCGCTCAAGAGCCGTGTCCTGCCGCCGGCTCCCTGGCGGTGGACCGACGACACCGAGATGGCGGCCTCCGTGCTGGCCGTGCTGACCGAGCACGGCCGCATCGACCAGGACGCGCTCGCCCACTCCTTCGCCGAGCATCACGACGTGGACCGGGCGTACGGCCCCGCCGTGGACCGCCTGCTCCGGCAGGTCCGGGAGGGTGAGGACTGGCGCGAGCTGGCCTCGGCGCTCTTCAACGGCCGGGGATCCTGGGGCAACGGCGCGGCCATGCGCATCGCCCCGCTGGGCGCCTGGTACGCCGACGACCCCGAGCAGGCCACGCACCAGGCGGAGATCTCCGCGTACGTCACCCACCAGCACCGCGAGGCGGTCGTCGGGGCGATGGCGGTCGCGGCCGCCGCCGCGGTCGTCGCCGGCCCGGACCGCACCACCGGCCCCGAGGCGCTGCTGGACGCCGTCCTGGAGCTCATCCCGCGCAGCGCCGTCCAGGCCGGGCTGCGCCGCGCCCGCGACATGCTCGACTACGGCGACGCGAGCACCGTCGCCGCGGTGCTCGGCTGCGGCCGGCGGACCACGGCGCACGACACCGTGCCGTTCACCCTGTGGGCCGCGGCGCGGCACCTCGGCGACTACGAGCAGGCGATCTGGACCACGGCCCGGGCGGGCGGCGACGTGGACACCACCTGCGCGATCGTCGGGGCCATCGTGGGCGCAGGGCCGGAGGGCGCGCCGCCGCAGGAGTGGCTGGAGCGGACCGAGGACCTTCCGTCCTGGATGCCGGCCCGTCCCGCCTGACGCCCGTACGGCGTACCCTTGACATCCCCGGCACCACCGGGCCCGTAGGTCTGCCGTGCGCAGGGCCGGTGCCGGGCCGGGACCGACGGGGTGCGGCGGCCGGAGGGGTCCCGGGCCCGCCGGCCAGGACGGTGCCGGCGAGTCGGTGACAATGAGCCGGTGATGTCGAACCGGTGTCGGCGAGTCGGTGACGTTGAGCCGGTCGCATCGAGCCGGTCGCGTCGAGCCGGTGATATCGAGAAGAAGAAGTGGCGGCAGCAGGTCCGTGATGTCACGGGCCGGTGGCCGTCGTCCGAAGGTCAAGGGCATGCGTACGAAGTCCCAGGGGGCACCGCGCGAAGGTCTTCCGCACCCCGTTCCGGAGGGTGCGGGTACCTCCCGTGCGGGACGAATCGCACGAGGGGTACCCGCGGTGCGAGCCGTCGGTGGGCGGGGGCGTACTCTGTCTGGCGCCATGCCCTACGAGCCCCCTACGCACACGGTCGAGCGATCGCTGCGCGCCACCACCGGCGCCAAGATCATCGCAGGAGTGGACGAGGTCGGGCGCGGAGCCTGGGCCGGCCCGGTGAGCGTCTGCGCCGCCGTGACCGGACTGCGCCGCCCGCCCGACGGACTCACCGACTCCAAGCTGCTGACCCCCAAGCGCCGTGACGAACTCGCCGCCGTGCTCAGCGACTGGGTCACCTGCCACGCCCTCGGCCACGCCTCCCCCGAGGAGATCGACGAACTGGGCATGACCGCCGCTCTGCGGCTGGCCGCCGTTCGCGCGCTGGAGGCCCTCCCCGTACGGCCGGACGCGATCATCCTCGACGGCAAGCACGACTACCTCGGCGCCCCTTGGAAGGTCCGTACGGTCATCAAGGGCGACCAGTCCTGCATCGCCGTCTCCGCCGCCTCCGTGATCGCGAAGGTGCGGCGCGACGCGATGATGGCCGAACTGGGCCTGGAGCACGGGCACTTCGGCTTCGCGGACAACGCCGGTTACCCCTCGCCGGTGCACCGCGCCGCGCTGGAGGAGTGGGGGCCGACGCCGCACCACCGGGTGTCGTGGTCCTACATGGACGCGCTGCCCCGCTGGCAGCACCTGAAGAAGGTGCGTGTCACCCCAGAAGCATCCGCTCTGGAGGCCGGTGGCCAACTCGGCTTCGACTTCTGAGCGGTTCGGATGTGAATCCGGTACCCCCTGACATGTTCCGTACCTACGTTTGATAGACATCACTTCATGCCTCTCATCCCCGAGGAGCCTCAGATTCACGAGAGTGTCCCGGGTCCCCGCGCAACTCCGGCCGCCGGCCGCACCGCGTCGACCCCCCGTCCCGTACCTGGTCCCGGCCCCCGCCCCGCGCCTCCGCGCGGCGCTCCCGCGGCCAGTGCCCGCCCCGGTAAGCCCGGCCCGTCCCGCGGACCGGCCGCCGCTCCGCCTCCGCAGCGCACGGCTCCCAAGTCGTCCGCGCCGGGTGCCGCCGCCGCTGCCGAAGCGCAGTTGCAGCTGATCCCCGCGCCGGCCGACGGTGCCGTCGACGCCGCCGACGAGGCGGTCGACCTGCTGCTGGACTCCGGACGTGACCCGAGCGAGGTGCTCGTCCTGACCACCGGCGAACGGCACCCCTGGGCCGCGCACGAGCTGTCCTTCGGCGAGGCGTCCTACTGGGCGCAGCACGACGCCGGGGACGATGTCTTCTACGCGGCTGCCGACGCCGACCGTGCCACGGGCCGCCCCGTGGTCGTCGTCGCGGTCAACGGCGGTTCGGACGAGGCGGTCGCCAAGGCCCTGCCCGCCGCCATGGCCCGGGCCGGCGCCCTGCTGGTGGTCTGCGGTGACCCGCAGCGCATCAACGCCCTCATCGGGGCGTCGGCGTAAACGAGCCGGCTCGGAGCGACCCGGACCGGTCAGTTACGGCCGCCGGGCTCGCTCCGTACCGCCCGCCGCCCGTCACCCAGCGGTGCGACCGCTTCCGGCCGCGCCGGACTCCCGGGCCCGCCGCCGGTGGGACGCCCTCGGTGACGACGGCCCGGTGTCCATGGCCCGGTGTCCGTACGGTCAGCGGGCCGCCGTGCGCCGGTGGGCCTCCGCCGAGCCGCCTCCCGAGCGCCGCGGCGCTCCGGCGGTGACACCGCCGTCGTGCCGTCCGCTCGGTGCCGGCGGCCTCCCGGCCGGTCCCGACAGCCGAGGCTGTTCCGGCCGCGAGCCGATGTACGGGCGCCGCCCGCCGGGGCCTTCACCGAACACCTGCCAGCCGTCACGCGTCAGCGTGATGTACGGGCCGCAGCGCAGCCCGTGCAGCGTGCAGGCGTCGCGCAGCCCCCACATCCAGGCGCCGTCCGCCTCCGTCCACAACGGCTCGCCGTCGCGGCAGTAGAGCAGCACGGCCGTCCGTACCGGTGCGCGCAGCCGCAGATCGTGCGGGGTCACCCGGCGCAGCTGCGCCAGCAGTGCGTTGCGGAACTCCCAGCCGTCGGGGGCGTCGGTACGCAGGACGAAGGACGCGCTGGCCGTCACCCGTTCCCCGGCGTCCAGCACCGCGATCACGGCGGTGGAGGGGCCGGGCAGATGCCGGTCGTGGAGGCCGGTGACGACCTCACGCGCGTTGCTCAGCACGGGAATTCCCGCCGCGGCCCATTCGGAGGGCTCCAGCATGCGGCCCAGCCTGGCGGCCGACGTGGCGGAGGAAGGCGGGGACGCGGTCCGGGGCGGAGTGATGCCGAAGGTCACGGTCCTCCCTTCGTCGACGCGGCGGTGCCGGGGCGGCCGGGCGCAGCGTCGCACCACGACACACCCCTTGGAGCCGCGGACGGCTGGAATGGGGAAGCACCACGATTCTCGCGGTCGTACACGCTTGCGGCAATGCAGAATGCGCCGCGGCGTTCCGGAGTCGTCGGGGTGCGTCCCCTTCATCCTTCCCGCTCAGCAGTCCGGCGAAGCCCACACCGCCGCACCGGCTCCTCGCGCACAACGGGCACCGGCGGAAACACCGTTCCCGGCCGGACGCCCGCCGCCCCCGTACGGACCGCTCCCGGTGCGACGGACCGAACGCCCGGCGCGGACGGACCGAACGCCCGGCGCGGACGGACCGAACGCCCGGCAGCCGTGCCGTCGGCAGCCGTGCCCCGGCAGCGCCGTGCCGGTCAGCTCTGCACGGCCAGCACCAGCGGCAGGACGCCGCCGGCCCCCGCCCGGCGCAGCAGCCGCGCGGCCACCGCCAGTGTCCAGCCGGTCTCGGTCGCGTCGTCCACGAGCAGCACCGGGCCGTCCGCGGCGGCCAAGGCCTCGGCGAGCGGCGGCGGTACGGTCAGCGCCCCGCTCAGCGCACGCAGCCGCTGCGCGCTGTTCGACCGCGGCAGATGCGCGTCGTCAGCCCCGGCCGCGTACGCGATCGAGCCCAGCAGCGGCATGCGGCCGATCTCCGCGACCCGGGCACCGAGGGACTCGATCAACTGCGGCCTGGTGTGCGACGCCATCGTGACGACCCCGACGGGCCGCGCGACCGCGTCCGGATCGCCGCTCGCCCAGCCGCCGGGACCCTTCGCCCAGTCGGCCAGCACGCCGACCACCGCGTCGAGCACGTCGGCGGGCACCGGGCCGTCCGGGGCCTGCGGGGTGAGGAGCGGACGCAGCCTGTTGCCCCACCCGATGTCCGAGAGCCGGCCGAGCGCCCGCCCCGCGGCCGCCTGCTCGCCCGCCGGGATGCGTCCCTTGAGGTCCACGCCGATCGCCGGCAGCCCCGTCGGCCACATGCGCCGGGGCTCCACGACGACGCCCGCCCGGCCCAGCTCGCCGCGCGCCGCGTCCAGCGCGGCGGGGGAGACGTCCGTGGTGAACCGCGGCCCCGCGCAGTTGTCGCAGCGCCCGCACGGCGCCGCCCCTTCGTCGTCCAGCTGACGCTGGAGGAACTCCATCCGGCAGCCGGACGTCGCGGCGTACTCGCGCATGGCCTGCTGCTCCGCCTCGCGCTGGCGCGCCACCCAGGCGTACCGCTCGGCGTCGTACGTCCACGGCTGTCCCGTGGCGGTCCAGCCGCCCTTCACCCGCCGGACCGCGCCGTCCACGTCGAGGACCTTGAGCATCGTCTCCAGGCGGGAGCGGCGCAGCTCCACCAGGGGCTCCAGCGCGGGCAGCGACAACGGCCTCTCGGACCGGGCGAGTACGTCGATCGTCCGGCGGACCAGCTCCTCCGGCGGGAAGGCGATGGACGCGAAGTACTCCCAGATCGCCTGGTCCTCGCGGCCGGGCAGCAGCAGCACCTCGGCGTGCTCCACACCGCGGCCGGCGCGGCCCACCTGCTGGTAGTACGCGATGGGGGAGGAGGGCGAGCCGAGATGGACGACGAAGCCCAGGTCGGGCTTGTCGAAACCCATGCCCAGCGCGGACGTGGCGACCAGCGCCTTGACGCGGTTGCCGAGCAGGTCCTCCTCGGCCTGCTGGCGGTCGGCGTTCTCGGTCTTGCCGGTGTACGAGGCGACCGGGTGCCCGCACTGCCGCAGGAAGGCCGTCACCTCCTCGGCGGCGGCCACCGTGAGGGTGTAGATGATCCCGGAGCCCGGGAGGTCGTTCAGATGCTCGGCCAGCCACGCCATGCGGTTCGCGGCGTCGGGCAGCCGGAGCACGCCGAGGCTCAGGCTCTCGCGGTCGAGCGGGCCGCGCAGCACCAGCGCGTCGGAGCTGCCGCCCGTGCCGAGTTGCTCGGCCACGTCGGCCGTCACCCGGGCGTTGGCCGTCGCCGTCGTGGCCAGCACCGGGACGCCCGGCGGCAGGTCCGCGAGCATCGTGCGCAGCCTGCGGTAGTCGGGGCGGAAGTCGTGGCCCCAGTCGGAGATGCAGTGCGCCTCGTCGACGACGAGCAGGCCGGTCGCCGCGGCGAGCTTGGGCAGTACCTGGTCGCGGAAGTCCGGGTTGTTCAGCCGCTCCGGGCTGACCAGCAGCACGTCCACCTCGCCCGCTGCCACCTCGGCCTGGACGGTGTCCCACTCCTCGGTGTTGGAGGAGTTGATCGTCCGCGCGCGGATACCGGCGCGCGCGGCCGCCTCGACCTGGTTGCGCATCAGCGCCAGCAGCGGCGAGACGATCACCGTCGGCCCGCTGCCGCGCTGCCGCAGCAACGCGGTCGCCACGAAGTACACCGCCGACTTGCCCCAGCCCGTGCGCTGCACCACCAGGGCCCGGCGATGGTCGGCGACCAGCGCCTCGATCGCCCGCCACTGGTCCTCGCGCAGCCGCGCCCTGCCGGTGTCGTCGCCGACGAGGCGGGCGAGCACGGTGTCGGCCGCCGTGCGCAGAGTGGTGTCGTTCGTGTCGTCCATGCGTCCATGCAAGCGCATGGCACCGACAACCGGCGAACCGCCACCGTTCTCACGCGCCGGACAGATGCCGGTCCCCGAGGACGCCCCGCAACGGCGGAACGGGCAGGGTGGCGAGCGGCGAGCCGGGCGCCGCGGTCAGCTCGGCGGTCACGGCCCGCCAGGCACGCAGCAGCCCGGCGGCGCGTTTCCGTTCCGCGGGGCGTGGTGAGCCGACCTTCAGGCGGGGGCCGGCGGGCGAGGGCGGCGCCGAGAAGTGGTGGACGCCGGTGTCGGGCGCGTACCAGGAGCGCAGCAGCCAGCCGGCCGGCGGCGCCGGCGGGCCGACGTGGTCGAAGACGAAGAGGGGTTCGCCGGGGGCGTCCGGGGCGGTCAGCACGCCGGGCGCGACGATCTCCGCGCGCGCCGCTCCGGGCACCTCCCAGTACGCCATGAGGGCCTCCCAGGCCCGGTACGCGATGCTGTCGCGGTTCGCACCGGGCTGCGCGGGTGGACGGGGCTTCGTGGGTGGACCGGGCCGCGCGGGCGGACCGGCCGGCCGGTCGGCGGATGCCGGAGAGGGCCGGCCGGTGCCGGCACCGCCCGCCGCCGCGGCGATCTCCGCCAGAAGCTGCCCGGCCCGCGGTGCGAAGGACCGGGCATCCTCGCAGGTCAGGCGCAGTTCCGGCCCGTCCCAGGCGGCGGTCAGCTCGGCCGTGACGCCCGCGGACCGCACGACCTGCCCGTAGGTACCGGTGTGCCAGCCCGCCGGCGGGCGGTCCCGGCCGGTCAGCACCCGCGAGACACCGACGGCCAGGTCGGCCGCCGCGGTGTGCGGGGCGATGACGTGCAGGCGGAGCCGTCCGCCGGGGTGGTTCCGGGCTGCTCCGGTCATGTCCGCTCGCTTTCGGTCGCGTCGGTGCGGGCCGGGGTGGTGCGGCGCCATGGATACGCGGTGGGCCACCGCCCGAGGACGTCCGGCGGCACCGGCCCGCCCTGGGTGACGACGGCCGCGACGGCCGCCGGGGTGCCGTCGCGCGACGGCAGCGGTGCCGTACGGCCGTGCCAGGGACGCGGCCCGTGCCCGGAGATGCCGCGCAGGGCCACCCCGCCGCCGGGAGCGAAGCCGAGGCGGACCTCCCGCGCTCCGCGGTCCAGGCCCCGCCCGGTCGCCTTGACCGACGCCTCCAGCAGCGTCCACGCGGGGAAGAACGCGGTGGGTGCGGCCGCGGCGGGCAGCGCCGGGTACACCGTGGCGAGCACGCTCAGGGCGGCCGGTACGGGCCGCAGCCGCTCGATGTCCACCCCCAGCGGCCCGCTGCCGGCCACGCCGACCAGCAGCAGGGGGCCGGACCGGGACCAGCTGACGTGCAGCCCCGGGTGGTCCGGCAGATACGGCTTGCCCAGCGGCGTGTACGCGAGGCGCAGTTCCGCGGGCGGCACCCCCAGCCACCGGCCCAGCAGGTCCCGCACCGCCAGCCGGGAGCGGCGGAACCGGCGGGCGGCGGTCGCGTCCAGGAAGGCCCTGCCGCGCCGTTGCTCCTCCTCCGTGAGCCGGGCCCGGCCGGGCGGCGCGGGACCGCCGGCCGGGATGCCGCCGGCCGCGGTGCTCCCGGTCGCACCGGCCGGCCCGTCCCCGTCCAGGTCCACGAGCCACACGTCCACGGCTCTCTCCTCCTTCCGTTCTCCCCGTTCCTCCCGTTCTCCGGGCCGCCCGGCCGCTACAGGCTGAAGACCTGGGTGGCGGAGAGCGAGGGGTCTCCGGGGCGTACGTGCAGTTCGCCGCGGTCCGGGAACATCACCACGGCGGCGACGGTGCGTTCGCCGCGGATGTCCCCCCGGTCCGGCACACAGATCGGCGGCGTCGACAGCAGCGCGAAGTGCTCCTCGGCCCCGCACCCCGGCGCGAGCTCGTCGAGCCCGGCGGTGGCCGCCTTCAGCCTGCGCACCGAGGAGTTGCGGGCGAACACGTTGATCTCGTCGAACGGGACGAAGTCGGGGTGCAGGAAGTGGTTGGTGTGCACCGTCTCCGCGGCCTCGGTGACCCGCAGTTCGTCGCCCAGGGCCTCCACGACGACGGTCCGTTCCCGGTCGCACAGGACGAGGGTGCGGGAGCTCGCCAGGGGCAGGCCGCGCAGGATCTCCAGGGCCTCCGGCACGTCCCGCGCTGTGTCCAGCAGGTGCCGGATGGCGAGGTAGGGCGGTACGCCCGGGTGCCAGTCGCCGCCCAGGACCAGGTTGAGACCGACCGCGAGGCCGTCGCTGTTCAGGCCCAGGTAGCCGAGGAGGCCGCCGAAGCTGAGGACGAGCGAGCGGCGTGCCGACCCGGTGCGGCCGACCTCCAGCACGCTGATGTGGTCGTCGAGGTTGCCGTTGAGGTCGACGGTCTGCGCGAGGACCGGCCCGCCCGCGCCGGTGCGGGCGTACGTCGTGCAGTCGCCCGCCGAGGGCACCTTGCGGTACCCCATGATCTCCCGGCGCAGCTGCAGCAGCCACGCCTCCTCCGGCCGGATGCCGGCCCCCTCCGCGAGGCCCGCGACCTCCTCCGCGAGGTCCGGCGCGGCCGCCGCGACCGCCGCCCGGTAGGCGGCGATCGACGGCAGCAGGCCGTCCAGCGAGACCGGCTCCGGCATGACCTTGTTCAGCCGGCAGAGCGAGTCGTCGAGGAAGGCGCGCAACGGACCGGCGAGGGCTTCACCATGGGCCCGCCCTGCGGCGAAGGGGCCGCCGGGCGCGCGAACGAGAGGTATGCCCACGCCCTCGCTCATCCGACGGCGTCCAGCTGGGCGACCTTCGGCTTCGTGGCCAGCTCGTCCTTCACCCGGGGCCACTCGGCGCGCAGCACGCTGTAGAAGATCGCGTCGCGGCGGCGTCCGCCGGGCATGAAGTTGTAGCTGCGCAGGGTGCCCTCCTCCACCGCGCCGATGTTGCGCAGCCCGCGGCGGGCCTGGGTGTTGAGGATGTCGGTCTTGAACTCCACGCGCTCGGCGCCCAGTTTCTCGAAGGCGTGCTCCAGCAGCAGGTACTTCGCCCAGCGGTTGATGCCCTTGCCCCGGAAGTCGCGGCCCAGCCAGGACCAGCCGATCTCCACCCGGGCGTCGGCCTCCGCGATGTTGCCGTAGCTCATGCTGCCGGCGACCCGGCCGGTGGCCTTGTCGGTGATGATGTGGACGACGCGGCGCCCCGCGGCCTGGTCGGCCAGGCAGGTGTCGAAGAACTTCTCGAAGTCGGCATCGGTCTCGACGGCGGAGACGAAGTACCGCCAGATGTCGGGGTCCATCGCGACGGCCCGTACGGCCTCGCGGTCGGCTTCGGTGACCGGCCGCAGCAGGACGTGCTCGTTCTCCAGTACCACCGCGGCGTTCTGTGCCCAGGCCATGGTTCAGGCCACCTTCTTCGTGTGTCGGGACAGGGACTCGGCGACGCTGCGCAGGGTGCGCATCTCGGCGAGGTCGTGCTCGGTGAAGTGGGCGAGGTCGACGTCGGTCGCCTCGCACACCTCGGTGAGGAACAGCACCTTGTTGAGCGATGTCAGACCGTAGGTGCCGGCCATGTCCGCGTCCAGATCGAGGTCTTCGGGGGCGACCGCGGGGTCGAGGACGGCGGAGAGCGACTCACGGGCCGCGTTCTCGATGTCAGGCAGCATGGATGCCTTCCTTCCTGTCGTGGATCAGTCCGTGGTGAGCGGCGAGGATCTGCTGCCGCTTGGGCTTGTACTGGGACGTGAGCAGGCCGTTTTCGATGCTGAAGGGGGTCTCGGCGACCACGACCCGGCTGATCTTCTCGTCCGCCTCGGAGGCGGCGTTGGTGCGGGCGAGCTGGGCCGCGACGGCCTCCAGGTCCGCGGGCACGGAGGCCGGGGAGACGACGGCGACGAGGTCGGTCTGGGAGGGGCAGAACAGGACGCACTCGGCGATGGCCGGGCTGGTCCGCATGTGCTCCTCGATCGGCCGGACGACGATCTTCTTGCCGTTGTCCAGCACGATGACGTCGTCGGCACGGCCCCGGATGAAGAGGAAGCCGTCCTCGTCGAGGTACCCGAGGTCGCCGGTCCGCACGGTGCCGTCCGGGCCGAACATCCGCTCGGAGGCGCCCGGTTCGGCGTACGCGTACCGGTAGTTGACCGGGTGCTCACTGCGTACGCTGACGACCCCGTCCTCGTCCACCAGTACCTCCTTGCCGCGGAGGACCTTGCCTACGCTGCCCACCTTGTGGGCGCCGGGGTGGTTCTTGGTGACGATGCAGGTCTCGTTGAGCCCGTACCCCTCGAAGATGGGCAGGCCGGCGTCGGTGAAGAAGCGGAGCATGGCCGCGTCGGCCGGCGCCGAGCCGGTCCACAGGTAGCGGATCCGGTCCCCGAAGAGGTGGCGTCCCGCGTCCCGGGCCGTCTCCGCGCCGCCGGAGCGGCGCACCCGGGCCTCGATCTGCCGCCGGGCCGTCTCGTAGAAGGCGGGCACGCCCATCACGACGGTGGGCTTCGCGCGGCGCAGTGCCGCGAAGGCCGCCTCGTAGCTGCTGACGGTGACGTCATGGCCGTGCACCAGCGCCGAGTAGATCCAGTAGCGCTGCTGGAGCAGCGACAGCGGCAGGAAGACGAAAAGGTCGTCCCCCGGCTTGTGTTCGAAGATCTCCTGCACCGCGGCGAGCGAGCTGTCGATGCTGCCGACGGTCGCGCCCAGCCCCTTGGGAGTGCCGGTGCTGCCGGACGTGAACTTGATCGTCGTCACGTCCCGCGGCGCCCACTCCACCGCCGGCAGAGCGGCCTCCTCGGGGCCGTCCGGCTCCTCGGCGAGCCCGCGTACCTCACCGATCGGCACGGTCCCGGGGGCGTCGGTGGGCCGGTCGGTGAAGAGCAGCTTGATGCCGTAGCGCGTCATCAGCTCGGCCGAGGGCGCGAACTTGCCGGGCTCCAGCCCGGCCGTCTCCGCCTTCAGCAGCAGCGCCGCGAGGTCCAGCAGCACCCACTCCGGGCCGTTGGCCGCGAGGATGCCGATCCGGTCGCCCGGACCGATGCCCCGCGCCCGCAGCCGGCGCGCCAGCCGCTCGGCACGCGCGTACAGCTCCGGCAGCTCCATGGTCTCCGTGCCGTCGAGGCGGGAGAAGGAGATCCGGCCGCCGAGCGGTGGCGTGGAGACGATCTGGTTGATCACCGAGTGGCCGGTCACCGGGCCTCCTCCTGCTTCGCCGCCAGCGCCGTGGCCATCGCGGACACGGTGTCCAGCTCCGCCATCACATCGAGCGGGATGGTGACCCCGAACCGCTTGCGGACCGCGGTGAGGATGCGTGCCGCCGCGATGGAGTCGCCCCCGAGCGCGCGCAGGCTGTCGTGCACACCCACCCGGGCCCCGCGCAGCACCGTGGTCCAGATCTCGACCAGGGCCTTCTCGGTGTCCGTCGTGGGCTCGCCGCCGCCCTGCGGAGCCTCGGCAGCGGGTGCCGCCTCCTCGACATCGGTCGCGGCGAGCTTCGAGCGGTCCACCTTGCCGTTCTTGGTGAGCGGCAGGTCCTCGTGCCAGATGACGGCGGTCGGGATCATGTAGTCGGGCAGGTCGCGGCGGAGCGCGTCCCGCAGTTCGGCCTCGGTGGGCCGCACGTCACCGCTCGGGACGAGGTGGGCCACCAGCCGGTCGCCCCGCGCGCCGGGCCGGCTGGCGACCACGGCCTTGGCGACGGCGTCCACGGCGACCAGGCGGGTCTCGACCTCGCCCGCCTCGATGCGGTAGCCGTTGACCTTGATCTGGAAGTCGCTCCGCCCGAGGATCGCGATGGAGCCGTCGGGCAGATAGCGGCCCAGGTCACCGGTGCGGTAGAGCCGTTCGTCGCGCCGCGTGTCGTACGCGAACCGCTGGGCGGTGCGCTCCTCGTCGGCCCAGTAGCCGCGCGCCAGGCCGGTGCCCGCCGCACAGATCTCGCCGGTGACCCAGTCGGGGGCGTCCAGCCCGTCCCGGTCCAGGATGTACGCGCGGTTGTTCGCGTTCGGCCGACCGTACGGGATGGACCGGCTGCCGTCCTCCTCCGGACCCACCGGGTGCAGGATGTTCCAGATCGTCGTCTCGGTCGGGCCGCCGAGCGAGATGACGTCCAGGCCGGGCTTGAGGCGGCGCAGCGCGGCCGGCAGCGCCGGCGGGATGCGGTCGCCGCTCATCATCACCAGGCGCAGCGCGGGCGGCACCACCGCGTCGGCGACGGCCTGTTCGTGCATCATGGACACGATGGCGGGCACGGAGTTCCACACCGTCACCCCGGCATCGCGGCACAGGTCCAGCCAGTGCGCCGGATCCACCGCCCGGTCGCGGTCGGGCATCACCAGCGCGGCCCCGGCGGACAGCGCCCCGAAGACGTCCCAGACCGACAGGTCGAAGTTGAACGCGCTGATGGCGAAGAACCGGTCGTCGGGCGTGATGCCGAACCGCTTGTGACAGTCGGCGACGACGTTCGCCACGTTGCGGTGGGTGACCATGACGCCCTTGGGCGCGCCGGTGGTGCCGGAGGTGTACAGCACGTACGCCAGGTCGTCGGGGTGGGCGCCGGGCAGCGGGGCGGGGAGGTCGACCGGCGCGCCGGTGTCCAGGGGCTCGGTGACGTCCAGGCGCAGCACCTCCCGTTCGCCCGACGGGTCCTGCCAGTCGAGGTTGGTGAGCACCTGGCGCACCCGGCCGTCGCGCAGCATGTAGCTCTGCCGCTCGGCGGGCAGTGCCCCGTCCACGGGCAGGTACGCGGCCCCCGCGAGGACCGTGGCGAGGATGCCGACGATCTGCTCGGGCCCGCGGCCCATCACCAGGCCGACCAGCTCGTCCCGGCCGACGCCCCGGTCCCGCAGCCACCGCGCCGCGGCGGCCGCGCGGCGCAGGACCTCGCCGTAACCGAGGCTGCCGCCGGAGGTGATGATCGCGGGCGCGTCCGGGGTGCGCTCGGCCTGGGCCGCGAAGGCCTCGCCCAGCAGCGTCTCCGGCAGCGGTACGGCCGTGTCGTTGGCCGCCCGGCGCCGCTCGCGCTGGGCCGCCGGCAGCAGGTCGAAGGTGTGCCGCTGCCAGGCGGCCTCGTCGGCCAGCGTGCCGAGCAGGGACTCGTACCCCTGGGCGAGGTCGTCCAGCAGCCCTTCGGGGAACAGCTCGTCGATCCCGTCGAGCTGGACGACCAGCCCGCCGTGCTGCTCCATGGCGAAGGCGTTCAGCCACACCTGCGGGGTCTGGCTGACGCTGAAGACCTCGGGGCCGAACAGCTCCAGCGCGGAGCCGTCGACCTCGCCGTTGACGTGGCCGATGGCGCTGTTGAACGTGAACGGCATCCGGGCGCCCGCCACGCCGCCGCGGCGGCGCGCCAGCTCCTGCATGACGTCGCTGCCGGAGAAGTGCCGGTGGTCCAGGTCGCTGCGCAGCCGTGCCTGGAGCGCGCGGGCCCGCTCCTCGAAGGTGCGGGACCGGTCGACGTCGGCCTCGACCAGGAGGGTGTCCGAGAAGTTCCCGATGGCGTCGAAGACGCGCGGGTGGATCGGCGGGCGGTTGGCCACCGTGGTGGTGAGGGTGAAGCGGCGGCCGGCGCCCCAGGTGGCGAGCGTCTCGGCGTACGCCGCGAGCAGCACCGCCGACGGCGTCAGCCCGGCGAAGGAGGCCCGCTCCTTCAGGGCTTTCCAGGTCTGCCGGTCCAGCCGCACCAGGCGCTGGGTGAAGCGGCTGGCGGTCAGCGCCGCCGGGCTGGTGCGCAGCGGCAGGTCCGGGTGGGGCGCGAGGTCGTCGACGCGGTCGAGCCAGTACTCGCGCGAGCGGCGGGCGGGCGCCTTGCCCCGCGCGGTTTCGAGGGCCGCGACGTACTCCTCGTAGGGCAGCTCGCCCGGCGCGTCGCCGTCCGTGCCGTCGCGGTACTGCTGCCACCAGGCGCGGAAGAACAGGAACATGCTGATCCCGTCCATCACCAGCCCGTCGTGGCTGACGTGCAGCACCATCCGGTCGTCGGCGAGGATCGTCACCTCGGCGGCGATCAGCGGCACCTCGTCGGCGTCGAGCACGCGGTGGGAGCGTTCCTCGCGCAGTTCCCGGCGGATGCGCTCCTGCTCCTCGGGGCTCTCCCCGCGCAGGTCGAGGCGGCTGATGCGCGGCCGGTGCTGGCGGAACTCGGTGACCTGCCGCTCGTCCGAGACGAAGCGGGAGCGCAGCGCGCTGTGCGCGTCCACCACCGCTTCCAGGGCGCTCTCCAGCCGGTCCAGGTCCCACACGCCTTCGAACTCGTGGTAGACGTGGCTGGAGATGTCGCCGATCTCGAAGATGCCGCTGCGGCCGAGCAGATAGGCCCGCTGCAGGGGAGTGAGCGCGAAGCCGGGGCCGTGCCGCTCCTCCTCGGCAAGGTGGGCGACCAGCTCCTCCTTCATGCTCTTCACCAGGGCGATGAAATCGGGGTCCATGCGTTCGCGGCCGCCCTGGAGCCGCAGGTCGTTGCCGGACAGGGAGACGGACAGCCCCCGGCTGTCGATCTCGCGGAGCACATCGCGGTAGTTCATCGGGCCCCCTCACTGAAGGCGGCCAGCGCCGCCTCGTCGGCTCGCTCCTCGATCAGCACGGCCAGCGCGTTGACGTCGTGGCTGCCGAGCAGTTCCTCGACGCTGACGTCCACGTCGAGGGCCTCCAGAATCTGGTACTGCAAGGTCACGGCCTGCAGCGAACTGGTGCCCAGCTGGTTGAGGTTGTTGGCGCTGACCTCGGTGTCCGCCGCCAGCTGGAGCACGGTGCGGACCTGCTCGCTCAGCCACGGCACCAGCTGCGGGCCGGCCTGCGCGGGCCGGGGCGCGGGGGCCGTCGGCCGGAAGAAGACGGCGTCCGCGAGGCGGATCTCGCTCCCCGCGGGGACCAGCTCCACGGTGCGCGGCCACACGGCAGGCTCGGGCAGGCCGAGCGCCGCGGCGAGCCGCGCGGCGAAGCGGGGCATGACAGGCGCTGCCGCGTGCGCCAGGAGGCGGGCCGCGGCGAGTTCGAGGGCGATCGCGGTACGGGCCTCGCTCTCCCAGCCCGCGGTCTCCGCGAGGACGGCCTCCTGGTGGGAGAAGCGCAGCGTGTCCCGGACGATGCCGTCCAGTTCGGCGGCCGCCTGGTTGAGCGAGAAGCCCTCGGAGCCGAGGCTGCCGGTGACCGCGGCGAGGCGGGCGCCGAGCCGGCCGAGGAAGGCGGAGTGCTCCGGCGTCCAGGTGCCCGCGTCCGGCGCGTTGCCGCCGTACCGCTTGGCGACCCGCGCCCCGAGGTCGTTCAGCCAGCCCTGCCAGGTGCCGATCAGCGTCTCGTCGAGGGTCGTGTCGTACGCGGCGCGCTGGAAGTTGGTGCGCCGGCCCTCGGGGCGGGTGGCGGCGAGGAAGTAGCGGACCGCGTCGACGGAGTCCGGGCCGAGGATCTCCTTGCCCCAGATGGCGTGGCGCCGGCTGGTGGAGAACTTGCTGCCCTCCAGCAGGTAGAACTCGTTGACGTGGTAGTCGATGTCCGGGTTCCAGCCCGGGTGGGCCAGCCGGTAGAGGGCCGGGTAGAGCACGGAGTGGTAGAAGCTGTTGTCGTACCCGAAGAAGTGGACGACCTTCCAGTCCTGCTGCGGCGCGGCCGCCTTCCACTCCTCGCCCAGCCGGGCGCCGAGGGACTGGATGCCGTGCAGGAAGCCGTACGACATCTCCGGCCACACCCAGATGACCTGTCCGTCCACGTCCTTCTCGGCGGGCGGGACGCCCCAGCCGGAGGGGTGGCTGATCGGGATGTCCAGGCTCGGGCGGCGGAAGAGCCGGTCGCTCAGCTCCCGCAGCCGGGCGGGGACCCGGCCGAGGCGGTGGTGGTCGGCGATCTGCTCGCGGAAGGAGTGCAGCGGCAGCGTCCAGCGGGCCACGGGGGCGCTGCGCGGGGTCGCCGCCGAGTGCGCCGAGGCGGGGTCGACCAGGTCGGTGACGGTGTTGGGCTCGCCGCACTCCTCGCAGATGTTGCCGCTGGTGCCCGAACCGCACCCGGGGCAGCCGCCCTTGACATCCACCTCGTAGAGGTACTGCCCGCTCTCCGCGTCGAAGAGCGCCTCGGCCTCGGTGGGCCGCACCGTGCCGTCGGAGACCACGCGGGAGAAGAAGTCCTGGAGCCCGGGACGGTAGGTCGGGTCGTTGTCGGTCACGGTGTACTGGTCGGGCGTGATGTCCATCAGCGCCAGCGTCCGGGCGATCTCGGCGCTGTAGTGCGCGGCGGTCTCGGCCGGCTCGCGGCCCTCGGCGCGGGCGGCGCCCACCACGTAGCTCTGGTAGTCGTCGCTGCCCGTGAGGTGCCACGCCTTGGTGCCGTTCATCCGCTGGTGGCGGACGTAGGCGTCGGCGCCGAGGTACGGGCCCGACAGGTGCCCGAGGTGCAGGTCCCCGTTGGGCGTGGGCGGTGTGGAGAAGACGAAGACGGGCCGCTCGCCGAAGTTGGTGCGCTGCGTGTTGCGGGCCGAGGCGAGGGCCCGGTCCGCGTCGCGCCAGTACTGCGTCAGGAAGACCACGTCGGTGTCGCCGGTGTTCTCCAGGACGTGGGACTCGAAGGGCTCGAAGAGGGCCACCGTGCCGGGGGCCGCCGGGTGGCGGCGTCCGTCGACGACGAATTCGCCGCGCCCTGCGACGATCACGAAGAACTCGGTCTCGTCGTGCTGGTGGCTGGCCGAGCTGCGGCCGGGGGCGACCCGTCCCCAGCCGGCGCCCACGCCGAGGCCCTCGATGTCGCTCATGTCGATGCCGAACGCCTCGTGCAGGGCGGTGTCGTCGTACGTGTTGATGATCACGCCGTGTCCTTACGCTGGGAGGGAAGGGGGAGCAGGCCTGCGGTCTCCGCCGCGACGGCGGGGGCGAGCCGGTATCCGGAGCCGTTGGCGGCCCCCGCGAAGACCACCCGCGCGTCGTCGGTGACCGCACTGACCACGGGCTCCATGGCGGGGCCGTAGGCGTCGCAGAAGATGCGGCCCGACACGCAGCGGTCGGCCAGCCCGGGTGCGTAGCGGGTCAGGGTCGCCAGCGCCTCGCGCCGGTCGGCGGCCGACACGCTCGTGGTGAGGGTGTCCGGGGCGACGTCCCACTCCTGGCAGGTGTAGCTGAACAGCCAGTGCCCGCGCTCGTGGTACGGCAGCAGGAAGGCGTCCTCGTCCTGGAAGACGACCGCGCGGTCCCCGGGCGCCGGGGGCACCTCGATGTGCAGGGCCACGATCTTCTTCACCCGGGCGCCCAGCGGCGCGACGAGGTCCTTCCAGGCGGGGGCCGCGAGCCAGGGCCCGGGCGCCAGCACGACGTGACCCGCGGTCAGGCTGTCGCCGGTGCCCAGCGCCAGTTCCACCGCGTCGGCGCCAGGGGTCACGCCGGTGACCCGGACGCCCTCGCGGAATTCCGCGGTGCGGCGCAGGTCGCGGGCCAGGACCTGGGTGAGGGCGTGGACGTCCGCGTACTGGCAGCCGTCCCCCTCCCAGGCGGCCTTGCCGTCCGGCACCAGGGCGGTGCCCCCGGCCACCTCGGCGACCGGCCGGAGCTTCGCCTCGGGCAGGTACGTCTCGTACAGCCGCGCCTCGTGCGCCGCGTCGGCGATCACCGTCATGGCCAGCGGATGGATCGGCAGGTCCGGGCGGGCGGCCTTGAGGGCGGCCCAGTGGTCCTGGCTGTACGCCGCCATGCCGCGGACCCGCTCCGTGGCGCCACGGGGGAAGTGCAGGCCGGCCGAGCGGCGGGTGGCGCCGCTGCCGACCGCGTCCTGCTCCAGCACGACCACGGAGGCGTCCGGGTCGCGGGACAGGATCTCCCGGGTGATCATGCAGCCGAGCACGCCGCCCCCGACCACCGCGAAGTCGGTACGGTTCCCCGTCATCACGCGCCCCACAGGACCTTGGTGCCGGCCTTGGACGACCACTCGATGAACGAGGCCAGCTGCTCGTCGCTGCGCACCCCGCTCAGCCGGTCGGCGATGCGCTGGCTGCGCCAGGCGTTCAGGCTGAGGTTGGGGTCGGCGAGGCCGCGCTGTCCACGGGCCGCGTTCTGCACGAAGATCCGGCGGTCGTCGGGGCCGTCCCAGCGCACCGCGTAGTGCTCGTCGATGCTCAGCTCGTCGCCGTGGCGCTCCAGGCGGTCGGCGATCGGGGCGAGGAAGTCCATGCGGGCCGGGCGGAAGCCGGTGGCCCAGATGATGACGTCCGCCTCGAAGTGCTCGACGCCGTCGGGCTCGTCGTTGTGCCGGACGCTGATGTCCCAGCCGCCGGCGGCGGCGGCCTCGACGCCGGTGACCTCGCGGTTGGGGTGCAGCCCGACCAGGTCCGGGTTGCCCTGGACGAAGCGGTGGACGTAGATGCGCTGGTAGAGGTCGCGCAGCGTCGACTCGGAGATGCCGTCGCTGCTGAGGATGTGCTGCGCGTTGAACGCCTGCCGGATCTCCGGCCGCAGGCCGTAGAAGTAGTCCGAGTGGGACGGCATGTAGTAGTCGTTGGTGAACGGCGAGTCGTCGATCGGGAAGTAGTTGCGGCGCCGGGAGAGCCACGAGATGCGGCGAGGCAGTTCGCTGTCGGGGCGCGACATCAGGTCCAGGCACGCCTCGGCGCCGGACTGCCCGCCGCCGACCACCACGACCCGCTTGCCGCCCAGGCTCTTGGCGGCGTTCATGTAGTCGTTGACGTGGAACTGCGTCTCGCCCTGCATGCCGTCGGCGAGCGGCGGGATCCACGGCCTGCTGCCGACGCCGACGACGATGTTCTCGGCGGTCACGGTGCGGCGGTCGGTGCGGACGGTGAAGACGCCGTCGAAGCCGACCTCCTCCACGTTCTCGCCGAAGACGACGTTCTCGTTGCGGCGGCTCGCCCAGGCCAGGTAGTTGCGGAACTCCAGGCGGGGCACGTCGTCGAACTGGGCGTTGAGGAAGTGGTACACCCGGCCCTGGTCGTGCAGGTAGGACAGGAAGGAGAACGGACTCTTCGGGTCGGAGAGACTGACCAGGTCCTTGAACATCGACACCTGCAGCGTGGCGCCGGGTATCTGTTGCTCGTCGTGCCATCCGAAGGCGGCTTTGCGGTCGAGGAAGAGGTTGCGCACCTCCGGGCGGCCGTGCAGCAGCGACGCCAGGCTCAGGTTGGCGGGTCCCACACCCACTCCTACGCAGTGGTACTGCGCGGAATCGGCCTGGTTGTTCGCGTGCCCCATTGAGATCTCTCCTTCAGGCGGATGTCGGCGGTAGCCGACTCAGTGGTGCCGGATATGAGATGTGATTTGGCGTGATGTCGGGCAGAGGGACGGTCGTGCGGTTCCGGCCGGACGGGCGGTCGACCCGTCCGGACCGGCGGGGGAGGGGAAGTTGTGGGGGGTCAGGCCGGGGAGGCGGCCTTGTGCGCTTCGGGCAGCTCCTCGCTCTCCTGGGGGGCGGGAACGGCGGGGGCCGGTTCCGCCGCTACCGTCGGCGGCCGGCGTACGGCGATCAGGCCGAAGACCGTGGCGAGGAAGGACCCGACGGCCACCGCCGGCCAGACCCATCCGCCGAGCTGGAGGAAGAGCCAGCTGCCGAGCATCGGGCCCACGGCGGTGCCCAGGCCGAACATGAACTGGAAGCTGCCGATGTACCGGGACCGCAGGTGCTCCGGGCCCGCCTTCGCGGGGTAGGCGAACACCGCGGGCCCGCCGATGATCTCGCCGAGCGACCAGATGAGCGTGCCGACGACGACGGCGGCCGGGCCGATCGGCAGCCCGTAGAACGCCACCCCGGCGCCCACCAGCGCGAAGCCCAGCCCGATCGTCAGCTTCAGCGGCCACTCCTGCGAGACCTTGGTGATCAGCAGCTCGAAGGCGATGACGATGAAGCCGTTGAGGGAGACCGCGAAGGTATACCAGAAGAGCGCGAGCCCGGCGTCCTTCATGTAGAGCGGCAGCGTGGACAGGTACTGCATGTAGACCGCGGAGTGGCAGAAGGCCGCGACGAGGTAGAGCAGGTACCGCCGGTCGCGGACCACCGCCAGGTAACCGCCACGGGACCGGCCGCTGTCCAGTGCGTCGGCCGGCACCGCCGCCGGACGCACGCGAGCGGGCAGCGTCCACCACGCGAAGACCGCGTACACCAGGGCGATCATCGCCTCGCCCCAGAACAGCAGGGTGTACTCGTGCCCGCCCGCGTTGTAGAGGCCGTAGCCGACCAGCGGCGCGGCGGTCGCCCCCACGTTGAGCCCGAACCGGTACATCGCGAAGATCATGACCTGCCGGTTCCCGGGCGTCAGCTCCGCCAGCAGCGTCGCGGACGCCGGCCGGAAGAGCTGCGCGCCCAGGCTGACCAGCGCGACGGCCACCAGCAGGGTGCCGAAGTCGGGCAGGTGGAGCAGGGCGGCCGTGAGCACCGCGGTACTGCCCATGGACACCACGGTGGCGGTGCGCACACCCATCCGGTCGGCCAGGGTGCCGCCGATCAGCGAGCCGGCCACGGCCCCGGCCCCGTAGACGCCGAGGGCGGCGACGGTGTGGCCGTCGGAGTAGCCCCGGGCGGTCAGGAACAGCACCAGGAAGATGTTGAGGAAGCCGCTGAGGCGGTTCACCAGGACGCCGGCGAGCACGGTCTTCACCGCGAGCGGCGCCTCCCGGAACGTCCGCCACACCGTGGCCCGTTCCGCGGCAATCGGCTCAGACACCGTGACCGCCCGCCGTTCCGGTGGTCAGCTTCACCGCGGCGCGCACCCGGCGTTCCAGCTCGTCCAGTTCCCCGGGGGTCGGCGCGTCGATGAGGAAGGTCACCGCCCGGTCGTCGGAGCTGGCCAGCGGGGCGAGTTGAGCCCCCTTGGGCTTGAGCACCAGGACCGCGCGCAGCGTCGGGGGCGCGTCCGGGCCGCCCGGCGCGATCTCCGGCCACATGCCGCCCTCGCCCACCCACACCGGCTCGATGCCCGGCCAGTCGACCGTGACGTCCTCCAGCGTGCCGGGCTCGTGGTCGAGGTAGACCTGGCGCGCCCAGCGGCGCGGCGCCGGGTACGAGGCGGGCTCGCCCAGCGCGATCCGGACGATCTCGGGCTCCAGCGGCTGCCCGGTGGCCAGCTGGTAGAGCGCGAGCAGTCCGTCCCCGGGGGTGCGGGCCGCGATCTCCATCAGGTACGGCCGGCCGTCGGCGGCGACCCGCCACTCCGCGTGGGCGATGCCGTCGCCGAAGCCGAGTCTTCGCAGCAGCCGCGCATTGGCCGTCAGCAGCGCCCCGTCGTCCTCCGTACGGGCGTTGGGCACCGAGTGCGAGAGCTCGACGAAGGTGCGGGCGTGCGACTCGGTCGTCTCCTTCCTCGTGACGGAAGCGAAGATCACCTTCCCGTCCTGCACCAGGCTCTCCACCGAGTACTCCTGGCCCTCGACCTTCTGCTCGACCAGCACGGTCTCGTACTCGGGGTACTCCGCCAGCAGCTCCCGCAGTTCGGCGGCGTCCGCGACATGGGCCACCCCCGAACTGGAGTGCCGGGTCGCGGGCTTGGCCACCACCGGGTACGGCAGGTCGCCGAGGGCGGTCTCCTCGCGCTCGCCCGGCGGGATCACCAGCGAGGCGGGGCTGAACTCGTCCAGGTACCAGCGCTGCAGGTACTTGCTGCGGCAGGCCCGCGTCGCCCGCAGCCCGGGCCCCGGCAGGCCGAGGGCGTCCCCGAGCAGGCCGGTCGGCTCCACGAGGGTCTCGCCCACGGCGTACGCGCCGACGATCGTGTACTGCCGCCGCCAGGCCCGGGCCCGGGCGATGAAGCCCGGCACGAACGAGCCCTCCTGGTCGAGGGAGCCGTCGACGAAGGCGACGTCGTCGATGAGGGACGCCGGGTGGTCGGCGTCCTTCATGCACCGCTGCGCGGACTCGCGGTAGCTCTCCGGCGTGATGAGCAGCACCTTCAGGCCCCGCGCCGACAGCTCCCGGAGGTAGCGCGGATTGCGGCAGACCACCCAGAAGGCGCCGGTGAGAACGAAGGCCCGCGGCGGCGGTTCGGGCAGAGCGGCGACAGTCATGATCTTTCTCCCCGTGATGTCGGAATGTCGGAACGGACTACTCGAAGGTGATGCGGACGTCGTGGCCGGCCAGGAAGTCCATCCAGCGGCCGGCCTCCTCCGCGGATTCGGCGGCCCGGTTCAGGCCGGCCGGCAGCGCGCCGGCCAGCAGCCGCGTCAGGCCGAAGGCGAGCGGCAGGGACACGCAGCGGGCCATGGCGCTCTCGGTCTCGTCACCGGTCAGGTCCATCAGGTACGAGCCCTGCCAGCTGTCGCCGCCCGCGGTCCGGACGCCGAGCGCGACCGAGAGGACCACGCGGTCACGGTCGGCCTCCGTGGTCGGGTACCGGTCGGCCAGCTCCTTGGCCAGCGCCCTGGTCCGCGCCTCGTCACCGGCGCGCACCGTGCGGAAGACCTCCTCCCAGGCGGCACGCCAGCCCGCGTTGCGCAGCGTCCCGCGGACGAACGTCCGCAGCTGCCAGCCTTCCGGGATGCCGTACTGCGCGACGAAGGGCAGGCTGTCGCGGTTGGGGTAGACCTCGAAGTCCTCGCCGCCCAGGCGGTGGACGCTGGTGGCCTCCCAGGGGTGCGCCGCGGTGCGCTCCGCGCCCTCGTCGACGTACCGGGCGGGGGAGCCCAGCGCGGCCAGCACGCCGTAGGGCGCCCAGCTGAACCGGTAGCGGAAGTCGTTGGGCACGGCCGGTATGCCGCCGCAGTACGAGGTGAACTCCACCGACTCGGCCGTGTCGCCGACCGCCTCCCGGGCGTGCCCGACGAGCCGGTGCGCCATCAGGTGGTCGATGCCCGGGTCGAGACCGGCCTCGGTCAGTACGACGAGGCCCGCCTCCGCCGCGGCCACGGCCAGTTCGGCCACGGCGTCGGAGACATAGCTGGTGCAGGCGAAGTGGGCCCGGCGGTCGATGGCCAGCCGCAGCAGCCGCGGGTGTTCCGTGGCGGGCAGCATCGAGACGAGCACGTCACCCGCGCCCACGGCGGACTCCAGGGCCCCGTCGTCCAGGGCCCGCACCTCGGCCCGGCCGGTCAGGCCGAGGGCGGCCAGCCGGTCGGCCGCGCGGGCCGCGGTACGGTCCCACAGCACCACCCGCTCGGCCTGCTCGCAGAGCACGCCGAGGCCGGTGCGGCCGGTGGAGAGGCCGGTGCCGATCCAGTGGACGGTGCCGCTGGCGGGTACGGCCTCGGCGGGGCCGGTGGTCGGCCGGCTAGCGGACATGAGTGCTCCCTGTGTGGTCGGCGTGGGCGGCGGCCTCGAAGGTGCGCAGGCAGCGCGCCCAGGCCGGGTCGGTGTCGGTCAACTGGCCGAGCTGAGGCGCCAGTTCGGCGGAGAATGCCCGGCTGGACTCGGCGGGCAGCAGCGAGGGCAGGTTGTCGATGGCGATCAGGTCGGCGGGCCGGTCCCCGTCCCGCAGCCGCAGGACGGGCCGCTCCCACGTGGTGACCTCGTCGTAGACCGGCAGGACGTTGCAGTCCGAGGTCACGTCGCAGGTGACGTCCGAGAGCACCGCGGTGCGGCGGTCCGGCGCGTCGAGGTCCGCGTGGGTCACGAACGGCGGCACGGGCCGCGTGGTCAGCACGGTGTTGACCACGATGTCGTGGCCGAGCAGGGCCGCCCGGTCCAGTGACCGGGTCTCCGCCACGTCCCACCGGGCCGGCGCGATGCCGGCGGCCTCCAGGGCGTCGCAGGCGCCCCGGCCGCTGCGGCCCAGCGCGCCGATCACCAGCGCGGTCCCGCCGTCGCCGGCCATCAGCAGGGCATCCAGCGCGGGCCGGTCGACCGGACGGAGCGGCGTCTCCAGCCGGCCCCGGTGGTGCAGCACCGCCAGCGCGGCACCCACGTAACCGGCCCAGTAGCCGAACGCCGCGAGACGCCGGCCGTCGTCGTCCGTCAGGTACTCCAGGTCCAGCAGCGCACCGCCGCCCGCCGTGAACCGGCCGAGCAGCTCCTGCGCGCCCGACTGCCCCTTGTAGGCGTGGCCGAAGAAGATGTGCCGGTGCCGCAGCCGGTCCGGCCGGCCGGGCAGCTCCTTCAGGCCCAGCACGTAACTGTCCTCCGGCGCCTCCTCCCAGCTGCCCGCCGGCGCGGTCCGGCAGCCGGCGGCGACGTAGTCCGCGAGCGGGAAGGCGCGCTGCGCCGACTCCTCGACGGTGATCTCGACGCCCTGCTCGACCAGTTTCGCGGCGTCCTCGGGAACGAGCGGCGCACGCCGCTCACTGGCACGGGTCTCGTGACGCATCCACAGGCGTGGCATGTCCGGCATCTGGCTGTACTTCCTCTTCAGGGGTCGGCTGTCAGGAGGAAAGAGCTGTACGGACCGCGCTCACAGCACCGGGATACGGGCGTTGGCCAGCGGCCGGTACGCCACCTCGGCCGGCAGCTCCGCCGGGTCGAAGCCGGCGGCGAGCAGCTCACCGACGACTCCGCCCGCGAGGGCCACCGCCAGCTCCTCTCCCGGACAGCGGTGGGCGGCCGTGCTGAACGTGAACACCGCGGGGTCGGGGCGGCCGGGCCGGAAGGCGTGCGGGTCGGGGTTGGCCGCCGGGTCGCGGTTGGCGGCGGCCAGCAGCACCAGCACCTGCTCGCCCGGCTTGAGTTCGGCGTCGCCGTACCGGAACACCTCTGCGGCGAACCGGCGCGTGTTCTGGATGGGCGCGTCGTGCCGCACGACCTCCCGGACGAAGGCGTCCATCGGGCCCTGCGGCCGCCCTTCCCGGGCCAGCGCCAGCAGGGTGTTGCCGATCAGGCCTGCGGTGGCGTCGTACGTCTGGGACAGGAACCCCACCGCGTTGGCCAGCAGCGGCGCCGTACGGGACCAGGAGGCGCGCCGCGCCGCCCGCACCAGCTCGGCGAGGAGGCCCGTGCCGTCCCCGCCCCGCTCGATGCCGGGGCCCATCAGCTCCTGGAGCCGCCCGGCGGCTCGGGCCGCGGCCTGCTGCTGCTCGGGCGTGGCCGAGGCGGGGATGCACTGGACGAAGTCCCCGATGAGCCGCGCCGCTTCGGCGTCCGAGCCGTCGTCCAGCCCGCACAGCGCCGCCACCACCCGCGCCGGCACCCCGAACATCAGCTCCTCGAAGGGCGGCCGGGCGCCGGTCAGGCACGCCCGGGTGCGCTCCGCGGCCAGCTTGGCGGCGTGCGTGGTGTCCACCCGGCCCAGCGCGTCGACGACCACCGCCTTCAGACGCCGCTGCAGGTCCCCGTCGGTCATCCGCACCAGCGACCCGAACACCTCACCGGCGGGCGTGCCCTCGATCCCGGCCGGCACCGGCTCGGCGGCGGGCCGCACCCGCAGCGCGTCGTCGGTCAGCACGGCCCGGACGGCCGCGGCATCGCTCGCCACCCAGGCGCCCACCGCGGGGTCGAAGGCGAAGGGCCGCTCGGCCACCAGCGGCGCGTAGTAGGCGTAGGGGTCCGGCAGCCGGACCGCTTCGATGGGGGTGGTCACCCGGGGAACTCCTTGCTCGGTGGAACGGTTGAGAAAAACGGGGGGGCGGCCGGCGGTCAGACGTCGGCGGCGGCGCGGGCCGCCCGCCGGGTGTCGAGGGTCCCGGCGATGGTCAGCCGCATGACCTCCGACGTGCCCTCGTAGATCCGCAGGGAGCGGATCTGCCGGTAGAGGCGCTCGGTGACGCTGTCCTTGACCACCCCCGACGCGCCGAGCAGCTGCACGGAGGCGTCGATGATGCGCTGCGCCTCCTCGGTGGCGTGCAGCTTGGCGATGCTGGAGTGCCGGGCGAAGCGCCGGCTGCCGCGGTCGGCCTCCCAGGCGGCCCGCGCCACCAGCAGCGCGGCCGCGTTGAGCTGGACGTCCATGTCCGCCAGCGACGCCTGCGTCAGCTGGAGGTCCATCAGCTTCCCGCCGCCGATCCGCCGCGTACGGGCCCGGGCCAGGGCCGTGTCGGCCGCCCGGCGGGCGAAGCCGAGCGCCGCGGCGCCCACGGTCATCCGGAAGCGTTCGAGGAGGTCCATGGCGATGACGAAGCCCTTGCCCGGCCGGCCCAGCACGGCGTCGGCCGGCACCCGGCAGTCCTCGAACACCAGGTGCGCGAAGGAGCGCGGCGCGAGGGCGTCCAGCCGCCGCCCGACCCGTACGCCGGGGGTGTCGGCGGGCACGAGGAACGCCGACAGCCCCAGCGGCCCCGGGCCCTCCCCGGTGCGCGCGATGACGACGTACACATCGGCGATGCTGCCGTTGGCGATCCAGGCCTTCTGCCCGTTGAGCACATAGCCGCCGTCCGCGTCCCGCTCGGCCCGCAGCGCGACCGCCGCGACGTCGGAGCCCGCCTCCTCCTCGGAGACCGCGAACGCGCCGATCAGCGAGCCGGTGGCCATCCGCGGCAGATAGTGCCGCCGCTGCGCCTCGCTGCCGTATCGGATGACGGGGGTGGCGGCCAGCGCCTGGATGGAGAACGCGAAGTCGGCCAGGTCCTCGGCGTACGCGAGCGCCTCGCGCATCAGACAGATCGCCCGGAAGTCGCCGGGCAGGTCCGCCGCCCCGGAATCGGGGTCCAGGAAGGCGAGCCAGCCGTCCTCGCCGAGCTGCCGCACCAGGCGCAGCCCGGCCTTCTCCGGCGACTCCGCGCGGATCTCGTCCCAGAAGGCCGGACGGTCGTCGCACCAGGCGCCGACGGCGCCCGCGAGCCGGCGGTGCGGCTCCTCGTAGAAGGGGAGTTCAAGGATCTCCGGGTCAAAACTCGTGAGCTGTGACAAGGCAGTTCTCCGGGCGGG
Source organism: Streptomyces sp. NPDC053560 (assembly GCF_044544605.1). NCBI lineage: Bacteria > Bacillati > Actinomycetota > Actinomycetes > Kitasatosporales > Streptomycetaceae > Streptomyces > Streptomyces sp. NPDC053560. The sequence goes on along the minus strand of NZ_JBITXI010000012.1, from coordinate 205,036 downwards.
TACGGGCGCGGGGCGCGGTGTCAGATGACCAGGTCGGCGTCGTCGGGCCGGGCGTCGGGCGCCGGCGGGGCCGGGACGGCCGGCCGGTCGCGGACCTGCTTGACCAGCTCGTGCTCGACGAAGTACGCGAAGGACGCGTAGCCGCGCCAGATGCGGCGCCACTCCCGCTGGACGGCTTCCTCACCCGAGGCCCGCCGCACGTCGTCGAGGTAGGAGACGATGATGTCGGCCGACTGTCGGGCGTGCCCCGCGGAGAAGTTGTCGATCGAGAGGTGCGCCTCTTCGTAGCCCACGTCGAATCCGTGGCGGCGCAGCTTCTGGATCTCGTGCAGCCGCATCTCGCCGAGGCCGAACATCTCGATGCCCAGGTTGTAGCCGAGGATCTCGTTGTAGAGCGTGTCGGGGAAGAGCGACAGGCACACCTGGTGGATGGAGAACCCGTAGAGCCCGTCCGGCAGATCGCCCTGCTCCAGGAACTCCTCCTGCCGGATGTGCGGCAGGTGGATGTCCATGCTGGCCAGCACCTGGTGGATGAGGGTGATGTGGTTCTTGGCGACGTCGCCGCGGCCCATCTCGTCGGCGTAGATGGCGAACAGCATGTGGTCGCTCTGCCGGTGGTCGCGCCCGAGGTTGCCGATGCGGTGCGCCCAGCTGCCGTCGATCAGGCTGCCCAGCGCGAACGTCGACTGCCCGAAGATCACTTCGTCGCGGTCGGGTATCTCCGTCAGCGGCCGGTACGGGTTCACCAGCTTGTCCCAGTAGATCCGCTCGACGCGCTCCATGAGCGCCTCGGGGGTGTACTCGAAGAACTCCGCGTTGGTGAGTTTGCCGCCGGCGCCGTGGGTGAAGAGCAGCTCCGCGTCGGCGAGCCCGGCCTCGGCCCGGTCCCGGGCCACCGGCAGGATGTGCGGGAACTGCTCGACGTTGACGATGCGGTGGAACAGCTCCCGGTCGTCCAGGCCGGTCGCGACCTCGGCGGGCACGGCGTCGGCCGGCTCGGCGCTGCGCAGCGCCCCGGCCCACTCCGCGGCCTGCTCGTCACCCGCGGTGTTCGGCCGGAAATCGAGGTCGGCCGGCTCGCCCGCGGCGATGGAGTCCGCCCATGCCGCGAAGGTGGCGGCCTCCCGCTCGTCGAAGATGCCGAACATCGGTCCGCCGAATTTGATCGACTGCAGGAACCGGCAGGTCCCCGAGCGGCCGGGCTGCGTCTGCCGGGCCTGCCGGAACGCCTCGACGAACTCCGCGAGGTCGAGGTTGTCGCCGTCGAGCCACTCCGAGAGCCGCCGGCCGCCCATCCGGACGCTGCGGTGCTGCTTCCCCGCGAACGGCGCGTGCCGGGCCACGATCTGGGCGACCCTGGCGTCCAGGGACAGGCTGTCGTGCCACGCGGCCAGCTCGGTGAGCATGTCGGTGTGCTCCCGCTCCAGTCGCAGGACCAGCCCGATCGCGGTGAGCATCCGCCGCCGGTCCGCGTCGCCGGTGGGCGACTGCTCGGTGAACTCGAGGTACTCGGCGAGAATCGGCCGGACCGACTCCTCCGGCAGGAACGGCTCGGTGCCCAGCAGCAGGTCGTCGACGCCCAGCGCGGACATCGCGTAGTGCAGGCCCACCACTTCCGGCAGGAAGGACGCGGGGAGCCGGGAGAGCGCGAGGGGGAACGCGGCGTGCAGGGCGGTCAGCGGGCGGGCGCCGGCCCGGTGCAGGAAGTCGACGGTCTCGATCCGGGGCAGATGGACGCCCTGCTCGTCCAGGGCGCGGCGGCGCCGGTCGAGCAGCCCGCGCTGCGGAGTGCCCTCGCCCCGCAGGAGGAAGTACTGGCCGTGGAGGCGGTTGACGACGACGGACGGCTGGGTGGCGGCCTGGGACACGACGTCCAGCCAGCAGCCCGCGAGGAGTCCTAAGGGCGCACGCTGCCGCAGGACCAGGTCGCGGGTCTCCTCCCCGGCCGCCCGCAGCGCGGTCAGCGCCGGCACGAGGCCGGCACGCGCCCGCCCGACGTACGCGGCGACCGCCTCGGCGTCCGCGCACTCCTGCAGGGCGGGGTCGGCCTCGTCGCGGGCCCGGCCGAGGAACGCCTCCAGGACCCGCAGGGCCACGAGGAGCGTGGTCTCGCTCTCCTGGTCGCCGAGCAGCTGCTGGAAGACGCCGGCCGGCTCGCCGTCGAGGACCGCGGCGGCCTCCTCGAACGTCTTGGGGCTGAAGAGGAAGGGGGCGCGGGGCAGGGACGTGGTCAGGTCCGGAAGAGGGAATCCGGTGTGCGCGTTCATCAGAGCTCCTGGGAAGTGGTGGCTGCCGGGGCGGCGGTGGCGGGCAGCTTGCGCAGCATGACGCTCACCCGGACACCGGGAACGCTCGCGGCCAGCAGGTAGTGGCCGTCGTCCCGCAGCTGTCCGGCCGCGCCCCGGTCCACCAGGTTGATCAGCGGGTCGGCGGCGAAGCAGTGGCCGACCCGGCTGATGTTGTCGAGGAACAACTGCTCGGCGGAGAACCCGGCCTGACGCTCCTTCATGACCACGAGCGGCTTGAAGAGGTTGAGGTGCAGCACGCCGTCGATGTCCCCCGGCTTCATGCCGGCCGCGGTGAGCACCCGCTCGTTGACCACGCGGGCGAGGTCCGAGCTGATCTCGTTCGACCAGTCCAGCGACGCCGGGTCCTGTGCGGAGGCCCCGGCGACCAGCTCGTAGCTGTCCGCACCGTGCGGCTCCGTCCCCACCACACAGGCCGCCGCACCATCGCTGAACAGGGCGAAGTTCTCCATGCGCACGGACTCGTCGGTGATCCGGTCGATGGAGAGGACCAGCATCCGGCGGTGCTGTCCGGCGGCCACCAGCGCATGGGCCGTGCGCAGGCCCACCAGGAGGTTCGTACAGCGGTTGAGGGTGATGCCGGTGAAGGCCGCGTCGCCGAGGCCGATACCGGTCATCACCGTCTCCACGAACCTGCCGTGGGTCCGGGGGCCGCCGGGGAACTTGGTCGAGCACACGATGAGGCCGTCGACGGTGCCGGGGTCGACCGCGGCGGCGCGCAGCGCCGCCCGGCCGCTCTCCACGGCGAGGGTCTCCAGGCTCTTCGCCGTACGCCGGACCGTGCCCCACCCCCACAGCTCGGCTTTCGGTGGCATACCGAACTCACGGGCGCGGGAGAGGAGGTTGGCGATGGTCGTGTGGTCGGCCTCCGTCTCGCCGAGGACGTAGGAGGGGGCGGACAGGTACGCCGGTGCTGTGTTCACGGTGTGGGGTCACTTTCCGGGCCGGCCGGCTGCTCCGGCGCCATCATCGTGTTGGCCTCGGCATACGGGACGGCGTCCGCCCCGAAGCCGAAGGTGCCGTGGTCGCGGATTTCCCGGGCGGCGCGGACGACGGCGCCGAGCGAGGCCCGGGACAGCGCCGAGCCGACGCTGATCCGCCGTACGCCCAGGTCGCCGAGTTCGGTGACGGACAGCCGCAGCGCGGGCGAGCCCATCAGGACGTTGACGGGCGCCGAGACGGAGGAGCACACCGCGCGGATGGCGTCGGCGTCCGGCAGGGCCGGCGCGTAGAGCACGTCGGCTCCCGCGGCTTCGTAGGCCTGCAGGCGGCGGATGGTGTCGTCGAGGTCGGGGATGCCCTGGAAGAAGTTCTCCGCGCGGGCGGTCACCATGAAGGGGAAGTCGAGCTCCTTGGCCGCGGCGACGGCAGCCGACACCCGCTCGACGGCCTCCTCCAGCGGCCGCACCGGGTCCGCCGCACGGCCGGTGGAGTCCTCGATCGATCCGCCGACCAGGCCGACGGCGGCGGCGCGCCGGATGGTCTCGGCGACCTCCTCCGGTGTGTCGCCGAAACCGCTCTCAAGGTCGGCAGAGACCGGGAGGGTGGTCGCGGCGACGATCGCCGCCGCGTTGTCCAGGATCTCCTCGCGGCCCAGACGGCCGTCGGGCAGCCCCAGTCCGTGCGCCAGGCCGGCGCCGGTGGTGGCGAGCGCGGGGAAGCCCATTCCGGTCAGGATGTGCGCGGTGCCGGCGTCCCACGGGTTGGGGACGACGAAGGGCCGGGGGCCCTCGTGAAGCTTCCGGAACGTTTCGGCACGGCCCTGCTGGTCTGCGGTGGAGCGGTTCATGGTGCGGGTCCCTTCTGCGGTACGGGTGTCATAGGTGTCAGGCACTGCTCAGATAAGCTCAACGTGCTCATCGACAGGCGCGTTCGCGCCAGGTGCCCCACTTATGAGCGACCGCAGAAGGCCGGTGACGGCGCCGGGACTGCCGTCGAAGTAGAAGTGGCCGCCGTCGGCCCAGTGCCGGTTGACCCCGGCGTTGCTCTCGCGCTCCCAGGGGGCGAGGCCGTCCTTGGTGACATGCGGGTCGTCGTAGCCGTTGATCAGGGTGACGGGGACGTGCAGCGGGGGCGCCGGCCGGTAGGCGTACTCCGCGACCATGCGGAAGTCCGACCGCAGGTTCGGGAGCAGCAGTTCCTGCAGCGCCTCGTCGGCGACGACCTCCGGCGGCAGTCCGCCGAAGAAGCCCACGGCCTCGGTGAACGCACGCCCTTCCAGCCGCGCGGTCTCCACCACACGCTGTGTGGGCAGCAGGGAGGGCGCGGAGCAGCCGGAGGCGACCAGGTGCCGGAAGCCCGGCAGGCCTTCTATGCGCCGCGCGACCTCGAAGGCCAGTACGGCGCCGAAGCTGTGCCCGAAGAGGAGGAAGGGGCGGTCGGCGGCCGCGGCGATCGCCGCCGCGGCTCCGTCGGCGAGGTCCGGCACGGTGGTGAGGGCGGTCTCCCGGTACCGGGGCCCCCGTCCGGGCGGACAGACCGCGACCACTTCCGCGTCCTCTCCCAGGTCCTTCTGCCAGCTGAGGAAGGAACGGGGATTGCCTCCGGCGTGGGGGAAGCAGTAGACGCGGGCGGCACGCCGGGGTCCGGCTTCGTCGCACAGAAACCAGGGGGAAGAAGACACAGTGGGGAACCGATCTCTCGTACCTGACGGGGACTCAGGAAGTCGACCGGGAGCCGGCCGCATTCCAGCCGACATCGTCCAGTCTGGTGTCACCCGTGGGGGCCGCGGATACCGAGGCTTCTGCTGCGTTCACCCCGGGCGCGACCATCAGAAAACTCGCTACCGCGACGAACCCGATACGAAGAGTGAAGTTCGGCCGACGGGGCGCCCGGCTGGACGAGGAAAAGTTTTCCCGCATGTTCTCTGAACCTCTCCTGCGAAGTGGTGGGGAGTCCGATCAACAAAGAGGAGAGCGTCGCCCGGCCGAAGCGAACGCATTCCGTTTGATCGCCTGCAATCAATGTCCCTTGCCTGGAGCCCGAGTTGAAGATCTAAGATGGTTCGGGTTTCCGTACTACGGGAAACTGAGGGGACTTACACGCACTAAAGGGACATGCAGACAGCATGGGGGTTAGAGGCGTGAATGACGCAAATGGTATTAACGCAGGACAAAACGGACAGAAATCTGCGCGATTAGAGTCCATGCCGGAAGATCCGGAGGGCACGGAAGGCACTCTGCGGCGACTGGCCGCACAGTTGGACGAGCTGTCGCGGCTCACGGTGGGCCGTCCGATCGACGGCATCAGCAGCGTTCCGGAGGTGCCGGCGGGTCCTCCGGAACCATTCATTTCTCATCTGGACGGGCTGGAAGCCATAGAGAAGGCCATCAACGAGGCCCTCTCCGGCGCCCGAAGAGAAATCCTGACCGCACAGCCGGACGGGCCCCGGCCGGGGCCCGTTCTGGACAAGGCGCTCGATTCCGTGCGGCGACATATCGAGGCCGGTGTCGCCATGCGGACGCTCTACCAGCACACCACGCGATTCGACGAGGCGACCAAAAGGTATGTGCGGGCAGTATCCGATTACGGGGTGCGGGTCCGGACGCTGGCCGAATTCTTCGACCGGCTGATCGTCATCGACGACACGGTCGCCTTCATTTCGGCGAATGAAAGCCGTACGCATGCAATGGCCATTCGCGAGCCGGCGGTGGTGCGTTTCCTCAAGGATACTTTCGAGCGTTCCTGGGACCGGGCGAAGGATTTTCCGTTCGTTCCGCTGCATGCGGCGAAAGCGGCCGGCGAGGTCATTCCGTCACTCCGGGAATCGATCAGCAGCCTGCTGATCGGGGGGTACTCGGACAAGCGGATCGCGCGCCGGCTGGGCATCAGTGAACGGTCGCTGCAAGGGCACATCGCGGCCATGAAGCAGGAGCTCGGCGCGCACACCCGGGTGCAGCTCGGCTATCTGCTGGCACGGAACGAGACGACGATCGTCCTGTGACGTGCCCGCTCGTGCGAAGAGCGGCGCGGACCGCCGTGGGGCGGTGCACATGACGGAGGGGCCGGCCGGGGACGTTCCCCGGCCGGCCCCTCCTGGGGGCCGTTCCGTGCGCTTCAGCGCGTGCTTTCCGTTGCGGGGGCCTCGGAGCCGGTCGGCTCCGGTCCGGGCGCGGCCGGCGGCTCCTGCGGTGCGCGGATGCCGCGCCTCCGGGATACCGCGACCCCGCCGAGGCAGATGACGCCGCCGAGGAGGGTGACCCAGCCGGGTACCTCCCGCAGGGCGATCCAGGAGATGAGGACCACGACGGCGGGCACCGCGTAGGTGGTCGCCCCCATCTTGCCCGCGGTCGTCCGGGACAGCGCGTACGCCCAGGTGCTGAACGCCAGTGCCGTCGGGAAGAGCCCCAGGTAGACGACGTTGAGGGTCGCCGAGAGCGGCGCCTCGGACAGCTGCGACACCAGCTGCCCACTGAAGGGCAGGCAGCAGACCGTGCCGATGAGGCAGCCGAACGTCGTGGTCTGCATCGCCGTCGCATGCCGCAGAGCGGGTTTCTGCGAGACCACCCCTGCGCCGTACGCCACCGCCGCCAGCAGGCAGAGCAGTACACCCAGTACGGAGGACGAGCCCTCGCCGGACGTGGAGAAGCCGACCACGACCGCTCCCACGAACGACACGCCCATGCCGAGCAGCAGCAGTGGCGGGAACCCTTCCTTGAGCAGCCAGCCGCCCAGCAGGGCGATCACCATCGGTCCGACATTGACCACCATGGAAGCCGTGCCGGCGTCGACTTTCTGCTCACCCCAGTTCAGGACCACCATGTAGACCCCGAACCAGAGGACTCCGGATCCCACAATGCCCGGCCATGCCTTACGAGGCGGTAAACCGCCCTTTTTGACCAGCAATACGCACACCAATGCGACGGAACCGGTCACGAGTCTGCCCAGTGCCAGAGCTCCAGGACTGAAGTGGTCGGCCGAGGCGCGAATGGAGACGAACGCCGAAGCCCAAAGAACAACGGTGACCGAAGCCGCGATCAGCGCACGACGATCGGTTCCGGAAACGTTTGTGGATCGCATCACGCGCACAATCTAATCACTTGTAAACAGCATGAACAGATCGCCCGGAACTCCGGGACCCCTCCAATACCCGCTGGATCGCGCCAAAATGAGGGGGGACGCAGGCGCCGCGCCCCGGCGCGTTCGCTACCGCCATCGGCAACGGAAACCGCTGCGACCTGCACGGTCGGACGTATGTCCGCCGAACGCGCGCGGCAGTTGTCCGGCACCCGCACACCCGTGATGGTTTGTGGAAAACTTTAATCACCCGGGAGTTGTCCACAGGGGTCGCCGCGGCGCGGCGAACCGCGGGATCTTTCGGCTCATGAACCCGCACATCGAGCCGGCCGACCCGGCAGACCCCCGCCCCACCACCCCGGCCGGCCCGGAAGCCCAGGTCACGCTGCGCGGCCCTGCCGAACTCGCCGACGCACTGCCGTACTTGCTCGGTTTCTACCCCGATGACAGCATCGTCCTCGTCGCGCTCCACGGCGAACGCGGACGCTTCGGCGGCCGCGTCCGGCTCGGCATCCCCGCCGACACCGGCCAATGGCCCTACATCGCCGACCAGCTCGCCGACAGCCTGATCACCTCCGCCCGCGAGCGCGGCACCCCGCCCGGCGGCATCATCGCCTTCCTCTGCCAGGACCCCACCGCCACCGAGACCGGCCGCGACGTACGCGACCGCCTCCACCCCCTCGCCCAGCGACTCCGCACCGCCTGCGGCAGCCGCGACGTCCCCGTCCTCGAAGCCCTCTGCCTCTCCCACGGCCGCTTCTGGTCCTACGTCTGCCCCGACGAACGCTGCTGCCCCGCCGACGGCACCCCGCTCGCCCTGCCCGGCACCTCCGTCATGGCAGCGGCTGCCGCCTACTCCGGCGTCCAGGTCCGCGGCTCGCTCAAGGACATGGAGGCCCGGCTCGCCCCGCACACCGGCCGCCGCGCGGACGACCAGGTCAAAGCCCTCGACGCCGCGGCCGCCGCCCTCGTCCCGCGCATGCTCTCCGGCCGGGCCCCCGAGGCCGTACGCGACGAGACCCTCACCCTCCTCACCCGCGCCCTCCACACCTTCCGAGGCGACCCGCCCACCGGCAGCCACCGCGCCAAGGACGCCTGCGACGACGCCCTCCTCAGCAACGGCGAAGCCGCCGAAATGATCCTCGGCCTCCAGGACCGCCTCACCCGCGACCACGTCGCCGCCTGGACGGAAGGCCCCGACGCCGCACCCGCCCTGCGCCTCTGGCGCGCCCTGGCCCGCCGCTGCCCCGACGCCTACGAAACCCACGCGGTACCCCCGCTCACCCTGGCCGGCTGGGTCTCCTGGGCGACCGGCGACACCGCCGCCGCTCGCGTCGCCCTCTGCCGCGCCCTCACCCTCGACCCCGACTACCTCCTCGCCCAACTCCTCCACCGCGCCCTCAACGAGGGCCTCGACCCCGCCAAACTCCGCCACTGCCTCCGCGCCACACGCCGGCCCGATGCTCAGCCGGCCACCGACAACCCGACCTACACCGACACCGGAACCGACACTGAAACCGACACCGGCACCGACACCGCCATTGGGACCAACGCCGATACCCCCATCGGCATCGCCGCCGAAACCACCACCCAGACCACCCCCGACACCGCCGATACCGACGCGGCCGTCCCCCGGACGGGACGTGCGCCGACCCGCCGCTCGCGTGCCGATCGCCGCGCAGGACACCGCATTCGCACCCGTCCCGCAGTACGTCCCCGCGCGGGGCGCCCCCACCCGCGCACCGGTCCCGCGGGAGGCCGCCGGGACGAGCGGAGCGACGACCGGAGCCCGCGATGAACACACCCGACCTGACGTTCCGGCGTGACCTGCGTATCCGCCGCGGCGTTCCCCTGGGTGGCGCGACCCGTACGGAATCCCCACCACAACAGGGAGCACCCCCCATGGCAGGCATGTTCCCCACCCCACCGCAGACCCACCCGGCCCCCGCACGGCAACGCGCCGCGCCGCCGCCCCGCCCACCCGAGCCGCAACCCGTCCACACCGCCCTGATCTGCGTGGCCCTGCCCGCACTCGTCATCTCCTCCGGCACCAACGGGCAGCTCACCGGCAACGGCATGGAAGGGTTCTACCGCTCCGGCAGGCGGGTCCTCGCCCGCTGCGTCCTCCGAGTCGCCGGAGCCCAGCCGCTCACCGTGCAGGCAAGGACGCTCGGCGCCGACCGCGCCCGCTTCACGGGCACCCTCCGCACACCCCACGACCCCGGCCCCGACCCGGGCCTCCTCGTCGAACGCCTGCGGAACGCCGACGGCACCGAACGCATCACCCTGCACAACAACACCCCCCGGGCCCTGCGCCTTCCCGTGGAGATCACCTTCTCCACCGACCTCGCCGAACTGAGCGCCGTCGCCCTCGGGCTTCCCGGCCCCGACCTGCCCGCCTCCGTCCACGCGGCCGGACTCCGCTGGACCACCGACACCGTCCACGCCACCGTCACGGCCACCCCGCCACCGGACGACGCGCTCGCCGCCGCCGGACTGCTCCGCTGGAACCTGGACCTGCCACCCGGCGCCCCACGCACCATCGAACTCACCGTCCGCAGCGGCACCACCGGGCCGACGCACCCACCCACCGGAGGAGCCGCCCTCCCCGCCGCCGGAACGCACGCCACTCGACCGCCCCGCCCCTGGTCCACCGCCCGCCTCCAGTGCGACGACCCCCGCGCGAGCGCCCTGCTCACCACCGCACTCGACGACCTCAACGGCCTCCTGACCCGGGACCCCGCCGTACCGGCCGACACCGGACTCGCGGCCGGCATCCCCTGGCGGTGCACCCCGGCCCCGGCCGAGGCCCTGGCCGCGGCCCGCATGCTCCTTCCGCTCGGCACCCGGCTCGCCGCCGGCACCCTCCGCACTCTCGCCCGCAGCCAACACGCGGCCCCGGGGCCGGATTTCGGCCGAATTCCCGGCCCCCTGAGGGACGCGGGCCCCCACTCGCCACCGAGCTGCACCGGCATCGAGGCAACCCTGCTGTTCCCCGCGGTCCTCGCCGAAGCCCGGCGATGGGGCCTGCCCGCCCCCGACGTCGAACGCCTGCTGCCCGCCGCCGAACGCTGCCTCACCTGGCTGCGCGCCACATCGGCCCGCGTCGCCGGCCCCTCGGCAGGCGCCGGCTGCGTACCCGACCCGGCCCCCGCCGGCCCCTACCGCTGCGAGACCCAGGCGCACGCCCACCGCGCGGCGCTGCTCGGCGCCGACCTCCTCGACGCGTGCGACCGTCCCGGCGCCGAAGAGCTGCGCGAATGGGCCGCCGAACTCCGCCGCCGGTTCCGCGACCACTTCTGGATCGACGACCCCGGCGGCGGTCGCCCCGCGGCCCTGTGCGCACCCGACGGCAGGCCGCTCACGCGCCTCGTCTCCGGTGCCGCCCACCTCCTGGACACCGGCCTGCTCGGCAGCGGGACGTACGCCCCCGGGCTGCTCGACGGCGTCCGTATGGAACAGGTCGCGAAACTGCTGAACAGCCCTGTCCTCGACACCGGCTGGGGCCTGCGCGGCCTCGGCAGCAAGGAGGACGGCTACAACCCCTTCGGGCACCGCAGCGGAGCGGTCCGCGTCCACGAGACCGCCGTCGCCGCATCCGCCCTGGCCGCAGCGGGCCGGGAGGCGGAGGCGACGTCGTTGATCAGAGGGCTGCTGGACGCCTCGGAGAGCTTCGGGTACCGCCTCCCGGAGATGTACGCGGGACACCAGCGCACCGGCGACGGCGCCCCCGTACCGCACCCCACGGCCTGCCGGCCCGCCGCGGTGGCCGCGGCGGGCGCGGTGCACGCGCTGCTCGCCCTGGTGGGCATCCGCCCGGACGTCCCGGGCGGCACGCTCTCCGTGCGGCCGCTCTCCGGTACGCCGCTGGGTGCCCTGCACGTCGCCGGTCTGACGGTCGCGGAGCAGCCGTTCTCCGTCCGTGTCGGCGGCCGTGGCCTGGGGATGGTGGAGGAGGCGGCGGATGGCCTGCAACTGGGGGCGTGAAGAGGTGGACCGCCTGTTTATCGTCAGGCGGACGACTATGATCGCGACATGCCTCCCTACGACCCGTCGGCCTTCCCCCCGTTCGCCGTCACCGTCGACCTGGTCGTGCTCACCGTGCGCAAACACGCGTTGTGCGCGTTGGCCGTCCGCCGCGGTGAGCCACCGTTCCAGGGGCGGTGGGCCCTGCCCGGAGGATTCGTACGGGCCGACGAAGATTTGGAGACGGCGGCGACCAGGGAACTCGCCGAGGAGACCGGCCTGCAGGCGCACGGCCCGGCGGGCCCCCAGCTGGCCCCCGGCGCGCATCTCGAACAGCTCGCCACGTACGGGGACCCCAAGCGCGACCCGCGGATGCGCGTCGTCAGCGTCGCCCACCTGGTGCTCGCCCCCGACCTGCCGGCACCGCGCGCCGGCGGCGACGCGCACGGCGCCCGCTGGGCGCCCGTCGAGACGCTCCTGGAGCAGGAGAACGGCCTCGCCCGGGACAGCGACCAGGCCGCGCCGCTGGCCTTCGACCACGCGCGCATCCTCGGGGACGGCGTCGAACGGGCCCGCTCCAAGATCGAGTACTCCTCGCTCGCCACCGCGTTCTGCCCGCAGGAGTTCACGGTCGGAGAGCTGCGCCGGGTGTACGAGGCGGTCTGGGGCGTCGCCCTGGACCCCCGCAACTTCCACCGCAAGGTGACCGGCACGCCGGGCTTCCTCGTCCCGACCGGGGGGACGACGACCCGTCAGGGCGGCCGCCCGGCCCAGCTCTTCAGCGCAGGCGGCGCCACACTGCTGAACCCGCCGATGCTCCGCCCGGAGGTGTGAGCCGGGGTCGGCGCTTGGTGCCTGCTGCTCTTGGGCGTGCTGTAGCGGCTGTACCGACTGTGTCTGCTGTATCCGCTCTTCATGGGCGAGGGGGTGGCGGGAGGGGGCGGGGGGTGGGGGGAGCCCCCCCCGGGCGCCAGCGGGACACGAGCGTGGCAATGCGCCTGGCATTGCGGGCAAATTGGACATTAAGGGTTACCGTGGCGGGGTGAGTCCTCCAGTCCCCGCAGCGCTCGCAACGTCCGCCCCTGCTTCCCCCGCCCACCCCTCCGGCCGTCCCCTCGGTCACCCCTCCAGTCACCCCTCGGCCTCTGCCGCGATGACGGTGATGACGGTGATGACGACGGTCACGGCGATCGCGACGGTCACGGTCATGGCGGCGGCCGTAGGGCGCGCCCCCGGCGTTGGGCTGCCGCGTACCGTGCGAGGCGCGCGATGATCCAGGCCGTCGGACTGACCAGCGAGGCCCGTCGTGGCCTGCCGCCCGCCGTGGACGACCTGACCTTCGAGGCGCCGGCCGGCCAGGTCACGGTCCTCCTCGGGGCCAGGGGTGCGGGCAAGACGACGGCACTGCGCCTGATGCTGCGGATGGAGCGCGGACGGGGTATCACGCTCTTCCGCGGCCGCCCCCTGCACCGCCTGCCGAACCCGGCGCGCGAACTGGGCGTACTGCTCGGCGACGTACCCGGCCACCCCTCCCGCACCGCCCGGTCGCACCTGCGGATGCTCACCGCGGCGGCCGGCGTCCCGGCGGACCGCGCCGAGGACGTCCTGGAGGTCGTCGGTCTCAGCGGCCTGGCGGAGGAGCGGCTGGGCGAGTTCTCGCGCGGCATGGACCGCCGCCTCGGCATGGCGGCCGCCCTGCTCGGAGACCCGCACACGCTGCTCCTCGACGAACCCGACGAAGGGGTGTCGCCCCGCGAGGCGGCGTGGCTGTACGGGCTGCTGCGGGGATTTGCCGCACAGGGCGGCAGCGTGCTCGTCACGGCTTCGGACCCCAAGACCGCCGCCCGGCTGGGCGACCGGATCGTCACGGTCGAGGACGGCCGGCTGCTCGCCGACCAGGAGGCCGCCGAGTTCACGCACACCCGGCTGCGGCCGCGCGTCAGCGTCCGGTCCCCGCACGCGGACCGGCTGGCGGCGATCCTGATCGACGAGTGGCAGCGTGCCGACCCGGCCGTGGACCCGCGCGCCGAGCAGGCGCTGGAGGTCGTACGCGAGAGCGGCAACCGCATCGCTGTCTACGGGAGCAACTGTGCGCTGGTGGGGGACACGGCGTACCGGCACGGCATCCTCGTGCACCAGCTCGCGGACGAGATCGGCGACGCCAGGCCGACCATTCCGCTGAACCGGGCCGACGGCCGGCTGGCGGCGAGGCTGGCGACCGGCCACGGCGCGATGGTGGCCGCGGAGACCGCCAAGGACGAGGGGGAGTACGAGAAGAGCGACGCGAGGTACGCCGGGACACCGCACGAGCGGTCGGCGGACGACCCGCACGCGGACGCGTACGAGAGCGGGCGACGGCCCGACGATGCCGAGAGCGCAGAGACGCACGCGGAGGCGTACGCAGATACGTACGCCGAGACGCACACCACCCCGGTCGCACCTGACGAAGCCGCCGAGGCGAACGCGAACCCGGGTGAGCCGGTGCGGAAGGATGCGGGAGGCCACTGCGCCCTCATCTCGGGACCCGGCGGCACGCGAGCCGGCGTCTCGGGGTCCGGCGGCACGGGAGAAGCGGAGCGGGCCGGAGGCCTCCAGGCGAGCCGGAGGCGCGTCACCACCTCCGGCCGCGCCCTCTCGGTGGCGGACCGCGGCAGCGTCAACGGCAGCGACAGGGGCAACGTCAACGGCAAAGCCAACGGCAGCGCCAACGACAGCGCCAACGGCGGCGAACTCACCACGACGCTCGAACTCCCCGTCATCCCCGCCGACGACGCACAAGCTCCTCGCCCCGAAAACTCAACGGGCACCTCCAGCGCCTCGTCCCACAGCCACAGCCACACCCACAGCCCCGCCCCCGCCCCCGGCGCCCCCGCCCCCCGTGCGCCGCGCCACGCCCCCACCCCCCGCGGCAGGATCCAGCCCTCCGGCCTCGTGCTGCCGCGGTTGCCCGCTCCGGGGCCCGCGTGGCCTGTCCGGTACGAGATCCGGCGGGCGGTCAGTGACCGTACGGCGATGGGCGTCGGGCTGCTCGTACTGCTCGTGTCGCTCGTCCTGGCGTGGGTGCTGGCGCGCGGTGGTGACGTGTCGGCGGCACGCGCGCTGGCGGGGTGGCCGGACCGGTTGCCGTTCCCGCCCGCCGCGGTGGGGGCCGGCCTGATCGGCGCGCTCGCCTTTGGCCAGGAGTTCCGGTACCCGGCGCTCGCACCCGAACAGGGTTCCGTACCCCGCAGATTGCGGCTGCTGGGCGCCAAGCTGCTGATCAGTGCGGCGAGCGCGCTCGTACTGGCGGTCGCCTCGGCCTTCCTCAGCAGCGTGACCGTGGGCTACGTCTTCGGTGTGCAGGCGTTGCCCCCGGTCGCCGACTGGCCGCTGCTGTCGCTCGGTTGGGCCGCGCTGCTGATGGGGTCCGCGTGGGCCGGTCTCCTCGCGGCGGGGATCTTCCGGTCGACCGCCATGGGACTGGCGGCGGTCCTGGCGGTGCCCGTAGCCGTGGTTCCGCTCGTCCAGGGACTGCTGAGCGATGCGACGGCGCGCTCGGCGATCGGTTTTCCGGCGCGGGTGCAGGCCACGGCCGCGGTCCGGTGGCCGTCCCGGGTCGGTGAGCTGACCGATGCCGCCTGGCGGCTGGCGGCGCAGCCGGTGGTCGGCGCGATGGGGCTGTCGCTCGCCGTCCTGCTGTGCGCATATGCCGTCACGGCCTTGCGCCGGAGGGCACGTTGAGGATGCGCGGGACGCGGAACAGCGGTAGAGGGCGGAGAAGTGAGGGACAAGCCCGTCGAGTGAAGCCGAGTGCATCTGACGGATGAAAATGACAGAAGAACGTGAGACGCGGAGGGCCGGGGAAGGGAACAGAGGAAGCGGGAAGGTGGCCGAGGAGGCCGGGGTCAAGGGTGTGGACGACGCGAAAGGCGAGGTGAGCGGCGGGTTGAGCGCGTAGCGGTACGTCCGGGGCGCCGACGCCTTTCGAACTCCGCATCGCGTGAACTGTCCTCAGCTCCGCGTATTGCGTCTGGTTCCTTCCGATAAAGCGTCAATTGTAGGGTGATGAGCGATCACCCTTTCGTGTGCTTTTCACCAAAGCCCTCAAGGCGGTCCGGCACGTCGCCGACAAAGGATGCGTGAGTACCCTTGCGCACACCATGATGACCGCGACTCGCCCCGCCGACTCCGGCCTCACCGGCCCGGGCGAGCTCGACCGCTACCCCTACGCCGACGCCGTCGGTGGCGAGCGCACCGACCGCGTGGCTCCCGTATGGGACGGCCAAGAAAGCGAGATGGCCCGGGTCGGCCGCCGCACCGCCGGCAGCCGCGGCCGTGGCCTGCACGGCCAACTGGTCCAGCAGCTCGGCCAGATGATCGTCTCCGGCGACCTCGGCGCCGACCGCCCGCTCGTCCCGGAAGAGATCGGCCAGCGCTTCGAGGTCTCCCGGACCGTCGTCCGTGAATCGCTGCGTGTCCTGGAGGCCAAGGGCCTGGTCAGCGCGCGCCCGAACGTCGGCACCCGGGTCCGTCCGGTCAGCGACTGGAACCTCCTCGACCCCGACATCATCGAGTGGCGGGCGTACGGACCGCAGCGCGACGACCAGCGCCGTGAGCTGTGCGAGCTGCGCTGGACCATCGAGCCGCTCGCCGCCCGCCTCGCCGCGGGGCACGGCCGTGAGGACGTGCAGCAGCGCCTCGCCGACATGGTCGAGATCATGGGCCACTCCGCCGCCCAGGGGGACTCCCTGACGTTCGCCCGGGCGGACGCGGAGTTCCACTCGCTGCTCCTCCAGCTCACCGGCAACCGCATGCTGGAGCACCTCTCCGGCATCGTCTCCGCCGCCCTTCAGGTCTCCGGCGGCTCGGCCCTCGGCTGCGAGCACCCCGTCGAGACCTCCGTCGGCCAGCACATGAAGATCGTCGACGCGATCGGCGCGGGCGACGCCGCCGGTGCGGAGGTCGCGATGCGTCAGCTGCTCGCGACCGGCGGCGAGACCGGGGTGCCCGGAGCGGGCGCGGTGGACCACGTGGTTCCCGCCCCTCGCGAGCACTGAACGGCGCCTGGACCCGGTCGCATCTGATCGGACCCGGTCGCACTCGGTCGGACCCGGTCAGCTCTGAGCGGTGTCCGCGCCCGGCCGTACCGAACGACGACGCTGCCCCTGCGGGCGCGCGGCCGACCGGCGACCCGGGCCCCTGCCCAGCAGAAACCGTACGTCGCACCGCCCTCGCCCGGTCGCTCCGCCCGGTCGCCCCGACGGGGCGCGCCGACCGTTCGCCTCGACCGGTCACGTCGGCCGCTCGTCTCGATCGACCCGGTCACGTCGGCCGTTCGCCCGTGGCGGAGGCGCCCCGCCGCGCCCCGCTCCTGAGGCGAGGGCCGCGAGGCGCGTGGTGCCGGCGCGACGCCGCAGTGACCGGGCAGCGCCGCCGCTACGCCGAAGCGCCGTGAGTGACCACGTACAACGCAGCGCAACGCACCGCAGCGCGAGGCGGCGCGAGCACGCGGGCGAGCACCGCAACCAGGCTGTGCTTGCCGCGCTGCCCGCAGGAGTCGGCTGCCCGTACGAGTCGACTGTCCGTACGAGTCGACTGTCCGTACGAGCCGGTGGGCCGGTTGGCGAGCCGTACGCCTTCGTGCGGCGCGGCCGCCCGGCCGGCCGTGTCGCACGCGCGGGCGGCGGCACGGCGGGACGTGCCGGTACCGGCCGACCGCCCGGCGTTCCTCGCGCTCCTCCCGGGGCCCGGGGGTCCGCCGAAGCGCCGCCTCTCGCCCTCATCCCTCCAGTACGCCCCCACATCGATAAAAATGTGACGTTATGGGGTGTGACTCGGGCCACGCGGATTGGGCGTAACGCTCTGCGGGAGAGCGCGATGACTTAAGAGGTGATAGCCGAGGAGGGAATACGGCGGCCGTTCGCGGCGCTGTTCAACTCCCTGGTTGCCCTTGCGCCGTCGGCCCACCCCCGCCGACGGTCGTCGGCTCCGGTCCACAGTGGACGGGGTCGGAAGCCGTTTCCATCGTTCCGAGAGGTTGTTCGTGTCGGCCAGCACATCCCGTACGCTCCCGCCGGAGATCGCCGAGTCCGAGTCTGTGATGGCGCTCATCGAGCGGGGAAAGGCTGATGGGCAGATCGCCGGCGATGACGTGCGTCGGGCCTTCGAGGCTGACCAGATTCCGCCAACCCAGTGGAAGAACGTTCTGCGCAGCCTCAACCAGATCCTCGACGAGGAGGGTGTGACGCTGATGGTCAGTGCCGCAGAGGCGCCCAAGCGCACCCGCAAGAGCGTCGCAGCGAAGAGTCCGGCGAAGCGCACCGCCACCAAGACCGTCGCGGCCAAGACGGCCGCGGTGAAGAAGACCACCGCGGCTGCCCCGGCCATGCCGCTGGCCTCGGCCGCGGCGGTGGACGGCCCCGGCGCCGAGGCGGACCCCGCCCCGGCGAAGAAGGCGGCGGCCAAGAAGGTCACCGCGAAGAAGGCCACGGCCAAGAAGACGGCCGCGAAGAAGACGACGGCGAAGAAGGCCGCCAAGAAGGACGCGGTCGACGAGATCCTCGAAGAGGACGGCGTCGAGGAGACCCCGGCGGCGCCGGGCAAGGGCGATGCGCCCGAGACCCCCGAAGGCGCCGAGGCCGCGGGCTTCGTGCTGTCGGACGACGACGAGGACGACGCCCCTGCGCAGCAGGTCGCCGCGGCCGGCGCCACCGCCGACCCGGTCAAGGACTACCTCAAGCAGATCGGTAAGGTCCCGCTGCTCAACGCCGAGCAGGAGGTCGAGCTCGCCAAGCGCATCGAGGCCGGTCTGTTCGCCGAGGACAAGCTGGCGAACTCCGACAAGCTGGCGCCGAAGCTGAAGCGCGAGCTGGAGATCATCGCCGAGGACGGCCGCCGCGCCAAGAACCACCTGCTGGAGGCCAACCTCCGCCTCGTGGTCTCGCTGGCCAAGCGCTACACCGGCCGCGGCATGCTGTTCCTGGACCTGATCCAGGAAGGCAACCTCGGTCTGATCCGTGCGGTCGAGAAGTTCGACTACACCAAGGGTTACAAGTTCTCGACGTACGCGACGTGGTGGATCCGCCAGGCGATCACCCGCGCCATGGCCGACCAGGCGCGTACGATCCGTATCCCTGTCCACATGGTCGAGGTCATCAACAAGCTCGCCCGTGTGCAGCGCCAGATGCTCCAGGACCTGGGCCGCGAGCCCACCCCGGAGGAGCTGGCCAAGGAACTCGACATGACCCCCGAGAAGGTCATCGAGGTCCAGAAGTACGGCCGCGAGCCCATTTCGCTGCACACGCCGCTGGGCGAGGACGGCGACAGCGAGTTCGGTGACCTCATCGAGGACTCCGAGGCCGTGGTGCCGGCCGACGCGGTCAGCTTCACTCTTCTGCAGGAACAGCTCCACTCGGTCCTTGACACGCTCTCGGAGCGTGAGGCGGGCGTCGTTTCGATGCGCTTCGGCCTCACCGACGGCCAGCCCAAGACGCTGGACGAGATCGGCAAGGTCTACGGCGTCACGCGTGAGCGTATCCGTCAGATCGAATCCAAGACGATGTCCAAGCTGCGGCACCCCTCGCGTTCGCAGGTGCTCCGCGACTACCTCGACTGACGCCGCAGGTCACAGGGCATAGGGGCCCGGCCGCTCCCGATGGGGGGTGGCCGGGCCCTCGGCGTGTCCGGGGTGCGGCGCGCGACACGCTGACTCACTCTGGGTGTACGAAAGCTCCCCCAGAGTCAGGAGTCGGTATGGGCATCCGCATCCGCGCTGTCACCACGGTCCTCGCCGTCATCGCGCCGGCCGTCGCCGTACTCGGAGTCCCGGGACCAGCTGCCGCGGACAGTGTCATCGTGGGCGGACGGCAGGTGCAGGCTTCGTCGAGCCCGTGGGTCGTGGCGCTGGCGAGCCGTGAGCGCTTCGGGGACGAGCGTTCCGGGCAGTTCTGCGGCGGCGTGCTCGTGGGCCCCTCCACGGTGCTCACCGCGGCGCACTGCATGGGCAAGGACGTGCTGGGTGCGTCGCCGGACGCGGTGCCGGACCTGCGAGTGATCGTCGGACGTACTGATCTGCGGGGCCGGGCGGGCAGGGAGATGGCGACCCGCAGCGTCTGGATCAATCCTTCGTACGACGCGACGACGAACTCCGGGGACTTCGCTGTGGTGAGGCTGCGCGGGACCGCTCCGGGGCGTGCGCTGCCGATGGCGAGCACGTACGACCGCGCGTATCGGCCGGGGACGCCGGCGGCGGTCTACGGCTGGGGTGACACGACCGGCAACGGTACGTACTCCTCGGTGCTGCGCGCGGCGCGGGTGCAGGTCATGCCGGACGCGTCCTGTCGCCGGGCGTACCCGAAGAGTGTGGACGGTACGTACGACCCGGCCTCGATGCTGTGCGCGGGGACGCAGCAGGGCGGGCACGACGCGTGCCAGGGGGACAGCGGAGGTCCGCTCGTGGCGAACGGGCGGCTGGTGGGGCTGGTGTCCTGGGGGACCGGCTGCGGTGAGGCGGGCAAGCCCGGTGTCTACACGCGGGTTTCCGCTGCCAGGCAGGCGGTGCTGGGTCAGGGCGCCTGAGGGGCGCTGAGGGCGGCCGCGTGGGCCGCCGGTGGCAGTGGGGGCTGGAGGGCGGTTGGAGAGCCGCGTAAGGGCCCGGGGTGCCCCTCGACGGGGGAGAAAGCCCCGGGCCGTGCGGTGCGAGCTCCCTGGCGGAGCCGTGAACGCCGCAGGCCGTGAGACGGACGGGCGAGTACGAGAGCGGGCGGTCTCCCCGGTGATCCGGGGGAACCGCCCGCGCACGGCTCTTGGCCGTTACTCGCTCGTCGTCGGTGTGCGATGTGTCAGCGTTCCTCTTCGGACGCGGACGCCGAAGTGGCGGTCAGCCGCTCCGTCTCGTCCTGTATCTCCGCGGCGATCTTCTTGAGTTCCGGCTCGAACTTGCGACCGTGGTGGGCGCAGAAGAGCAGTTCGCCGCCGGACATCAGGACGACGCGCAGGTAAGCCTGTGCGCCGCAGCGGTCGCAGCGGTCAGCGGCCGTCAGCGGGCTCGCGGGGGTCAGAACAGTAGTCACGTCGCCTCTTCTCTAGCTCGACGAGCTGTCGTACCAGGGTCAACATCCAACCAGGCCGAAAACGTTCCCGCTCGTGGCTTTTCCTCGAAAATTTTTTTCCGAGGCGGCCGGGTGCTGCCGGGTGGCGGCGAATGAGCCGTATTGCGGTGGTCTGATTCGAGGTGTCGGGTCGGGCCTTGTCCTCGCCGGCTGGGTTGCCGGTCGTTGATGAGGACGTGCCCGGAGCCTAAATGGTTCATGCCTCGAAGGGAACGTGATGTTCACGTCACCCACACGTGGAATAGAACGTACGAGCGAAAACCTACTAGCATGGGCCCGCTTACGGGTGGCGTCACAACGGCTCTACCAAGGCCTCGGTACCCTCTGACCGGCGACACCGCCACACCAGGGTCCGCGGAATGCGGACCACCAGAAATTCAGCGAGGAGCGAACCGCGTGACCGCCGAGATGTCCGTGCCGTCCACCGCCGTGCTGACCGGGGCAGACCGGGACGGATCCAACTACACCGCGCGGCATCTGCTCGTCCTGGAGGGCCTGGAGGCCGTCCGCAAGCGCCCCGGCATGTACATCGGATCCACCGACAGCCGTGGTCTGATGCACTGCCTGTGGGAAATCATCGACAATTCCGTCGATGAGGCGCTGGGCGGCTACTGCGACCGCATCGAAGTGATCCTGCACGACGACGGCTCCGTGGAGGTGAAGGACAACGGCCGCGGCATCCCCGTCGATGTCGAGCCCAAAACCGGCCTCAGCGGCGTCGAGGTCGTCATGACCAAGCTGCACGCCGGCGGCAAGTTCGGCGGCGGCTCGTACGCGGCCTCCGGCGGCCTGCACGGCGTCGGCGCCTCCGTGGTCAACGCTCTCTCCGCCCGCCTGGACGTCGAGGTCGACCGCAGTTCCAAGACGCACTCCATCAGCTTCCGCCGCGGCGTTCCCGGCATCTTCACCGAGTCGGGCCCCGAGGCCCCCTTCGACCCCACCGGCGGGCTCGTCAAGGGCAAGCGCATCCCGAAGACCCGCACCGGCACCCGGGTGCGCTACTGGGCCGACCGCCAGATCTTCCTCAAGGACGCCAAGCTCTCCCTGGAGACGCTGCACGCCCGCGCCCGCCAGACCGCCTTCCTCGTGCCCGGCCTCACCCTCGTCGTACGGGACGAGCGCGGCATCGAGACCGAGGGGACGAGCGAGGAGACCTTCCACTACGACGGCGGCATCAGCGAATTCTGCGAGTACCTCGCCCAGGACAAGGCCGTCTGCGACGTGCTGCGCCTCTCGGGGCAGGGCACCTTCAAGGAGACGGTGCCGGTCCTGGACGACCGCGGGCACATGACGCCCACCGAGGTGACGCGCGAGCTCGGCGTGGACATCGCGCTGCGCTGGGGCACCGGGTACGACACGACCGTCAAGTCGTTCGTGAACATCATCGCCACCCCCAAGGGCGGCACCCACGTCACCGGCTTCGAACGCTCCGTGACCAAGACGGTCAATGAGGTGCTGCGCTCGGCCAAGCTGCTGCGCGTCGCCGAGGACGACGTCGTCAAGGACGACGCCCTCGAAGGGCTCACGGCCGTCGTCACCGTACGGCTGGCCGAGCCGCAGTTCGAAGGCCAGACCAAGGAGGTCCTCGGTACGTCGGCGGCCAACCGCATCGTCGCCAACGTGGTGGCCAAGGAGCTGAAGGCGTTCCTGACCTCCACCAAGCGCGACGCGAAGGCCCAGGCCCGCGCGGTCCTGGAGAAGGCCGTCGCGGCCGCCCGCACCCGTATCGCGGCCCGGCAGCACAAGGAGGCGCAGCGCAGGAAGACCGCGCTGGAGTCCTCCTCGCTGCCCGCCAAGCTGGCCGACTGCCGCAGCGACGACGTGGACCGCAGTGAGCTGTTCATCGTGGAGGGCGACTCGGCGCTCGGTACGGCCAAGCTCGCCCGCAACTCCGAATTCCAGGCGCTGCTGCCGATCCGTGGCAAGATCCTGAACGTCCAGAAGTCCTCGGTCTCGGACATGCTGAAGAACGCCGAATGCGGCGCGATCATCCAGGTGATAGGAGCCGGCTCGGGCCGTACCTTCGACATCGACGCGGCCCGCTACGGCAAGGTCATCTTCCTCGCCGACGCCGATGTCGACGGCGCGCACATCCGTACGCTGCTGCTCACACTCTTCCAGCGCTACATGCGCCCGATGATCGAGCAGGGCCGGGTCTTCTCCGCCGTGCCGCCGCTGCACCGCGTGGAGCTGATCAACCCGAAGAAGGGCCAGGACAAGTACATCTACACGTACTCGGACAACGAACTGCGGCAGACGCTCCTGGAACTCCAGCGCAAGAACGTCCGTTTCAAGGACAGCATCCAGCGCTACAAGGGTCTGGGCGAGATGGACGCCGACCAGCTCGCCGAGACCACGATGGACCCCCGCCACCGCACCCTGCGCCGGATCAACATCAGCGACCTGGAGAACGCCGAGAAGGCCTTCGACCTGCTCATGGGCAACGAGGTCGCGCCGCGCAAGGAGTTCATCACCAACTCCGCCGCGTCCCTGGACCTCTCGCGCATCGACACCTGAGCACCACCGCGCCGGGAGGGCCGTCCACCCACGGGTGGACGGCCCCCCGCGCATCTCCACCCGGGTCCCACCCGCGGGCCGATCCGCACGCCGCCGCGCGTTCCTAGCGTGGAAAGCGCCGACATCGTCCCGCACCCGGAGGCTCGAACCATGGGCGGCCTGCCCACCATCCTCGTCATCGCGGCGGTCGCCGCCCTCGTCATCGTCCGGCAGTTCAGCGCCCGGAAGGTCGCCGCCGACCGCAGGAGCTGGTGGGTGCTGCCCGCCGTCCTGGGCTACGTCGCGATCAGCCGGTCCGGCGGCGCCCTGCTGGACCCCACCCACCCCGTCGGCTCCGCGTTCCTCCTCGGCGCCGGCATCGCCGCCGGGCTCGCCACGGGCGCCGGGATCGCCTGGACCTCGCGCGTGTGGACCGACCGGGACGGCGTCGCGTGGTCCAAGGGGCGCGGCGTGACGGCCGCGGTCTGGGGCGTGGGCGTCGCCGTACGCCTCGGCCTCACCGGCCTCGGCGCGCTCCTCGGCGTACACCTGAACGGCCGGGCCACCCTCCTCACCGTCGCCGCCCTGCTGCTCGCCCAGTCCGGCGCCCTGGCCTGGCGGGCCGGGACGCTGACCCCGTCGTACGGTGTTGCTGCCCCCAGGTGAGCCACGAAGAACAGGAGCGTGCGTCCGTGCCGCTGTCCGTGCCGCTGCGCTCCTGGACGCGCTGGCCGCTGCGCGAAGCGCTCTCCCACGAGGGCATCAGCGTCATGCGCAGGCGGCTCGCGAGGCTCGTCCGCGGCATCGTGCTGGGCGCGCTGCTGTGGACCACGGCAGCCGACCCGGACGTACGCGGCTGGGTCGTGCCCGCCGGAGCGGCCGGCGTCCTCGCCGCCGGCGCCGTCTTCTGGGCCCTCTTCCGCACCTCCCTCCGCCACCTGCTGTGGCCCTCCGTGGCCCTGCTCCTCCTCCTGGAGGCCGGGGCCTTCGGCTTCCACGAGGCGGGGCTTACGGTGCCCTCCGTCGTGCTGTGGTGCGCCTGCGCCGTCACGGCCCTCGAACGCCTGCCGCTGGCCGCGGCGATCCCCTGCACCGCCGCGGCGCTCGGCGGGTACGCCCTGCTCACCGACGACGGTCTCTGGGGCACGGCGCTCACCACCGCCGGACTGGCCCTCGCCGGCTACACCCTGCGGCTGGACGCCGAGGCGCGCGGCAACGCCCACCGCCTCCTGGCCCAGGAACGCGCCGCCCGCGCGGCCGAGGCCGAGGCACGGGCCGCCGAGGCCGAATCGGCGGCGCTGGCCGAACGGGGCCGGATCGCCCGCGAGATCCACGACGTGCTCGCCCACAGTCTCAGCGCGCAGCTCGTGCACCTGGAAGCCGCCCGTCTGCTCATCGAACGCAGCCCCGACCTGGAGGGTTCCCGCACCGAGGTACTCGAACGGGTGACGACGGCCCGCAGGATGGCCCGCGAGGGCCTGGACGGCACCCGCCAGGCGCTGTCCGCACTGCGGGGCGACATGGCGCACGTCGAGACCTTCCTGCGCGAGCTGGCCGCCTCCGAGGGCGCCCGGCTGGACATCGTGGGGGAGAGCCGCACGCTGCCCCCGGAGGCCGGCCTCGCGGTCCGCAGAGTCGCGCAGGAAGCGCTGACCAACGTCCGCAAGCACGCGCCCGGAGCGCGCGTGGAGCTGCGCCTGGAGTACGCGACGGACGAGGTGGGGCTGCGTGTACGCGACTCCGGGGGCGGAGGCGCGCCCGGGGAGCTCGCGGACAGCGGCTCCGGATACGGTCTGCGGGGGATGCGCGAGCGCGCCGAACTGCTCGGCGGAACGCTGGAGTCGGGCCCCGAGGAGGAGGGTTTCGTGGTGTGGCTGCGAGTGCCGGCGTGAACGCGCGCGTGGTGGTCGCCGACGACCAGACCGTGGTGCGCGAGGGCATCGTGATGCTGCTGGGGCTGCTGCCCGGCATCGACGTCGTCGGCTCGGCCTCCGACGGGGAGGAGGCGGTCCGCCTGACCGCCGAACTGACCCCGGACGTCGTACTGATGGACCTCCGGATGCCGCGCTGCGACGGTGTCGAGGCGACGCGTCGCATCAGGGAGCGGCACCCCGCCACGCAGGTCGTCGTCCTGACGACGTACGCCGACGACGAGTCCCTCTTCCCGGCGCTCCGGGCGGGTGCGCGCGGCTATCTCACGAAGGACGCCGACGGCGACGAGATCGTGCGGGCCGTCGAGGACGTGATGTCGGGGCAGGCCGGGCTCTCGCCGCAGATCCAGCGGCGGCTGCTGGAACAGTTCGCCGAGGCGCCGCCCGTACCCGGGGCCCACGCGCCGACGGTCGCCACGGAGCCGCCCGACGGCCTCACCGCCCGCGAGACCGAAGTGCTCGCGCTGGTCGCCGAAGGGCTCTCGAACCCCGAGATCTCCCGCCGGTTGCAGGTCTCCACCGCCACGGTGAAGACCCACATCAACAACCTCTTCGCCAAGGCCGGCCTGCGGGACCGGGCGCAGGCGATCCACTACGCCTACCGGCACGGCATCGCACGGCCCCCGGGGTGACCCGTAAGCGCGTCACCGCCCCGTTCGCGCTCAACACGGCTGTAAAACATCCCAGTTGGTCCGTCACCTGATGGGGTGAAGGATTCGCGATGGATGTCCGGGGACCACCGAATCTGTCCATCCTTGGGCGCACGGCCAGACAGGCCGCGGATCAAGGAGATGCCCGGTGGAGAAGCACGACGGCCGCCCGGCCGGAGCCGTCCGGCTCGACGACCCCTGGTACGACGCCCTCGCCCGGGGACAGGCCGGACAGGGGGCGGCCGAACGGGAGGACGCGGGGGAGGAGCCGGCACAGCAGCCGGACGCGCGCACGTACGTGGACGGCGACGTGCACACGTACACGGATGGCGAAGCGCGCATGTACACGGACGGCGACGCGCGCACGTACGCGGACGGCACGGAGCCGGCCGTCGAAGCACGGGGCGACGCCGCACCGGCCGGCGACGCGCCCACCGGGACGACGCCCTCCGCCCTCGCCTGGCCCGGCCTTCCTGCACAGCGTGCGGGCGCCCCCGAGAGGCCCGGCGACCCCAGCCACGCCGACGTCTACCTCACCGTGCAGCGCAGCGCCGCCTTCCAGGAGGTGCGCCGCCGCTACCGCAGCTTCGTGGTGCCCGCCACCGCCCTCTTCCTCACCTGGTACCTCGCGTACGTCATCGCCGCCGTCACCGTCCCCGGCGTGATGGCCCGCCAGGTGCTCGGCCCGCTCAACGTCGCCATGCTCGCCGGGCTCGGACAGTTCGTCACCACCTTCCTGCTCACCTGGGCGTACGCCCGGCATGCCCGGCTGCGCCGGGACCGTGCCGCGCTCGACCTGCGCTGGGAGACCCAGGAGATGACAGGAGGCAACGTCCGGTGACCAGCAGTCCAGCCGCCCTCGCCGCCACCACGGCGACCGACGACCACCAGATCCTGGCCCTGGTCCTCTTCAGCGCCTTCATCGCCGTGACCCTCGCGGTCACCGCTTGGGCAGGCCGCCGCAGGCACGGTTCCGCAGAGGAGTTCTACGCCGGCGGCAGACTCTTCTCCCCCATGGAGAACGGTTTCGCCATCGCCGGTGACTACATGTCCGCCGCCTCGTTCCTCGGCATCTCCGGCCTCATCGCCCTCTTCGGGTACGACGGCCTGCTCTACTCCGTCGGCTTCCTCGTCGCCTGGCTCCTGGTCCTTTTCCTGGTCGCCGAACTGGTCCGCAACTGCGGCCGCTACACCCTCGCCGACGTCGTCGCCTCCCGTATGCGCCGCCGCCCCGTCCGCATCGCCGCAGGCGCCTCCTCCATCACCGTCTCCGTGCTCTACCTCGTCGCCCAGATGGTCGGCGCCGGCAGCCTCGTCGCCCTCCTGCTCGGCGGCACGGGCCACACCGCACGCACGTGGACGGTCATCGGCGTCGGCGCCCTCATGGTCTTCTACGTGATCTGCGGCGGCATGCGGGCCACCACCTGGATCCAGATCATCAAGGCCGTGCTCCTCATGGGCGGCGCCCTCACCCTGACCCTCCTCGTGCTGCTCCGCTTCCACGGAGACCTCGGCGCGCTGCTCACGACAGCGGCACAACGCAGCGGCCACGGCGCGGACTTCCTCGCACCCGGACTCAAGTACGGCGGCACCTGGACGGCCCGGCTGGACTTCCTGAGCCTCGGGCTCGCGCTCGTCCTAGGGACCGCCGGCCTGCCGCACATCCTGTCCCGCTTCTACACCGTGCCCACCGCCCGCGCCGCCCGCCGCTCCGTGGTCTGGTCGATCGCCCTCATCGGCAGCTTCTACCTGATGACGATCGCGCTCGGCTTCGGTGCCGCCGCCGTCCTCGGGACCGACGCCGTACGGGCCGCCAACCCGGCCGGCAACACCGCCGTACCGCTCCTCGCCCTCGACCTCGGCGGCGGCCCGGAATCCACTGGCGGAACGATCCTGTTCGCCGTGGTCGCGGCGGTTGCCTTCGCCACGATCCTCGCCGTCGTCGCCGGCATCACCCTGGCCTCCTCGGCCTCCGTCGCACATGACCTGTACGGCGCTCTGCGGCGCCGCGGCCGCACCGGACGACGCCCGGCCTCACCGCGGCCGGACGCGGCCCTCAGCGAGCCGGCCACGGGCTTCCGCGAGGTCGCCGTCGCCCGGATCGCCGCGGCCCTGGTCGGAGCGGTGGCCATCGCCCTCGCCCTCCTGGCCCAGGACCTGAACGTCGCCTTCCTCGTGGGCCTCGCCTTCGCGGTCGCCGCCTCCGCCAACCTCCCCGTACTGCTCTACGCCCTCTTCTGGGGCCGCTTCACCACCAGGGGCGCCGTCTGGTCCGTCTACGGAGGGCTGCTGCCCGCGCTCGCCCTCGTGGCGCTCTCCCCGGTCGTCTCCGGAAGCCCCACGGCGATCTTCCCCGGCCTGGACTTCCAGCTCTTCCCGCTGGAGAACCCCGGCATCGTCTCCATCCCGCTCGGCTTCCTCTTCGGCTGGCTCGGCACGGTCACCTCGTCCGCGGCCCCCGACGCCGCCGCCCGCCACGCGGAGACGGAAGTACGGGCACTGACCGGCGCGGGAGCCGCGTGAGGTCGGCACAACCGCCCCGAGGGCCGTGTGAGCCTCCAGCCGCGCCCCGAAGAGCCTCGTGAGCCCGCTCAGACCCAGTCGTACCGGTGCTCCGGCCGGCCCGTCTCGCCGTACCGGAGCGTCAGCCTGACCCGCCCGGCGCGCTCCAACAGCTTCAGGTAGCGCTGGGCGGTCTGGCGGCTCAGCCCCGCCTGCCGCGCCACCTCCTGCGCCGACAGCGCGCCGTCGGCGGAGCGCAGGACGGACCGCACCCGGTCGGCCGTGGCCGTGGAATGCCCCTTCGGCAGCTCGGCGGAGCCCGCGTTGGCGGCACCCAGCGCCCCGAAGATCCGGTCCACCTCGGACTGCTCCGCCTGCCCGCCGTCCTCGAAGGTCCGCCGCAGCGCGGCATACCCCTCCAGCTTCGACCGCAGCCCCGCGAACGTGAACGGCTTGACGAGGTACTGCAGCGCGCCGTGCCGCATGGCGGCCCGCACGGTGGCGACGTCACGCGCCGCCGTCACCATGATCACGTCCGTGTGCAGGCCGTGCTGCCGCAACCGGGCCACCAATTGCAGCCCCGTCTCGTCCGGGAGGTAGTGGTCCAGCAGCACGAGGTCGACCGGCGTGCTCTTCAGAACAGCCAGCGCCTCAGCGGCCGTGTGCGCCTGCGCCACGACCCGGAAACCGGCGATCTTCGCCACGTACGCGGCATTGATCCCCGCCACCCGGACATCGTCGTCGACGACGAGTACGTCGATCATTGTGCGCCTCCCGTGGGACCCGCCAACGATTCCCCATCCACTACCGAACCGTGCGCCTCGGACAGGGCGTCCGCGAGCGCGTCGGGGAGCGTCACCGTGAACCGCGCGCCGCCACCCGGACGCTCGTCCACCTCCGCGCCGCCCCCGTAGCGCTCGGCCAGCCGCCGCACGAGGACCAGCCCGATCCCGCGCTTCCCGTGCGCCGGCGGCTCCTTCGTGGTCCACCCCTCCGTGAAGATCTCCTGACGCCGCTCCCGCGGCACCCCCGGACCGTTGTCACTGACCCGCACGATCGCCGTACGGCCCTCGGTGCGCACCTCGACCTCGACCTGTCCGTCCCGCTCACCCGCCGCCGCGTCCAGCGCGTTGTCGACCAGATTGCCGACGACCGTCACCAGGCCGTGCGGATCCACCACCCGGTCCGGCAGCCGCGTCGACGTCGCGATGCTCAACGACACCCCGCGCTCGGCCGCGACCGTCGCCTTGCCCACCAGCAGCGCCGCCAGCAACGGATCGTGCACCCGCTCGGTGACCTGCTCGGCCGTGGCCCGGTGCACCCCGACCGCGTGCGTCACGAACTCCACCGCCTCCTCGTACAGGCCCAGTTCGAGCAGCCCGAGGAGCGTGTGCAGCCGGTTGGCGTGCTCGTGGTCCTGCGCCCGCAACGCGTCGATCAGCCCCCGCGTACCGTCCAGCTCCCGGCCCAGCCGCTCCAGCTCCGTACGGTCCCGCAGCGTCACCACGGCGCCGCCGTCGTCCGTCGGCATCCGGTTGGCCACCAGGACACGCTGCCCACTGACGGTGAGCAGATCGGCCCCCGAAGCACGCCCGGCCAGCACGTCCGTCGTACGCCCCGGTGGCAGCACCGACTCCAAGGAGCGCCCGGTGTCCTCGGCCCGGAGGTCCAGCAGCCGCTGCGCCTCGTCGTTCATCAGCCGGATGCGCCCCTGCCCGTCCAGCGCGACGAACCCCTCGCGGATGCCGTGCAGCATCGCCTCCCGCTCGGCGAGCAGCGCCGAGATGTCGGAGAAGGCCAGGTCATGAGTGCGACGCTGAAGCCGACGGGCAACGAGGTAGGCCGCGAGCGCACCCACCGCCAGCGCCCCGCCCGCGTACGCCAGCAGATCCGGCACGGTCGACAGCAGTCGCTGCTGCACGCTCTCGTACGCGATGCCCACCGACACGGCACCGACGATGCGGCCGTCCTCGTTCCGCAACGGCACCTTGCCGCGCGCCGAGCGTCCGAGGGTGCCCTCGTCGATCTGCATGATGTCCCGCCCGGCGAGAGCGGCGCTCGGGTCCGTGGAGACGTGCCGCCCGATCTCCCTCGGATCGGTGTGCGACCACCGCACCCCGTGCTCATCCATGACCACGACGTACTCGGCGCCCGTAGCCCGGCGAATCCGTTCCGCTGCCGCCTGGACCGGGCCGCCGCGAGAGGGCCGGGAAGCCTCAAGCGCCTCGTCCAGGCGCGGCTGGGCAGCGGTCGTCTGGGCGATGGCCAGAGCACGGCGCATGGCCTGATCGTCCAGCTGCGCACTGAGCGGCGCGAGGAAGAGGCCGGTCGCCAGCGCGGTCACCCCGGCTGCGATGGCCAGCTGCACCAGCAGGACCTGCGCGAACACACGGCGCGGCCAGCGCAGCCGCAGCCACACCCGGCCGCCGCTCCGCGGCTCACCGGCCGTCCCGGGCCCGCCCGCTCTCTCCTCGGCTCTGTCGCCCATAGGAACGAACAGTAAGCGGGGTCGCGGAGGCGGGGTAATCGCGGGGCCAGGACGAACCACTGGGTGACCGTGGGTGACAGCGGACGGCGGTGGGAAAACCGGTGCCCTCCGGCGAAAGTTATCCACAGGCCGCCCGCGTCTCGGTCAGAATCGCCTAACCTTCAGTCGTGATCACGGAGAGTGATCGAGCGGGCGCGACGATCAGTGGTCACCGCAATCGCAAGATCGCAACCCGTGTCATGCCGCACGGGCGACGGATCAGGCGGCGGACCCGGTGGCGGGTGCGTTCGTGGAGCCGGTCAGTGGTTTCGCGTGGGAAACATCGGCACTGGCAACGGGGCCGGCGGCAGGATCGACAACGGGATCGGCAACGGGGGAGTGGGCAGTGATGCCTGAAACGAACATGTACGTCGGCGGAGCGATGGCGGCTCCACAACTGGCCGGAGCGGCAGCATCACCGGTCCGCTGCTCGACGACGACCTGCCAGGAGCGGCCGTCGGCATGCGCGAGCGTGACGACCCAGGAAGGAGAATCGCCTCCCGCGGACGCCCGGACTTCCGTGCCGGTGACATCGAGGGCGGCGGCACGCTCCTCACCGATCGCCTCACGGACCGCGAGATCCGCCGCCTGCGCCGGCCGGTCCCAGGTGGAGCGGCCCCGGCAGTGGTCGATGACGACACGCCCGTCACGCGCCGCTACGACGGCGTCCTTCACCAGCGGTGCCTCGGCCCGGCCGTACGCGTATCCGTACGGCAGCACGAAGAGCGTGGGGGAGAAGCGGTGGCCACCGATGTGCGTGACCTCCCATGCCTCCATACCGTCCGCCGCCAGCTCCGCGGCGAGCGGCCGGCCGAGCACGGCACAGCAACGATCACGCTTGCCATTGGTGCACACGAGCACCGGTGGTTCGCCCTCGTACGGCTCCCAGATACCGCCGTGCTCGCCCGCACTCAGCGCGGCGAAGTCCAGATCGCGGAGCGAGGCAGGGTCCGCGATGTGCGTCGAGCGGATCCAGGACCGGCCGGGTGCGGTGTGGGCGAGGAAAACGCGGCGCGGCGCCCCGGCCCGGCGGTCGGCGTGCCGGCCGGGACGGCGGATGAGGGCGACGCGTACGTCGGTGTCCGCGGTGGCGGCCTCCAGGGCGCGGCCGACTGCCGGATCGAGATGGCTGTCGGTGAGTGCCTGGGCGCCCCAGGGTCCGCTCTGCTCGATGAGAAGCCAGGTACGGGCGGTGGCCGCCGTACCGGCCAGAGGTTCGGCCGCCATACGGGAGGCGGTTGCGCAGGTACTCACATAGGTGACCCTAACCTGAGTACCGCGTCCCCGACGGACACCGCAGCCGCAATGTCCGGAGCCCGCCGCTGCGTTTCCCCGCGCCAGGCCCTGAGCCCGCGCGATAGACGCGAAATGACCGCTTTCCGCCGTTCGGGTGAAGGGGCGGGGTTGGGAGTGAGGGGGGAGGGGCCCCGGGGTGGAGAGGCGAGGCGCGGCGCCGGGTGAGAAGGCGTGAGGTACGGAGTCGGGTGAGAGGGCGTGAGCTGCGGCGCCGGGTGAGAAGGCGCGAGCTACGGCGCCGGGTGAGAAGGCGCCGGGTCAGGGGGCGGGGAGAGCGAGGCTGTGAGCATTGGGGGAGCAGCGAAGTGTGGCGGTGGCGCCAATATCCTGGAGGGGTCGGCGGGCTGGTGATCGTTCCGGTCATCAGGGGCGTACGACGGTAGGCAGTACGCGGAGTGGTCTCCGGGGTGGCTGTCTCCCGGCTGGGCCGTGTCCGTCGTGCTCGACTCCCGTACTCAGTACCGACCGGACGCACTGGAGGCGCCCCCTTGACCAGCAGCAGCACGCAGTACCCGGGTTCCTCGACGCCGGATGCCGAGGGGTATGGGACTGCCCGAGGCGCGGCGGCGGACCCGGAGTCGGCTTTCGGGCAGGGGCCGGTGCCGGTTGTCGAGGGGCCTGTGGCGCCGCAGATTCCGGTAGTTGTGCTTGCCGGGTTCTTGGGTTCCGGCAAGACGACCCTGCTGAATCATCTGCTGAGCCGGAGCGGCGGCACACGGATCGGGGCGGTCGTCAACGACTTCGGGGCGATCGAGATCGACGCGATGCTGGTCGCGGGCCAGGTCGACTCCATGGTGTCGCTGGGGAACGGGTGCCTGTGCTGCGCGGTCGACACCAGCGAGCTGGACACCTACCTGGAGCGCCTGGCGCGGCCGTCCTCCCACATCGACGTCATCGTCATCGAAGCCAGCGGCCTGGCCGAGCCGCAGGAGCTGATCCGGATGATCCTGGCCAGCGACAGCGACCGGATCGTGTACGGCGGGCTGGTCGAGGTGGTCGACGCGGCGGAGTTCGAGAACACCCGCACCCGCCACCCGGAGCTGGACCGGCATCTGGGTATCGCGGACCTCGTGGTTCTCAACAAGGCCGATCGGGTCGGTGACGGCCGGCGTACGGAGTTGCTGGGCACGCTCGGGCAACTGGCACCCGGTACGCCTGTGGTGTCTGCCGCGTACGGGCGCGTCGACCCGGAGCTGCTCTTCGAGCGGCGGCCTCGGGAAGGCGTGTCCGAGGGGCAGATGTCCTTCGAGGACCTGCTCCGGGAGGAAGTCGAGTACGAGGAGGAAGCCGAGCACGGGGAGGAAGCCGGCGTCGGCGCTGGTGGCGGACATGAGCGCTGTGACGGGCACGGGCACGGGCATGGTCATGGGCGGCATCTGCACTCGGCCTACGAGACGGTCGAGTTCACGTCGGCCGAGCCGATGCACCCGCGGCGGTTGATGGAGTTCCTGGACGCGCGGCCCGCCGGGCTGTACCGCATCAAGGGGTTCGTGCACTTCGGGGTGGAGGGGAGTAGGCAGAAGTTCACCGTGCACGCGGTCGGCGGCTTCCTGCGGTTCTACCCCGGTGAGTGGGACGCGGAGGAGGAGCGGCTCACGCAGCTGGTGCTCATCGGGTCCGGCATCGACGCTCCGGACCTGCGCAAGCAGCTGGACGCCTGCCGGGACACCGCCCCCGAGGAGACCGACCCGCACGCGATGTGGGGCGTACTGCGATACGTACCGTCCGCCGCGCCCGACGAAGAACCGGACGAGACGGACGAGACGGAGGAGACGGGAGAGACGGGAGAGATGGAAGAGACGGAGGGGATGGAAGAGTCGGTGGAGGGCGAGTAAAGCGGGAGCTGTCCCGCAGGGGCGGCCGCCGCACCCCCCAACGCTCCACCTCTCCCCAACGCTCCCCCTACGCTCCACCGCCCCCACAACCGCCGAAGCCCGGTGTCGTACGCCCCCGAGGCCGCACGACACCGGGCTTCAGCCAGACGACCCCACGTCTGTCCTGCACCGTCCGTCCCTACACCGGCCCGGCCAAAGCCCCCACCGACTTGGCCAGCGGCATGCCCGAGCCGTCGCGGCGCGGGTCGGGGTCGGGGAGGGGGACCGGGGCGCCCTTGGTGTCCGCGGCGCGGGCCGGGGCGGCGCCGGCCCAGGCCAGGATGAGGTGGTCCTCGCCCTTCAGGAAGCGCTGGCAGCGGACGCCGCCGGTCGCGCGGCCCTTGCGCGGGTACTGGTCGAACGGGGTGAGCTTGGCGGTGCTGACGCCGTCGTCCAGGGTGCCGTGCGAGCCGGAGACGGTGAAGACGACCGCGTCGGCGGCCGGGTCGACGGCGGTGAAGGAGATGACCTTCGCTTCGGGGCCGACCTTGATGCCGGCCATGCCGCCGGCGGCGCGGCCCTGCGGGCGTACCTGCGCGGCGGGGTAGCGGAGCAGCTGGGCCTCGTCGGTGATGAAGACGAGGTCCTCCTCGCCGGTGCGCAGTTCGACGGCGCCGACGACGCGGTCACCGTCCTTGAGGGAGATGACCTCCAACTCCTCCTTGTGGGCCGGATAGTCCGGTACGACTCTCTTCACCACGCCGTGTTCCGTGCCCAGGGCCAGGCCCGGTGAGGATTCGTCGAGGGTGGTGAGGCAGATCAGCTCCTCGCCGTCCTCCAGGGTGAGGAATTCGGAGATCTTCGCGCCGCCGGACAGGCTGGGTGCGGCGGCTGTCTCCGGTAGCTGGGGCAGGTCGATGACCGACAGGCGCAGCAGCCGTCCCGTGGAGGTGACCGCGCCGACCTCGGCGCGGGCGGTGGCGGGTACGGCGGAGACGATGACGTCGTGCTTGGCGCGCTTGGCGTCGATGTCGAAGGAGCCCTCGCCGCCCGACGTGCGCGCCAGGAGGCCCGTGGAGGACAGCAGGACGCGGCAGGGGTCGTCGGCGACCTCCAGGGGCACCGCGGCGGCGGTGGCGCCGGAGGACTCCAGCAGGACGGTGCGGCGGTCGGTGCCGTACTTCTTGGCGACCGCGGCCAGTTCGCTGGAGACCAGCTTGCGCAGCTCGGCGTCGGAGTCGAGGATCTTGGTCAGCTTCTCGATGTCGGCGCGGAGGGTGTCGCGCTCGGATTCCAGCTCGATGCGGTCGAACTTGGTGAGGCGGCGCAGCGGGGTGTCGAGGATGTACTGCGTCTGGATGTCGCTCAGCCCGAAGCGCTCGATCAGGCGCTGCTTGGCCTCGGCGCTGTTCTCGCTGGAGCGGATGAGGCGGATGACCTCGTCGATGTCGATGAGGGCGGTGAGCAGGCCCTCGACGAGGTGCAGTCGGTCGCGCTTCTTGGTGCGGCGGAACTCGCTGCGGCGGCGCACCACGGTGAAGCGGTGGTCGACGTAGACCTCCAGGAGTTCCTTCAGGCCCAGCGTCAGCGGCTGGCCGTCGACCAGCGCGACGTTGTTGATGCCGAAGGACTCCTCCATGGGCGTGAGCTTGTAGAGGCTCTCCAGGACGGCTTCGGGGTTGAAGCCGTTCTTGATCTCGATGACGAGGCGGAGGCCGTGCTCGCGGTCGGTGAGGTCCTTGACGTCGGCGATGCCCTGGAGCTTCTTTGCGCCGACCAGGTCCTTGATCTTGGAGATGACCTTCTCGGGGCCGACCGTGAAGGGCAGTTCGGTGACGACGAGGCCCTTGCGGCGCGCGGTGACGTTCTCGACGGTCGCGGTGGCGCGCATCTTGAAGGAGCCGCGGCCCTTTTCGTACGCGTCGCGGATGCCGGAGAGGCCGACAATGCGGCCGCCGGTGGGCAGGTCCGGCCCCGGGACGTACTTCATGAGCGTCTCGAGGTCGGCGTTGGGGTGCTTGATGAGGTGCCGGGCGGCGGCGATGACCTCGCCGAGGTTGTGCGGCGGCATGTTGGTCGCCATGCCGACGGCGATGCCGGAGGCGCCGTTGACGAGGAGGTTCGGGTAGGCCGCCGGGAGGGCGACCGGTTCCTGCTCCTGGCCGTCGTAGTTGGGCTGGAAGTCGACGGTGTCCTCGTCGATGGACTCCGTCATCAGGGACGTGGCGGAGTCCATGCGGCATTCGGTGTACCGCATGGCGGCGGGCGGGTCGTCGTTGCCGAGCGAGCCGAAGTTGCCGTGGCCGTCGACCAGCGGCAGCCGCATGGAGAAGGGCTGCGCCATGCGCACCAGCGCGTCGTAGATGGACGCGTCGCCGTGCGGGTGGAGCTTACCCATGACCTCGCCGACGACGCGGGCGCACTTGACGTACCCGCGGTCGGGGCGGAGGCCCATCTCGTTCATTTGGTACAGGATGCGGCGGTGTACGGGCTTGAGGCCGTCGCGTGCGTCGGGCAGGGCGCGCGAGTAGATGACCGAATACGCGTACTCCAGGAAGGAACCCTGCATCTCATCGACGACGTCGATGTCGAGGATCCGCTCCTCGAAGTCCTGGGGCTCGGGGGTGCCCCCTGAGGGTCGGGTCTTCGTGCTGCGGCGGGCCATCGCGGCTGCGGCTCCTTCGCTCGAACTCGGCTTCGCTTACGGCTGGGCGTCTGCTGTTCCGGCGGGGCGGCGCGAGTGCGTGTCCGTCCTGCCGGGCGGCAGGCTCGGTGCCGGTGCTGGGTGCTCAACGGCTGAGCCTGTCGCGGACCATTGTGGCCCGCGGGTCTGACATCGCCGACCGCGACCCGTCCGTACGCCCGTCCGAGCCGGATGTGCGGCGGGCCTCGTTCCGGGGAATCTCCTTGCGGCGGGGTGCCGGGCGGGAACTTCGCCAGATGTCGGCGCGCTTGCATACAGTGACAGAACTTCCTCGCAAGCGGATCGAAGGGACGTACATGCCCATGGGTCACACGGCCACAGAACAAGCCGGGTCCGGCGGCCTGACAGCGACCGAGCACCGGCTGGCCAACGGCCTGCGCGTGGTGCTCTCCGAGGACCACCTGACCCCCGTCGCGGCGGTCTGCCTGTGGTACGACGTCGGCTCCCGGCACGAGGTGAAGGGCCGCACGGGCCTTGCGCACCTCTTCGAGCACCTGATGTTCCAGGGCTCGGCGCAGGTGAAGGGCAACGGTCACTTCGAGCTGGTGCAGGGCGCCGGCGGTTCGCTCAACGGCACCACGAGCTTCGAGCGGACGAACTACTTCGAGACCATGCCGGCCCATCAGCTGGAGCTCGCCCTGTGGCTGGAGGCGGACCGGATGGGTTCGCTGCTGGCCGCGCTGGACGAGGAGTCGCTGGAGAACCAGCGCGACGTGGTGAAGAACGAGCGCCGCCAGCGGTACGACAACGTGCCTTACGGTACGGCGTTCGAGAAGCTGACGGCGATGGCCTACCCGGAGGGCCACCCGTACCACCACACGCCCATCGGGTCGATGGCCGATCTGGACGCGGCGTCTCTGGAGGACGCGCGGCAGTTCTTCCGTACGTACTACGCGCCGAACAACGCCGTGCTGTCCATCGTGGGCGACATCGACCCCGAGCAGACGCTGGCCTGGGCGGAGAAGTACTTCGGCTCCATCCCTGGCCACGACGGCAAGCAGCCGCCGCGGGACGGTTCGCTGCCCGGGACCATGGGCCGGGAGCTGCGGGAGGTCGTGCACGAGGAGGTGCCTTCGCGGGCCCTCATGGCGGCGTACCGGCTGCCGCACGACGGCACCCGTGAGGCTGATGCCGCGGACGTGGCGTTGACGATCCTGGGTGGCGGCGAGTCCTCCCGCCTGTACAACCGCCTCGTGCGCCGCGACCGCAGCGCCGTCGCGGCGGGCTTCGGGCTGCTGCGTCTGGCGGGCGCGCCCTCGCTGGGCTGGCTGGACGTGAAGACGTCGGCCGGCGTGGAGGTGCCCGCCATCGAGCGCGCGGTGGACGAGGAGCTCAAGCGCTTCGCCGAGGAGGGCCCGACCGCCGAGGAGATGGAGCGGGCGCAGGCCCAGTTGGAGCGCGAGTGGCTGGACCGCCTGGAGACGGTCGCCGGGCGCGCGGACGAACTGTGCCGGTACGCGGTGCTGTTCGGTGACCCGCAGCTCGCGCTGAGCGCCGTACAGCGCGTTCTGGAGGTGACTCCGGAGGAGGTGCAGGCGGTCGCCGCGGCCCGGCTGCGTCCGGACAACCGCGCGGTGCTGGTCTACGAGCCGACCGGGCCCGCCGAGGCCGCCGCTGTGGAGGCCACCGAGGCCGACGCGACCGCCGCCCAGCACGACACCGAGACCGAGGAGGCGGCGCAGTGACCGAAGCCGTGACCCCCACCATGACGTTCCACCCGCAGCCGCAGGCCGGGCAGCCGAAGCCGTGGGCGTTCCCGGCGCCGGTGCGCGGCCGGCTCGGCAACGGCCTGACGGTGCTGCGCGCCGACCGGCCGGGCCAGCAGGTCGTCGCGGTCGAGATCAACCTCGTGGCGCCGCTGGAGGCCGAGCCCGCGGGCCTGGACGGTGTCGCCACCATCATGGCGCGCGCGCTCTCCGAGGGCACCGACAAGCACGACGCCGAGGAGTTCGCGGCCGAGCTGGAGCGGTGCGGCGCCACGCTGGACGCGCACGCCGACCATCCCGGTGTCCGGGTCTCCCTCGAAGTACCGGCCTCGCGTCTCACGAGGGCGCTGGGCCTGCTGGCCGACGCGCTGCGTGCCCCGGCCTTCCCCGACGGCGAGATCGAGCGCCTGGTGCGCAACCGTCTGGACGAGATCCCGCACGAGCTGGCGAATCCGGGGCGCCGGGCGGCGATGGCGCTGTCCAAGCAGCTGTTCCCGGCCACGGCCCGGATGTCCCGGCCGCGGCAGGGCACGGAGGAGACGGTGGCGCGTATCGGCGCCGCCGCGGTGCGTGCCTTCTACGAGGCGCATGTGCGTCCGGGGACGGCCACGGCCGTGGTCGTCGGTGACTTCGCCGGGGTGGACCTGGACGCGGCGCTGGAGGAGACCCTCGGGGCGTGGGCGGGCTCGACCGCGGAGCCGGTGGCGGCCTCGCCCATCGTGGCCGACGACACCGGCCGCGTCGTGATCGTGGACCGGCCCGGTGCGGTGCAGACCCAGCTGCTGATCGGCCGCATCGGCGCCGACCGGCACGACCGGGTGTGGCCGGCGCAGGTGCTCGGCACGTACTGCCTGGGCGGCACGCTGACGTCCCGGCTGGACCGTGTGCTGCGCGAGGAGAAGGGCTACACGTACGGCGTCCGGGCGTTCGGCCAAGTGCTGCGGTCCTCCGCCGACGGTACGGGCGCCGCGATGCTGGCCATCAGTGGCTCGGTGGACACCGCCTCTACGGGGCCCGCGCTGGAGGACCTCTGGAAGGTGCTGCGGACGCTGGCCGCCGAGGGGCTGACCGACGCCGAGCGGGACGTGGCGGTGCAGAACCTGGTCGGTGTGGCGCCGCTGAAGTACGAGACGGCTGCTGCTGTCGCGGGGACGCTCGCCGACCAGGTCGAGCAGGAGCTTCCCGACGACTTCCAGGCGCAGCTGTACCGGCGGATGGCCGAGACGGGCACGGTCGAGGCGACCGCCGCCGCGGTCAGCGCCTTCCCGGTGGACCGGCTGGTGACGGTTCTGGTGGGCGACGCCGCGGAGATCGCGGAGCCGGTGCGGAAGCTGGGCATCGGCGAGGTGTCGGTCGTCAAGGGCTGATGCGGAGCGGGCCGGCGGCGGAGCTGTACCGCCGCCGGACGTCGCGGTAACGGTTGTGAATTCGCCCGCGCCGTACGGCGGGAGGGCGGGCCGGAACGGGGCGTACCGGTGCCGTCACGGGGTGGCGTGAAAGCCGTCAACGCCGCCCACATATCAGGACATAGTGGATCCCGGGTCGCCAATGCGGCCCGGGATCTCTGCTTTTGTCCGGAATGCAGTAGGTGGTTGCTCGCGAGCCGTGTGGCGTCCGGCACAAACTCCTGTTTCTGTTTGCTGATCGCGAGATGTCCCGTTTAGCGTCGGTCCGGCTGTTCGACAGAAGTGCGCCGCACCCGCGGCCGCCGGGCAGTCATCGCCGAGTCCCCGTACGGCGCGAGCCAGGGGAGCCGGGGACCCACATGTCCCTTGGGGTGAATCGGGCGACTCCCCCCGGAGCCGCCCGTAGGAGACCTTCCTGCTCCGAACCCGTCAGCTAACCCGGTAGGCGAGAAGGAAGGAAAGGAGTGCGCCGGTCATGGCGTTCACCCGTGCCACCGGCAAGCACCGCCGCCCCGGCCGTGCTGCCCGGACCACCCGCAACATCGCCGGCATAGCCGCGGCGACCGGCGTCGCCGTTTCCATCGCCTCCCCGGCGCTGGCCGCGAACGAGGACCCGGCCGCCACCACCGACACCGGCCTCACCCGCGCCATCGCCGACACCGGCGACCGGGTCGCGGACAACATCGTCGCCCAGGCCGACGCGCAGGAGGAGGCCGCCGAGGTCGCCGCCGCCCGCGCCAAGGTCGAGGACGCGGCCGTCAAGAGCGCCGAGGACGCGAAGAAGAAGGCCCAGGACGAGCGCCGCAAGGCCGCCGAGGCCGCCAAGAAGAAGGCCGAGAAGAAGAAGGCCACCGAGGCCCGCGCCTCACGCTCGGAGGCCCGTACCACCCTCAGCGTCTCGGGCTTCGTCGCGCCGATCTCCGGCAGCTACGTCTCCACGCCGTACAGGGCCTCCAGCGGCCTGTGGTCCTCCGGCAGCCACACCGGCATCGACTTCCACGCCGCGTCCGGCACCGCCGTCCACGCCGTCGGCGCCGGCACCGTCGTCGAGGCCGGCTGGGGCGGCGCGTACGGCAACAACGTCGTCCTGAAGATGGACGACGGCACCTACACCCAGTACGGCCACCTGTCGTCCATCGGCGTCTCGGTCGGCCAGAAGGTCTCCGCGAACCAGCAGATCGCGCTGTCCGGCAACACCGGCAACACCACCGGCCCGCACCTGCACTTCGAGGCGCGCAGCGGCCCGGAGTACGGCTCGGACATCGACCCGATCGCGTACCTGCGCTCGCACGGCGTCAACGTCTGACGACCGCGCACCGTACGGCGCACTCCGCGTATCCCGAAGCCCCGGCCCGACGGCCGGGGCTTCGGCGCACCCGGACGCGCTTCCGTCCCCGCGTTCCCGCGCACCCCTTTCCTCGGCCAAAAAATATCCAGGAATTCGTCACGGCCATCGGAAAAGGCGGCCCGGTGTCATAGAGTCACGGAAAAGGCGCCGCCCGGCGGCGTTTCCGGAGGATTGCGGCGGAGGCACGGACGATGCGAGGAAATATTTCGGCGCATGTGGTCTGCACGGCGATTCGCGACGACATCGTCTCCGGCGCGTTCCCGCCCGGCTCCCGGCTGATCGAGGAACTGCTCGCCTCCCGGTACGGCGTCTCCCGCGTCCCCGTACGCGAAGCGCTGCGCACCCTGGAGTCCGAGGGGTTCGTCACCACTCGCCGGCACGCGGGCGCGTGCGTCGCCGAGCCGACCGAGCAGGAGGCCGCCGACCTCCTGGACATCTGCCTCCTCCTGGAGCCCCTGGGTGCCGCCCGTGCCGCGGCCCGCCGCTCCGCCGCGCACCTGAAGGTGCTGCGCGGCCTGGTCCGGCTGGGGCGCGCGAGAGCCCGCCACGGCAACCCCGACGACCTGCGCCAACTGGACGGCTGGTTCCACGGGACGCTCGCGCAGGCGAGCGGCAGCGCCAGTATGACGGCGCTGCTCGTGCAGGTACGCCGCAAGATCGACTGGGTGTACGCGGTCGACCTGGGGCGGATCTCGCCGGGGGACGTGGACCGCTACTGGCAGGAACTCGGCGCGATCGTGGACGCGGTGGCGCGCGGTGACGCCGAACGCGCCCGCGCACTGACCGCCGCACACGTGGAGCGCACGCTGCCCGCCCACCGGCTGCGCCGTCCCGCACCCGCGGTGAGGGAAGTGAAACCGTCCGTAAACATGGCGCGCGCCCAGAATTAACACCGCTGCCGTATACAACTCCTGGGGGAATTCTTCCCCTGTAATCGGCGTGCCTGGCGTGCCTGAATTCGGGAGTGCGAGTGCGGCGGGGTGGGGGTATTCCGTACGCGGCTTTACGCGTATGCCGCCGAATTCTACTCGGAGCACGGAGGCCCGGCCGGTAATTCCGTACAGGTCGGCAAGGGGGTCCGGTCCGCCGGACGTGGAACGGCTCGGACGCCGAACGGCCCCGCCGGACCCAGGGCGGCCTCCCACTGGACGTGGAACGGCCCCGCCCGTGACCCGTGGGGGCGGGTCACCGTGGCGGGGCCGTGAGAGGCCGTTCCGGCGGCGTGGGCCCGCCGGGTCTGCCCGAAGGGTCAGACCGTCTCCGGGAGCTCCTCGAGGCCCTCGGAGACGAGCTTCGCCAAGCGGTCCAGCGCCGCGTCGGCGCCGTCGGCGTCCGAAGCCAGCACGATCTCCTCGCCGCCCTGGGCGCCCAGGCCCAGGACCGCGAGCATGGAAGCGGCGTTGACGGGGTTGCCGTCGCCCTTGGCGATCGTGACCGGCACGCCGGAAGCGGTGGCCGCACGGACGAAGATCGAGGCGGGGCGGGCGTGCAGACCCTCGGCCCATCCGACATTGACGCGGCGCTCAGCCATTGTGTTGCCCTTCGGGTCGGAGAAGTTGTCTAGACCAGTGTCTCACGCGGGCACCGGTGGTCCGGTGTGCCCAGCCCGGGCGAGCGCTCGGATCCTAGAAGGCCAAGCCTGCGTCACGCCCCGGCTGTACGCATGCTGAGACCCGGTCGTACGCACCGTCCCGCCGCCGGGTAC
This sequence comes from Streptomyces sp. NPDC053560, assembly GCF_044544605.1. NCBI lineage: Bacteria > Bacillati > Actinomycetota > Actinomycetes > Kitasatosporales > Streptomycetaceae > Streptomyces > Streptomyces sp. NPDC053560. The sequence continues at coordinate 162,574 of NZ_JBITXI010000012.1, read as the reverse complement.
GTACGGTCGTCTCCGTGCAGCCTCCGGGGCACTTCGACCGGCCCCGGATACGCCACCGGTCGTACGCTGTCCGCATGGAGACGCCGTCGGATGCCGCCGCCTACCCCGCCCACTGGGAAGCCGACGTGGTGCTGCGTGACGGCGGCACCGCCCGGATCCGCCCCATCACCCCGGACGACGCGGAACGCCTGACCTCCTTCTACGAGCAGGTCTCCGACGAGTCGAAGTACTACCGCTTCTTCGCGCCCTACCCCCGGCTCTCCGACCGCGACGTGCACCGCTTCACCCACCACGACTACGTGGACCGGGTCGGACTCGCCGCCTTCGTGGGCGGCGAGATGATCGCCACGGTCCGGTACGACCGCATCAACGCCGACGGCCGCCCCGCCACCGGCCCCGACGCCGACCAGGCCGAGGTCGCCTTCCTCGTCCAGGACGCCCACCAGGGCCGCGGCGTGGCCTCCGCGCTGATGGAACACATCGCAGCGGTCGCCCGCGAACGCGGCATCCGACGCTTCGCCGCCGAGGTGCTGCCGGCCAACACCAAGATGATCAAGGTGTTCACGGACGCCGGGTACACCCAGAAGCGCACCTTCGAAGACGGCGTCGTCCGCCTCGAATTCGACCTCGAACCCACCGAGCAGTCCGTGGCCGTCATGCGCGGCCGCGAGCACCGCGCCGAGGCCCGCTCCGTACAGCGGCTGCTCGCCCCCGGCTCCGTCGCCGTCATCGGCACCGGCCGCGCCCCCGGAGGCGTCGGCCGCTCCGCCCTCCGGAACATCCTCGACTCCGGCTTCACCGGCCACACGTACGCCGTCAACCACGCCTTCCCCGAAGGCGGCAGCACGCTGGACCCGGAGGGCGTACCGGCCTACCGCTCGCTCCGCGACATCCCCGGTCCCGTCGACCTCGCCGTCGTGGCCGTACCCGCCGCACACGTCCCCGACGTCGTACAGGACTGCGGCGAACACGGCGTACAGGGGCTCGTCATCCTCACCTCCGGATATGCCGAGGCCGGCCCCGAAGGACGCGAGAAGCAGCGCGCACTGCTGCGCCAGGCCCGCTCCTACGGGATGCGGCTGGTCGGCCCGAACGCCTTCGGTCTGATCAACACCGCGGCCGGCGTCCGCCTCAACGCCTCCCTCTCGCCCCGGCTGCCCGGCGCCGGCCGCGTCGGCCTCTTCACCCAGTCCGGCGCGATCGGCATCGGACTGCTCAGCGCCCTCCACGAACGCGGCTCCGGGGACGGCGCCATCGCCGGGGTCTCCACCTTCGTGTCGGCCGGCAACCGCGCCGACGTCTCCGGCAACGACCTCCTCCAGTACTGGTACGAGGACCCCGCCACCGATGTCGCGCTGCTCTACCTGGAGTCGATCGGCAACCCCCGCAAGTTCACCCGGCTCGCCCGCCGCACCGCCGCCGCCAAGCCCGTCGTGGTCGTCAAGGGCGCCCGGCACAGCGGCACCGTCCCCCTCGGCCACACCGTCCCCGCCACCCGGGTCCCCGACTCCACCGTCTCCGCCCTGATGCGCCAGGCCGGCGTCATCCGCGTCGGCACCGTCACCGAACTGATCGACGCGGGTCTGCTGCTCGCCTCCCAGCCGCTCCCCGCCGGCCCCCGTGTCGCGATCCTCGGCAACTCCGAAGCGCTCGCCCTCCTCGCGTACGACGCCTGCCTCACCGAGGGCCTGCGCCCGCAGCACCCCCATGTGCTGCCCTTCGCCGCCACGACCGCCCAGTTCCGGGCCGCGCTGGCCGACGCCCTCGCCGGCGACCGCATCGACGCCGTCCTGATCACCGCGATCCCGTGGGTCGCCGAGGGCAGCAGCGCGGACCCCGAGGAGATCGCGGCCCTCGCCACCGCCCTGCGCGAGGCCGCGGCCGAAGGGCCCGCCAAGCCCGTCACCGTCGTCCACCTCGCCATGGAGGAGCTCGCCGGGGCGCTGTCGTGCACGGCGGACTCGTGCACGACGGACGGGGGGACGGCGGCCGGCGAAGGAGAGGGTCCGCATGGGCCGGAAGCCGAAGCCGCCCGTGGCGCTGCCACGCCGGAAGCCGACCATGACGCCGCCCCGCCGGAAGCCGCCGAGAACACCCCCGGGGCTCCCCAGGCGCGCCCCGGCGGCCTGCCCCGCATCCCCGCCTACCCCGCCGCCGAACGGGCCGTACGCGCCCTCGCCGAGGCCGTCCGGTACGCGGCCTGGCGCCGCGAGGCCGCGGCACCGGGCAGAGTCCCCGAGTACGACGACATCCAGGAAGCCGCGGCCGGTGCCGACATCGAGCGGCTGCTCGACGAGCTCACCACCGACGCCGAACCGCACCGCTCCGTGGCGCTGCCCGCCGACGAGGCCGCCGCCCTCCTGGGCCGCTACGGCATCCGCGTCCGCGCCGCACTCCCCGCACCCGACGCGGACGCCGCCGTACGCGCCGCCGAGGCTCTGGGCTACCCGGTCGCCCTGAAGACCACGGCCCCGCACCTGCGGCACCGCGCCGACCTCGGAGGCGTCCGCCTCGACCTCCCCGGAGAACGCGCACTCCGCCGCGCCTACCAGGAGCTGACCGACTTCCTCGGGAAGCCCGAAGAGCTGCGCCCCGTAGTGCAGGCGATGGTGCCCCGCGGCGTCGACACCCTCATCCGGGCCTCCATCGACCCCGCGGCCGGCGCCGTCCTCTCCTTCGGGCTCGCCGGCGCCCCCTCCCAGCTCCTCGGCGACACTGCGCACCGCCTCATCCCCGCCACCGACCGCGACGTCGCCGAACAGATCCGCTCCATCAGGAGCGCGCCGCTGCTGTTCGGATGGCGCGGCTCGCAGCCCGTGGACAGCGCGGCCCTGGAAGAACTGCTGCTGCGCCTCTCCCGGCTCGTCGACGACCACCCCGAGGTCGTCGGCATCGACCTCGAACCGGTCGTCGTCGCCCCCCACGGACTCTCCGTCCTCGGCGCCTCGGTGCGCCTCGCCCGCCCACCCGCCACCACCGACCTCGGCCCCCGCCGCCTCCCCGTGTACTGACCCCCGGCCTCCGTCGCCTGCGGGCCGTACCGCCCCCGGCGCCCCGTAGGATGGACCCCATGGCTAAGACCGGTACGACGACCCAGGGGCTGCGCGCGGCGATCGAGCGCAGCGGCTATTACCCGGCACTCGTGGCCGAGGCGGTGCAGGCCGCGATCGGCGGCGAGCCCGTGGTGTCGTACGTGGTCCACCAGGAGACGACCTTCGACGCCAATGAGGTCCGCCGCCACGTCACCGTCCTGGTCCTCACGGACACCCGCTTCATCGTCAGCCACACCGACGAGCAGGCCGCCGACGCCACGTCGCCGACCCCGTACGCCACCACCTCCACGGAGTCCGTGAAGCTCGGCCGCATCTCGTCCGTCGTGCTCAGCCGCGTCGTCGCCAACCCTGAGGCCTACACCCCCGGCCAGCTGCCCCGTGAGGTCGTGCTGACCATCGGCTGGGGCGCCGTCTCCCGGCTCGACCTGGAGCCCGCCAGCTGCGGCGACCCGAACTGCGAGGCCGACCACGGCTACACCGGGTCCTCCACCGCCGACGACCTCTCGCTGCGCGTCAGCGAGGCCGGCGACGGCCCGGACACCGTCCGGCAGACGCTCGCCTTCGCCCAGGCGCTCTCCGAAGCCACCGCCGCCTCGGCCGCCCGCTGATGGCGGGTTACGCCGTGGACCCGGCGTCCGCCTGGCCCGAACCGCTGGACCTCGACACCGCGCCGGTACCCCGCTACGGCACCGGCTCGCTCGCCGACCTGCTGCCCGCCATCACCGCCGGCCAGGGCCTGGCGCACGCGCAGCCGACGGGCCTGGAACTGGCCCCCGCGGACCGCGCCTGCGTCTTCCTGATCGACGGCCTGGGCTGGGACGTGCTGCGCGCCCACCCGGACGAGGCGCCCTTCCTCACCTCGCTGCTCGGCACGTCCATGAACGGCACCGGGCGCCCCATGACGGCAGGTTTCCCGTCCACCACGGCCACCTCGCTCGCCTCGGTCGGCACGGGCCTGCCGCCGGGCGCGCACGGCCTCGCCGGGTACACCGTCCAGGACCCCGGCACGGGCGAGCTGATGAACCAGCTGCGCTGGTACCCGTGGACCGACCCGCACGCCTGGCAGCCTTACCCCACGGTCTTCCAGCAGGCGGATGCCGCGGGCATCCACACCTGCCAGGTCTCCGCGCCCGACTTCGCGCGCACGCCGCTCACCCAGATCGCGCTCAGCGGCGGCACGTTCCACGGCAGGCTCTCCGGCGAGGACCGGATGGACCTGGCCGCCGAGCAGCTCGCCGCCGGCGACCGGTCGCTGGTCTACACGTACTACTCCGAGGTCGACGGCAAGGGGCACCGCTACGGCGTCGACTCCGACGCCTGGCGCGGCCAGCTGATGTACGTCGACCGCCTCGCGGAGCGCCTCGCCGAACAGCTGCCGCCGCGCTCGGCCCTGTATGTCACGGCCGACCACGGCATGATCGACATCCCGTTCGACCCGGAGTCGCGCGTCGACTTCGACGAGGACTGGGAGCTGAAGGCGGGCGTCCGCCTCCTGGGCGGCGAGGGCCGCTGCCGCCACCTGTACGCGCATCCGGGGGCGGCCGACGACGTGCTCGCCGTCTGGCGCGAGGTGGTCGGCGACCGGATGTGGGTGGCCGGGCGCGAGGAGGCGATCGCCGCCGGATGGTTCGGACCGCGCGTCGACGACCGGGTACGGGGCAGAATCGGTGATGTGGTGGCCGCCGCGCACGCCGACATGGTGATCATCGCAAGCGAGACCGAACCGCGGGAATCGGCCATGGTCGGCATGCACGGCTCCATGACCCCGGTCGAACAACTCGTCCCCCTCCTGGAAGTCCGCACCTGAACAACGGCGCCGAGGGCGTTGTCAGTGGCACCCGTTACTGTTTTGAGCAGGGGATCTCCTGCTCCCCCTATGGGGGAAGCGGGGGCGAATCGATCCGGCGGCGCGCATCGGTGCGGCAAGTGCCAGGGCTCCCTCGCGGCTCGGCGCCCGCCGCATGATCCGTCCGCCCTGAGCCCCCCCGTAACCCCGCCCTCGTGACCCCCTCCCCGTAACTCCCTCCCAGTAACTCCACTCCCCTCTTCGTACGACCCGATTGCCGTCGGTACGGCCCGACGCGCCCGAAAGGCGACCACATCCCCCATGGCTGAACTGGTGTTCTTCAGCGGCACGATGGACTGCGGGAAGTCGACGCTCGCGCTGCAGATCGAGCACAACCGCTCGGCCCGCGGCCTGCAGGGCATGATCTGCACCCGGGACGACCGGGCGGGTGCCGGCCGGCTCTCCTCGCGGCTGGGCCTCGCCGTCGACGCCATCGAGGTGGCTGACGACCTGGATTTCTACGCCTACGTCGTCGGCCGGATCAGCTCCGGGGCCCGTGTCGACTACGTCATCGCCGACGAGGCGCAGTTCCTGACCCCCGCCCAGATCGAGCAGCTGGCCCGCGTGGTGGACGACCTGGAGCTGGACGTCTTCGCCTTCGGGATCACCACCGACTTCCGCAGCAAGCTCTTCCCCGGCTCCCAGCGGCTGGTCGAACTGGCCGACCGCATAGAGGTGCTCCAGGTCGAGGCACTGTGCTGGTGCGGCGCCCGCGCGACGCACAACGCCCGTACGGTGGGCGGGCAGATGGTCGTCGAGGGCGACCAGGTGGTCGTGGGGGACGTGCACGCGGCCGGGACCGAGGTCGGGTACGAGGTCCTCTGCCGGCGCCACCACAGGCGCCGTCAGACCGCCGCCTCCGCGCACGCGGCCGCGCTCTCCCCGGACGTCCTTCCGGTCGACGCGGGGAGCGAGCCGGCGGCGTGAGCCGAGGCAGAGGGCCGGTCGGGGGTGACCAGGAGGGCGAGTCAGGGGTCTCGGGGGAGGCCCGGTAGACGATCCGCTCAGCGCTGAATCCTGTGGAACTCAGCGCTGGATCCCCCGGACTCAGCGCTGGATCACCCGGAACTCCGCGCCCTCCGGGTCGGTTACCACCGCGAGCCGCCCGTGCGCCGAGTCCCGTGACTCGCCGGTCACCCGTCCGCCCAGCTCCACGACGCGGCGGGCCGCCGCGTCCGTGTCGGAGACCGCGAAGTACGTGGTCCAGTGCGGCCCCTGCTCACGAGGGAGCGCGTCGCCCACGCCCCGGATGCTCGCCATCGGGCGCCCCTTGAGGCACAGCGTCACGCGGTCGGGGCCGGGCCCCGCCTCCGTCTCGAAGCCGAAGACATGCTCGTAGAAGGTGCCCGCCTCGGCGACCTCTCGGGTCACGAGTTCGTTCCACACCAGGGTGCCGGGCTCGCCGACCACCGCCGTGCCCTTCATCGTGTGGCCCTGCCAGACCCCGAAGACCGCGCCCTGCGGGTCCGAGGCCAGCGCCATCCGCCCCGCCCGGTCGGCGTCCAGCGGCCCGACCCCGACCGTGCCGCCGCAGGCGCGGATGCGCTCCGTGGCGGCGTCCGCGTCGTCGCTCGCGAGATAGGGCGTCCAGGCGATGGCCAGCCGCCGCTCCGGTGGCAGTACGCCGATGCCCGCCACCTCACGGCCGGCGAGCAGCGCTCGTACGTAGGGGCCGAGTTGCTGCGGCCCGGGCCGGAAATCCCAGCCGAACAGCGCACCGTAGAAGTCCTGCGTCGTGGACAGGCCGTGCACCATGAGACTCACCCAGCACGGAGTGCCGGGCACCCGCGGACTCGCTGCCTCGGTCGTCATCGTCGCTCGCTCCTCGGGCCATCGGGGGACCGTACGGGTCAGGGGCTGTGCCGTGCAGATGCTCGCACCCTCGGGTGCGTTGGGCGGGTCGGCCGCGCCGCCCGTCGTCCGAATCGTGAGAACCGGGTGCACGGCTGTGCCGGAGAGCGCCCGATGTGATGAAGCAGGTTCGTTTCTGCCGATGTCACCGCCCGGTGTGACGGCCCTCCTGCCGGCCTGCTGCCGGTCTCCTGTCCAGCCGTGCCTGCGGACCTCCTGGTACGCGGCCCCCGCCCTCTTCGTGCAGCCGGGCACCGCCCTCTTCATGGGCCGCCCTCCGCGCCGGACAGACTTGCCCATGATCGGCGTGGCCCGGCCGTCACTGCGCGAGGATGGGGCCATGAATGCCATCATCTCCGCTTCCGAACTGGCGAGCGAGCTTGCGGGCGGTACGCCTCCGGTGCTCCTCGATGTCCGCTGGCAGCTCGGCGGCCCGCCCGGGCGCCCCGAGTACGAGGCGGGCCACATTCCCGGTGCCGTCTACGTCGCTCTGGACACCGAACTGGCCGGGCCCGCGGGCGCCGCCGGCCGGCACCCCCTCCCGGCCCCCGAGGTCTTCACCGCCGCCATGCGCGCGGCCGGGATCTCCAAGGACAGCGAGGTGGTCGTGTACGACGGCGCCCAGGGCTGGGCGGCGGCCCGGGCCTGGTGGCTGCTGCGCTGGGCGGGGCACGAGTCCGTACGCGTCCTGGACGGCGGCCTCGCGGCGTGGCGGGCGGCGGGCGGTGAGCTGACCGCCGAGGAACCCGCTGTGGAGCCCGGCGACTTCACGGTGGCCCCCGGTGGCCTGCCGGTGCTGGACGCCGACGAGGCGGCGGCTCTGGCCCGTCGTGGGGTGCTCCTGGACGCGCGGGCGGGGGAGCGTTACCGCGGCGAGGTGGAGCCGATCGACCCGGTCGCCGGCCACATCCCCGGGGCGCGCTCCGCGCCGACGAACGAGAACGCCACCGCCGACGGGACGCTCCGGCCGGCCGCCGAGCTGGCCGAGCGCTTCGCCGCTCTCGGGGCCGTCCCGGACGCCGAGGTCGGCGTCTACTGCGGCTCGGGGGTCTCCGCCGCCCACGAGATCCTGGCGCTGGCCGTGGCGGGCGTACCGGCGGCCCTGTACGTCGGCTCCTGGAGCGAGTGGTCGTCCGACCCGTCCCGCCCGGTGGCCACGGGGGCCGAAGCGGGCTGACCGGGACCGGGCGTACGAGGCGGACGTACCGGGGCGACCCTCACCCCACCGCTGCCGCTACCGGGGCGTACGTACCCGGGCGGCAGCGCGTGGCCGGCCGCGGACCGCGGACTATCCCCCCGCGGCGGGGCCAGCCCTCCAGCGGCTGGGGGCACCCATGCAGAACCCCCAGGGGCAGGCACCTGCATGCCCCCCCGGGGTGCCCGTGCAGAACAAGCTGCAGGACCGTTTCCGCACCTGGAGGCCGAAGTTGCTCCGCATCTTCCGTATCTAGGGCCGAAGCCGCCAGGCCGTTACCCGGGCCCGGCCGCCCGCGCCCGACCGCCGGGCGGTCAGGCGTCCGGCTTCTTGCCGCGTCGCGTGCCGAAGACGATCTCGTCCCAGCTGGGCACGGCGGCGCGGCGGCCGGGGCGGACGCCGTCCGCTTCGGCCTGGCGGTCGGTGGTGCCCTTCAGCCGGTCCCGGTGCCCCGCGACCGAACGGGGCATCAGCACGTCCGCGTACGCGGAACCCGCGCCCGCGCTCGCGGCGGGGGCCGGCGGCTCCTCGACCTCGGCCTCCGTCTGCGGCTCGTCGTCCGGCGGCGTCTTCGGCTCGGGGACGACCAGGTCGCCGCGGAAGCTCGGCACCGCCTCCAGGAGGCTGGTGAGCGAGTCCCGTGGGTCCCGCTCGTCGAACTCCTCGGCCGAGGCCGCGGGCACGTCCTCGTCCTCGGCGGCCTGCGGCGCGAGCCGCTCGGCCGGCTGCTGCTGGTCCAGGGAGCGGTCCAGCGGCCGGTCCCGGGGCAGCCGGGCGATCCGCGGGACGAACGGGAAGCTCGGCTCCGGGGTGTCGTCGGTCTCGCCGATCAGCGACCGCGCCTCGTCGTCCACGGCCTGTACGAGCCGCCGGGGCGGGTCGTACGTCCAGCTCGCGGAGTGCGGCTCGGTCGCGACGCGGTAGACCAGCAGCACCTCCCAGGTGCCGTCGTCCCGGCGCCAGGAGTCCCACTGCACGCTGTCCTTGTCGGCGCCGCGCAGCAGCAGCCGCTCGGCGACCGCCTCGCCCAGCTGCGGACCGGTGTTCTCGCCGGGGCGGCGCACGGGTGTCTTCCGGGCGCGCTCGGCCATGAACGCGCGCTCTGCCAGTACGGGGCCCTCGAAGCGCCGCACCCGGTCGACGGGGATACCGGCGAGCTGGGCGACCTCCTCGGCGGACGCGCCGGCCCGTATACGTGCCTGGATGTCGCGTGGCCGGAGGTGGCTCTCCACCTCGATCTCGATCTGGCCCAGGCGTGCACGGTCGTTGCGCACCGCGGCACGCAGCCGCTCGTCGATCGGCAGCGTGTACTCGGTGCTGTCCGCAGCCTTGAGCACCAGCCGTGTGCCGTCGTTCGATACGGCCACGACACGCAGTTCGGGCATGGGGACCTCCCGGGTGGTGCCTGCCGACGTCACGTGCGTCGCTGCTTCCGCTAGTCGAGTGTGGCCTGCCCGGGTGCAGCCTGCCACAACATTGCCGAGTTGCCCGGCGCGTCAGGCAGTGTCCCTGAAACGCCGTTATGACACGGTAACCAGTTTGCGACCTCCGGTGACCGTACCGGTTGCCCTGTGTACCAGCCCCCGTGCCGAATGACGGCGCCCCGGGGCGGGTGCCGCCTTGGAGGCCCCTCCCCTGGGTCCGGGCAGCCGGACGGGAAACCGGGGCCAGGATTCGCAACAGTACTCCATTCGGACCACCGCGGTGGGTAGCCGCGCCGCCAAGTTTTCGCTGGACAGCGGAGTCCGGTCGCCTTGTCGACCTCTCTACATCCGGGTCGCCCGGCGACGTACGCCGAAAATGTGGCCTGCTTCACAGAATCGCCAGAAACGGAACTATCCAGTTCGCCCAAATGTCCCTTCTGTGTGCAAGACCGATCGAAGCGTCGATCAAGGGCGTGGAATGGACGACAGAACCGATAGCCACACAAAGAAGACCGGGAAGGAGAAACGTCTCGACCTGAGCATCCCCCAGGTGGCGGGCGGTGCGCTCGCCGCGGCGGTCGCCGCCTACCTTGCCGGTCGGCTCGGCGTCTACGGAACGGTCATCGGTGCGGGCGTGGTGAGCGTGGTCGCCACCACGGGCGGGTCGATCTTCCAGCACCTCTTCCGCCGCACGGGCGAGCAGGTCAAGGAGGCGACGGTCAGTACGCGGCCCAAGCCGCGCCGCCGACAGCAGCTCGGTGGCCGGGCGGCCGCTCCCGGTACGCCCGCGCGCGAGGCCTCGGCGGCCGCATCGGCTCCCGATCCGGGCGTGACGATGGTCCTGCCCACGTTCGGCCGCGACGGCGCCGAGGACGAGGTGACCTCTGTCGCGGCAGCCATGGACCGGGCCGCCGAGCGCGAGCCCGGTACGGGGGCCGCCGCTGCTCCTGGAGCGGCGGACGCGACACGGGCGCTGCCCGTGCTGTCGGAGGTGGCCACCCGTGCGCTCCGTCCCACCGCCCCCGAAGGCGCGGAGGACGAGACCCGCCCCGTGTCCCGGCACGAGGACGAGACCCGCCCCGTGCCGCGGCATGACGCGCGCACGATGGCGCTGCGTACGGTCGCGGAGCCGCCCGGCGGTGCTTCTGTGACGCCGCCCGCCGGTGCCTCCGTGTCGGAGGCCCCCGACGAGGAGGTGGGCCGGACCCTGTACGGCACCCGATGGCGGGGCCGGCGCCGTACCTGGCTCGTCGGGCTGGCGGTCTTCCTGCTGGCGATGGCCGGGGTCACCGCCTTCGAGCTGGCCACCGGGCACGACGCGTCGGGCGGCCGCGGCACGTCCGTCACGAATCTCCTGCGGTCCGGCGGTGGCGGCGGCAGCGCCCCGTCGACGCCGGCGCCCTCGCCGAGCACGTCGACCGGGGACACGGAGAAGGGCGGCGGCGCCACCGGGTCGCCGACGCCGCAGCCGGAGACCTCGGACGGCGGCTCCTCGTCCCCCTCGGGTTCGGGCACGTACAAGGGCAGCGGGACGGGGAGCGGGCCGGACGGCGCTTCCACCTCGCCCAGCCCGTCGCCGAGCGACGGGGGCGAGCCCTCCTCGGATCCGGCGCCGACGCCGACCGACGGCACGGACGACGGCGCGACCGGCGATCAGGGCACGGACGACGGCTCCGGCGGCGCCCAGGACGCGCAGCGGACGCCGGCCCCCGGCTCCTCCTGAGGCCGGGCGCCAGCCCCGCGGGTCACGCCCCGGGGCCGGCGCCGCGCCTCAGTCGCCGAGCACCCGCCGCAGATACGGGTTGGCGAACACCCGCTCCGGGTCCAGCCGGTCCCGGAGCGCGGTGAACTCCCCGAAGCGCGGATACGCCGCCGCCAGGTAGGCCGCGTCCCGGGTGTGCAGCTTGCCCCAGTGCGGCCGGCCGCCGTGCGCCGTCATGATGCGCTCGGCGGCCGTGAAGTAGGCCTCGTACGGCGTGCCCCGGTACATGTGCATCGCGATGTAGGCGGTGTCCCGCCCGGAGGCCGTGGACAGCGGGATGTCGTCGGCGGGCGCGGTGCGCACCTCCACGGGGAAGCTGATCCGGAACCCGGATCGCTCCACCAGCGCGCGCAGTTCCCGTAGCGCGGCGACCGCCGCCTCCCGGGGGACGGCGTACTCCATCTCCACGAAGCGCACCCGGCGGGGGCTGGTGAACACCTTGTACGGGATGTCGGTGTACGTACGGGCGGAGAGCGCGCGGCTGGAGAGCTTGGCGATGCCGGGGATGGTGGCGGGCAGCGCCTTGCCGACCGCGCAGGCGACCTGGAAGACGCCGTTGGAGAGCAGCTCGTCGTCGACCCAGCCGCTGACGGTGCCGTTCGGTGCCGCGGGGCCCTGGCTGCGGTTGTTGCGCTTGGTGTTGCAGTTCCCGGTGTGCGGGAACCAGTAGAACTCGAAGTGCTCGTTCTCCGTGACGAGGGCGTCGAAGTCCTCGGTCACGCGGTCGAACGGCATGGGCTCTTCCCGGGCGGTGAGCAGGAACTCCGGCTCGACCGCGAAGGTCAGCTCCGTGAGGACGCCGAGCGCGCCGAGGCCGAGCCGGGCCGCCGCGAAGACGTCCGGGTTCTCCTGCGCGGAGCAGCGGAGTACGGAGCCGTCGGCGGTGACCAGCTCCAGGCCCACGATCTGCGCGGAGAGGGAGGCGGAGTCCCGGCCGGTGCCGTGGGTGCCGGTGCTGGTGGCCCCGGAGACCGTCTGCTCCATGATGTCGCCCATGTTGGCCAGCGACAGGCCCTGCCCGGAGAGCGCCGCGTTGAGGTCCTTCAGGGGCGTGCCGGCGGCCACGGTGACCGTACCGGCGGCGCGGTCCACCTTCCGTATGCCGGTCAGCCGCTCGGGGCGTATGAGGAGGCCGTCGGTGACCGCGGCGGGCGTGAAGGAGTGGCCGGTGCCGGCCGCCTTCACGGTGAGCCCGTCGGCGGCCGCTTGCCGTACCGCCGCCGCCAGCTCCTCGGTGGAGGCCGGTGCCATGCTCCGTACGGGGTGGGCCTGGACGTTCCCCGCCCAGTTACGCCACACGTTCTCCCGAGTCGCTCGAACCACTGTCATGTGCGCCCAGCCCTCCCGTCACCGGGGGCAGGGGTGCCCCCGCCCGCGTAGGCGCCGGCCGCAGCCGGCGGTATCCGAGGAACGCGACCGCGGCCGCGAGCGCTCCCGCCACGGCCGGCACGGCGTACCCCGCACGGGCCCCGGCCGCGTCCACCACCCAGCCGGCGGCCGACGAGCCGAGCGCCACCCCGACCGCGAGCCCGGTGCTCGTCCAGGTCATGCCCTCGGTCAGTTGTGCGCGCGGTACATGCTGCTCGACCAGGGCCATGGTGGTCACCATCGTGGGAGCGATGGTCAGGCCCGCGACGAAGAGCGCCACGGCCAGGAACGGCAGGTTCCCGACCAGTTGGAGCGGGATCATACTCACGGCCATGGCGAGGACGCCCAGGACCCAGCGGCGCGCTGCGGGGCCGGCCGGGCGCAGCATCCCGAAGACCGCGCCTGCCGAGCAGGAGCCGAACGCGTAGATCGCGAGGACGAGGCTGGCCGCGCCCTTGTGGCCCTGGGTCTCCGCGAAGGCCACCGTCACCACGTCGATCGCCCCGAAGATCGCGCCGGTGGCCGCGAAGGTGACGACGAGGACCTGGAGACCCCTGGAGCGCAGCGCGGAGCCCTTGGTGTGGTGCTCGCGGGGGTGCGGTACGGGTTCGGTGGCGCGCTGCGCGGTCAGCCAGAAGACGCCCGCCGCCAGGAAGACGCCGGCCAGCAGCGGCCCGGCTTCGGGGAACCACGACGTGGACAGCCCGATGGCGAGGATCGGCCCGACGATGAAGCAGAACTCGTCGACGATCGACTCCCAGGAGTACGCGGTGTGCAGCATCTCGGGGGAGGCGCGGTGGACCTCGGCCCATCGGGAGCGGACCATCGCGCCGACACTCGGAACGCAGCCCGCGCAGGCCGCGAAGACGAACAGAGTCCAGTCGGGCCAGCGCTGCTGAGCGGCCACGAGCAGGGCGGCGAGCGCGGCCAGGGAGACGAGCGTGGCGGGGCGCAGGACACGGCGCTGGCCGTGCCGGTCCACCAGGCGGGAGATCTGCGGGCCCAGTACCGCGGCCGCCAGGGCGACCGTCGCCGAGAGCGCGCCCGCCAGTCCGTACCGGTCCGTGAGCTGGGAGACCATCGTGACGATGCCGATGCCGGTCATGGAGAGCGGCATGCGCCCCAGGAACCCGGCGGCGGAGAAGGACTTCGTGCCGGGGCGGGCGAACAGGGCGCGGTAGGGACTGGGCAAGGGGGCGCTCCGCCAGGTGAGGATCCGCGGGGACCGCGGGAGGTCGGTACAGGGTGGCAGTAAGGAACGTACAGCAGCCATACAGCTTACGGGTGACGCACGGAAGGCGCCTCCGGTTTTCCGGCTGTCAGTGGCGGGTGGGAGGATCGAAACATGCCCGAACAGTCAGTGCCTGCTCCCTATGACGCCCTGCTCCTCCTCTCCTTCGGGGGGCCCGAAGGGCCCGACGACGTGGTCCCGTTCCTGGAGAACGTGACGCGCGGCCGCGGCATCCCGCGTGAGCGGCTAAAGGAGGTGGGCCAGCACTACTTCCTGTTCGACGGTGTGAGCCCGATCAACGCGCAGAACCGCGACCTGCTGGACGCCCTGCGCAAGGACTTCGCCGAGCACGGCCTGGACCTGCCGGTCTACTGGGGCAACCGCAACTGGGCGCCGTACCTCACCGACACCCTGCGCGACATGGTCCGCGACGGCCGCCGCCGCATCGCCGTGCTGGCCACGAGCGCGTACGCCTCGTACTCCGGCTGCCGGCAGTACCGGGAGAACCTGGCCGACGCGCTCGCCGCCCTGGAGGCCGAGGGCCTTGAGGTGCCGCGGGTCGACAAGCTGCGGCACTACTTCAACCACCCCGGCTTCGTCCGCCCCATGGTCGACGGGGTGCTCGCCTCCCTCGCCGAGCTGCCCGAGGAGGTCCGCGCGGGCGCCCACCTCGCGTTCACCACGCACTCCATCCCCACCGCCGCCGCCGACACCTCGGGGCGGCCGGAGGAGCACACCGAGGGCGGCGAGGGCGGCGCGTACGTCGCCCAGCACCTGGACGTGGCACAGGTGATCGCCGAGGCGGTGCGCGAGGAGACCGGCATCGCCCACCCCTGGCAGCTCGTCTACCAGTCGCGCAGCGGCGCCCCGCACATCCCCTGGCTGGAGCCCGACATCTGCGACCACCTGGAGACGCTGCACACGCAGGGTGTCCCGGCCGTCGTGATGGCCCCCATCGGCTTCGTCTCGGACCATATGGAGGTCAAGTACGACCTCGATACGGAGGCCACGGCCAAGGCCGCCGAGCTGGGTCTGCCGGTCGCCCGCTCAGCCACCGTGGGCGCCGACCCGCGGTTCGCAGCGGCCGTCCGCGACCTGGTCCTGGAGCGTGCGGCGGCGGAGCGCGGCCGCTCCCCGGAGCGCTGCGCGCTCGGCGCCCTGGCCCCGAGCCACGACCTCTGCCCGGTCGGCTGCTGCCCGGCCCGCAGCCCCCGGCCCGCCGCCGCGGGCGCCGACTGGAGCGGCGTGCCGGCGGGGGCCTGATCGCACGCCCCGGGCCGCCCGACGGCGTGCGGCCCGGCTGCCCGGCCCGCGGGCGTACGCGCCGCGGCGGCCCGCGGGCCGGCCGTGAGCGCCGCCCGCGGGACCTTCCGTACGAACAAGGAGCACCGTGTCCGATCCCCTGAAGGACGCCTCGCCGTACAGCGGTGAACTGAAGGAAGAACTCCTCGTGCTGGCCTTGGAGGCCGCCCGCCGGGCCGGTGAGCTGCTGCGCGACGGCCGCCCCGCCGATCTCGGGGTGGCGGCCACGAAGACCAGCCCCATCGACGTCGTCACCGAGATGGACATCGCCTCCGAGAAGCTGATCACCGGCTTCCTCTCCGAGCGCCGCCCCGAGGACGGCTTCCTGGGGGAGGAGGGCGCCAGCTCCGAGGGGACCAGCGGGATCCGCTGGGTCATCGACCCCGTCGACGGCACCGTCAACTACCTCTACGGCCTGCCCTCTTGGGCGGTTTCCATCGCCGCCGAGAAGGACGGCGAGACGCTCGTCGGAGTGGTCGCGGCGCCGATGCGCGGCGAGACCAGCCACGCCGTGCTCGGCGGCGGCGCCTTCCTGAACGGCGCGCCGGTCCGGGTGCGGCCCGCGCCGCCACTCTCCCAGGCGCTGGTCGGCACCGGCTTCGGGTATGTGGCCGAGCGGCGCGCCGCGCAGGCCGCCGTCCTGGGCTCCCTGCTCCCGCAGGTGCGCGACATCCGGCGCGGCGGCTCGGCCGCGATCGACCTCTGCGACGTGGCCTGCGGCCGGCTGGACGCCTACTACGAGCGCGGTCTGAACCCTTGGGACTACGCGGCCGGCGAGCTGATCGCCCGTGAGGCCGGCGCGCTGACCGGCGGCCGCGCCGGCGACCCGGTCTCCCCGGGCCTCGCCGTCGCCGCCTCCCCGGCCGTCTTCGAGGCGCTCCAGCCCCTGCTGGAGGACCTGGGAGCCTGGCACGACTGACGCGGGGCCTGGGCGCGGCGTACGGACGCGCGTACGCCGCCGTACGGCCCGTGCAGGCGCCCGGACACGACGAAGCGCCCCGGCACCGTCCCCTCGGTGCCGGGGCGCCCTTCGTACGGGGCGGGCGGGGATCAGACGCTGGGCGCGCCGACCTCCACACCGTGCTCGGAGGCCAGCCGCTGCAGGTCCTCCAGCTCGGCCTGCTCGACGTCGGCGAGGAAGTCGTCGCCGGTTTCGCGGGCCCGGTCCAGGTCGGCTTCGGTGCTCTTTATGCGCTGCAGAATGCCTGCGGTGAACGCGTCCATGGTGCGCCCCCTCGTCGTGGGTCGGTGGCACGGGGGTGTGCCGACGGGTGTGGGCCCCTCGTCCACGGGGGTGTGGCTGAGGGAGATCACGGCGTGGTCCCCGCGGACTGCCGTCCGGTCCCGGTACGGCGTCATGCAAGGCGTGATCGCGAGTGTGCAATCGTCCTCCCCAAGCCGAACCTCACGGAAACCTCAAGAAGTCGGTGAATCGCTGCCAATCGGGTAGCCGCGGTCCCGCGCCGAGCGTCCGCACCTCCTCTTACAGCCGGTTTACGGCTCTTCGGGGCAGGATGGATGTGCTCGAAAATTGTGTGCGCCCCCCTGTTCGGCGGGGCCGTGAGGAAGGACTAGCGACGTGCGTGTACTCGTCGTCGAGGACGAGCAGCTGCTCGCCGATGCGGTGGCCACCGGACTGCGCCGGGAGGCCATGGCGGTCGACGTGGTGTACGACGGCGCGGCCGCGCTGGAGCGCATCGCGGTCAACGACTACGACGTCGTCGTGCTGGACCGCGACCTCCCGCTGGTCCACGGCGACGACGTCTGCCGCAAGATCGTCGAGCTGGGCATGCCCACCCGTGTCCTGATGCTGACCGCCTCCGGCGACGTCAGCGACCGCGTGGAGGGCCTGGAGATCGGCGCCGACGACTACCTCCCCAAGCCGTTCGCCTTCACCGAGCTGACCGCCCGCGTACGGGCCCTGGGCCGCCGTACGACCGTGGCGCTGCCGCCCGTCCTGGAGCGGGCGGGCATCAAGCTCGACCCGAACCGCCGCGAGGTCTTCCGCGACGGCAAGGAGGTCCAGCTCGCGCCCAAGGAGTTCGCGGTGCTGGAGGTCCTGATGCGCAGCGAGGGCACGGTCGTCTCGGCCGAGCAGCTCCTGGAGAAGGCCTGGGACGAGAACACCGACCCGTTCACGAACGTGGTCCGGGTGACCGTCATGACGCTGCGCCGCAAGCTCGGCGAGCCCGCGGTGATCGTGACCGTACCGGGCTCCGGCTACCGGATCTGAGCAGCAGCATGGCAACGACACCCGCGGCGCCCCAGTCGCCGCCCGCACCGCCCAAGCCCACCTGGGACCCCAAGCCGCCGGTCCGCCCCTTCCCGTGGCTGCGACCGACCATCCGGATACGGCTCACGCTGCTGTACGGCGGCATGTTCCTGATGGCGGGCATCGTGCTGCTGGCCATCATCTACATGCTGGCCGCCAACGCCCTCCAGGACGGCAACCAGCTGCCGTTCAAGATCATCGGGTCGGACTTCCGGATCGTCACCGACCGCTGCCCCGGCGCCGCCACCAACAACGTCGACCAGCTGAACTCGGCCATCAACACCTGCATCTCCCAGCAGCGCGCGGTGGCCCTGAACAACCTGCTGAACCGCTCCCTGATGGCGCTGGTCGGCCTGACCATCGTCGCGTTCGCCTTCGGGTACGCGATGGCGGGCCGCGTCCTGTCCCCGCTGGGCCGCATCACGCGGACCGCCCAGCGGGTGGCCGGCTCCGACCTGCACCGCCGGATCGAGCTGGGCGGCCCGGACGACGAGCTGAAGGAGCTCGCCGACACGTTCGACGAGATGCTGGACCGGCTGGACCGGGCGTTCGAGTCGCAGCAGCGCTTCGTGGCGAACGCCTCGCACGAACTGCGTACGCCGCTGGCCATCAACCGCACACTCCTCGAAGTGCAGCTCGCCGACCCGGACGCCTCGCCCGAGCTGGCCCAGCTGGGCAAGACCCTGCTGGCCACCAACGAGCGCAGCGAACAGCTCGTCGAGGGGCTGCTGCTGCTCGCGCGCAGCGAGAACAAGATCGTGGACCGGAAACCGGTCGATCTCTCCGAGGTGGCCTCGCAGGCCATCGAGCAGTCCCGGGGCGAGGCGCAGGCCAAGGGCGTCGAGCTGCGCGGCGTACGCAAGCAGGTCTTCGTGCAGGGCAACGGCGTCCTCCTGGAGCGCATCGCGCTGAACCTCGTACAGAACGCCGTGCGGTACAACGTGCCCGAGGACGGCTTCGTGGAGGTGACCACGGAAGCGCAGCCCGGCTGGGCGGTGCTGGTGGTCTCCAATACGGGCCCGGTGGTCCCCGCCTATGAGGTGGAGAACCTGTTCGAGCCGTTCCGGCGGCTGCGTACGGAGCGCACCGGCAGCGACAAGGGCGTGGGCCTCGGCCTGTCCATCGTGCGGTCCGTGGTCCGGGCGCACGACGGCACGATCACGGCCGTACCGCGTGAGGGCGGAGGCATGGACATGCGCGTGGTGCTCCCGGTGTAGGAGTTCCGGCCACCGCACCCGCGGGTCCGGCTTGACGCGGCCCGGGGTGTCCGGTCATCCTTCGCCCCGAGTTCGCTTTGCGCGGAATTCGACCGGTCCGTTCGTCGGCCCGGACGTGTGTGATCGATCACAGACGCGAATTCCGGGCCATCTACTCTCCGTGATCGCTTTGGCCCGCGGAAGGCCGGGAAACTCCGGGTTTCCCGGGGGGCTGATCACGGGAAGTACACGTGATGGCAAGCGCGAGGTGCGACTTTAGGACCGTGTACGGTCCTATCGCCATCCATTCCGATCACCTCTTCAGGGGTGCGGTTGGGTGTCGATTGAGTAACAGACCTTGATGTGAGGCAAAATCTCCGCCTCAGGTCGGGCACAAGTCCGGCCTCTCACGCGTTACGAGCGCTGAGACACCGCAGACACCCAGAGGGGGAGAGCGACCATGGCTACGGATTACGACACACCACGCAAGACCGATGACGACCTCAACGAGGACAGCATCGAAGAGCTGAAGTCGCGGCGGAACGACAAGTCCGCCTCGGCCGTCGACGTCGACGAGTTCGAGCAGGCCGAAGGCCTGGAGCTGCCCGGCGCCGACCTCTCCAACGAAGAGCTCGCCGTACGGGTCCTGCCCAAGCAGCAGGACGAGTTCACCTGCATGAGCTGCTTCCTGGTCCACCACCGCAGCCAGCTGGCCGCGGAGGACAAGAACGGTCAGCCGATCTGCCGCGACTGCGCGGCCTGACGGCGGGCCGAGGCCGTGGCCCGTACGCGCCCGCGAGGGAGACCGGCGGTCTCCCGGACAGGCGCCGCACCGAGCCGCGGTCACCGGGACGACAGCGTGAGGTGAAGCTCAGTGAAACCGTTCCGTAGAGGCAATCAGGGCGAGACCGGTCCGGCGGCCGGGGCACAGCCACGCGGGGAGACCGCGTCCGTGCCCACCGACCGGACCGCCCTCCCCGCGGAGCGGGGCACCGAAGCGCTGAGAGAGCGTGGCCGCGCGGCCACGCTCGCGGCCAGAACGGTCGACGGCGCCCGCAAGCGCGGCGTCACGGTACGGTCGGGACTCGCCTGGACCGCCGACCGGATCATCGAGACCGCCCCGCGGATCCCGGTCCGCGACCTGGCCACGCTGCGCCGCCAGTTCCCCGGCCTGACCCCCGAGGAACTGGCCGACAAACTCGTCGCGGGGGCGACGAGAGGTACCGCGACCGTCGGTGCCGGAGTGGGCGCCGCGGCCATGATGCCGGTGCCGCCCGCCATGCCGGCCGAGCTGGCCGCCGAGGTCGTCGGCGTCGCCACGGTCGAGATCAAACTCCTCGCCGAGCTGCATGAGGTGTACGGCCTGCGCCCGCAGGGCGGCCTCAAGGCCCGCGGCCTGGCATATGCCCAGGCCTGGACCGAGGAGCGCGGCGTCGACATCGCCGCGCCCGCCTCGCTGAACCTCGCACTCGGCGGACAGATGAAGCGCGAGCTGCGTCAGCAGATCATGAAGCGCATGATGCGGAACCTGCCGAGCATGACGCCGTTCATGGTCGGCGCCGCGGTCGGCGCGTTCATGAACCGCCGGGACACCGCCAGACTGGCCGACAAGGTCCGCCGGGACCTGCGCCGCCGCCAGGTGCCCTGGGACGCGCTCCCGGACCCGGACCCGGCCCCCGCGCGCAAGGGCCTCACCGGCCGCGCCAGAACCGGCCGTCCCGGCCGCCGGGAGCCCGGCCGGGACGACTGAGCCCAGCGCCCCCGAGCCCCACCCGAGAACGTCCCCGCAAGCCCCGAGAACGCCCTCGTACGGCGCCCTCAGGCCCGGATCGCCGCCAGCGCCGCCGACAGCTCCTCCGGGTGCCGCGTCGACAGGTAGACGTACGGCGTCGGGTCCGCCGGATCGGTCACCTCGACCCGCACCGCCGTCGGGATGTAGCTCCGCATCACCATGAACGCACGGGTGTCGGCCTTGTACGTACGCCACGCCCGGGCCTCCTCGGCGTCCAGCACATGCGCCTCGCCCAGCGCCTCGGCGGGGAGCTTCGCGTCCCCGGCGATCAGCGCGCCGCCCACGATCCGGATGCGGGCCGAGCCGTACGCGCTCACCAGCACGGCGGCCAGCGCGGCGCCGCCCACCAGCCCGCCGAGCATCGGCAGCGTCCCGAGCGGCAGCAGCATCAGGGCACAGGCGACGCCGACGGCCGCGGCGATCACCCACCAGGAGCGGGGAGCGGTGAGGCGTTCTTCGTACGACTGCATGGCTCCAGCTTGGCACGTGCGCGCGCGTGTTCCGCGCGCGCGGGTAGGGTCTCCCCCTGTGAGTGGAGACAGGACATCGCTGACGCCGCCCCCGGACGCCACCGCGCCCGTGCGGCACCCCGAAGCGCCCGCGCCCGGCGAGCTGCTCGGCGCGCACTACGACCGCTGCTTCGGGTGCGGCGGAGAGCAGCCGCACGGCCTGCACCTGGAGGCGCGGGCCGGTGAGGGCGTACGCGTCAGCGCCGAGTTCACCGTCAAGGAGGCCCACCAGGGCGCGCCGGGCCTCGCGCATGGCGGCGTACTGGCCACGGCCCTGGACGAGACGCTCGGCTCGCTCAACTGGCTGCTCCAGGCCATCGCCGTGACCGGCCGCCTGGAGACCGACTTCCTGCGCCCGGTGCCGGTCGGCACGGTCCTGCACCTGGACGCCGAGGTCACCGCGGTGCACGGGCGGAAGATCTACTCACGCGCCGAGGGCCGGATCGGCGGCCCGGACGGCCCGGTCGCGGTCCGCGCCGACGCGGTCTTCATCGAGGTGAAGGTCGAGCACTTCATCCAGAACGGCCGGCCCGAGGAGATCGAGGCCGCGATGGCCGACCCCGACCAAGTACGCCGCGCCCGCGCCTTCGAGGTGAACCCGTGACCGAGCCCCTTCAGACACAGCAGACGCGGCACCCCGTGGACGTACGCATCCGGCGCCTCGATCCGGAGGTTCCGCTGCCCGCGTACGGGCACCCGGGCGACGCGGGGGCCGACCTCGTCACCACGGAGGCGGCCGAACTGGCCCCGGGGGAGCGCACGGTACTGCCCACGGGGGTGGCCATCGCGCTGCCCGAGGGGTACGCCGCGTTCGTGCACCCGAGGTCGGGCCTCGCCGCCCGCTGCGGTGTGGCACTGGTGAATGCCCCGGGGACGGTGGATGCCGGGTACCGTGGGGAGATCAAGGTGATCGTGGTCAATCTGGACCCGCGCGAGAGTGTGCGGTTCGAGAGGTTCGACCGGATCGCCCAACTGGTCGTCCAGCAGGTCGAGAAGGTGCGCTTCCACGAGGTGGCGGAGCTTCCCGGCTCGGCGCGGGCCGAGGGGGGATTCGGGTCCACCGGCGGTCATGCGGCGGTGGGCGGCCCCACGGGCGGGAATGGATACGCATCGGTCGGTGCCGACCGGGAAGGACAGTGACGTGTTCGGACGTCGCAAGAAGAACGAGGCTCCAGACGACGCGGTCGAGGCGGTCGATCCTGCCGAGGAGACCACCTCGGACGAGTCCGGCGCGGACGACGAGAGCTACGGCGTGAACCTTCCGCCGGCCCCGCGCCCCGACGGCCCCTGGGACGTCTCCGAGGTCGGCAATCCGGGCGAGGGCCGGGTGGACCTGGGCGGCCTCTTCGTACCGGGCGTGGAGGGCATGGAGCTGCGGGTCGAGGTCGCCGGTGACGCGATCGTCGCCGCGACCATCGTGCTCCAGGACAGCGCCGTGCAGCTGCAGGCCTTCGCCGCGCCCAAGCACGAGGGCATCTGGGGCGAGGTCCGCGAGGAGATCGCCTCCGGCATCACC
Organism: Streptomyces sp. NPDC053560; assembly: GCF_044544605.1. Lineage (NCBI taxonomy): Bacteria > Bacillati > Actinomycetota > Actinomycetes > Kitasatosporales > Streptomycetaceae > Streptomyces > Streptomyces sp. NPDC053560. The sequence continues at coordinate 140,257 of NZ_JBITXI010000012.1, read as the reverse complement.
CAGCAGGGCGGCGTCATCGACACCGTCGACGGCCCGCTGGGCTGGGAGCTGCGCGCCCAGGTGCCGGTGCAGCTGCCGGACGGGACGAACGGCGTGCAGGTCGTACGGTTCGTCGGCGTGGACGGCCCGCGCTGGTTCCTGCGCGGCGTGATCTCCGGCCAGGGCGCGGTGCAGCCGCAGGCCGCCGGGCTGCTGGAGCAGATCTTCCGGGACACGGTCGTGGTGCGCGGCGAGGGCCCGATGGCGCCCCGCGACCCGATCGTCCTCAAGCTCCCCGACGACGCGCAGATGGTGCCCGAGGGCGTCCAGCAGGACGACGCCTCGCAGTCCCGCTTCGGCGGCGGCGTGGAGCGCTTGGAGCGCGGCCCGGAGATCACCGAGATCCGCTGACCGCGCACGTACGCGTCCTGCGGCCCGCGGCACCCTGTACGGCAGGGGCGCGGCGGGCCGCAGGGGTGTGTGGGACGCGGGCTGCGCGACGCGTGGCGCCGTACCGTTTCACCCCTCGTTCCCCCTACGGGGGTGCATTGAGGTCCCCTTCTCAACACAGTAGTCGGCGGCACTGACACCGCCGCCGCCCGCGCGAACCGTCAGGGTCCCGTCAAGACCACCCCCCCAGGCTCACCGTATGCGGCCTTTGTCCTGTTCCTGCTCGGTAGGGTCGGTGACGGAACGGCCCGGTTGTGGGCAGCTCACACGTTGGACAATGGGGCCATGGGACGCGGCAAGCTTCGCATCTACCTCGGCGCGGCACCGGGCGTCGGCAAGACGTACTCCATGCTCTCCGAGGCGCACCGGCGCCTGGAGCGCGGTACGGACGTCGTCGTCGCCTTCGTGGCGCATCACGACAGGCCGCGTACGGAGGTGCTCCTGCACGGCCTGGAGGAGCTGGAGCGCCGGGAGCTGAGCCACCGGGGCACCACGTTCACCGAAATGGACGTGGACGCGGCGCTGAGCCGCCGGCCCGCCGTCGCGCTGGTCGACGAGCTGGCCCACACCAACGTGCCCGGTTCCCGCAACGCCAAGCGCTGGCAGGACGTCGAGGAACTGCTCGAAGCCGGTATCGACGTCGTCTCCACCGTCAACATCCAGCACCTGGAGTCACTCGGTGACGTGGTGGAGTCCATAACGGGCGTACGGCAGCGCGAGACGGTCCCCGACGAGGTGGTCCGCCGCGCCGACCAGATAGAGCTGGTCGACATGTCGCCCCAGGCGCTGCGCCGCCGCATGGCGCACGGCAACATCTACGCCTCCGACAAGGTCGACGCCGCGCTGTCGAACTACTTCCGGCCCGGCAACCTCACCGCCCTGCGCGAGCTGGCGCTGCTGTGGGTGGCCGACCGGGTCGACGAGTACCTCCAGCAGTACCGCGCCGAGCACTCCATCCGCTCCACCTGGCAGGCCCGCGAGCGCATCGTGGTCGGCCTCACCGGCGGCCCCGAGGGCAAGACCCTGCTGCGCCGTGCGGCGCGGATGGCCGCCAAGGGCTCCGGCAGCGAGGTCATGGCGGTCTACATCGCGCGCAGCGACGGGCTCACCGGCGCCTCTCCCAAGGAGCTGGCCGTCCAGCGCACCCTGGTCGAGGACCTGGGCGGCAGCTTCCACCACGTCATCGGCGACGACATCCCGAGCGCCCTGCTGGAGTTCGCGCGCGGGGTGAACGCCACCCAGATCGTGCTGGGCTCCAGCCGCCGCAAGGCCTGGCAGTACGTCTTCGGGCCCGGCGTCGGCGCCACCGTCGCCCGCGACTCCGGCCCCGACCTGGACGTCCACATCGTCACCCACGACGAGGTCGCCAAGGGCCGCGGCCTGCCGGTGGCCCGCGGCGCCCGGCTCAGCGGCTCCCGCGTGCTGGCCGGCTGGCTCACCGGCGTGCTCGGCCCGGTCCTGCTCACGCTGCTGCTGTACAACCTCGACAGCGGCCCGGGACTCGCCAATGACGTGCTGCTGTTCCTCTTCCTGACCGTGGCGGCGGCGCTGCTCGGCGGGCTGCTGGCGGCGCTCGCCTCGGCCGCTGTCGGCTCGGTCCTGCTGAACTTCTACTTCACGCCGCCCACGCACAGCATCACCATCGCGGATCCCGAGAACATCGTCGCCATCGTGATCTTCTTCGCGGTCGGGGTGGCCGTCGCCTCGGTGGTGGACCTGGCGGCCCGCCGTACGCACCAGGCGGCCCGGCTGCGGGCCGAGGCGGAGATCCTGTCGTTCCTGGCCGGCAGCGTGCTGCGCGGCGAGACCACGCTGGACGCCCTGCTGGAACGGGTGCGCGAGACCTTCGCCATGGACGCCGTCGCCCTCCTCGAACGTGAGAGCGACGTCGAGCCCTGGACCTGCGCGGGCAGCGTCGGCGAGGGCAGGGCGCCCCGACGCCCCGAGGACGCGGACGTGGACATGCCGGTCAATGAGTTCATGACCCTTGCGCTCACCGGCCGCAAGCTGCCCGCGGAGGACCGCCGGGTGCTCGGCGCCTTCGCCGCCCAGGCCGCCGTCGTCCTGGACCGTCAGCGGCTGGTCGGCGAGGCGGAGCGGGCCCGCGAGCTGGCCGAGGGCAACCGCATCCGTACGGCTCTGCTGGCCGCCGTCAGCCACGACCTCCGTACGCCCCTGGCCGGCATCAAGGCCTCCGTCACCTCGCTCCGCTCCGACGACGTGGCCTGGTCCGAGGAGGACGAGGCCGAGCTGCTGGCGGGCATCGAGAACGGCGCCGACCGGCTGGACCACCTGGTCGGCAACCTGCTCGACATGTCCCGGCTGCAGACCGGCACGGTCACCCCGCTGATCCGCGACACCGATCTGGACGAGGTCGTCCCGATGGCGCTCGGCGGCGTCCCCGAGGGCAGCGTCTGCCTGGATGTCCCCGAAGAGCTGCCGATCGTGGCCGTCGACCCCGGCCTGCTGGAGCGGTGCGTCGCGAACCTCGTGGAGAACGCCGTGAAGTACAGCCCGGACGGCGCGCCCGTCACGGTCGCCGCCAGCGCGCTCGGCGAGCGCGTGGAGGTACGCATCGTGGACCGCGGGCCCGGCGTCCCGGACTCCGCCAAGGACCGCATCTTCGAGCCCTTCCAGCGCTACGGCGACGCCCCGCGCGGCGCCGGCGTCGGCCTCGGCCTCGCGGTCTCCCGCGGCTTCGCCGAATCCATGGGCGGCACGCTCGCCGCCGAGGACACCCCAGGAGGCGGTCTGACCATGGTCCTCACCCTGCGCGCGGCGCCCGGCCACCCGCCGGTCTCCCCCGGCCTCCCCGCCCGGGCGACGACATGACCGCGCCCGCTCCCCGTACACCGACTGCGGCGGCCCCCGGTCCGTCCGCGGGAAAGGCAGGCCCGATGACCCGGGTGCTCGTGGTCGACGACGAGCCGCAGATCGTCCGCGCCCTCGTGATCAACCTCAAGGCGCGCAAGTACGAGGTGGACGCCGCGCCCGACGGCGCCACCGCGCTCCGGCTCGCCGCCGCCCGCCACCCCGACGTAGTCGTCCTCGACCTCGGTCTGCCCGACATGGACGGCGTGGACGTGATCAGGGGGCTGCGCGGCTGGACCCGCGTACCGATCCTGGTGCTCTCCGCCCGGCAGACCTCCGACGAGAAGGTCGAGGCCCTGGACGCGGGCGCCGACGACTACGTCACCAAGCCGTTCGGCATGGACGAGCTGCTGGCCCGGCTGCGCGCCGCCGTGCGCCGCGCCGAGCCCACGGGGCCCGCCGACGCCGCCGTCCTGGTCGAGACGGAGGGCTTCACCGTCGACCTGGCAGCGAAGAAGGTCAACCGTGCGGGCCGCGACGTCCGGCTCACCCCCACCGAGTGGCACCTCCTGGAGGTGCTGGTCCGCAACACCGGCCGCCTGGTCAGCCAGAAACAGCTGCTCCAGGAGGTCTGGGGCCCCTCGTACGGCACCGAGTCCAACTACCTGCGGGTCTACATGGCTCAGCTGCGGCGCAAGCTGGAGTCGGATCCGTCGCACCCGCGGCACTTCGTCACCGAGCCGGGCATGGGCTACCGCTTCGAACAGTGATACGTATCCAGGCGTTGGTGGCCCCGCTTCCCGGGCGCACGCCGTGATCCGGCCGGGAGTCGGCCGGTACGCTGGATGTATGAGTGCTGGGACCCGTTCCGAGAAGCCGGCCGGACGCTTCCGCCGGATGCTCGACAGGCTGTCCTCCTCCGAGGAGGAGCTGCAGTCCGCCGAGTTGCAGCAGGACGCGCAGAACGCGGGCTGTACGCGGATCTGCGACTGCGACGACCGTCAGATCGTGAAGGTCACGGGCACGCTGCGGCACGTCACGCTGCGTCCTCGGGCCGGGGTGCCGGCGCTGGAGGCGGAGCTGTTCGACGGCTCTGCCGCGCTGGACGTGGTCTGGCTGGGCCGCCGCGCCATCACCGGCATAGAACCGGGCCGTAAGCTCATCGCCTCCGGCCGGATCTCCATGAGCCACGGACGCCGGGTGCTGTTCAATCCGAAGTACGAACTCCGACCGCTCGGACAGGAGTAGCCGGTGACGTCGTTCGAAAAGACGACCACGAGCAACGAGGACCAGCCGGGGGACGGTGCGACAGCGCCGTCCGACCCACGCGGGGCGGCGAACGCCCCCGACAAGGCGGCCGCCGAGAAGGCCATCCTGGAAGCGTTCGGCGGCTTCTGGGGCATGGTCGACACGACGGTCCCCGGACTGGTCTTCGTACTGATCTACACGATCAAGCGGGACATCCACCTCGCCGCGATCGTCGCGCTGGGCCTGACGGTCGTGCTGGCGCTGGCCCGGCTCGCCCGCAAGGAGACCCTCAAGCACGCCTTCAGCGGCGTCTTCGGCGTGGCCTTCGGCGCGGTCTTCGCGATGATGTCCGGCGACGCCAAGAACTTCTACCTGCCCGGCATGCTGTACACGCTGGGCCTCGCGGTCGTGTACATCCTCTCGGCGGTCTTCCGGTTCCCGCTCATCGGCGTCCTGCTCGGCCCGATCCTGCGCGAGAACCTCTCCTGGCGCACCCGCAACCCCGGCCGGTTCAAGGCGTACACCAAGTCCACCTGGGCCTGGGGCATCATCCTGCTCGCCAAGTCGGCGATCCTCTTCCCGCTGTACTGGTGGGGCGACGCGACGCAGCTCGGCTGGGTCAAGGTCGCGCTCGGCATCCCCCCGTTCCTGCTCTGCGTCTACCTCACCTGGATCTTCCTCGCGAAGGCCCCGGCCCCGATCGACGTGATCGCGGAGATGGAGGCCAAGGAGAAGGCCGAGGAGGCCAAGGCGGACGCGCCCGGCGTCTGACCGCTCCGCGTACGGCGAGGGCCCGGAACCGCACCGGTTCCGGGCCCTCGCCGTACGTCGGCGAACCGCCTACTCCGTAGGCTTCCGCATCGACAGCAGGTCCTCCAGCTGCTCCTCCCGCGCCTGCGCCGCGACGAACAGCAGCTCGTCACCGGCCTCCAACGCGTCCTCCTTGTTGGGCGTGAGCACCCGGGTCCCGCGGATGATCGTCACCAGCGAGGTGTCCTCGGGCCACTCCACGTCACCCACCTGGGTGCCCGCCAGCGCGGCCTCCGGCGGCAGCGTCAGCTCGACGAGGTTGGCGTCGCCGTGGCTGAAGCGCAGCAGCCGTACGAGGTCGCCGACGCTCACCGCCTCCTCGACCAGCGCGGACATCAGGCGCGGCGTGGAAACGGCCACGTCGACGCCCCAGGACTCATTGAAGAGCCACTCGTTCTTCGGGTTGTTGACGCGGGCGACCACCCGCGGCACGCCGTACTCGGTCTTGGCCAGCAGCGAGACGACGAGGTTGACCTTGTCGTCACCGGTCGCCGCGATGACGACGTTGCACCGCTGCAGCGCCGCCTCGTCCAGCGAGGTGATCTCGCAGGCGTCGGCCAGCAGCCACTCCGCCTGCGGCACCCGCTCCACGGAGATCGCCGTCGGCGCCTTGTCGATCAGCAGGATCTCGTGACCGTTTTCGAGGAGCTCACCCGCGATGGAGCGGCCCACCGCTCCCGCACCAGCGATCGCGACCCTCATGCGCCTGCCTCCTCGGGCCCTTCGGCGAATGCCGCCTCGACCTTCTCCACGTCGTCGGTGCGCATCATCACGTGCACCAGATCGCCTTCCTGCAGGACGGTCTGCGAGGTCGGCAGGATCGCCTCGCCCAGCCGGGTGAGGAACGCCACCCGTACCCCGGTCTCCTCCTGGAGGCGGCTGACCTTGTGGCCGACCCAGGACTCGTCGGTGTGCACCTCGGCGAGCTGCACACCGCCGCTGGGGTCCCGCCACAGCGGCTCGGCGCCCGAGGGGAGCAGCCGGCGCAGCATCTGGTCCGCGGTCCAGCGGACGGTCGCGACGGTCGGGATGCCCAGGCGCTGGTAGACCTCGGCGCGGCGCGGGTCGTAGATGCGGGCCGCGACGTTCTCCACGCCGAACATCTCGCGGGCCACCCGGGCGGCGATGATGTTGGAGTTGTCGCCGCTGCTGACCGCGGCGAACGCCCCGGCCTCCTCGATGCCCGCCTCGCGGAGGGTGTCCTGGTCGAAGCCGACGCCGGTCACCCGGCGGCCTCCGAAGCCGGAGCCCAGCCGCCGGAAGGCGGTCGGGTCCTGGTCGACCACGGCGATCGTGTGGCCCTGGTTCTCCAGGGTCTGTGCGAGCGCGGATCCGACCCGCCCGCAGCCCATGATGACGATGTGCATCGTCCCGCTTACCCCGCACTCCTCGTAGGCCCGTTGGCCTGCCTCAACACCCTGCTCACAACTTTCTTTCCGGCGTACCGGCCCGCCCGGGGCTCCCGGCCCCGGCAACGCCCGGTCACGAGCTTATGCGGCAACGGGGGAGTTGCCCCCGCTGATGTGCGACACCACCGTAACCGGCAGGCCCGACGACGGGACTTCTGCCCTTCGCCGGACGTGCCGACCCCTGTTCACCGGATGTGCCGGTGGGTGTTCACCGGACGTTCCCCTCGCTGTTCAGGGGTGCGGGGCGGGGGCGGCCGGGCCCTGGCGGGTGCCCGCCGGGAAGAAGAAGCGCGCGGGGGAGAGGGCGAGCGCGCACAGGGGGTCCGTGCGCCGCAGCTCCGGCAGACGCCCGCTCCACTCCAGTACGCCGAGCCGGCCGGTCCCGAGCCGCCCGGAGAGCCGCCCTGCGAGGTGGATCCGGTCCGCGCCGATCCGCCCGAAGACGTGGCCGGGGGCGTACGGCACGGGGACGCGCCAGCTGCCGGGCGGTCCCAAGCGGAGGGTCGCGAGTGTCCCGGCGTCGTCGGACACGCGTACGGAGTCCCCGCTCCAGGAGAAGCGGGCCATCTCCTTCGGGATGCCCCACAGGCCGCGGCCGCCGCGCAGCGAGGCAGCGGAGTCCACCCGGATGCCGTGGCAGTGCAGCCCCACGCGGCGGCCGCGGCGGATCGGGGAGGCGACCGCGAACTCGTCGTACCGGAGGGTCCCCTCCGTGTAGCGCACGAGCAGTACGGCGAGAACGCGCCGGCTGCCGAGGGGGCTGAGGTCGGCGGGGAGCGGCAGCGCCTCGCGCGTGGTGAAGAGGGAAAGCCACAGGGTGCCGCGGGCCCGCCAGGGAGGCGCGGGGAAGCCGGGGTCCGCCGGCGGTCCGGTCCGGTCGGTCACTGCGGGACTCCTCTCGTATGGGCCGAAGTGCTGCTGAGGGCTGTGCGCCGAAATGCTGAGGGCCGGAGCGCTCGTCCGTACCGGAACGCTCCTGAGGGCCGGGACCGGCTGACTCGGTGATCTTCGAACAGGCATGCTGTGCGACGTGTCCTCACTGTCTCCTGTGCCACAGCAGTCCCCACCGGCCCCGCCCACCCCGCACATGGTGGTGTGCGGCGACGACTCACTGGCCCACCGGCTCGCCGTGGAGCTGCGCGAGGTCTACCGCGAGCGGGTCACCCTCGTGGTCCCCTCCGTACGCGATCCGCGCGGCCCCCGTGTCTCCGAGCCCGCCCGCGGCCTCGGCCGGGCGAGCGCCCTCTTCGGCCGGGTGACCGCGGCGGTCGGCCGTACGGGCACCTCGGACGGCGGGCGCGCGTCCGACGGCGCCGGCCCGCCGGACGCGGCGGAGGACGACGTACGCGTCCTCCAGGCGCCGGAGCCGGACGACGAGACGCTCACCGAGGCGGGCGTGGAGGAGGCCGGCGCGCTGGCCCTCGTCTATGACGACGACGAGACCAATATCCACGCCGCGCTGCGCGCCCGCCGCATGAACCCCCGGCTCCGGCTGGTCATCCGCCTCTACAACCGCCGTCTCGGACAGCACCTGGAGGAGCTGCTGGACCAGGCGGCCGCCGTGGTCTGGTCCGACACCTCCGACATCGACGCCTCCACCACCGTCCTCTCCGACGCGGACACGGTCGCGCCCGCGCTCACCGCCACGGCCGTGGCCGGTACCAGCAAGGTCATCGAGGTCGACGGGCTGCTGCTGCGGGCCGTGGAGCACACCCCTGGCGCGCCGGCCCCGCCGCGCGCCGACCGCGGCCTGGCCACCCTGGCCCTCCTCTCCCCCTCCGCCTCGGACGAGACCGCCCACGAGGGCGACCCGGCGCCGGAGTCGCCTCCGCCGGGCCGCCACCGGCACCGCGGCGGCCACCGGCACACGGGGGCCGACGACGACGGGCCGACGCTGCTGCCGGACGACGCCGAGGCCGCGGCGGCGGCCGGCCGCGCCACCGTGGCGCTGGAGACCGTCGCCTACCGCGGGGGCCGGTCGCCGGCCCGCCGCCTCACCGGCCGCGGCGCGCCCCTCGGCTCGCTCTTCTCCCGGCGGCTGCGCTGGGCCGTCGTGGGCGTCGTGGCCACCGTCCTGATACTCGCCGTCGTCTCCACTCTCTTCACCGGCGAGGCGCCGATGCACGCGGTCTACCTCTCCCTGCTGGACCTCCTCGCGATCAACGAGCCGGCGGTCGACGAGCGCATGATCCGCAAGGTGCTGCAACTGCTGTCCGGGTTCACCGGCCTGCTCCTGCTGCCGGTCCTGGTGGCCGCGGCCCTCGAAGCGCTCGGCACCTTCCGCAACGCCGCGCAGCTGCGCCGCCCGCCGCGCGGCCTCTCCGGGCACGTCGTCCTCCTCGGCCTCGGCAAGGTCGGCACCCGCGTCCTGGCCCGGCTGCGCGAGCTGGGCGTACCGGTGGTGTGCGTCGAGGAGGACCCCGAGGCGCGGGGCATTCCGCTGGCCCGCCGGCTGCGGGTGCCGACCGTGCTCGGCGATGCCACCGAGGATGGCGTGCTGGAGGCGGCCGGGATCGCCCGCGCCCGTACCCTCCTCGCCCTGACCAGCGAGGACAGCACCAACCTGGAGGCGTCGCTGTACGCCAGGTCGGTCAAGCCGCAGCTCCGGGTGACGCTGCGGCTGTTCGACGACCGGTTCGCCACCGCCGTCTACCGCACCCTGCGCGCCGCTCATCCCACCGCCGTCACCCGCAGCCGCAGCGTCTCCTTCCTGGCGGCGCCCGCCTTCGCCGGCGCCATGATGGGCCGCCAGATCCTGGGCGCCATCCCCGTGGAGCGCCGGCTGCTGCTCGTCGCCCATGTGGACGTACGCGGCCAGACCGAACTGGTGGGGCGCAGGCCGGAGGACGTGTTCCGGGCCGGGCGGCTGCGGGTGGTGGCCGTGAACATCGGCGCGTCCGCCGACCCGGCCGAGGACCCCGAGAACATGGCGGCGAACGGGCCGAGCTGGGAGCCGGCCCGGCTGGTCCGCGACCTGCCGCGCGACTACGTCCTGCGGCCCCAGGACCGCGTGGTCATCGCCGCCACCCGCGAGGGGCTGGGGGAGCTGCTGGGCCGTCGGCCGCACCTTGCCGGGACCCGCCGGAGCGGACCTGCCGGGACCCGGCAGGATTGATAGCGTCCTGGTGTCCGGGAGTCGGCAATCAAGGCCCCGGAACCGGCCCGCGGGAGCCGGGCAGAGCGGTGGCAGGGAGCATGACAAGTGGAGCGCGGCGCGGCGGAATCGGAGGACCTCGGCGGATACGCCGACCTCCTCGGCGAGATCTCGCGGACCGGGCGGCTGCCCCGCCGCGACGAGCTGGACGCCCTGCGCGACCTGGGCGAGCGGGCCGCCGAGGAGGGCCGTGGCCTGCGCGAGCTGATCGGCCGCTACCTGGGGGAGACCCGCCGGCTGTGGGGCTCGCTGCCCGGGGTGGCGCGGGCCGCGGGGCCCGGCGAGCGGGCCCGTACCGGTGACGCGGTGCTCGCGGCCGTCGAGGCGGCGGTCGCGGCGCTCGGCGAGGGCCACGAGCGGGCGCAGCGGCTCGCGGTCCGGCAGGAGGAGGCGGCCCGCCGCGAATTCGTCGACGACCTGCTCTACGGGCGCAGCGACCTGGGCCGGCTCGCCGAACGGGCCGAGCGCTTCGGGCTGCGGCTGGCCGGGGAGCACGCGGTGGCCGTCGCGGAGGGCCCGGAGCGCTTCGACGACCTGCATCCGGTGGCCCGGCGTGTGGAGCGCGAGCTGCTGACCCGCTTCGGCGACCGGGACGTGCTGATCGCCACCAAGGGCGGGCGGCTGGTGTGCGTGGCGCAGGGCGGCCGGGGCGGCGCCCTGGACCTCTTCGCGCAGCACGCGCGCACCACCGACCCCGGCGGACGCGGCGCGCACCGGGTCGCGGTGGGCCGCCCGCACGCAGGCGCCGGCGGCGTGGTCACCTCGTACGAAGAAGCGCTGAGCGCGCTGGAGCTCGCGGCCCAGCTGGAGCTGGCCGACCCGGTGCTGTACGCGGCCGACCTGCTGGTCTTCCCCGTTCTGCTGCGGGACCGGGCCGCCATGGCCGACCTCGTGCACAGCGTGCTGGGGCCGCTGACCGAGGGGCGCGGCGGCGCGCGGCCGCTGCTGGAGACGATCTGGGCCTGCGCGGCGACGGCGTACGTCAACGCCGAGGCGGCCCGCAGGCTCCAGGTCAGCGTGCGCACCCTCTCCTACCGGCTGGCCCGCATCAAGGAACTGACCGGCTACGACCCGGCCGACGGGCTGCAGCGCTACACGCTGGAGACGGCGGCGATGGGGGCGCGCGTGCTGGGCTGGCCGGACCGGCCGCTGTAGCTCCTCCGGACGTCCGCTCCGCACCGGCTCCGCACGCGCCGGGCAGTGGGGCAAGCGGGGGTCGGTGAGCCATCAAAATCGCGTAAAGATTGCCGGGAACCGGCAATGTGCCGAGGCCGTGGCGAATGCCACCATCGGGTCGCACCGGCGGGTGCACGGCGGGCGGCGCAGCGTCAGGGGTCTGCTCGCCCGCCGGGCCGCCCGCAGCGGATCGGATGTCGGCACCCTCCACGGGGGTGAGGGTGTGGACACCCCGCCCGGGGCAGGCAGTTCCGCCTTTCGGGGGACCCGGAAGGGGGGCGTACGCGGTCCGTACGAGTCAGCGGAACAACGGATTCCGTAGCCCTCGCGGGACCCTCCGCGGGCGGTGCGGACCAGTCGGGCGGCGTGTTCCGAGAGCCGCACCGCCCCCTCGGGTGGCGGGTGGGCGGGGCCCTTGACGAAGGCTTAGCATCCTCTGCGTGTCCAAACTGACCGACGTGCCCAAACGCATCTTGATCGGGCGCGCACTGCGCAGCGACAAGCTGGGAGAGACCCTTCTCCCCAAGCGCATCGCACTCCCCGTCTTCGCCTCCGACCCGCTCTCCTCCGTGGCGTACGCGCCGGGGGAGGTGCTGCTCGTCCTGTCCGTGGCCGGCGTGTCCGCGTACCACTTCAGCCCGTGGATCGCGATCGCCGTCGTGGTCCTGATGTTCACGGTCGTGGCGTCGTACCGGCAGAACGTGCACGCGTACCCGAGCGGCGGCGGCGACTACGAGGTGGCCAACACCAACCTCGGCCCCAAGGCCGGCCTCACCGTGGCCAGTGCGCTGTTGGTCGACTACGTCCTCACCGTCGCCGTTTCCATCTCCTCCGGAGTGGAAAACCTGGGCTCGGCGATCCCGTTCGTGGTCGAGCACAAGACGTTCTGCGCCATCGCGATGATCGTTCTGCTGACCGTGATGAACCTGCGCGGCGTGAAGGAGTCCGGGAAGCTCTTCGCCATCCCGACGTACATCTTCGTCGCCGGCGTCTTCATCATGATCCTCTGGGGCGCCTTCCGCGGCGCGGTCCTCGGCGACGACATGAAGGCCCCCACCGCCGACTACACCATCCACGCCGAGCAGGGCGGCCTCGCGGGCTTCGCGCTGATTTTCCTCCTGCTGCGCGCGTTCTCCTCCGGCTGTGCGGCGCTCACCGGCGTCGAGGCGATCTCCAACGGCGTCCCCGCCTTCCGCAAGCCCAAGTCGAAGAACGCCGCCACCACCCTCGCGCTCATGGGCGGCCTGGCCGTCACCATGTTCTGCGGCATCATCGTGCTGGCCATGGTCACCGGCGTGAAGATGGCCGAGAAGCCCGCCACCGACCTGCTGCACAACGGCACCCCGGTCGGCTCCGGCTACACCCAGAACCCGGTGATCTCGCAGGTCGCGGCCGCCGTCTTCGGCGACGGGACGCTGCCCTTCATCATCCTGGCCGCCGCCACCGCGCTGGTCCTCTTCCTCGCCGCGAACACCGCCTACAACGGCTTCCCGCTGCTCGGCTCGATCCTCGCGCAGGACCGCTACCTGCCGCGCCAGCTGCACACCCGCGGCGACCGGCTCGCGTTCTCCAACGGCATCGTGCTGCTCGCCGGCGCCGCGGTGATACTCGTCTACATCTACGGCGCCGACTCCACCCGCCTGATCCAGCTCTACATCGTCGGCGTCTTCGTCTCCTTCACGCTCAGCCAGATCGGCATGGTCCGGCACTGGAACCGCCACCTGACCATGGAGAAGGACCAGGCGAAGCGGCGCCGGATGCACCGCTCCCGCGCGATCAACGCCTTCGGTGCCACCTTCACCGGCCTGGTCCTGGTCGTCGTCCTGGTGACGAAGTTCAGCCACGGCGCCTGGGTCGCCCTGCTCGGCATGGTCATCTTCTACGTCACGATGTCCGCGATCCGTAAGCACTACGACCGGGTCGCCGACGAGATCGCCGCGGCGGACTCGCCCGACGACGAGGTCGCCCGCCCCTCCCGCGTGCACTCCATCGTCCTGGTCTCCAAGGTCCACAAGCCGACCCTGCGGGCCCTGAACTACGCCAAGCTGATGCGCTCCCACTCCCTCGAAGCGGTCAGCGTGGACGTCGACCAGGCCGAGACCAAGGCGCTGCGCGAGGAGTGGGAGCGCCGCGGCATCGAGGTCCCGCTGAAGGTCCTGGCCTCCCCGTACCGGGAGATCACCCGGCCCTTCATCGAGTACGTGAAGTCGCTGCGCAAGGAGAGCCCGCGCGACGCGGTCTCCGTCTTCATCCCGGAGTACGTCGTCGGCCACTGGTACGAGCACCTGCTGCACAACCAGTCCGCGCTGCGCCTGAAGGGCCGGCTCCTCTTCACCCCGGGCGTGATGGTCACCTCCGTGCCCTGGCAGCTGGACTCCTCCGAGGCCGCCAAGGTCCGCGCCCGCAAGCGCGCCGAGTGGAACGCGCCCGGCTCGGTCCGCCGCGGCCCGGTCACCCAGCCGAAGAAGGAGAAGGCGGCCACGAAGAAGTGAGCGCGCCACCGGGGGTGGGGCCCGGGCCGCCGCGCTGCCCGAGGCACGGCGCGGCGGCCCGTAGACTAGAAGGCTGTTGTCCGCACCCCGTACCCCACCCCCTGGAGTCCGCTCGCCATGCCGCACGAACCGAACAACCCGCAGGCCGGCACCGAGCGGAAGTCCCTCGTCGGTACCGAGTACGAGGTCGAGGTCGGCCCCGTCGCGCACGGCGGCCACTGCATTGCCCGTACGGAGGAGGGCCAGGTCCTCTTCGTACGCCACGCCTTGCCCGGCGAGCGCGTGATCGCTCGCGTCACCGACGGTGACGAGGGCGCCCGCTTCCTCCGCACCGACGCCGTCGAGATCCTCTCCGCCTCCAAGGACCGGGTCGAGGCCCCCTGCCCGTTCTCCGGCCCCGGCCGCTGCGGCGGCTGCGACTGGCAGCACGCCAAGCCGGGCGCCCAGCGCCGCCTCAAGGGCGAGGTCGTCGCCGAGCAGCTGATGCGCCTCGCGGGCCTGACCCCCGAGGACGCGGGCTGGGACGGCACCGTCGTACCGGCCCCCGGCGACAAGCTCCCCGCCGGCGAGGTCCCCGCCTGGCGCACCCGCGTCCAGTACGCCATCGACGCCGACGGCCGCGCGGGCCTCCGCAAGCACCGCTCGCACGAGGTCCAGCCGATCGACCGCTGCCTGATCGCCGCCCCCGGCGTCTCCGAGCTGGGCATCGAAAAGCGTGACTGGCCGGCGATCGCCACCGTCGAGGCCATCGCTGCCTCCGGCTCGCACGACCGCCAGGTCATCCTCACCCCGAAGCCCGGCGGCCGGCTCCCCATCGTGGAGCTCGACAAGCCGGTATCGGTCATGCGCATCGGCGAGAAGGACAAGGGCGTCCACCGTGTCCACGGCCGCCCCTTCGTCCGCGAACGCGCCGCCGAACGCACCTGGCGCGTCGGCAACGGCGGCTTCTGGCAGGTCCACCCCCAGGCCGCCGACCTCCTCGTGGAGGCGGTCATGCGCGGTCTGATGCCCAAGAAGGGCGACATGGCCCTGGACCTCTACTGCGGCGTCGGCCTCTTCGCCGGTGCCCTCGCCGACCGCGTCGGCGACAAGGGCGCCGTCCTCGGCATCGAGTCCGGCAAGCGCGCGGTGGAGGACGCCCGCCACAACCTCGCCGACGACGACCGCGTCCGCATCGAACACGGCAAGGTCGACCAGATCCTCCCCCGCACCGGCATCGAGGACGTCGACCTCGTGGTCCTCGACCCGCCCCGCGCCGGCGCCGGCAAGAAGACCGTCGAACACCTCGCCTCCCTCACTCCCCGCCGCATCGCCTACGTAGCCTGCGACCCGGCCGCCCTCGCCCGCGACCTCGCCTATTTCGCCGCAGCCGGCTACACCCCGAAGCGCCTCCAGGCCTTCGACCTGTTCCCGATGACGCATCATGTGGAGTGCGTGGCGATTCTGGTGCCGGAGGGGAAGCAGGGCGCCTGACCAGGACGTCGCCCCCTGACGGTGTGTGCGGTGCATGGTCCGCGCCGTCGTGCGCTCTGATCTGTGCGGGACGGTGCGGCCCTTCCCGGCGGTGCGCCGTCGGGCCGCCGCGCTCGGACGACTCGGGGCTCGGACCACAGGCCCTGTAGGGGCTCGACCGCCGGGGCCGAGAGCTGAGCCCCTGAAGGCGGGGAACGGACGGAAAGGATCAGCCCGTGGACCAGCCGGCGGGAGAAGCCGCCTCGGGAGAGCCTGAGCAGCAAGCGCTTTTCGGCTGGGCGGAGACCTCACCGGTGCGGACCCCGCATCAGGCGTTCCGGGACAGTCCACAGGCGCGCCGGATGCTCGACGTACGCGAGGTCTACGCCGAGCCGGCGGCCCTCGATTCGCCGCGCGGCCAGCAGATCATGGCCCGGCTGCCGGGGGTGCGCGTGACCGAGGTCGACAGCCACTGGCGCATCCCGTCCCTGCACGGCAACGACGGCAACATCGGCCGGTGGGTCCGCATCAAGACCGAGACGCTCGTGCTCGGTGTCAAGCACAACCTCACCACCCGCCCCAACGGCAGGTCGGCCGACTGGATCGCGCCGGGCCCCTCCAACGGCTGTGCGATGGCCTGCGCCTACTGCTACGTCCCCCGCCGCAAGGGCTTCGCCAACCCCATCACGCTGTTCACCAACATCGAGGCGATCGTGGCCCATGTCCGGCGTCACGTACGGGCTCAGGGCCCCAAGACGGAACCCAACCAGTGCGACCCGAAGGCCTGGGTCTACGACATCGGCGAGAACGGTGACTGCTCCGTGGACGCCCTGGTCTGTGACAACACGGCGGATCTCATCGCCGCGTTCCGTGGCCTGCCGACGGCCAAGGCATCCTTCGCGACCAAGTTCGTCAACCCCGACCTGCTCGCGCTGGACCCGCAAGGGCGTACCCGAGTGCGCTTCTCCGCCATGCCGGGCGACGACGCCCGGCTGCTGGACATCCGCACCAGCCCCGTCGACGAGCGGATCGCCGCCGCCGCCGACTTCCTCGACGCCGGATACGAGGTCCACTTCAACCTTTCGCCCATCGTGCTGCGCCCGGGCTGGCAGCGGGCCTGGGCCGACCTGCTCACCCACCTCGACGACGTCCTGCCCGACCGCGTGAAGCAGCAGGCAGCGGCCGAGATCATCATGCTGACCCACAACGAGGCGCTCCACGAGGTCAACCTGGGCTGGCACCCCCGCGCCGAGGAGGTGCTGTGGCAGCCGGAGGCCCAGGAGACCAAGCGCTCGCGGAACGGCTCGCTCAACGTGCGCTACGCCCAGGACATCAAGCGGCAGTCCCTGGAGCGCATCCGGCAACTCCTCGCCACGCGTGCTCCGTGGCTGCGCGTCCGGTACGCCTTCTGAGAAGGAGACCGGTGTACGGGCCGGTGCACGGCCTCCGCGTCGGCGGCCCCCCCGAGCCGTTGTCCACGTCCCTCAGCCGCGCCCCTGCCGGCTGCGGGCGTTCGCCTCGGCGACGCGGTCGCTCAGTGACCCGGCACGGTGGCCGGTGCCCTTCGTGATCGCCTCGGCCAGCATGTGGGCGACGGGCGCCGAACACACGCCGAGGTGGACGAGGGCGTACCGGCCGTCGCCCGCCCACGGCGTGCGGACGTCCATCGAGGGCAGTTGGATGCCTGCCCGCGTCAGCGCGGACGCGAGGGCGTCTCGGGCGTCCAGGGCCTCCTGGACCTTGAGGTGTGGCGATGGTGCCGTCATGGGATGGCTGTCCTCTCCGGTTCCGTTGTTCTCCTGCTCGGGCTTCGTGAGCTGCGTTACGCTCCGTAGTCCGATCAACACGAGGATGTCTCCGGAACGGGACGCCGACACCGTGGGTGAGCTGTGCTTCCCGGGCTTACGGCGTTGGTGCCACACCTTCCACGGCCGCACGGAGGGAAGCGCGCATGCCGCAGCGACGAGTGATCACGGGCCGCAGCCAGGAGCCGCGTCAGCGGTTCGCGGAGGAGCTGCGATTACTGCGTACGCAGCGGGGCGACAGCCTCCGGCAGCTCGGCGAGCGGCTGGGCTGGGACTGGTCGCTGTTCGGGAAGCTGGAGAAGGGGGAGACCCTGGGCGGCCCCGAGGTCGTCCAGGCGCTGGACCAGCACTACGGAACACCGGGCCTGCTACTGGCCCTGTGGGAGCTGGCGGCCGGTGACCATACGCAGTTCCGCGAGCGCTACCGGCGGTACATGGCGCTGGAGGCGGAGGCGGTGAGCCTGTGGCATTTCGCGGTGAGCGTGCTGCCGGGCTTGCTGCAGACCCCGGCGTACGCGCGCGAAGTACTGACGGCCGGTGGCATCAAGGGCGACGAACTGGCGCGACAGGTCGAGGCACGCACAGGGCGACGGGAGCTGTTAAAGGGGGAGGACCCGCCGCCTTTCCGAACGATCCTGTCGGAGGCGGTGGTTCGTACTCCCCTGCGGAGTCCGGAGGAGTGGCGGGAGCAGCTGGAGTATCTGATCGAGATGGCTGAGCGGCCGAACGTGACCTTTCATGTGCTGCCGCAGAGCGTCGGGTTGCACGGCTTGGTGAGCGCCGAGGTGTGGTATCTGATGCTGCCGGACGGACGCACCGTGGCGTACACGGAGAACGGCTACCGGGGCGAACTCATCGAGGAGTCCGGCCCCGTTGTGCGATTGCAACAGGCGTACGATGCGGTGCGCGACTTGGCGCTTTCTCCTGCCGAGTCACGGAAGTTCGTCCTGCGTCTGTTGGAGGAAGTACCGTGCGATCCATCGACCTGAGTGACGCCGCCTGGCGCAAGAGCAGTTACAGCAATCAGGACGGTGGCGCGTGCGTCGAGGTCTCCGACGACTTCGCCGCCGTCGTCCCCGTGCGCGACAGCAAGACCCCGCAGGGTCCGGTGCTCGTGTTCCCCGCGGGGGGCTGGGCGTCTTTCCTTTCCGCCGTCAAGAACGACCGGCTGACCGCCTGACTCACTGGATTCCTTCGTGGTGCGTTTTTCCCGGGCGCGGATTGCCGTCGCCGTGTCGGCGGTCGGCGCCCTGGTGGCCGGTGTGCTGGTGGTGCGTGAGGTGACGTCACCAGGGAACGGGATCGGGCCCGCGCCGCGCGGCGATTCGTCGGCCTGCGTCCGGGCCCGCGGCCCGCTACCCCGAAACCGTCGCCGGGCAGAAGCTGACGTTCACCGGCCGCGCCGGGGTCGCGGTATGGGGCGACAAGGCGATCGTGCTGCGCTGCGGCATGCGGCCGCCCGCGCCGACCGTGGACCCCTGCGCGACCGTCAACGGTGTGGACTGGGTCTTCCGCGAAAGGCGGTCCAGGAATGGAGCAAAGGTGATCGTCACCTACGGCCGCCGGCCGGCCGTCGAGGCAGTGGTCTCCGGCCGGGTCACCGCCGTCGATGCCGTCCTGGTGGATCTGTCGCGCGTGGTCGAGCCGATCGAGAAATACACGAGGTGCTTGAACTCCGGTGACCTGAACACCCCCTGACCACCCGGTTCGGCCGTCCCCCACGGCGCCCCCGGCGGGCATCGGCGACACTGACCCCATGGACTCCCGTACCCCCGATGATCCGTCCGCGTCCGTTTCCCGCTGCGGGGCACCCTCGCTCGCGCAGGTGCTCGCTGTGGGTGGTATGGAGCTGGTCGAGGTCGTGCGGGCGCCTCGGGGGCTGGATGTGGCCGTGCGCGGGGTCGGGGTTTTCGACGCGGGGGAGACGTTGGAGGCCGCGGGGCAGGTGCTGGTGGCGGTGGGGGTGGACACCTCGTCGGACGGTGCTCCTCGGGTGCTGCGGGATGCCGCACGGGCGGGGGCTGCCGCGCTGGTGATGCGGCGGGGGGCGGAGGGGGTGCCGGAGCGGCTGGCCGCGGTGGCGGACGAGGGCGGTATCGCGTTGCTCGCGCGGGCGCCGTGGATCGAGTGGGGCGAGCTGATAGGGCTGCTGCGGGCGGCGCTCAGCCGGGGCGGGGTGCGGCAGGAGGCCGCCGTCGACGTGGCGCTCGGGGATCTGCCCGGCCTCGCCGTCGCGCTCGCGGCGCTGGTCGGGGGCGCGATCACGATCGAGGACCCGGACTCCAACGTGCTGGCGTACTCGCCCACCGCCGACACCGCGGATCCGTTGCGGCGGCTGACGATCCTGGGGCGGCGGGTGCCGCAGTGGCGGGTGGCCGAGCTGGCCGAGAGCGGGTTCCTGCGGACGTTGTGGACCACGCCCGATGTGGTGCACCGGCCTGCTGACGGGCGGTTCCCGGAGCGGCTCGCCATTGCCGTACGGGGCGGGGACGAGATCCTGGGGTCCCTGTGGGCCGCCGCCGACGGGGAGCCGCTGCCGGCCGGCGCGCGCGACGCGCTGCGGGCCGCGGCGGAGACCGCCGTCCCGCATCTGCTGCACCACCGGCTGCGGTCCCGGTCCGCCGCGTCCCGCCGCAAGCAGGCGGTGCGGGCCCTCCTCGAAGGGCGGCAGCCTGACGTGCCGGACTCGGCCGCGGCTCTTGAGGTCGATCCGCAGGTCCCCTGCACGGTACTGACCGTCGCGGCGGCGCCGCCCGCGCCCCTGCCCGACGCGCTCGACCGCGCCCTGCACCTCGCGTCCCTGCGCGCCGCCGCGCACCACGGCCCGGCCTTCGCGTACCGCGACGGCGACCGGCTCGACGTGCTCCTCACCGACCCGGCAACCGGTGCGGCACACCGCTTGGGCGGCGAGCTGGCCACGGTGCTGCGCGGCAGCGGCGTACGGCCGCTGGTCGCCATCGGGCCCGTCGGCGCGGGGCTGGGGGAGGCCGCCGCCTCCCGGGCCGGGGCCGAGCTGGTGCTGCGGGTCCTGCGGGAGCGGGGCGCTCCGGAGGTCGCCTCGGCCGACGACGTACGGCACGCGCTGGACGCCATGCGGGTGGTGGACGCGGTGGCGGAGCTGAGCCCGTCGGCGACGGACGCGGTGCGGGAACTGCTCGCGTACGAGGCGGAGCACGGGACGGACCTGCCGCGCACGGTGGCCGTGCATCTCGCGTTCTTCGGGGACGCGGCGGCCACCGCGCGTCATCTGGGCGTCCACCCCAATACGCTCCGTTACCGGCTGCGGCGGGTGCGGGAGCTGTTCGGGCTGGATCTGGAGGACCCGGACGTACGGCTGCTGACCGAGCTGGGGCTGCGACGGGCCGGGCTGATTCCCCCGGGCTGATCCCGCCGGGGTGAGGCGGAGAGCCGGAGCCGGGCGGGGACGGCGGGAGGCGGAGCGCGGCCGCGGCGGGCCTTAGGTGCGGTGCACCATGCGTGCGGGCCGACAGTTGTGCCGGTGCACCACGCCGGCCGGACCGCGGCCCGGGTGTTGTGCACCTCGACAGCGGTCGACGCCAGGACTTCGTCGTCCGGCACGCAGACACCGTCCCGTGCCGGCCCGCACAGTGGCGGGAGTCGGTTTCCGATCTCTCGCAGGGGACATCCGTACAGGACTCATCCGTACAGGACCCCGCCACCCCCGTACAGAAGGCAGGTCGTTCCCCATGGCTCTTGATTCCGTCGCCCGCAGGGAAGCGGCCGTGCGTGCCGCCGTCGAGCAGGGGCTGGTCGGCCCGGACGCGCCCGTGCTCGGGCTGCTCGACGTGGACGGGGTCCGGGCCACGGTGCGGGAGCTGCGGGCGGCGTTCGCCGTCGAGGGCGGCGGGGAGGTGCTGCACACCTTCGCCGTGAAGGCGGCCTCGCTCGTGCCCGTTCTCGCGCTGCTGAACGAGGAGGGCGTGGGCGCCGAGGTGGCGAGCCCCGGTGAGCTGGAGCTGGCGCGCGCCGCCGGCGTGCCCGCCGGACGCATCGTCTTCGACTCGCCGGCCAAGACGACCGGCGAGCTGCGTGACGCCCTCGCGCACGGCATCGCGGTCAACGCCGACAACGCGCAGGAGCTGGCCCGTGTCGACGCGCTGGTGGCGGAGGCGGCCGGGCCGGTGGCCCCGCGTGTCGGGATACGGGTGAACCCGCAGGTCGGGACCGGTTCCATCGGCGCCATGAGCACGGCTACGGCTACGTCGAAGTTCGGTGTGGCGCTGCGGGACGAGGGCGCGGAGCAGTGGATTCTCGACGCCTTCCGTGAGCGCCCGTGGCTGACCCGGCTGCACACGCACACCGGGTCGCAGGGCGTCCCCCTGGAGCTGATGGCCGAGGGCGTACGGGTCGTGTACGAGCTGGCGGAGAAGATCAACGCGCAGGCGGGACGGCAGCAGATCGACACCCTCGACATCGGCGGCGGGCTGCCGGTGAACTTCGCGTCGGAGGAGGTCACGCCGTCCTTCGCCGAGTACGCGGAGCTGCTGCGCGCCACCGTGCCGGGGCTGTTCGACGGACGGTACGCCCTGGTGACGGAGTTCGGCCGCTCGCTGCTGGCCAAGCAGGGGCTGATCGCCGCGCACGTGGAGTACACCAAGACCTCCGGCGGCCGGCGCATCGCCGTCACACACGCGGGCGCGCAGGTGGCGACCCGTACCGTCTTCGTGCCCGACTCCTGGCCGCTGCGCGTCGGTGCCTTCGACGGGCGGGGGCGCCCCAAGACGGCGCCCGGGCTGGTGCAGGACGTGGCCGGGCCCTGCTGCTTCGCGGGCGACCTGGTGGCGCGCGGGCGGGAGCTGCCGGAGCTGGCGCCGGGCGATCTCGTCGCGCTGTACGACACGGGCGCGTACTACTTCTCGACCCACTTCCACTACAACAGCCTGCCGCGCCCTGCCGTGGTCGGTTACGTGGTCGACGACGCGGGCGCGGTGACGTTCGCGCAGGTCAGGGCGGCGCAGACGGTCGCGGAGGTGCTGGCGGAGAGCGGCGCGGGGCAGGCGGGCGCGCTCACCGGGCTGCGGTCGGAACGCCGGCCGTGACCACGGCGCAACCACGGCTGTCACTTTGGCTACCCACCAGTTCATAGTTGCCTGAGCAAACGGTTTAGGGTGGCCCGGTCACCCTATGGACATACCGGCCATGCCTATCGGCGCCGGCCACTTCAACAGGTACGCCGTGCTGTATGCGCGCGACCCGCGCACGCCCGGGAACGGGCGGTGTGCGGCGTACCGCTATGCACGGAGAACCATGGAGCACACAGCAGAAGCCGAGCAGGCGGCACCGCCCACGCCGGCGACCGGAGCCCCCGCGGCTCCCGGTACCCCCGCGGCCCCCGGCACTGCCCCCGCGGCCTCCGCCGCCCCGGTCCGCGAGGGCGGCTACGCCGCGGGCCTGCGCAACCGCCAGGTCCAGATGATCGCGGTCGGCGGCGCCATCGGCACCGGCCTCTTCCTCGGTGCCGGTGAGCGGCTGCACGCGGCGGGCCCGATCCTGGTCGTGGTCTTCGCCGTCACGGGCCTGTTCGCCTTCTTCATCGCCCGCGCCATGGGTGAGCTGGTCATGCACCGCCCGACGTCCGGTTCGTTCGTCTCGTACTCGCGGGAGTTCCTCGGCGAGAAGGCGGCGTACACCGCGGGCTGGGTCTACTTCCTGCACTGGGTGTGCAGCGGCATCGCGGAGATCACCGCGGTCGCCATGTATCTGCACTACTGGGGGGCGTTCCGCGACATCCCGCAGTGGACGCTCGCGCTCTTCGCGCTGCTGGTGGTGCTCACCGCCAACCTCATCTCGGTGCGCTGGTTCGGCGAGTTCGAGTTCTGGTTCGCGATCATCAAGGTCGCCGCGATCATCGCGTTCCTCGCCATCGGCTGCTGGCTGCTGGCCAGCCGGCACCCCGTGGACGGCCACAGCACCGGCCCGCAGCTGATCGCCGACCACGGCGGCATGATGCCCAACGGGCTGCTCGCCTCCGTCGTGCTCATCCAGGGCGTGGTCTTCGCGTACGCGGCGATCGAGATGGTCGGTATCGCGGCCGGCGAGACGGAGAATCCCCGCAAGGTCATCCCGCGCGCCATCAACTCCGTCTCCTGGCGCATCGTCGTCTTCTACGTCGGCACCGTGCTGCTCCTGGTGCTGCTGCTGCCCTGGAGCGCGTACAAAGCGGGCGAGTCCCCGTTCGTCACGCTGCTGGGCAAGCTGGGGGTGCCCGGCGTCAGCGGGGTGATGAACTTCGTGATCCTCACGGCGGCCCTCTCCAGCTGCAATTCGGGCCTGTACTCGACGGGCCGCGTGCTGCGGTCGATGGGGCTCGCCGGTTCGGCGCCGAAGTTCACCACGCTGATGAACAAGCGCGGCGTGCCCTACGGCGGCATCCTGCTCACCGCGTCCTGCTACATCCTCGGCATCGTCCTCAACTACGTGGTGCCGGAGCGGGCGTTCTCCATCGTGCTGAACTTCTCGGCGATCACGATGATCGGCACCTGGGTGATGATCATGATCTGCCAGATGGTGCTGCGCCGCCGGTCCGCGCGCGGCGAGGTCGAACGGCCCGCCTTCCGGCTGCCGGGCGCGCCCTTCACGTCCTGGCTGACGCTCGCCTTCCTGGCCGGCGTCGTGGTCCTGATGTGCGTGGACGGCGGGGATGCCGCGTGGTCGGTGGCCTGCGTACCGCTCATCGTCGCCGCCCTGGTCGGCGGCTGGTTCCTGGTACGCGGCAAGGTCGCGAGCGGCCGGCGCTGACGGTGGGCCCGGGCGGCGTGCGGTGACCGGTTGCGCGCCGCGCGGGCTGTCGCCGTCCCGCCGGCCGGACGGGCCCGCTCGGACAGCCGGCCGGGCAGGCCCGCTCGGACAGGCGGTCGGACAGGTTGACGCGATGAACATCCTTGCCCTGTGCGGCAGTTTTGCGGAAGCAGTCGCTGAACGCCGCGGTGCTGCGGACGGCGGCGGAGTTGTGCGCCCCGCCGCACGAGGTCCGGATCGCGCCGAGCGTGGACCGGCTGCCCTTCTCCGAGCAGGACGTGGAGGAGGCGGGCGTACTGCCGCCGGCCGTCGCGGAGCTGCGGGAGCGCGCGGGGGCCGCGCGCGGCAGTGCTGATCGCGACGCCGGAATACGCGCGCGGCACCTCCGACGTGCTCCCCGAGGGTCTGCCGCGTAGCCGCCCGTACGCCGGACTGCCGGTCCACCGGGCCGAGTCCGCGTGGTCCGGGGCGCGTTAGTGGCTTGTTAGTGGTGCATCAGTGGGACCCGGCATGGTGAAACGGTGCGGGACGAGAGTCTCGTACGCGACGACTCGATGAGGGGATTCCCATGTCGCACCACGCCGGTCTCCGCCGTGGCCGCAAGGCCGCCACCGCCACGCTGATCGCCGCCGCCGCGGCCGTCGCGCTCACCGCCTGTCAGGGCACCGGGTCCGGCGACTCCGGTGCCGCCGGGGCGTCCTCGTCCGACGCGACCGCGTCGTCCTCGGCCCCCGCCGCGGGCGGCAGCGGCACCGACAGCGGTAGCAGCGCAGACGCCGGCAGTGGCGGCGAAAAGGCCACGCAGGACGCCACGCGGCCCGCCGCCGGCAAGGGCGAGGCGACCGTCGCCCGTACCGCCTCCGCGCGTACCGCAGCCTCCGCGTCCGCCGACAGCGCCTCCGACCGCTGCACCGCCGACGAGCTGGGCCTGCGTCTGGGCCGCGCCGACGTGGGCGCGGGCAACATCCACACCCCGCTGGTGTTCACCAACAACGGCAGGTCCACCTGCACGCTCCGCGGCTACCCCGGCGTCTCGCTCATCCAGCGCGACGGCCAGCTCATCGGCAAGCCCGCCACCCGCGAGGGCGCGGCGGGCAAGGCCGTCACCCTGAAGCCGGGCGCCAGCGCGTACGCCGTGCTGCACACCATCCAGGACGGCCTGAAGGACACCCCGTGCTGGAAGAGCCCGTACCTCCTCCAGACCTACCCGCCCGGCTCCAAGGAGGCGATGACCCTCCGCACCGACGAGCCGCGGGTCTGCGGCGGCGAGTTCACCGTGACGGCGCTGGAGCCGGGCACCGGTCTGTGACGGGTGCCGCGCAGCGGCCCGTGAAGCGTCCCGGCGGAACGCCGAGGATGCGCGTGAAGTGCCGGGTCAGATGCGACTGGTCGTGGAATCCGGCGGCGGCAGCGGCGTCCCGCGGCGCCATCCCGTCCACCAGCAGCCGCCGGGCGAGGTCGACGCGGCGCGCGGTGAGGTACCGGTGCGGGCTGATCGCGAACGCGCGGCTGAACGCCCGTACGAGATGCGCCGGATGGGCGTGCAGCAGGCCCGCCGCCTCGTCGAGGGTCAGCCCCTCCGCGGTACGCGCGTCGAGCAGGTCGCGCAGCTGCCGCGCGAGATCCGGCGCGTCGGCCGGCGCGCCGGGCTGTCCGCCGCGCCGCTCCAGGTGCCCCCGCAGCCGCTCGGTGATGAACGCGAGCCGGCTCTCCGCCTCCAGCTCCTCGCCGGGCAGGACGAGGCTGTCGTGCAGCCGGTGGATCCGGTCGCGCAGCGCGCCGTCCTCCAGTACGGGCGTGTCGACCGCGAGCCCGATGTACTCCTCGCCCAGGCCCGCCGCCTCCGGATCGAGGTAGAGCACCCGCTTGCGGAAGCCGTCCGGCGTGGCGGGCGAGCCGTTGTGCGGCACATGCGGGGGCAGCAGCGTGACCCCGCTGCGCAGGGCGCCGTGCTCGTGCCGGTCCAGGTCGTAGCGGACCATGCCGTCGTCCACCAGGAGCAGCGTCCACGCGCCGTGCGTGTGGAGCGGATACGCGTGGCCGGTCAGGTGAGCGTGGTAGACCTCGGCGATCCCGGTCACCGCCGGGCGCCAGGCCCTGACCTGAGGACGAGGACGACTGACCATGCAAAAAACGTACAAGACGGGGCCGGGGGCGGCTCGGAAGAATCCACGATATGGAAACCCCGAACATCGCTGAACACTCCGTCGCCCCGGACGCGCCCGCGTCCGCACCCGTCCGCTTCGACACCAAGATCGCCGTCCTGCTCCGCGAGGACCTGGAGACCTGGCAGCGGCTGAACGTCACCGCCTTCCTGGTCAGCGGCATCGGTACCGAGGTGCCCGACGTGATCGGCGAGCCGTACGCGGACGCCGACGGCAATGACTACCTGCGGATGTTCCGCCAGCCCGTGCTGGTCTTCGAGGGGACCAAGGAAACGCTGACCACCGCGCACGGCCGCGCGCTCAGCCGTGGTGTCGCCCTGTCGGTCTTCACCTCCGACCTCTTCGCGACCGGACACGACGGGGCCAACCGCGCCGCGGTGCGGGCGGTCGGCCGGGACCAGCTGGATCTGGTGGGGCTGGCCGTGTACGGCCCGAAGAACGCCGTCGACAAGATCGTCAAGGGTGCGCGCATGCACCCGTGAGCGGGCCCCGCGGGACCGGGTGGGCCCACCGCCGCCACCCGTGAGCGGGCTTCGCAGGCCCGGGTGGGCCCACCGCCGCTACGGTGCCGGCAGCGTGCCGCCGATGCGCAGGGTCAGGTCGCGGGCGGTACGCAGGACCTGCTCGGCGATGCCCGCCTGGCGCTCCGGCTGCACCTCGGCGGCGGGGAACGTCACGGCGACCCCCGCGACGGGGTGCGCGCTGTGATCGAGCACCGGCGCGGCGACCGAGGAGAACCCCGGCGTGACCTCGCCCTCCTCCGTGGCGAAGCCGCGCCGCCGCACCTCCACCAGCAGGTGGCGCAGGGCCGAGAGGGAGCCGGGCCCGTGCCCGTGGCGGACGACGAAGGCGGACGCGTCGGGGAAGAGCGCGCGCACCTGGGCGTGCGGCAGCCGCGCGAGCATGGCCCGGCCGCTCGCCGTCAGGTGCGCGGGCAGCCGTACGCCGACCTCGGTGACCAGCGGCGCCCGGCCCGGCGCCCGCTCCTCGATGACGTAGATGACCTCGCGCCCGTGCAGCACCGCGAGGTGCGCGCTGTGGCCCGTGCGGTCGACCAGGGCGGTGAGCGGCGCCCGGGCCAGCCGCTGGAAGGGGGCCTGGCGGCTGTACCCGGAAGCCAGCTCGAAGGCGCTGACACCGAGGCCGTACCGCCGCTCGTCCGCCAGGTGCACCACGAAGCCGTCCTGCGCGAGCGTGTCGAGCAGGTGGTACGTCGTCGAGCGGGGCAGCCCCACGTCCCGGCTGATCGCGGCCGCGGAAGCGGGGCCGAGCTGGCCGGCGAGGTACCGGAGGATCGCCAGGACCTGGGCGGCTGCGGGGACGATGGCCATGCGGGTGAGCGTAGCCGCGGGTGACCGGTGACTCCCGCCGTGGGGGAGCGGTACGTGGCCCGGTGCCGCGCCGTTGTGGTCGCTCGCGCAGTCCCCCGTGCCCCTGAAGGGGCTTGTCTGGTATCCCAGACACAATGCTTCCGTGGAGCCTGGAACAGGGGTCTTGACCTGGTGCTTCATTGAGGCATGTCAACTGTTGTTATCGACGTCGGCGCGCTTTCCGCCGACGATGTCGTGGCCGTTGCCCGCCACGGCGCCCCCGTCGAGCTGTCCCTCGCCGCCCGCGAGGAGGTCACTCGCAGCCGCAAGGTCATCGAGTCCCTGGCCGACGACGTCACCCCGCACTACGGCGTTTCCACCGGCTTCGGTGCCCTCGCCACCCGGCACATCCCCACCGAGCTGCGCGCTCAGCTCCAGCGCAGCCTGGTCCGCTCGCACGCCGCGGGCTCCGGTCCCGAGGTCGAGCGCGAGGTGATCCGCGCGCTCATGCTGCTGCGCCTCTCCACCCTCGCCACCGGCCGTACCGGCGTCCGCCTGGAGACCGCCGAGGCGTACGCCGCGCTGCTCAACGCGGGCATCACCCCGGTCGTCCGCGAGTACGGCTCCCTCGGCTGCTCCGGCGACCTCGCGCCGCTGGCCCACTGCGCGCTCGCCGTCATGGGCGAGGGCGAGGTCCGCGACGCCGACGGCGAGCTGCGCCCGGCCGCCGAGGCGCTGGCCGCCGCCGGTATCGCGCCGGTCACCCTGCACGAGAAGGAGGGCCTGGCCCTCATCAACGGCACGGACGGCATGCTCGGCACCCTCGTCCTGGCCGCCCACGACCTGCGCCGCCTGCTCGCCACCGCGGACATCAGCGCCGCCATGAGCGTCGAGGGCCAGCTCGGTACGGACGCCGTCTTCGCCGCCGACCTCCAGGCCCTGCGCCCGCACCCCGGCCAGGCCGACAGCGCCGCCAACCTGCGCGCCGTGCTCGCCGGCTCGGCGATCGTCGCCAGCCACCGCGGCCCGGAGTGCACCCGCGTCCAGGACGCGTACTCGCTGCGCTGCTCGCCCCAGGTGCACGGCACCGCGCGGGACACCCTCGGCCACGCCGAGCTGGTGGCCTCCCGCGAGCTGGCGGCCGCGGTCGACAACCCCGTCGTCACCCTCGACGGCAGGGTGGAGTCCAACGGCAACTTCCACGGCGCCCCCGTCGCCGCGGTGCTGGACTTTCTCGCGATCTCCGTCGCCGACGTCGCCTCGATCGCCGAGCGCCGTACCGACCGCTTCCTGGACGTGGCGCGCAACCACGGCCTCAACGCGTTCCTCGCCGACGACCCCGGCGTCGACTCCGGCCACATGATCGCCCAGTACACCCAGGCCGCGATCGTGTCCGAGCTCAAGCGGCTCGCCGCGCCCGCGTCGGTGGACTCCATTCCCTCCAGCGCCATGCAGGAGGACCATGTCTCCATGGGCTGGGCGGCGGCCCGCAAGCTGCGCAAGGCGGTCGACGGCCTCACCCGCGTGCTCGCGATCGAACTGCTCACCGCGGCCCGCGCCCTCGACCTGCGCGCGCCGCTGACGCCCGCACCGGCCTCCGCCGCGGTCGTCGCCGAACTGCGTACCGAGGTACCGGGCCCGGGCACCGACCGCTACCTCGCCCCCGAGATCGAGGCGGCCGTCCAGTACGTGGCCTCCGGCCGGGCGCTCGGCGCCGCGGAGTCCGTCACCGGCCCGCTCCGCTGATCTCCCCGCACGACGATTCCGAGAATTCGATGAAAGGCACTCACATGACAGGCGCTCGCCCCGTCCGCGCGGCCCGCGGCACCGACCTCTCGGCTCTCGGGTGGCAGCAGGAGGCCGCCCTGCGGATGCTGCAGAACAACCTGGATCCGGAGGTGGCCGAGCATCCGGACGAGCTCGTCGTCTACGGGGGGACGGGCAAGGCGGCCCGGGACTGGCGTTCCTTCGATGCGATGCAGCGCACGCTGCGGTCGCTGAAGCAGGACGAGACGATGCTGGTGCAGTCCGGGCGCCCGGTGGGGGTGATGCAGACCCATGAGTGGGCGCCGCGGGTGCTGATCGCCAATTCGAATCTGGTGGGGGACTGGGCGAACTGGGAGGAGTTCCGGCGGCTGGAGCGGCTGGGGCTGACGATGTACGGCCAGATGACGGCCGGTTCGTGGATCTACATCGGTACCCAGGGCATTCTGCAGGGCACGTATGAGACCTTCGCGGCGGTGGCGGCGAAGAAGTTCGGCGGCACCCTGGCGGGGACGATCACCTTGACCGCGGGGCTGGGTGGCATGGGCGGTGCCCAGCCGCTGGCGGTGACGATGAACGACGGCGTGGCGATCTGCATCGACTGTGACCCGCGCGCGATCGAGCGGCGGATCGAGCACCGCTATTTGGATGTGAAGGCCGACAGTCCGGCGCATGCGCTGCAGCTGGCCACCGAGGCCCGCGATGCGCGCAGGCCGCTGTCGGTCGGACTGCTGGGCAATGCGGCGGAGCTGCTGCCGCGGATGCTGGCCGAGGGCGCCCCGGTCGACATCGTCACCGACCAGACCAGCGCGCACGATCCGCTGTCCTACCTGCCCATCGGCGTGGCCTTTGAGGAGATGCAGGCCCTGGCTCGGAAGGACCCGGCCGGGTTCACCGCCCGTTCCCGGGAGTCGATGGCCCGGCACGTGGAGGCGATGGTCGGGTTCATGGATGCGGGCGCGGAGGTGTTCGACTACGGCAACTCCATCCGTGGCGAGGCGCAGCTGGCGGGCTTCGAGCGGGCGTTTGCCTTCCCCGGCTTTGTGCCCGCCTACATCCGGCCGCTGTTCTGTGAGGGCAAGGGCCCCTTCCGCTGGGCGGCGCTGTCGGGTGAGGCGTCGGACATCCACAGGACCGACAAGGCGATCCTGGATCTGTTCCCGGAGAACGAGTCGCTGCACCGGTGGATCAAGATGGCCGGCGAGCGGGTGCACTTCCAGGGCCTGCCGGCGCGGATCTGCTGGCTGGGTTACGGCGAGCGGGACAAGGCGGGTGAGCGGTTCAACGACATGGTGGCCTCCGGTGAGCTGCAGGCGCCGCTGGCGATCGGCCGGGATCATCTGGACTGCGGCTCGGTGGCCTCCCCGTACCGGGAGACCGAGGCGATGCTGGACGGCTCGGACGCGATCGCGGACTGGCCGCTGCTGAACGCCATGGTCAACGTGGCCTCGGGTGCCTCGTGGGTGTCGCTGCACCACGGTGGCGGCGTGGGCATGGGCCGCTCCATTCATGCGGGGCAGGTGTCCGTCGCCGACGGCACCAAGCTGGCGGGCGAGAAGATCCGCCGCGTCCTGACCAACGACCCCGGCATGGGCGTCATCCGGCACGTCGACGCCGGATACGACATCGCCGACACGGTTGCCGACGAGCGGGGTGTGCGTATCCCGATGCGCGAGAACCCCTCCGCGTAACCGTTCCTGCCGGGCGGGGCCGTCGCCAATGACGCCGACGGCCCCGCCCGGCGCCTCTCCGGTCCCGCGAAAGGCCCTTCAGGACCGCGAAAAGGGCCCTTCAAAGCCCTTTTCCGGGCTCTGAAGGGCCCTTTTCGGGCCCCTTCGGGGTTTTCAGTCCCGTGCCGGTACAGGGGGTTCGACCGGCTTTTCCTGGGGGGAATCGGTCACGGCGGCGGCGCCGTTACGCGGACGGAGCAAGAGGAAATGCACCACCGACAGCAGGGCCAGCCAGACGGCCCCTACGATCAGCGCGACCCGGGTGTCCGCGGAGAACGCAAGCAGCACCATCACCGCGGCCATGAAGACCATGGCGATAATCTGTCCGTACGGCCAGAACGGGACCTTGTAGACGATTTCTGCCGTCTCCTTCTCCGACATCTTCCGCCGGGCCGCGTACTGGCTCGCGAGAATCATCAGCCAGACCCAGACGGTCGCGAACGTGGCGATCGAGGAAATGATGAGGAAGATGTTCTCGGGCATGGTGTAGTTCAGCACCACGCCGAGCAGCAGCGCGCCGACCATGATGGCGACGGTCATCGTCGGCACGCCGTTGCGCGAAAGGCGGCGCATGACGGCCGGGGCCTGGCCGCGCTCGGCCATGCCGTACATGATGCGGCCGGCCGCGAAGATGTCGCTGTTGATCGCGGAGAGCGCGGCCACGATGACGACGACGTTCAGTACGGCGGCCGCGGACTTGATGCCGAGGCCGGCGAAGATCTGCACGAACGGGCTGCCGTCCGAGCCGATGTCCTGCCAGGAATTGAGGGACATGAGAACGGCGAGCGTCAGCACGTAGAAGAAGACGATGCGCAGCGGAATGGAGTTCACCGCGCTCGGAATGGTCTTCTCCGGGTTCTCCGCCTCGCCGGCCGTGACGCCGATGACCTCGGTGCCGCCGAAGGCGAACATCACGACGGCGAAGGACATGATGAGGCCCTCGGTGCCGTGCGCGAAGAATCCGCCGTGGCTCCAGAGGTTGGCGACCCCGACGTGCATTTCGCCGCCGCCGATACCGAAGACGAGGATGGCGAGCCCGCCCACGATCATCGCGCAGATGGCGACGATCTTCACCAGCGAGAGCCAGAACTCCAGCTCACCGAAGACCTTGACGCTGAAGAGATTCAGTACGCCGATGATGCCGATGGCGGCCAGCACCCAGATCCAGCGCGGCACATCGGGGAACCAGAAGCCCATGTAGACGCCGAGCGCGGTGACGTCGGCGATACAGACGATGACCATTTCGAAGGCATAGGTCCAGCCGGTCGTGAATCCCGCGAGCGAGCCGAGATACCGGGTGGCGTACTCGCCGAAGGAACCCGCGCACGGATGGTTCACCGCCATCTCGCCGAGGGACCGCAGTACGAGGAAGACGGCCGCGCCGCCGATGAGGTACGCCAGCAGCACCGCGGGCCCGCCGGCCTGGATGGCTTCCGAGGAGCCGTAGAAGAGGCCGGTGCCGATGGCCGAGCCCAGCGCGATGAAGCGGATGTGCCGGGACCTCAGCCCGCGGTGCAAGGTCGTTTTTTCGGTACTCACAAGATGCCCTCTCCTTCGGGAACAGCACGCCCGTCCCTGACGTGCGACATGGGCCGTCGCCTGGCGGGAGCGGCTGTCGCCGCCTCTCACTTGAACACAGGCGCCGCATGTATATGCCTGTATAGACAGGACCGTCAAGGGTCGATCCGGGAAATGGGCAGGCCGGCGCGGAAGGGGTCGCGGCGATGAAAGAGCCCGGTACGGCGGCCACGTCGAGCGCCTCTCCGGCCGTCGGCCGCGCGCTGGACATCCTCACCCACCTCGCCGGGCGCAGCGGCCCCGTACGGGTCGCGACGCTCGCCCGCGACCTCGGCATTCCGCGCTCGTCGGCGTACCACATCCTCACCGTGCTGGCCGGGCGCGGCTTCGTCACCTACCTCCCGCACGAGCAGGCCTACGGGCTGGGCGTCGCCGCCTTCGAGATCGGTTCCGCCTACCTCCGGCACGAGCCGCTCGAACGGCTGGCCCGCCCGGTCCTGCGCACCCTCGCCGGCCGCCTCGCGCAACCCGTGCACCTCGGGGTGCTGCACGGCGCGGAGACCGTGTACCTGCTCAAGGAGCAGCCCGCCGCGGCGCGGCCGGGCACCGTCACGGTCCCGCTGGTCACCGAGGTCGGCGTGCGGCTCCCGGCCCATCTGACGGCCAGCGGCCGGGCGCTCCTCGCGCACGTCGGCGAGGCCCAGCTCAAGGCGCTCTTCCCGCGCCCCGGCGACCTCATCACCCGCACCGGCAAGGGGCCGCGGTCGCTGGGCGAACTGCGGGACCTGCTGGCCAGGGACCGGGCGCGCGGCTGGTCGGAGGAGACCGAGCTGGTCTCGGCGGGGTTCCGCTCGGTCGGGGTGGCGGCGTTCGACCACCACGGGCGGCCCGTGGCGGCGCTGAGCAGCACCTGGTACCGGAACCACCGCCCGCGCGACGAGGCGTACGTGCGCGACCTGCTGCGCAAGGGCGCGGCCCGGCTCACCCACGCGGTCTCGGGCCGCCCGCCCACGGCCCGGCCGTAGCCGTCCGCCGACCGGCGAGCGCCCCTCCGGGGCGGCTCAGCGGTTGTCGAAGGTGCCCTGGAGCCGGTACCGCGACCCCGGGTGCAGCAGCCGCGCGATGCTCACCAGCGCGTCGCCCGACCAGGTACGGCGGTGGATCAGCAGGCACGGCTCGGACTCGGGCACGCCGAGGACTGCGCACTCCTCCGACGACGGCAGCACCGCCTCCACCACGTGCTCGCCCCGGCCCAGCGGCGCCACCTCGGACAGGAACGTGAACGGGGTCCGCCGGGTGAAGTCCTGCTCGAGGTAGCCGGGCGCGAAGTCCGGGTGGACGTAACGGTCCTCCAGCTGGATGGCCACGTCGTCCTCGAAGTGCACCACCCGGGACCGGAAGACCCGGCGCCCGGCGCCCGGACCGAACTGCGCGGCGACCTCCGGATCGGCGGTCTCGGCGCGTACGTACAGCACCTCGGCGCGGTACCGGTGCCCGCGGCGGTGCACCTCGTCGGCGATGTTGTGCACCTCCACCAGCGCCGAACTGCCCTTGTGCAGCGCCACGAAGCTGCCCACGCCCATCACCCGGCGGATCAGGCCCTGGCCCGCCAGCTCCCGCAGCGCGCGGTTGACCGTCATCCGGGACAGGCCCAGCGACTCCACGAACTGGCTCTCCGAGGGGAGCGCGTCGCCCTCCCGCCACCGCCCGCTCATGATCTGCTCGGTGACCAGGTCCTTCACGCGCTGGTACGCGGGCGCCGAACGGGACGCCTGCGCGTGGTACCGCCGCGCGAGGTCAGCAGCCTCCCCGGCCAAGCCGTTCACCGTCCCTCGCACTCGTGGTCACACGCTCCTCGCGGGTGACGCGGGCACCGGAATCCTAGTGGGTCTCGGATCCGAGGAACCCAGGCGCCCGCCCTGGTCCGGAGCCCGGCGCGCGGGTGTGATGGCAGCGGAACACCGAGGAGCTGAGGAACCGTGACGAGCACCGTGCAGCAGGCCGCCCGCGCCACCGACCAGGACCCGGCAGCGCGCCCGGAGAAGTGGGCGGCCGACGCGCCCGCCGAACCGTGGACCGGCCGCGACGACGGCGCCGGCGCCGAGCACCTGCGCTGGCACCACGCCGTGACGCCGTACCCGGCGGCCGACCGGGGAACGGCCGGCGGCCGGGGCGCGGCCGGCGCCTGGGACGCGGCCTTCGTCGGCTTCCGCAGCGACGAGGGCGTACGCCGCAACAAGGGCCGGCCCGGCGCCGCGGACGGCCCGGGTGCGCTGCGCCGCGCGCTCGCCCCGATGGCCCTCCAGACCCCGCTGCGCGCCCTGGACGCCGGGGACATCGAGGTCGGGGACGGCGACCTGGCGGCCGGCCAGCGGCGCCTGGGCCGCGCCGTCACCGCCCTCCTGGACCACGGCCGCCCGGTGACCGTGCTGGGCGGCGGCCACGAGGTCGCCTACGGCAGCTACCTGGGGCTCGCCGGCAGCCGCGCGCTGCGCGACGGCGCCCGCCTCGGCGTGCTCAACCTCGACGCGCACTTCGACCTGCGCGACGACGTCCGCCCCAGCTCCGGCACGCCGTTCCT
The DNA here is from genome assembly GCF_044544605.1 of Streptomyces sp. NPDC053560. Lineage (NCBI taxonomy): Bacteria > Bacillati > Actinomycetota > Actinomycetes > Kitasatosporales > Streptomycetaceae > Streptomyces > Streptomyces sp. NPDC053560. The sequence goes on along the minus strand of NZ_JBITXI010000012.1, from coordinate 105,644 downwards.
GCAGATGGCGGAGGACGAGGAGGCCGCCGGCCGGGAGCTGAACTACTGGGTGCTCGGGGTGAGCGCGCCGAGCAACACCGAGCGGCTGTACCGCACCGCCGACCGGCTCGGCGCGCGCTACCTCCCCGACACCGGCAGCGGTCTGCTGCACATGCACCGCGTCGACGCCTTCGTGGACGACTTCCTCGCGAGCTGCGACCTGGTGCACCTCAGCATCGATCTGGACGTGCTGCCCGCCGCCGTGGCGCCGGGCGTCAGCGCCCCCGCCGCGTACGGCGTCCCGCTGGAGGTGGTGGAGCACGTCTGCGCCAAGGTCGCCGCCAGTGGCCGGCTGGCCGTCTGCGACATCGCGGAGCTCAATCCGGATCTGGACGCCGACCACCGCACGGCCCGGACCGGCGCGCGCCTGGTCCACCGCATCCTGACGGGCGCCGCCGGAGCCCGTCAGGTGCCGCCGGCCGCGCCCGCGCCGAGCCGTGCGGGGCTCGGCAGGTAGAGCCCCCGGGCGAGGGCCCGGACGGCGATCTGGGTGCGGCAGACGGCCCCGGGCTCGGGCAGGACGTGCTCGATGTGCGCGGCGACCGTGCGCTCGGCGATGTGCAGCGTGGAGGCGATGCGCTGATTGGTGCAGCCCTCCACGACCAGCCCGACGATCTGCAGCTCCCGCCGGGTCAGCCCGTACAGCTCACCCGGCGGCGACAGCAGGACGACGGCCACCACGTCGTACGGGGGACACGGCCCGCGGGACAGGACGGCCACCCGGGTGTACGCGGACCGCTGCTCGACGGTGGTCGGCGACCGGGTGGGACCGCCGGAACCGCCGGACGGCTCACTCGTCCGGTGCGCGGGGCAGCCGCAGCCGAAAGCACGCACCGCCGGCGGAGGACGGCTCGTACCAGGCATCGCCTCCGTTGGCGCGGGCCAGACAGCGGACGACCCAGAGCCCCAGCCCCGAGCCGTCACCGGCCAGTTCGGCGTTCGGCCCGCGGGTGAACCGCTCGAACAGATGCGGTGCGAACTCCTCCGGCACCCCGTCGCCGTGGTCGCTCACCGAGATCTCCAGCCACTGATGGTCCCGGGCCACGACGCGCGCCCTGACCGGCGGGCGTCCGTGCGTGAAGGCGTTCTCCAGGCAGTTGGTGAGCATCTCCGAGAAGGCCAGCCGGTCCACCCGCGCGACCAGCCCGGGCGCGCACGACAGCCGTACCGCCTCGATCTGCTCCGTGACATTGCCCAGCCGTTCGATCAGGAACGGCAGGACGGGGACGTCCTCCGCGACGGCCTGCGGGGCGGCGGCGTCGATGCGCGCCGCGGTGAGCAGCTTGCGCACCAGCGCCTGGAGGTGGGCGGTGCGCTCGGCGATCCGGTGCACGGCCGCGGACCGCGCCCGGTCCGAGAGCACCGCCCGGTGGTCGAGCAGCGTGTCGGCGAGCACGCCGATCGTGGCCAGCGGATTGTGCAGCTGGTGGGCGGCCACCGCCACCACGATGTTCTGCCGCTCCAGCGCCGCTTCCAGCTCCTGCTGGGCCCGGCGCCGCCCGGTGATGTCCCGCAGCGCCGCGACGTGCAGCAGGTCGGTCTCCACCAGCGCGGTGGTGACCCGCATCTCCACCACCCGCACGTTCCTGTTCGGGAGCATCAGGTCGATGGTCGTCTCCCCGACGACGAGCGGGAAACCGAATTCCTTGCCCACCAGTTCGGCGGCGGGCCGGGAGAACAGCTCCTCGGCCGCCGGATTGCAGAACACGACACGGCCGTCCGCGTCGACCGCCAGGATGCCGTCGGCGGCCGCCGAGACGACGACCCGCCCGATGTCGCCGGGGCCGGCGTCGGGAGCCCCGTTGCCGGCCCCGGCGCCGGTGCGTGAACCGTGGTCAGCCATCGGGCCCCACCGGTGAGGCCGGCGCGCGGTGGTCGGCCGTGCCGTGCGCGCCGGCCGCGATCACGGGGACCCCGTAGCCGGTCAGTACGGAGGAGACGCCGCGCAGCGGCTCGCCGATGTGCATCCCGGTGTCGTCGATGGTGACGTCGCGGATCCGGTGGTCGTGGGCCGAGCCACGGGTCTGGAGCACCGCGACGGCCCGGCCCGTGAGGCCCGCCGTCTCCACGTAGCGCAGCAGGACCGACACATCGGTGAGGCTGGCGACGCGCGCGGCGATGCTCGGGCCGGGGTTCGGCGCCGTGCGGTCGGCGGGCAGCGAGGTGAGCAGTGCGGTGATGGCGCGCGGCCGCAGCACCGCGCCCAGCGCGACGACGAAGTCCAGCAGCGCCCGCGGGGTGGCGATCCGCTCCAGTGCGGAGAGCGTGTCGATGACCAGCCGCGTGGGCCGGAACTCCTCCACCGCCCGCCGCACCAGGATGAAGTGGTCCTCCAGGGACGAGGTCTCGGGGTACTCCGACACCACCTGGAGCAGACCGGCCGCCTCCATGGCCGGCAGGTCGACGCCCCAGCCCGCGGCGTTGCGGTCCAGCTGCTGGCGGGTCTCGTCGAAGGTGTACAGCAGGCAGCGCTCGCCCGCGCCGGCACCGGCCTTCACGAAGTGCAGGCCGGACAGCGTCTTGCCGATCCCGGTCGGGCCGGTGAGCAGGACGACCGCGTCGCGGTAGACCCCGCCGCCGCACATCGTGTCCAGCTCCGCGATGCCGGTGGAGACCCGGTCGCGGATCACGGTTCCCTCGTGCGGGGCGAGGAACGCCAGCGGTACGACGACGATGCCGTCCCGCGGATCGATGGTGAACAGCCACTCGCCGGTGCGGTGCGGCATGCCGCGGAACTTCACGATCTCCAGGGTCCGGCGCCGCCGTTCCTGGAACAGGGTGTTGCGCAGCACGATGACGTTGTCGAGCGCGAACTCCTCCACGCCGAGCCGGGACATGGCGCCGTACTCCGTCCCCCGCTCCGTGGTGATCACCGCCGTCACGCCGAGCGACTCCAGGGCGTCCGCCACGCGCAGCAGCTCCCGGCGGACGACGGCCGGCCCGGGGTAGCGCAGGAAGACCGCGCCCAACGAGTCCAGGGCGACCCGCTTGGCGCCGGCCGTGCGCACCGCGTGCGCGATCCTGGCGGCGAGCGCCTGGAAGTCGTACGCCCCGACGACGAGGCCCTCCTCGGCGTTCCGGGCGGAGGCGTCGACGAAGGCCCACTTCCCGGCACTCTCCCACTCGGCCACGGTGAATCCCAGCGAGGCGACGTTGCGGCGGATGTCGGTGGGCGGTTCCTCGAAGGTGACGAAGACTCCCGCCTCGTCGAAGAACTGTAGGCCCCGGGCAAGGAATTCGGCGGCGAACAGCGTCTTGCCGCTGCCGGCCGTACCGGTGACCAAGGTGCACCGGCCCGCGGGCAGCCCGCCCAGCGCGACCTGATCGAAACCGTTGATCGCGGTGGTCACGCGCGGCACCGTTGCGCCACCTGACGTCATGACCGTACCTCCCGGGAATGCTCGCTCTCGCTGGGCAGGCCCAGGGCGACGGCGGCGCGGTGATGGTCGGACAGGTCACCGACCACCCGCCGCTGCGGGGGCGGGCTGAGCCTGATGACGGTGGGGGTGGCCAGGATCCGCCCCTCCTCCGCCAGTTCGGGACGCTCCACGGCATCCACGATCTGGAGGTCGTACCGACTGCGCAGCCGGCTGTCGCACAACAGACGCAGATTGAGTTCGGCCTCCTGGGAGTGCGGCGTCCGTCCGGCGACGAAGAGCCTGAACGAGTAAGTGGTCACGTGCGTCAGCCTCCTGTCCCCTGCCCGCCGGCCTTCGGGGTAGAGCAGCCCTTCGGGACAACTTTCCTCCGGAAGGCCTCACGCTGCCAGAGCGGGAACCGGTACCGCGGTGCCTCCGGAGGCCCGGCCGGAAGTCCGGCACCGCCACGCCGGGAGGGCGCTCCGGGCTAGGCTGGACCGGCCGACAGTGTGGGGTGGCCAGGATGACCAAGGTGCTGGTGGTAGAGGACCAGCGGACACTCGCCGACGCGCTGGAACTGGCCATCACCGCGCAGCCGGACCTGGAGTGCGTGGGCGCGGTCGGTACGGTCGAGGCCGCGCTGCCGCTCGCCGCCACGGGCACGGACGCCGTCCTGATGGACATTCACCTGCCGGGCTCCGACGGCATCGAGGGCACCGCCGCGATCAAGGCGGCCCACCCGGAGGTCCGCGTGCTGATCCTCACCGCGGACACCGACCCCGCGGTGCTAGCCGCCGCCACGGCGGCCGGCGCCACCGGATTTCTGTCCAAGTCCGGCGCGCTCGCCGACATCCTCGCCGCGCTGCGGGCACCGGCCGGCGGGACGCTGATGGTCGGGGGCGCGGCGCTGGCGGCCCTGCTCGACCCGGCCGACGGCGCCCGGAACGTGCCGCACGGGGTGGCCCCGGTCCGCCTGACGGGACGCGAGCTGGAGGTGCTCCACTTGATGGGGGAGGGGCTGGCCCCCCGGGCGATCGCCGAACGCCTCGTCATCAGCAGGCACACCGCCCGCGGCCACGTGAAGAACCTGCTGATGAAACTGGGCGCCCACAGTCAGCTGGAGGCCGTGGTCGCGGCCACCCGCGCCGGCCTGCTGCCCGGCGAGGGAAAGACAGCCCATTTGAGGGGTGCCGACCGGACCGTTTGAGGCTTCCCCGCCGCCCGGCTCCGCGCTTAGCGTCGGGGACAGTACATGGCGCCCGAGGAAAGAAGGTGACCGGGCGGTGATGGATCAGGAGCGGGGCTTCGGGGAAATCTCCCGGTTCGCGGCTGTCCTCGCGACCGTCCCTTCCGTCGGCGACGTACTCCAGGACCTCGCGCGGTGCTCCGCCGCCGCGCTCGCCGTACGGAGCACCGCGGTCTCCCTCGTGCATGGCGGGGCGCTGCACCCCGCCGGCGTGCTGGGCCGGATGGCGGCCGAGGCGGGCCACGTCCAGGCCGCGCTCCGGTGCGGGCCGTGCGCCGAGGCCCTGCGCACCGCACGGCCGGTCACGGTGCCCGACCTGGCGCGGGACGTGGCGCGCTGGCCCGGCTACGGAGAGCGGGTGCTCGCACTGGGCGTGGCGGCGACCGCCAGCCTGCCGCTGCACTCCCACGGGAAGGCGCTCGGGACGCTGGACCTCTACCACCCCGAGCCGCGGTCCTGGCCCGTCGCCGACCTCCTCCGCGTACGGGTGCTGACCGACATGACCGTCGCCTACCTCACGATGGCCGCCGAGCGGGACCAGCAGCGCCGGGTGGCGGACCAGCTCCAGCACGCGCTGGACAGCAGGGTCGTCATCGAGCAGGCCAAGGGCATGCTCGCGGCCGAGCGCCACATCCCGACCGGCGCGGCGTTCGAGCTGCTGCGCGGGTACGCGCGTCAGCACCGGGCCAAGCTGCGCGAGACGGCCGAGGCGGTCGTCGAAGGAGACCTGCGGCCCTGACGGCGCGGCGGCCCCGAGGGGCGGGCGGCGCGCGCCGGTGGCGCGTCAGTGCGGGATGCCGTCGATCAGTTCGCGGGCGCCCTGGCGGAGCAGCGCCACGGCGACGGAGGTGCCCAGGGTGGCGGGGTCGAGCCGGCCCGCCCACTCGTGGGCGTTGAGGACGGTCTTGCCGTCGGGGGTGAACACGCAGGCCCGGAGCGACAGGTCGCCGCCGCGCTCGGCCCGGGCATACCCGGCGATGGGGGAGTTGCAGTGCCCCTGGAGCACGTGCAGGAACATGCGTTCGGCCTGCGTCTCGCGGTGCGTACCCGGGTCGCCGAGTCCGGAGAGCGCGTCGACGGTCACGGTGTCGTCCTCGCGGCACTGGAGGGCCAGCACCCCGGCGCCGATCGGCGGGCACATCTGCTCGACGGACAGGACCTCCGTGATGACGTCGGGGCGGTCGATGCGGTGCAGCCCGGACACCGCGAGCAGCAGCGCGTCGGCCTCCCCGGCGTGCAGCTTCTCCATCCGCCGGTTGGCGTTGCCGCGCATCGGCACCGTCTCCAAGTGCGGGTGGGAAGCGGCGAGCTGCGCGCGGCGGCGTACGGACGAGGTGCCGATGCGGGTGCCCGGCGGCAGCTCGTCGAGGGTGAGTCCGCCGGGGTGGATGAGCGCGTCCCGTACGTCGTCCCGCTTCAGGAACGCGGCGAAGGTCGTACCGGCGGGCAGCGGCCGGTCGGCCGGGATGTCTTTGACGCAGTGCACCGCCACGTCCGCCTCGCCCGAAAGAAGGGCGGCGTCGACCTCCTTGGTGAACGCGCCCTTGCCCTCCACCTGGGAAAGGTCACCCATCCAGCGGTCTCCGGTGGTGGTGACCGGGACGACCTCCGTGGCGACGCCCGGGTGCAGCGCGGCCAGTTCGGTGCGGACGCGCTCGACCTGGGCCAGGGCCATGGGGGAGGAGCGGGAGACGATACGGATCAGCTCAGGCGCGGACATGAGGCCACGATAGCCCCGCCCGGCCGCTCCCTTCGCCCGGTCCCGCCCTTCCCGCCGGGCCGCCCGGCGCCGCTCCGCCCGCGCCCGTCACGCAAATCTTCGAAGATATCGCCGGTCCGCTCGGACCCGCCCGGTTCGGCCCAACGGTTCGGCGAGTCCTTCCGCCGGTTGATATGACGCCTTCCAAGTGAGCCGGCGGCTCGACGGGAAGGCGATGATTTCCCATGCACATGGCCAGGACTGCGACCACCGCTCTTTCGTCTGTCCTCGCGCTGATAATGCCTGCCGCGATCGCCTTCAGAGGAATGGCGGATACGCGTCCCGGTGAGGCCGGGACACGGACGGAAGAAACCGTGGCGTACACCGGGAAAACCCGGCCGCACGCCACGCGCGCGGGCCACCGGGCGCCCCCGCCGCCCCGCCGGAAGGCCCGGGTCTCCCCGGCAGCGCTGGAGGGACAGGCCGCCACCTTCCTCGCGGCGGGCCTGACGGAGCAGCGGTACGAGGCCGCGGCACGAGCCTCAAGGGCCAGCTCGGAGGCGCGCACGGCGGCGCTGGAGGAGCGGCGGGCACAGCGGCGCGAAGCGGCGAGACGGCAGTTGGAGGCGGCCGGTCCGGCCGGCTGGATCCGCGGCTGCCTGCGGGTCACCGGAGTGCCGGGACACTGGTACGCGGGATTGTGGACGATCGCCCGGCGGGAATCCGGATTCGACCCTCGCGCCTTCAACGGATGGGACGCGAATGCGGTCGCCGGTGAGCCGTCCAGGGGACTTTTCCAGACGACCTGGCCGACTTTCCGGGCGCATCATCAGGCGGGTACGGCATGGGACATCAACGACCCGGTGGCGAACTGCGCGGCGGCGGTGAATTACATCAAGTCCCAGTACGGCGATATTTCCCGCGTGCAGCAGGCGGATTCGGGCAGCCCGCCGCGCGGATATTAGGCCGGAAGGGTTCCGGACGGGCCGGAGGAACGCGGTACTGCGGCCGGTTCAGTCGCCCGGCTCGGCCAGCCGCCGCAGCAGCGTGCCCGCTTCGAGGACGCGCCGCACGTCCTCCGGGGCCAGCGTGGCGAGCCGCCCCGCGAGTGCCTCGGCCTCACTGTGCGCCACGTCGTTCAGCGCACCGACGCCGTCCTCGGTGACGACCACGCGTGCCGCGCGCCCGTCGGTGGGGTCCGGCTCCCTGCGGACCAGCCCGGCCGACTCCAGGCTCGCCACCGCGGCCGTGGCCGTCGGCTGCGAGCAGGGGATCCGCTCGGCGAGGACGCCGATGCGGGACGGGCCGAGCTGGGTCAGCAGGGCGAGCACGATGAGCTGGGTGGGCGGGACGCGGCGGCCGGGGACGGCCCTGCCCAGGCTGCGCAGCAGCCGGTGCAGGGTCACGACCAGTTCCAGGGTGGCTTCCTCGCCGACCGCGCTCAGCGCGGCCTCTCCGCCGACCGCCACGCCACCATCCACTCTCGTTCTAGACCATCGAACCGCCCCGATCAGGTCAAGAAAGTGTAATGGCGGGGGAGTACATGTCCATCCAGAGGGCCAGGTCCAGGGTGCGTTCGAGGCCGCGCCGGGAGGCCTGGGTGATCTGCGGGACGTCGACCTTGACGGCGCGCTGCAGCCAGTCCCGGCTGACCAGGTCGAACACCGGGTGCGAGGGCTTGGCGAGCAGGTCCTTGATGTGGCCCTGGAGCGCGACGGCGTACTTCGGGTCCTGCGTGGAGGGGTACGGGCTCTTCACCCGGTCGTAGACCGACTTCGGCAGGACGTCCGCTGTGGCCTCGCGCAGCAGGCTCTTCTCCCGGCCGTCGAACGACTTCAGGCTCCACGGGGTGTTGTAGACGTACTCCACGAGCCGGTGGTCGCAGAACGGCACCCGCACCTCCAGACCGACGGCCATGCTCGCCCGGTCCTTGCGGTCCAGCAGGACCCGGACGAAGCGGGTGAGGTGCAGGTAGCAGATCTTGCGCATGCGGTACTCGAAGTCGCTCTCGCCGTCGAGCCGCTGCACGTCCGCGACGGCCGTGTCGTAGCTGTCCTGGATGTAGGAGCCCAGGTCCATGGCCTTGGTGACGCTGTCGGTGAGGATGTTGCCGTCGTCACCGAAGTGCTCGGCGAACTGCACCAGCCAGGGGAAGGTGTCCGCCTCGCGCGCCTTGGGGTCGAAGAACTGCTTGTACCCGCCGAAGACCTCGTCCGCCGACTCGCCGGACAGCGCCACCGTGGAGTGCTCGCGAATGGACTTGAACAGCAGGTACAGCGAGGCGTCCATGTCGCCGAAGCCCATCGGCATGTCCCGGGCGCGGATCATCTTGGAGCGCACTTCGGGGTCGGCGAGCTGGTCGGAGTTCAGGACGATGTCCTGGTGCTCGGTGCCCGAGGCGCGCGCCACGTCGTGGACGAAGGGAGTGTCCGGGTCGGCGCGCAGCGCGTCCGGGGTGAAGTTCTCGGTCTGGCCCACGAAGTCCACCGCGAAGCTGCGGACCGTCTTGTCCTCGGCGGCCAGCTGCTGGGCGGCCAGGGCGGTCATCGCGGAGGAGTCCAGGCCGCCGGAGAGCAGGGTGCAGCGCGGTACGTCGGCGACGAGCTGGCGGCGCACGATGTCGTCCAGCAGCGAGCGCACGTGCGCGATCGAGGTGTCCTGGTCGTCCGTGTGCCGCTTGGTCTCCAGCGACCAGTAGACGCGGGTGCGCAGGCCGTTGCGGGTGAGTGTGACGACGGTGCCTGGCTCGACCTCGCGCATGCCCTCGTACATGGCGTGGCCCGGCGTCTTGACGAAGGCGAACAGCTCGCGCAGGCCGTCCAGGGTCACGGTGGGGGTGACCTCGGGGTTGGCGAGGATCGCCTTGGGCTCGGAGCCGAAGAGCACGCCGTCCTCGGTGGCGTAGTAGTAGAAGGGCTTGATGCCCATCCGGTCGCGGATCATCACGAGCTTCTGCTCGCGGCTGTCCCAGATCGCGAAGGCGTACATGCCGTTGAGGCGTTCGGCGACGGCCTCGCCCCACTCCAGGTAGCCGTGGAGCACGACCTCGGTGTCGGAGTCGGTGACGAAGCGGTGGCCGCGCGAGGCGAGTTCCTTGCGCAGCTCGGTGAAGTTGTACGCCTCTCCGGAGTAGACCATCACCACGGGGCCGTCGTCGGTGTCGACGGTCATCGGCTGGCGGCCGCCCGGCAGGTCGATGATGGCGAGCCGGCGGTGACCGAGGGCCGCCGGGCCCTGGACCCACGTGCCGGCGTCGTCCGGACCGCGGCAGGACATGGTCTCGGTCATGGCGTCGACGGTGGCCTGCTCGGACCGCAGGTCACGCCGGTAGGCGACCCATCCGGTGATTCCGCACATGCTGCTCCTCCCAATCCGACCCCGGGCTGGTGCCTCGGGGGCGGCCGGACCACGACAGGGGTCACCGGCCGGATACCCAGGGTCATTTGTATCGAGCACCTATGTATCGAGCATGTGTCAGCCGGATGTCGTCCGTCAACAGGGCCCGACGGGCGATCTTCGGCCGATCGGGTGGAAGGTATAGCGGGCGCCAAGTGCCGGTATACGAAAGGCCTTTGGACGGTCATGAAAGTGCCGCGTCGCCCGTCTCGCGGCCGCCCTGGGAGGGGCCGGAGCGCACATGCGCCGGCACCCCCTTTCTGCCGAAGGGGGTGCCGGAGGAGGGGTGCCGGTGCGGGGCGGGTCAGCTCGCGACGGGCTGGGCCGCCCGCACCAGCTCGCGGCGCTGCTTCATGAACGGGCGGGGCCGGTTCAGGGCGAGTACGGCGGTGGTGCGCCCCTCGCGCTCGTACGCGGCGAGGAAGGTGCGGTCGTCGGGGGAGCCCTCCAGGATCCGCACGGTGTCGGTGGGCCGGCGCCGGCCGGCGAACTGGATCCGGACGCCGTACTGGTCGGACCAGAAGTACGGGACCGGGCGGTGCGCCTTGAGCGTGGCGCCCGCGAGCAGGTTGTGGACGGCGACGGCGGCCTGTTCGGTGGCGCTGGTCCAGTGCTCGGTGCGGGAGCCGTCGACCCGGGCCACGTCGCCGACCGCGACGACATGGGGGAGCGCGGTCACGCACCCGGCGTCGGTGACCACCCCGTCGTCCACGGCGATCCCGGAGCCGGCGAGCCAGTCGGTGTTCGGGCGGACGCCGATGCCGACCACGACGGTGTCGGCGGGCACCAGCCGCCCGTTGGCCAGCTCCACCCCGGTGACCCGCCCGTCCGGCCCGCCCCGCAGCGAGGCGACGCCCGTACCGGTGGCCAGCGCGACCCCGTGGTCACCGTGCAGCGTCGCGCAGATCCGGGCCATCTCCTCGCCGAGCTGCGGCAGCAGCGGGAGCGGCGCGGCCTCCACGACCGTGACGTCATGGCCGAGCGCGGCGCAGGAGGAGGCGACCTCGGCCCCGATGAACCCGCCGCCGATGACCACCACCCGTACCGGCCCGCCGGTCAGGTCGTCGCGGAGCGCCTGGGCGTCGTCGAGGGTGCGCAGCGTGTGCACGCCGGACAGCTCGGTGCCGGGCAGCCGGCGCGGGGTGGCGCCGGTGGCGATGACCACCCCGTCGGTCTCCAGGGACCGGCCGCCCTCCAGGAGCACCGAGCGGCCGTCGGCGCCGAGCCCGGCGGCACGGGTGCCCAGCACCCATTCCGCGTCCAGCTCGGCCACCTCCTCGGCGTCCGCCAGGGCCAGGTGCTCCCGGCCCGTCTCACCCTTGAGGAAGTCCTTGGACAGCGGCGGCCGGTCGTACGGGCGGTGGTGTTCGTCGCCCACGATCGTGAGCCGGCCTTCGAAACCCTGGGAGCGCAGCGCCCGCGCGGCGTACAGTCCGGCCAGCGACGCTCCGATGACGGTGACCGTCCTCATGCGGCGGTGCCTTCCTCGGCGGCGTGGTGGACGTAGATCATTCCGTTCTCCACGGTGACGGGGTGGGTGCGGACGGCCCGGCGGGCGGGCAGGCAGGTCGGCATGCCGGTGCGCAGGTCGAAGGAGGCGGCGTGCAGCGGGCATTCGACCAGGCAGCCTTCCAGCCAGCCGTCGGCGAGCGAGGCGTCCTGGTGGGTGCAGGTGTCGTCGATGGCGTAGATCTCGCCGTCGGCGTTGAAGACGGCGATCGGAGGTGCGGTGTCGATGCGGACGGACTCGCCTGCGGGCAGGTCGGTGAGGTGGCAGACGGGAATCACGGGGCACCCCTCATTACTGTTCGGTATAGTTGAGTTCCGCGATGCGCACGGCGAAGCGCTCTGCGCAACAGAATCCAAGCCGGGAGCCCGCGCGTCAAGCGCCTCCCTTCAGATGCCGGCCCGCGTGGGGTCGCGCCAGGTGGTGAGATCGGATGACGGACAAGGCGAAGAGCACGTCGGAGGGCAGGTCGGCGGAGAAATCGGGCCGTGGAGCGGGGAGTTCGGTGCAGTCGGTGGACCGCGCCGTCACCGTGCTGGAGATCCTCGCCCGGCACGGCGAGGCGGGGGTGACCGAGGTCGCCGACGAACTGGGCGTGCACAAGTCGACGGCCTTCCGGCTGCTCGGCGTGCTGGAGAACCGCGGCCTGGTCTCCCAGGAGCAGGAGCGCGGTAAGTACTACCTCGGCGCCGGGGTGCTGCGGCTGGCCGGGGCTGCCGCGGTGCGCCTGGACATCTCGCAGGAGGGCGCGCCGATGTGCCGGCTGCTCGCCGAGGAGCTGGGCGAGACGGCCAACATCGCGGTGCTCGACAACGGTGCCGCGGTCAACATCATGCAGGCCCGCGGCCCCGCCTCGGTCACCGCGCAGAACTGGCTCGGCCGCCGCACCCCGCTGCACGCGACCTCCAGCGGCAAGGCGCTGCTGGCGTTCCAGCCGGGACCGGTCCAGGACGCGGCGCTCGCCCGCAAGCTGCCGCGGCTGACCGAGCGGACGATCACCTCCGTCGCCGAGCTGCGCGCCCAGCTGGCCGAGGTGGTGCGCAACGGCTTCGCGGTGGCGATCGAGGAGCTGGAGCTGGGGCTGCACGCGGTCGCCGCGCCGGTGCGCGCGCACGACGGCCAGGTGATCGGCGCGATCAGCGTCTCGGCGCCCGCGTACCGGCTGGAGCCCGACCGGATCCCGGAGGTCGCCAAGCGCACGGTCGAGGCGGCGCAGGAACTCTCCCGCCGTATGGGCCACGGGACGTGAGGCCCGCCGGGTAGGCGGAATCGATCGTATGCAGGGACGACGCGGGGCCGGTGTTCACCGGCCCCGTTCGCATGCGCGCCGACAGTACCGGCGCTTTTACCAACGGTTAACTCGTACCTCTTGACGCCGCCGAGAAGGCGTTCCCAGTATGTCTCCCATCGCGCAACGAGTCGTGCAGTGCGCAACACTGAGGGGTAGGCATGCCACACGAGGTCCGTGCTGTCGTCGCGACGAAAAAGGGCGCACCCGTCGAGGTGCAGACGATTCTGGTGCCGGATCCCGGCCCGGGGGAAGTGCTGGTATCCGTGCAGGCCTGCGGGGTCTGCCACACGGATCTGCACTACCGGGAGGGCGCCGTCGGCGACGACTTTCCCTTCCTCCTCGGGCACGAGGCGGCGGGCGTGGTGGAGGAGGTCGGCCCCGGCGTCACCGACCTGCTGCCCGGCGACTACGTGGTGCTCGCCTGGCGCGCGCCCTGCGGCGCCTGCCGCTCCTGCCGCCGCGGCCGGCCCTGGTACTGCTTCGACTCCCGCAACGCCGCCCAGCCGATGACCCTGCTTGAGGGCACCTCCCGGACGAAGTCTGGGGGAGGGACCCCGCTCACGGCCGCGCTCGGCATCGGCGCGTTCGCCGAGAAGACGCTGGTCGCGGCCGGCCAAGCGGTGAAGGTCGACCCGGCGGCACGCCCCGAGGCCGCCGGGCTCATCGGCTGCGGCGTGATGGCCGGATACGGCGCCGCCGTGCACACCGGCGGCGTCGGCAACGGTGACACGGTCGCCGTCATCGGCTGCGGGGGAGTGGGCAACGCGGCGGTCGCCGGCGCGTCGGTCGCGGGCGCCAGAAGAGTCATCGCGGTCGACATCGACGACCGCAAGCTGGACGGCGCGACCCGCTTCGGTGCCACCCACACCGTCAACTCCCGCGGCACCGATCCGGTCGAGGCGGTCCGCCAGCTCACCGGCGGGCACGGCGCCGACGTCGTCATCGACGCCGTCGGCCGCCCCGATACCTACCGCCAGGCCTTCGAGATGCGGGACCTGGCCGGGACGCTGGTCCTGGTCGGGGTGCCCGAGCCGGACATGCGTCTCGACCTGCCGCTGATCGAGGTCTTCTCGCGCGGCGGCGCCCTGAAGTCGTCCTGGTACGGCGACTGCCTGCCCAGCCGGGACTTCCCCGTGCTCATCGACCGCTACCTCAGCGGCCGGCTCGACCTCGAAGGGTTCGTCACCGAGCGGATCTCCCTGGACGAGGTGGAGTCCGCCTTCGACGCCATGCGCGCCGGCCGGGTCCTGCGCTCCGTGGTCGTCCTCTGACTCCAGTGGCCCGTACCCGGTCCGCGTACTCCCTGCCCGACCCAAGGAGCAGCATGTCCCGCACCCCCGCCACCGACGCCCGCGTCGTCGTGATCGGCGCCGGCATCGTCGGCTGCTCGCTCGCCGACGAACTCACCGCACGCGGCTGGCGTGACGTCACCGTCCTCGAACAGGGCCCGCTCCCGGCCCCGGGCGGCTCCACCTCGCACGCCCCCGGACTGGTCTTCCGGACCGGCCCCTCCAAGACCATGACCGAGTTCGCCGCGTACACCGTCGAGAAGTTCAACTCCCTCGAAGTGGACGGGCTGCCCTGCTTCAACCCGCTCGGCGGACTGGAGCTGGCCACCACCCCCGAGCGCTGGGCCGACCTGCACCGCAAGGCCGGACTCGCCGCCTCCTGGGGCGTACGCGGCGAACTGATCACCCCGGCCGAGTGCAAGAAACTCTGGCCGATGCTCGACGAGGCCAAGGTCCTCGGCGGGCTCTACACCCCCGATGACGGCCTGGCCCGCGCCGTCCTCGCCTGCCGCGCCCAGATCACCCGCGCCGAAGCGCGCGGCGCCCGCTTCCTGGAGCGGCACACCGTCACCGGCATCGAGCGCGAGGGCGGCCGGGTCACCGGCGTCGTCACCGACCGCGGCACCTTCCCCGCCGACCACGTCGTCTCGGCGGCCGGCTTCTGGGGCCCGGTGATCGGCCAGATGGCCGGGGTGGACGTGCCGCTGCTGCCGCTCGCCCACCAGTACGCCAAGACCGCGCCGCTGCCCGAGCTGGCGGGCGTCAACGACCCGCGGACCGAGGCGAGCAAGCCGATCCTGCGCTTCCAGGACCGCGACCTGTACTACCGCGAACACACCGACCGCATCGGCATCGGCTCCTACGCGCACCGCCCGATGCCCGTCGACCCCTTCACCGTGCCCGCCTTCGACGACGCGCCCGTCATGCCGTCCTCGCTGCCCTTCACCGAGGAGGACTTCGCGCCGAGCTGGCAGGACAGCGTCGGCCTGCTCCCCGCCCTCGGCGACTCCGAGGTCGAGGAGGGCTTCAACGGCGTCTTCTCCTTCACCCCCGACGGCATGCCCGTCCTCGGCGAATCCCGTGACCTGCGCGGATTCTGGCTCGCCGAGGCGGTCTGGGTCACCCACTCCGCGGGCGTGGCCAGGGCCGTCGCCGAGTGGATGACCGACGGCCGGCCGTCCGTCGACATTCACGAGTGCGACCTGTACCGCTTCGAGGACGCGCAGCGCTCGCCCGCGTACATCGAGGACCGCGGCGCCCAGAACTTCGTCGAGGTCTACGACGTCCTCCACCCCCTCCAGCCCATGGAGCAGCCACGCCCCCTGCGGGTCAGCCCCTTCTACGCCCGCCAGCAGGAGCTGGGCGCGTACTTCCTGGAGGGCGGCGGCTGGGAGCGCCCGCACTGGTACGAGGCCAACGCCCCGCTCGCCGAGGGGATCGACCTGCCCGAGCGCGACGCCTGGTCGGCCCGCTACTGGTCGCCGATCGCCGCGGCCGAGGCGAAGGCGACCCGCGAGAAGGTCGCGCTGTACGACATGACGCCGCTGCGCCGCCTGGAGGTCACCGGGCCCGGCGCCCTCGCCTTCCTCCAGCGCATGTCCACCAACCAGCTGGACAAGAAGCCGGGCGCGGTGACGTACACCCTCCTCCTGGACGAGGCGGGCGGCGTCCGCTCCGACCTCACCGTGGCCCGGCTCGCACCCGACCGCTTCCAGGTCGGCGCCAACAGCGGGGCCGACCTGGACTGGCTGCTCCGCCATGCCCCCGAGGGAGTCCACATCCAGGACATCACCTCCGGGACCTGCTGCATCGGCGTGTGGGGCCCGCTCGCCCGCGACCTCGTCCAGCCGCTCACCCGCGACGACTTCTCGCACAAGGCGTTCGGGTACTTCAAGGCCAAGCAGGCCTACCTCGGACACGTCCCCGTCACGGCCATGCGGCTGAGCTACGTGGGCGAGCTGGGCTGGGAGCTGTACACCACCGCCGACCTGGGCCTGCGCCTGTGGGACACGCTCTGGGAGGCCGGGCAGCAGTACGGCGTGATCGCGGCGGGGCGCTCGGCCTTCAACAGCCTGCGGCTGGAGAAGGGCTACCGCTCCTGGGGCCACGACATGACCACCGAACACGACCCGTACGAGGCGGGCGTCGGCTTCGCCGTCCGCCCCGCCAAGGGCGACTTCCTCGGGCGGGCCGCGCTGGAGGGCCGCAGCGCGGAGACCGCCCGCCGCAGGCTCACCTGCCTCACCCTCGACGACCCCGCCGCCGTGGTCCTCGGCAAGGAGCCGGTCCTCGTCGACGGCGCGCCCGCCGGCTACGTCACCTCCGCCTCGTACGGCTACAGCATCGGCCGCTGCGTCGCGTACGCCTGGCTGCCGGCCGCGGCCGCCGCCCCCGGCACCGCCGTGCAGGTCGAGTACTTCGGCGAGCGGGTCCCCGCGACCGTCGCCGAGGAGCCGCTGTTCGACCCGAAGATGACGCGCATCCGCAAGTAGGGCACCACCCGAGCCGCTTGAGGAGACCAGCACATGACGACCACGCCCGAACTCGCGCCCACTTCCTCCCTCATCACCACGCTGCCCGGCTCCTCCTACACCGACCCGGAGACCTTCCGGCAGGAGCAGGAGAAGATCTTCGAGCGCCTGTGGTTCTGCGCGGTGCGCAGTGCCGACCTGGACAAGCCCGGTGCCTTCCGCACCGTGCAGGTCGGCCGGGAGAGCGTCCTGATCACCCGCAACCGCCGGGGCGAACTGCGCGCCTTCCTGAACATCTGCCGGCACCGCGGCGCCCGGCTGTGCACCGAGGAGTCCGGCGAGAACCGCCGCAACCTCCAGTGCCCCTACCACGCCTGGACCTACGACTTCGACGGCAGGCTCATCGCCGCGCCCAACCTGACGTCGATGCCGGACATCGACCGCACCGAACGCGGCCTGCTCACCGTCCCGCTGCGCGAATGGCTCGGCTACGCCTGGGTCTGCCTGGCCGACGAGCCGCCGTCCTTCGAGGACACGGTGATCGGCGCGGCCGTGGAGCGGCTCGGCGACACCGCCTCCATCGAGCGGTACCGCACCGAGGGCCTGGCCCTGGGCAAACGCATCACGTACGACGTGGCGGCCAACTGGAAGCTCATCATCGAGAACTTCATGGAGTGCTACCACTGCGCCACGATCCACCCCGAACTCACCGACGTGCTCCCCGAGTTCGCCGACGGGTTCGCCGCGCAGTACTACGTCGGGCACGGCGCTGAATTCGCGCCGGAGGCCGAGGGCTTCACGGTCGACGGCAAGGGCGGCTTCGGCCGGCTCCCGGAGATCGCCGAGGACCAGGACCGCCGGTACTACGCGATCACGGTCCGGCCGCAGGTATTCGTCAACCTGGTCCCCGACCACGTGATCGTCCACCGGATGTTCCCGATGGCCGCCGACCGCACCGTCGTGGAGTGCGACTGGCTCTACCTCCCCGAGGTCGTCGAGTCCGGCGCCGACATCGACACCTCCGTCGAACTGTTCCACCGGGTCAACCAGCAGGACTTCGACGCGTGCGAGCGGACGCAGCCGGCGATGGACTCGCGCGGCTACCGGGACGGCGGCGTCCTGGTGCCCAGCGAGCACCACATCGGCGCCTTCCACCGGTGGGTCACCGAGCAGTTGGAGGACGAGCGTGCCTGAACTGTTCATCGACGGACGGTGGCAGGCGGCGGCCGGCGGCGGCACCCGCGAGATCCGCTGCCCCGCCGACGGGGCCCTCGTCGCGGTGGTCGACGAGGGCGGCGCCGAGGACGCCCGGGCGGCGGTGGCCGCCGCCCGGCGCGCCTTCGACACCGGCCCCTGGCCGCACACCACCGCGGCGCAGCGCGGCGCCAAACTGCTGCGGGTCGCCGCCCTCCTGGAGCGCGACAAGGCCGTACTGGCCCGTGCCGAATCGCTGGACACCGGGAAGCGCCTGGTGGAGAGCGAGATCGACATCGACGACATCGCGGCCTGCTTCCGCTACTTCGGCGATCTGGTCACAGCGGAGGGGGACGTCGGCCGGGACGTCGACGCGGGCAGCACCACCGTCGAGAGCCGTGTGGTCCACGAGCCGGTGGGCGTCTGCGCCCTGATCACCCCGTGGAACTATCCGCTGCTGCAGACCGCCTGGAAGGTCGCCCCGGCCCTCGCCGCCGGCAACACCTTCGTACTGAAGCCCAGCGAACTCACGCCGCACACCGCGATCCACCTGATGCGGCTGCTCGCGGAGTCCGGGCTGCCCGGCGGCGTGGCCAACCTCGTCCTCGGCCCGGGCCCGGAGGCGGGTGCCCCGCTCACCGACCACCCGGACGTGGACCTGGTCTCCTTCACCGGCGGCCTGGCCACCGGGCGGCGGATCATGGCCGCCGCCTCCGCCACCGTCAAGCGCGTCGCCCTGGAGCTCGGCGGCAAGAACCCCAACATCGTCTTCGCCGACGCCGACTTCGAGACCGCCGTCGACCACGCCTTGACGGCGATCTTCCTGCACTCCGGGCAGGTCTGCTCGGCGGGCGCCCGGCTGCTGGTCGAGGACCCCCTGCACGACCGCTTCGTCGACGAGGTGGTCCGCCGGGCCCGGGACATCCGGCTCGGCGGCCCCTTCGACCCCGAGGCCCGCACCGGGCCGCTGATCTCCGCCGCCCACCGGGACAAGGTCGAGCGTTACGTCGCCGCCGGGCTCGCCGAGGGCGCCGTCCTGCGCTGCGGCGGCGCGCGCCCGGAAGCGCCGGGCCTCGCGGACGGCCACTACTACCTGCCGACCGTCCTCGACGAGTGCGCCGCCGGCATGTCCGTGGTCCGCGAGGAGTCCTTCGGCCCGGTCCTCACCGTCGAACGCTTCACCGACGAGGACGAGGCGGTGCGGCTCGCCAACGACACCGTCTACGGGTTGGCCGGCGCCGTGTGGACCACCGACCCCGCGCGCGCCGACCGGATCGCGGCGCGGCTGCGGCTCGGCACCGTCTGGATCAACGACTTCCACCCGTACCTGCCGCAGGCGGAGTGGGGCGGCTTCAAGCAGTCCGGTACCGGCCGCGAACTCGGTCCCAGCGGTCTCGCCGAGTACCGCGAGCACAAGCACGTCTGGCGGAACACCGCCCCGAAGCCGCTCCACTGGTTCGACTGATCCGACTGAGGAGAACGCCCTTGACGGCTCCCCGAGACGAGAGACCAGCACGGAACGCACCACCCGCACCGCACACCGCACCGGTTCAGGACGACGAGAGCCTCGCCGAATTCGGGTACCGCCCCGAACTGAAACGCACCCTCGGCAACTTCCACACCTTCGCCGCCGGCATCAGCTACATCTCCATCCTGACCGGCACCTTCCAGCTCTTCTACTTCGGCTTCGGACACGGCGGCCCCGCCTACTGGTGGTCCTGGCCGATGGTCTTCGTGGGCCAGCTGATGATCGCGCTGTCCTTCGCCGAGCTGGCGGCCCGCCACCCCGTCGCCGGCTCGGTCTACAACTGGGCGAAACGGCTCGGCAACCCGCACATCGGCTGGCTCGCCGGCTGGATGATGCTCGTCGCCTCCATCGTCTCCCTCTCCGCTGTGGCCCTCGCCTACCAGCTGACGCTGCCGCAGATCTCCAGTGCCTTCCAGATCGTCGGGGACGGCAGCGGCCGGTACGACGTCGCCACCAACGGCGTCCTGCTCGCCGGGGCCCTCATCCTCTTCACCACGCTGGTCAACGCCTTCGGCGTGAAGCTGATGGCACGCATCAACACCGCGGGCGTCTTCATCGAGCTGATCGCCACCGTCGTCCTGATCGTGCTGTTCGCCGTGCACGTGGTACGCGGACCGGACGTGGTCCTGGAGACCCACCACACCGGCAACGGCCAGAGCTTCGGCTACCTCGGCGCCTTCCTCACCGCCTCCCTCGCGTCCGCCTACGTCATGTACGGCTTCGACACCGCGGCCTCGCTCGGCGAGGAGTCCCTCGACCCCTCCCGCAACGCGCCCTGCGCCATCCTCCGCGCCCTGTTCGCCTCCTTCCTCCTCGGCGGACTGATCCTGCTGCTCGCCCTGATGAGCGCGCGCAGCCTGAACGGCGAGGGACTGGCCACCGACGGCCTCCAGTACATCGTCCTGGACGTCCTCGGCGACACCGTCGGCAAGGCGATGCTGTGGTGCGTGCTGATCGCCGTGACGGTCTGCGCGCTGGCCGTGCACACCGCCGCCATCCGGCTCGCGTTCGCCATGTCGCGGGACAACAACCTGCCCGCCGCCTCGCTGCTCGCCCGGGTCAGCCCGCGCTTCCAGACCCCGGTGCTGCCCGCCGTGATCGTCGGCGTGCTCTCGCTCGGCGTCCTGCTGATCAACATCCGCCAGCCGCAGATCTTCTCCGTCGTCACCAGCATCGGCA
The DNA here is from genome assembly GCF_044544605.1 of Streptomyces sp. NPDC053560. Lineage (NCBI taxonomy): Bacteria > Bacillati > Actinomycetota > Actinomycetes > Kitasatosporales > Streptomycetaceae > Streptomyces > Streptomyces sp. NPDC053560. The sequence goes on along the minus strand of NZ_JBITXI010000012.1, from coordinate 85,446 downwards.
TCATCATGATCTACGGCGCCTATCTGCTGGTCACCACGCCGATGCTGATCGCCCGGCTGGGCGGCCGCTGGCAGCCGGCCCCCGGCCGCTTCTCTCTCGGCCGCTGGGGCCTGCCGGTCAACGTCCTCGCCGTCCTGTGGGGCGTCGGCATGATCATCAACCTCGCCTGGCCCCGCGAGGCCGTCTACAACGCCACCCCGCCGCACCACTGGTACCTGCGCTGGGGCGCCGTCCTCTTCGTGGGCGCCGTCGCCCTGGGCGGCTTCGCCTACTACTGGCTCGTCCAGCGCCACCGCACGGGCGTACTCGCGGAACACGCCGCCCAGCAGCAGCCCGGAACCGACACGAAGGAGAGGACGCCCACCCATGTCCGGTGAAGCCGAAGAGTTCGACTACGTCGTCGTCGGCGGCGGTACGGCCGGCAACGTCGTCGCCGCCCGGCTCAGCGAGGACCCCGCCGTCACCGTCTGCCTCCTGGAGGCCGGCCCCTCCGACGTCGGCGACGACGACGTCCTGCGCCTGGAACGCTGGATGGGCCTGCTCGAATCCGGCTACGACTGGGACTACCCCGTCGAGCCGCAGGAGAACGGCAACAGCTTCATGCGCCACGCCCGGGCCAAGGTCCTCGGCGGCTGCTCCTCCCACAACTCCTGCATCGCCTTCTGGGCCCCGGCCGAGGACCTCGACGACTGGGAGGCGGCCGGCTGCACCGGCTGGGGCGCGAAGGACACCTTCCCCCTCTACCGCCGCCTGGAGTCCAACGACGCGCCCGGCGACCACCACGGCCGCTCGGGCCCCGTCACCCTGCGCCAGATCAAGGGCGCCGACCCCTGCGGTTCGGCGCTGCTGGAGGCCTGTGCCCAGCACGGCATCCCCACCACCCCGTTCAACACCGGCACGACCGTCCTCCGCGGCGCCAACTGGTTCCAGATCAACTCCGACGAGAACAACATCCGCCAGTCCTCGTCGGTCGCCTACCTCCACCCGATCCTCGGCAAGCGCCCCAACCTCGAGGTCCGCACCGGCGTCCGCGCCAGGCGGCTTCTCATCGACGACGCGCGCCGCTGCACCGGCGCGACCTACCTGGACCCCGACCTCGTCCATACCCGCACCGTCCGCGCCCGCCGCGAGGTCATCGTCTCCTGCGGCGCCATCGACACCCCCAAGCTGCTGATGCTCTCCGGCATCGGCCCCGCAGCGCACCTGCGCGAGACCGGCGTGGACGTCCTCGTGGACTCGCCCGGCGTCGGTGAGAACCTCCAGGACCACCCCGAGGGCGTCATCATGTGGGACGCGAAAAAACCCATGGTGGCCAGCTCCGACCAGTGGTGGGAGATCGGCATCTTCGCCGACACCGAACCGGGCCTGGACCGCCCGGACCTGATGTTCCACTACGGCTCCGTGCCCTTCGACCTGAACACGGCGCGGTACGGCTACCCCACCTCCGAGAACGCCTTCTGCCTCACCCCCAACGTCACCCGCGCCCGCTCCCGCGGCACCGTCCGGCTGCGCACCCGCGACTTCCGCGACAAGCCGAAGGTGGACCCCCGCTACTTCACCCACGAGCACGACGTACGGGTGATGACGTACGGGCTGCGCCTCGCCCGCGAGATCGCCGCGCAGCCGGCGCTCGCGGGGTGGGCGGGCGCCGAACTGGCCCCGGGCCCGGACGCCCGAACCGACGACGAGCTGCTGGACTACCTCACCAAGACCCACAACACCGTCTACCACCCCGCCTGCACGGTGAAGATGGGCGCCGACGGCGACGCCATGGCACCGCTCGACGCCCGGCTCCGCGTGAAGGGCGTCCAGGGACTGCGCGTCGCGGACGGCTCGGTCATGCCGGACCTGGTCACCGTCAACCCGTGCATCACCACGATGATGATCGGTGAGAAGTGCGCCGACCTGCTGAAGGAGGACGCGGCCCGCTAACGCCCCGGCGGACGGGCGCCCTTGCGGAACGGCTCGGGCGCCGCCCCGTCGACCACGGAGCGCGCCAGGTCGTGGAGGCTGCGCTGCTGCGAACGCGCGTACCGGCGCAGCTCCCCGAACGCCCCGTCCGTCGTGACCCCGAACCGCTCCGAGAGCACGCCCTTGGCCTGCTCGATCACGATCCGGCTGCGCAGCGCGTGCTCCAGCTGCCGTACCTGCTCCCGGGCGCTCCGGTGCCGCAGGTGCAGCGCGGCGGCCTCGGCCAGTGCCCGCGCGGGCACCGCATACTCCGGCGGCTGCGGGCCGGCCGTGTCGTGGTACAGCACCAGCGCACCGAGCGCGGTCTCCGTACCGGACGCGGCCGGCTCGTCCTCGGGTCCCGCCGCCGACAGCGGCAGCGCGGTCACCCGGCGCACGCCCAGCTCCCGCGCCCGTACGCTGAACCGCGGCCACCGGGCTGCCCCGGTCTCCGCCAGGGGTATCTCGTCCGCCGCGGCACCGGCCAGGCAGTCGCGCAGCGGGCCCTCGCCCAGTCGTTCCTCCAGCTCCCGCAGCGCCTCGGCCCGCCGGCCCGAGGCGGCGGCGACCGGTGGCCGTCCGGCCACCACGGCCACCGCCTCCGGCGCGGGCCGGCCGCCCAGCACCCCGAGATACTCGATCAGACACGCGGCATGACGGGCCGGCTCCCGGTCGGCGGACGAGGCGAGGTCCAGCAGCGCACGGGTCAGCAGCCGTTCCCGCTCGGGCGGAGCAAGGACGGCGGGCGACTGTCCCGGGGCGGCCGGGTGTGCCGCGTCCGTGGCCAGGCGCGGCGCGGGAAAAGCCTCCATTCAGACAGTCAATGCCCGTGACGCACCTGCCGATATCCATTTTGCGTAGCATGTGGACACCAAGCGCAGTCGTTCGCTCACTGCGCGCGGACGACCGGAGAACGGGGGCGTCGATGACGGGGGAGCCCGGCCGCACGGCGGCACGGACCACAGCGGCGGGCCGCGGCCCCGCGCCCGGCGGCCTGCCGGCGTTCCGCACCGGCGACATCGAACGGGCCCGCGCCTGGATCGCCGACACCCTGTCCTACCCGGTGGTCCTCGACCCGCTGGCCGACCCCGCGGACTTCGCGTTCGCCACGCACGCGGTACGCCTGGGCCCGGTCACCTTCGCCACCGCCACCTACGGCACCGACGTGCTCAGCAAGAGCGAGGGCCTCGGCGTGGCGTACCACATCAACGTCCCCCGCAGCGGACAGGTGGTGCAACTGCACAGGGGCGAGGTGTTCCGGGCCACCGCCACCGGCGGCCGGGTCCCGGTCTTCGAGCCGACCGGCGCCCTCACCGGCGAACTGGACGCCGAGGCCGAGGTGCTGGCCCTCAGCTTCGACCGGCAGGCCGTGGAGAGCGCCCTGGAGGAGCACCTCGAACACCCGGTACGGCCGCTGCACTTCCCCGGCGGCCTGGACCCCCACGACGGCCGGGCGCGCACCCTGACCGAGCTGGCCCGGGTCGTCGCCCGCGAACTGGACGCGCCCACCGGCCTGCTGAGCCACCCGCCGGTCGCCACCGGCCTCGCGGACTCGCTGCTCACGACGATGCTCTACGCCACCCCGCACCAGTACCGGGACGAGCTGGCCGACCCGGCGCCCCGCACCTGCCCGCGCCCCGTCAAGCGGGCCGTCGACGCCATGCAGGCCGACCCGGCCCACCCGTTCACGGTGTTGGAACTCGCCCGCATCGCCGGGGTCGCCCCGCGCTCCCTCCAGGCCGGCTTCAAGCAGCACCTGGAGAGCACGCCGATGGGCTACCTGCGGCGGCTGCGGCTGGAGCGCGCCCACCACGACCTGGTGCGCCTCGGCCCGGCCGTCTCGGTCACCGAGGTCGCGGGCCGCTGGGGCTTCACGCACCTGGGCCGGTTCGCCGCCGCCTACCGGTCCCGGTACGGCAAGCTGCCCTCCCAGGTGCACCGCCGCTGACGGCGGCCCGCCACGGGGTCACCGGCCCTGATGCGCGTCGCGCGCCGTCTCCACGAAGGTCTCCAGCGCCCGCCAGAAGGGCGAGTACGCGGCGTCGAACCGCTCCCCGGCGGCGGCCCAGCCTTCCTCTCCCGCGCCATCGCGCAGCGCCTGCCGGATCGCGGCGTGGAAGTCGCCCGTCGACTTCTGGACGACGAGCGCGACGTCGGCGGCGGGCGGCGGCCCCTCCAGCTCCACGATCCGCACGCACCGCCGGAGGCGGCCGTACTCCGCCGTCTGGCGCTCACTGAGCGGCTGCAGCGCCGCCGCGCTCGCCTCCCCGTACGGCTGCCGCAGCACGTCCGAGACCTCCCAGAACAACTCGCCCATCTTGTGCGTCTGTTCGATCAGGTCGAGGTAGGCGGTACGGCGGCTGTCGCGGAGCCGCTCGCGGCGCTGGGAGTCGGCCGCGGTCTCGGCCTGAATGCGCGCCGCCCGGGTGCTGCCGCGGCTGGTGACCCAGCTGGCCAGTACGGCGGTACCGCCGGTGACGGCGGCGATCGACAGGGTCCACAGCGTGCTCTCGGCCATGGTCGGCAACCGTACCGGCCGGACGGGGAACGGCCGCCGGCCGGTACGGGGTGCGGGGAACCCGCGGGGATCAGCCGACGGCGACCGCGGACCAGGCCGCGGCGACCGCCTTCTGCTCGGCGCTGTCCGCGCCGTAGAGGTCCTTCGCGGCGTCGAGCGTCGCGGTGCGCGCCGCGGCGTAGTTGGTGCCGGAGGTCATGTAGACCGTCAGGGCCCGGTACCAGATCTTGCCGAGCTTGTCCTTGCCGATGCCCTGCACCGTGGTCCCGTTGCAGGTGGGCGAGGAGTGTTTCACCCCGCCGATCTCCTTCTCCCCGCTGCCCTCGGCGAGCAGGTACGCGAAGTGGTTGGCGACCCCGGACGAATAGTGCACGTCCAGGTTCTTCACCGACGAACTCCAGCAGTCCGCCGACTTGGTGTCCTTGGACGGCTTGTCCATGTAGCGCAGCGCCGCCTGTCCGAACTCCGGCCGGACGATCTTCTCGCCGATGAGGTAGTCCCCGGGGTCGCTCGCGTTCTCGGCGTAGAACTCCACCAGCGTGCCGAAGATGTCGGACGTCGCCTCGTTCAGGCCGCCGGACTCACCGCTGTACGTGAGGTTGGCGGTCGCGGAGGTGACGCCGTGGGACATCTCGTGCCCGGCCACGTCCAGTGCCACCAGCGGCCCGAAGACCTTGCCGTCGCCGTCCCCGTAGGTCATGCAGAAGCAGTTGTCGTCCCAGAAGGCGTTGTTGTAGCCGTTCCCGTAGTGCACGCGGTTGTAGGAACCCTTGCCGTCCCCGGCGATGCCGTTCCGCCCGTGCACGTTCTTGTAGTAGTCCCAGGTGGTGTCCGTGCCGTACTGGGCGTCGACCGCGGCCGAGGAGCGGTCCGCGTTGGTGCCGCTGCCCCAGTGGTTGTCGGAGTCGGTGAAGAGGACGGCCGGCGCGCGGCCCCAGCAGATGCCGAGGATGCAGGAGTCGGTCTTGTTCTGCGCGTCACCGGTGTAGGTGCCGCCGCGGGTGGCGTCCTTGAGCTGATACGTTTCGCCGGCCTTGCTGGTGTTCAGCGGCACGGTCCCGCCGTACAGCGACTTGCCGTCCCCGGTCACGCTCTCCAGCCGGTCCCAGGAGTCGATCGCCTTGCCGGTGCGGGCGTCGGAGAGCACGACGTGTGCTTCGGGGTTGCCCTTCGAGTCCTGTCCGGCCGCCGTGGTGCGCCAGGCGAGCCGGGGTGCGCCGTGCAGTGCGTCGATGACCAGCAGCGGCTTGGCGGTGACCTTGCTCAGCACCGTGCCGGTGCGCGCGGCGCGCAGCGCGGCGGTGCCCAGGCCCGCGGCCTTCTCCGCGCTGATCACGGGCTTGACGCTGGGCACGGAGAGGTCGCTGCGGGTGGCACGGGAGGTGCCGCGGTAGGCACCGTCGGGGGAGAGGTGGACGACCAGGTCGCCGCCGAGGACGGGCAGTCCGCCGAAGGTCCGGTCGTAGCGGACGTGCCGGCTGCCGTCGGGGTCGATGACGACGTCGCGTACGGAGGTTCCCTGGGCGGCGGTGACGGCGAGGTCGGCGGCGTTGGCCGCGAGGGCGGAGTCGGCGCTGCGGATTGCTTCCGCGCGGTCGGGGGAGGGTTGCGCGGTGGCGGTGGCGGGCAGAACGGCGGCGACCAGAGCGGCCGCCGCCGTGGCTATGACGCTGGTGACGAGGCGCGGTCTCGATCTCATCGGACTCCTCGGACGGCAGGGCAGCGACCGGCGGAGTGCTCACCGGCGCGCTGATGGCGAGTCACATTAAGCGTTCATGACAACGGCCTGTCCATACCCTGTCCGACACCGGCACATGCGGGGCACGGGACCTCCGCGCGGTGGTCGCCCGGGGCGCACGGGGCGGTGATCTTGTTACGTACGGGGCGAGCCCGGTGACGCGCCCCTTTCGCGAGCCCGGAGCGGCCGACGTGCCCCCGGGATGCCGGCCGGTTCAGCCGCCGAGGAGCTGCAAGGAGCCCCACAGCGCCACCACGGCCAGGGACAGCGTGGCGGGGACCGTGATCAGACCGAGGCGGGTGAAGTCCTTGAGTGCGACGTCGGTGTCGTGCGCGTGCAGGATGCGCCGCCACAGCAGCGTGGCCAGGGAGCCCGCGTAGGTGAGATTCGGACCGATGTTGACCCCGAGCAGCACCGCGAGCACCGCGCCGGAACCGGCCGGCGCGGCCAGCGGAACGAGCACGAGGACGGCCGGCAGATTGTTGATCACGTTCGCCAGCACGGCCGCAAGCGCCGCGGCGCCGAGCAGCGCCGGCAGCGACGAACCGTCCGGCACCAGTCGGCCGAGCGCGTCGGCGAGCCCGTTGTCGACCACCGCGCGCACCACGACACCCAGCGCCAACACGAAGGCCAGGAACGGTAGCGACAGCGAACCCAGCAGGGCACGTACGGTCGTCCGGCGGCGGGTGAGTGTACGTGCCGCGAGCACCAGCGCGCCGGCCGTCGCCGCCCACACCGGCTCGATGCCGAACGCGGAGGCGACGACGAAGCCCGCCAGCGTGCAGACCACGGTGACCAGCGCGAACATCGGCACATCCGGCGCCTCCGCCGCGCTCTCCGCAGGCGTCCCCGCAGGCGTCTCCGCATCGAGATCGGCGGCGAAGCAGCGCCGGAACACCACGTACTCGGTACCGATGGCGACCAGCCACGGCAGCACCATGAGCGCGGCGAACCGCGTGAAGCTCAGCCCGCTCGCGGTGAACGCGAGCAGGTTGGTCAGGTTGGAGACCGGCAACAGCAGCGACGCGGTGTTCGACAGGTGCGCGCAGGCGTAGACGTGCGGCCGCGCGCGGGCGCCCAGCCGGGCCGCGGTCGCGAAGACCACCGGCGTGAGCAGCACGACCGTGGCGTCCAGGCTCAGTACGGCGGTGATCGCCGAGGCGAGCACGAAGACCGCGGCCAGCAGCCGCCGGGGCCGGCCGGCGGCCGCGCGGGCCATCCAGGCGCCGCACGCCTCGAAGAGCCCTTCGTCGGCGCAGAGCCGGGCCAGCACCAGCACCGCCGCCAGGAAGCCGATCACCGGGCCGAGCCGCGCCGCCTCCTCCCGCACGTGCGCCAGGGGGATCGCCCCGGCCGCGATGACGACAGCGGCGGCCGGTACCGCGACGGCCGCCTCCGGCAGCCCGAACGGCCGTACCACCGCGCACACGAGCACGACGACGAGCAGTGCCGCGGAGAGGGCCTCCGCGAGGGGGGTGTTCAGGGTGGTTCCTTTCCAGTGGTCCGAGCGCTGCCTGCAGCTCGGACAAATGTCGCAGAGTATGCGCTGGCCAGGCGTCATGGTGCAGGATGGGGGCAGCGGATGACGCCGAACGCGTGTCACGCGCGGTCAGGTTTGTATGTATATCCCTAGAATTGCTCGATGCAGATATCGCAGATGCCCAGCGCCCTTGCGAGCGAGGTGATCCGGTGACCCGCCCCGACGCCACCGATGAACAGTGGGAGGGCCTCGCCGAGGTCGTCCCGCTGCGAGGTGGCCGCGAGTGGCCTTCGTGGCCCGACCACCGGGCTCTCCCGGACGACGAGCCGGGCGAGGCCTCCCGGCGCTTCATCGTCATCCGCGTCCAGACCTTCGCCGACGCCCGTGAGGTCGCCGAACACCTCATGGCCCAGGTCCCCGTGCTCCTCGACCTGAGCAGCGCCGACGCCGACGTCGCCAAGCGCATCCTCGACTTCTCCAGCGGCGTCGTCTTCGGCATCGGCAGCGGCATGCACCGCGTCGACACCAACGTCTTCCTCCTCGCCCCGGTCGGCACCGAGGTCGACGAACCCCGCGCGGGGTCTGTGCCGCATCAGTGAGGGGCGAGGGGCGGGGCCACGGGCCTGAGGGGCAGGGCAGAACATTCGGGGCCGGGCGGTGAAATCGAGCCGTACTGCCGCGTGCCGGGCCGTATGCGCGAGACCGGAACGTGTTGTCGAGCGCGGGAGCCGTGGGCGAGCCGTCCGCGCGCCCCAGGCGGCCCGCGCCGGGCGCAGCCCCCGTAAGCGCAGCGCGGGCGCCGTGCGGGGGTCCCCCATTCGTAGGAAGGGCTTTCCGGCGTAACGGTTCTCCGCATCCCGGCCTCTCTAGCGTGCCTGGCATGGACCCCTGGAGCCGCAGCGACGGCACAGACGGCACCGACGAGGACACGACGATCCGCACGGCGGACCCGGGCCCGGCCGTCGCGGTGAGCCCCCACCCGCACGGCCCCGCCGGACCGGCCACCGCCCGCACAGCGGTCACCCCGCCGGATGTGGTGGCCACCGCGCAGGACGCGGGGCCCACCGCGCCGCCCACCCGCCCCCTCATCACCGAACTGCGCCTCTCCGCCTTCAAGTCGCACCGCGGCGCGACCTACCCGCTCGGCCCGCTCACCCTCTTCGCGGGCCCCAGCGGCAGCGGCAAGTCGAGCGCGCTCCAGGCGTACGGGCTGCTCGTCCGGCTGGGCGCCGGCGACCCGCTGGAACGCGCACTGGCCGCCGTACCGGGCGGCGCCGCCGCCTGCGCACCGGACCGCGCCGCACCGGACGAACAGGGCCGGCGCGGCTTCCGCATCGGCTGCACGGTCGACGGCCCGGCAGGCCCGGTACGCCTCGACGTCGCCGTACAGACCGAACCCGACCTGCGCATCGCCGGCGAACGGCTCACCGGCGGCGGCCGGACACTGTTCACCACAGCCCTCACCGACCCCGGCCGCCGCACCGTACAGGCCGCATGGCACACCGCCGGGCCCGCACCGGTCACCCGCGCGCCGCTCCCCGACGACCGGCTGGGCACCGCTCTGCTGCCCTTGCGCGTCGCCGGGACGACGGCGGGCCAGCGCCTCGTGCTGGCGGCCGCCGAGCAGATACTGATCGCGCTCCGCTCGTCCTTCCCCTGCGACCCGCGCCCCGAGGCCGTACGCGCCTTCGCGCGGGCCCCGGCGGCCGCGCACCAGCGGCCCGAGGCCGCCCGGCTCCGCCCCGACTGCGGCAACCTCGCCGCCGTACTGGAACGCACCGGCCACGAATGCGCCACCCGCCACGCCCTGCTGGTAGAGGCGGTACGCGCCGGCTGCTCGCCCCAGGTGAAGGACGTACGGGCGGCAGCGGGCGTGCGGGCAGGAGGCCGGGGCGGGGGCGGGGGCGACGGGGCGGCGGCTCGGGCCGTGCTGGAGCGCGGCGGGGCGCTCGGCGCGCTGCCCGTGGACTGGCTGGGCGACGGCGAACTCCGCTACCTCGCGCTGGCGCTGGTCCTGCTGACCGGCCCCGGAGTACTGGCCGTCGATCCGGTGGCCGAGGTGCTGCCGGCCCGTCAGGTGCTGACCGTGGTGGCGGACGGCCTGGACCGGTGCCTGGACCGGCGGCAGTCGGCCGCACTGTTCGAGCTGGCCGTACGGATGGCGGCGCGCGGACACATCCGCCTGCTGGGCACGGTGACGGACGCCCCGGCCGCCGAGCGGCTGCCGGGGATCAGAGTGCTACACCTGGGGGCATGAGTGAAGATCTTCTTACCCTGCAGCGCCGCCTGGCCGACTTCGCGGCGGCCCGCGACTGGCAGCAGTACCACACCCCCAAGAACCTCGCCGCGGCACTCAGCGTCGAGGCATCCGAACTGGTCGAGATTTTCCAGTGGCTGACTCCCGAACAGTCCGCCAAGATCATGACCGATCCGCGGTCCGCGGCGCGCGTCGAGGACGAAGTGGCCGATGTGCTGGCGTACCTGCTCCAGTTCTGCGGCGTACTGGGCATCGACGCGGCGGCGGCACTGGCCGCGAAGATCGAGCGCAATGAGGAACGATTCCCCGCGAATCGCCCCGACCGTCACTCTCCGGAGTGATGATCCTCGCAAACTCGCCTTAGTTGTCCACAGATTTGCGAATTACTCTAGCGCTTTTGGCGGTTCCAGTTCACTCTGGGTAGTGGAAGGTGTGCGCAAGACAGTGGACGAGGGGCAAGGGAAGGGGTCGTGCATGGATGCGGTGCGAATCATCGCGGCCAGTCGGCACGGTCTGGCCCAGGCACGGACGGTCCAGGACATCGTCATAGAGGCGTGGCAGGCGCAGGCCTTGGCGGAGGCCGTGGGCAGCCTCCTGGCGATATCGGGACCGTTCGAGGTGCGGGTCAAGGCACGAAGGCTGGGCGAGGCAGGAGGCCGGTCGGGTGCAGCAGTGCTGTGCCCGGTACCGAGAACCTACGGCCCCAGAGCGGCTCAGCTGTCCGAAGTACAGGACAGCAAGGTCGCGTTGACGGACCTGTGCGGACTGCTGGCCGAAGTGTGCGAGGCACTGGTGGGCGTGGTCTGCGCGGCGGAGGAGGACGGGCTCTACTGGACCTGTGTGGAAGCGATGGACGCGGCCGACGAGTCCCGCGACCGCGCCGCCGCGATCCTCAAACAACTCCTCGTCCGGGACCGCTTGCACGACCACGACCCGGCCTGACTCCTGGCCTCACCCCGGCTCCTGACCTCCCCTCGACTCCTGACCACCACTCCGGCCCCGCGACCTGTGCACGCTCCAGAGCTCGCGGCCTGTTTCTTCCCGCGACCTCGACCAGCTCCTGTCCGCGCCCCGACTCCGTCCGCGGCGTCGCTCTCGTCCGCGATGTCGACCCGGCGCGTCCTACCGGGTGGGGGCCGCGCTCGGAGGTGGGGGAGGGGGAAGATGGGGCCATGGATCTGCGAATTTTCACCGAGCCCCAGCAGGGCGCCGGCTACGACACCCTGCTCACCGTCGCCAAGGCCACCGAGGACCTCGGCTTTGACGCGTTCTTCCGGTCCGATCACTACCTGCGGATGGGCACGGTGGACGGGCTGCCCGGCCCCACCGACGCCTGGATCACCCTCGCCGGGCTCGCCCGTGAGACCAAGCGCATCCGCCTCGGCACGCTGATGACCGCCGGTACGTTCCGGCTGCCGGGCGTGCTCGCGATCCAGGTCGCGCAGGTCGACCAGATGTCCGGCGGCCGGGTCGAGCTGGGGCTGGGCGCGGGCTGGTTCGAGGAGGAGCACAAGGCGTACGGCATCCCGTTCCCCAAGGAGAAGTTCGGGCGGCTGGAGGAGCAGCTGGCGATCGTCACCGGGCTGTGGGGCACGCCGGTCGGCGAGGAGTTCTCGTACGACGGGACGTACTACCAGCTGGAGAAGTCCCCGGCGCTGCCGAAGCCCGCGCAGACCAAGGTGCCGGTGCTGATCGGCGGGCACGGCGCGACGCGTACGCCGCGGCTGGCCGCGCGGTACGCCGACGAGTTCAACATCCCGTTCGCCTCGCTGGAGGACACTCGGCGGCAGTTCGGCCGGGTGCGGGCGGCCGCCGAGGAGATCGGCCGTAAGGGCGACGACCTGGTGTACTCCAACGCGCTGGTCGCCTGCGTGGGCAAGGACGACGCCGAGGTGGCCCGCCGGGCCGCGGTGATCGGGCGGGAGGTCGAGGAGCTGAAGGCCAACGGTCTGGCCGGTTCGCCGGCCGAGGTGGTCGACAAGATCGGCCGGTACGCGGAGGCGGGCGCCTCCCGTGTCTACCTCCAGATGCTGGACCTCGACGACCTCGACCACCTGGAGATCATTTCCTCGCAGGTGCAGAGCCAGTTGGGATAAGGCGCCACGCCTGACCGGACCTGATGAGGGGCGGGGGGCCGTCGCCCGGCTCCCTGCCCCTCAGGATCGCCGTCCCCGCCGGGCCCCGCGCCGCGCCGGCCCGGTGTTCGCGCCGCACCGGGTGGGCGGATATCGAGTGATCATCGTCGAATCCGGCCAGGATGGAGGGATGGGATTCCATGTCGACTCAGAGGTCGGTCGTCTCCGCCGGGTCATCCTGCACCGTCCCGACCTGGAGCTGAAGCGGCTCACCCCGTCCAACAAGGACGCGTTGCTCTTCGATGACGTGCTGTGGGTCCGGCGCGCGCGGGCCGAGCACGACGCCTTCGCCGACATCCTGCGCGATCGCGGCGTCGAGGTGCATCTGTTCGGGGAGCTGCTGGCGGAGAGCCTGCGGGTCCCCGAGGCGCGCGAGCTGGTTCTGGACCGGGTCTTCGACGAGAAGGAGTACGGGCCGCTGGCCACCGACCACATTCGGGCGGCGTTCGCCGAGCTGCCGCTGGCGGAGCTGGTGGAGGCGCTGATCGGCGGGATGACGAAGCGGGAGTTCCTGGAGCACAATCCCGAGCCGACCTCGGTCCGCTTCCATGTGATGGACCTGGACGACTTCCTGCTGCCGCCGCTGCCGAACCATCTCTTCACGCGGGACACCTCCGCCTGGGTGTACGACGGGGTGTCGGTGAACGCGATGCGGTGGCCGGCGCGCCAGCGCGAGACGGTCCACTACGAGGCGATCTACCGGCACCACCCGCTGTTCACGCACGAACGTTTCCACGTGTGGTCCGAGGGCCAGGCGGCGTACCCGTCGACCATCGAGGGCGGCGACGTGCTGGTGATCGGCAACGGTGCGGTGCTGATCGGGATGAGCGAGCGGACGACGCCGCAGGCGGTGGAGATGCTGGCCCGCGGGCTGTTCGCGGCCGGTTCGGCGCAGACGATCGTGGCGCTGGACATGCCCAAGCGGCGGGCGTTCATGCACCTGGACACGGTGATGACGATGGTGGACGGCGATACGTTCACGCAGTACGCGGGGCTGGGGATGCTCCGCTCGTACACCATCGAGCCCGGCGCGAACGAGCAGGAGCTGAAGGTCACCGACCATCCGCCGGAGCACATGCACCGGGCGATCGCGGCGGCGCTCGGGCTGGACGGGGTGCGGGTGCTGACCGCGACCCAGGACGTGCACGCGGCGGAGCGCGAGCAGTGGGACGACGGCTGCAATGTGCTGGCGGTGGAGCCGGGCGTGGTGGTGGCGTACGAGCGGAACGTCACGACCAACACGTTCCTGCGGAAGCGCGGCATCGAGGTGATCACCATCCCGGGCAGCGAGCTGGGGAGGGGCCGCGGGGGCCCGCGCTGCATGAGCTGCCCGGTCCAGCGGGACGGGCTCGGCTAGGGGCGGGGGAGGGCCGAAGCGGCGCCGGTACTTGCCTGTCGCGGGCTCCGGAGCCACCCCTGATGCCTGTCGCGGCCCCTCGCTTCCGTCCCGGAGGCACCCCTTCGCATAGGAATGCGGTCAGTCGTATATACTTCCAATATTCGATTCGACCGTCCCCGTACGCCGCGACCTAGGAGCCTGCCATGGCGATTGACCTCACGGGCCGCCACTTCCTCAAGGAGCTGGACTTCAGCGCCGAGGAGTTCCGCCACCTGATCGGCCTTGCCGCGGAGCTGAAGGCCGCCAAACGCGCGGGCGCCGAGGAGCAGCACCTGAAGGGCCGCAACATCGCCCTGATCTTCGAGAAGACCTCCACCCGCACCCGCTGCTCTTTCGAGGTGGCGGCCGCCGACCAGGGCGCCCACACCACGTACCTGGACCCGTCGGGCTCGCAGATCGGGCACAAGGAGTCGGTGAAGGACACCGCCCGCGTGCTCGGCCGGATGTTCGACGCGATCGAGTACCGAGGCAGCGCGCAGACGAACGTCGAGGAGCTGGCGGCCCACGCAGGCGTGCCCGTCTACAACGGCCTCACCGACGAGTGGCACCCCACCCAGATGCTCGCCGACGTGCTCACCATGATCGAGCACAGCCCCGGCCGCGAGCCGGCCGACCTGGCCTTCGCGTACCTGGGCGACGCCCGGTACAACATGGGCAACTCCTACCTGGTCACCGGCGCCCTCCTCGGCATGGACGTCCGTATCGTCGCGCCGAAGAAGCTGTGGCCCGAGGCGTCGGTGATCGCGAGCGCCCGGAAGCTGGCGGAGCGGAGCGGCGCCCGGGTGACCCTCACCGAGGACGTCGCCGAGGGCGTACGCGGCGCGGACTTCGTCGCCACCGACATCTGGGTGTCGATGGGCGAGCCGAAGGAGGTCTGGGACGAGCGGATCGCGCTGCTCAGCCCGTACGCGGTGACGATGGACGTACTGCGGGCCACGGGCAAGGACGACGTGAAGTTCCTGCACTGCCTGCCGGCCTTCCACGACCTGGGGACGGCCGTGGGGCGGGAGATCTACGCCCGGCACGGCCTGGAGTCGCTGGAGGTCACGGACGAGGTGTTCGAGTCGGAGCACTCCGTCGTCTTCGACGAGGCGGAGAACCGTATGCACACGATCAAGGCGGTCATGGTGGCCACGCTGGGTCGCTGACCTGCGCCAACGCCTCGCCGCCGCTTCCTTCGCCGGGGCGCCGGCTGTGCCGCTCGCTGCTCGGCGGCGCATACAAATACGCCCTTATGGGCGATCATGCAACAATTCGGTTACCATCGGAAATCGAACTCAGGGGGACGGGCCCATCGGCCCGTCCCCTTCTCCGTGCCCGCCCACCCGCACCGGGCACCTCGCACCACCAGGAAGAGAACCACCCATGTCCGCGTCCGGACTGCGCATCAAGTCCCCCGACCTGCTCGTCGCCGAATCCGGTACGGACCTCGAAGGCCATGGCCTCAAGCGCACGATGGGCCTCTTCCAGCTGGTGTGCTTCGGCGTCGGCGCGATCGTCGGCACGGGCATCTTCGTCGGCCTGTCCGACACCGTCGCCGAGGCCGGCCCCGCCGTCGTCGTCTCCTTCGTGCTCGCCGCGCTCACCTGCGTCTTCACGGCGTTCTCCTTCGCCGAGCTGGGCGGCGCGATCCCGGTCTCCGGCAGCTCGTACTCCTACGCGTACGCCACGCTCGGCGAGCGCACCGCCTTCCTCGTCGGCTGGTGCCTGCTGCTGGAGTACGGCGTGTCGGTCTCGGCGGTCTCGGTGGGCTGGGGCCAGTACCTGAACGAGCTGCTGGACAGCCTGGTCGGGTGGCAGCTGCCCACCGCGCTGTCCGCGCCGCCCGGGGACGGCGGCATCGTCAACGTCCCCGCCGTCGTCGTCATGCTGCTGGCCGCCACGCTCCTCGTGCGGGGCATCCGGGAGAGCGCCCGCGCCACCGCCGCGATGGCCGTCCTGAAGATCGGCGTGCTGATCCTGTTCTGCGCGATCGCCTGCACGGCCTTCAGGAGCGGCAACCTCTCGCCGTTCGCCGCGCAGGGCGTCGCCGGCGTCACCTCCGGCGCCTCGGTCGCGTTCTTCTCGTACATCGGCTTCGACGCGGTCACCACGGCGGGCGAGGAGGTCAAGAACCCGCGGCGGAACGTCCCTGCCGCGATCCTGATCTGCATCGGCGTGGTCACCGTGCTGTACTGCCTGGTCGCCCTCGGCGCGGTCGGCGCGCTCTCGGCCGACGCCGTCGCCGACAAGCCCGCCGCGCTCTCCCTGATCGTCGACCGGGTCACCGGATCCGCGCTGGGCGGCGGGATCATCGCCTTTGGTGCGGTGGTCGCCATCGCGTCCGTCGTCCTCGCGGTGATGTACGGCCAGACCCGCATCCTGATGTCGATGTCGCGGGACGGGCTGATCCCGCGGGTGTTCGAGCGGATCTCACCGAAGACCGCTACGCCGGTCCGGGGCACCTGGATCGTCGCCGTCGTCTTCGCCGTCCCGGCCGCGGTGGTGCCGCTGGACGTGGTCATGAATCTGACCACCATCGGGACGCTCGCGGTCATGGCGGTGGTCAACGTCTGCGTGATGGTGCTGCGCCGCACCCGGCCCACGCTGCCGCGCCGCTTCCGGGTGCCGTTCTTCCCGGTCAGCCCGCTGCTGGGCATCGCGTTCTGCGTGTACCTGATCTACGGCACGGGCCCGGCGACGTGGCTGCAGTTCGCCGTGTTCCTGGCCGTCGGCGCGGTGGTGTACGCGGTGTACGGGCGCCGGCATTCGCGGTTGGGGGCGGGGGAATCCGTGGGCGGAGTGACGCCGAAGGGGTGAACTTCCCTGGCATGGGCCCCTCCCTCCCCAACCACCAGCGGTAAGGCCCCTCCCCCACCTCCACCGCACTCCCCAGACCGTACCGCCCCCGCCCGCCCCGCCTCACCCCCTGTGGACAACTCCCACCGCACCCCCCACCGCAGCCCCCGTCCCGTCCCACCCCTCCCCACCGCACCCCGACCCTCACCCCACCGGCCCCGCCGGCAGTCGGAACCACACCACCTTCCCCTGCTCGGTCGGCCGGTAGCCGGAGTCCACGCTGAGGGTGCGGATCAGCAGCAGGCCCCGGCCGCCCTCGTCCAGCGGGTCCGCCTCCGGGAAGGCGTCATCGCCCAGCCCTTCGACCGGTGCGGGGTCGTTGTCGTGTACCTCGACGTGCTGGTGGCCGCTCGGCAGTACCTCGATGACCAGCTCGATCGGCTTGTCGCCAGCGGTGTGCTCGACCGCGTTGGCGACCAGCTCGGCGGTGAGCAGCTCGGCCGTGTCGCTGTCCGCCGGCACGTGCATGTCGGCGAAGGCCTTGCGGATCAGGGCACGCGCGATCGGCACCGCGGCTGTGGTGTGCGGCAGCGTGATCCGCCAGGACGACGGGGCAGCTGGCTCCGGCAAGGGCTGTGGTCCGTTCACAGAGAGCTTGATGTCCTCCTATAACGGTACGAATCTCCGCCGCAAACGGCTCGTCACCGACCGTGGCGATGCCGGGCGGCGGGAGCCGAGTTCTATCGCGTACTCGTGACGACAGTCACAGCACCGTGATAGCTTCGCGAGGCAGGCACCAGCCCTCCGGCCTTAGGGGGCCCGACGCCCATGAGCCCGTTCACCGGTTCCGCGCACGCCACCGACGCATGGGAACACCTCCGCGTGACCAGGGAGGACGGCGTCGTCACCGTCACCCTCGCGCGCCCCGACACCCTGAACTCCCTCACCTTCGGCGCCTACGCCGACCTCCGCGACCTCCTCGCCGAGCTCTCCCGCGAACGCGCCGTACGCGCCCTCGTCCTCGGCGGCGAGGGGCGCGGCTTCTGCTCCGGCGGCGACGTCGACGAGATCATCGGCGCCACCCTGGAGATGGACACCGGACAGCTGCTCGACTTCAACCGCATGACCGGTCAGGTCGTACGCGCGTTGCGGGAGTGCCCGTTCCCGGTGATCGCGGCCGTGCACGGCGTGGCCGCCGGCGCGGGCGCCGTCCTCGCGCTCGCCGCCGACTTCCGCGTCGCCGACCCGTCGGCGCGCTTCGCCTTCCTGTTCACCAAGGTCGGCCTGTCCGGCGGCGACATGGGTGCGGCGTACCTGCTGCCCCGCGTCGTCGGCCTCGGGCACGCCACCCGGCTGCTGATGCTGGGCGAGGCCGTACGCGCCCCCGAGGCGGAGCGGATCGGGCTGCTCAGTGAGCTGGCCGAGGAGGGCAAGGCCCACGAGGCCGCCACCGCGCTGGCGCGCCGGCTCGCGGCCGGGCCCGCGCTCGCGTACGCCCAGACCAAGGCGCTGCTCACCGCCGAGCTGGACATGCCGCTGGCGGCGGCCGTCGAGATGGACGCGGCGACCCAGGCGCTGCTGATGAACAGCGCCGACTACGCCGAGTTCCATGCCGCGTTCACCACCAAGCGCAGCCCGAAGTGGCAGGGAAAATGAGCCCGCAGCCCGAAGTGGCAGGGAAAACGAGTCTCAGGGGAGGGGCGCTGTCCGGCGGCCGGATCGCGGTCGTCGGTGGCGGTCCCGGCGGTCTGTACGCGGCGGTGCTGCTCAAGCGGCTGGACCCGGCCCGCGAGGTCACGGTCTGGGAGCGCAACGCGCCCGATGACACGTTCGGTTTCGGTGTGGTCCTCTCCGACGAGACCCTCGGTGGCATCGAACAGGCCGACCCGGTGGTCCACGAAGCGCTGCGCCGCGAGTACGTGCGCTGGGACGACATCGACATCGTGCACCGCGGGCACACCCTCACCTCCGGCGGTCACGGCTTCGCCGCCGTCGGGCGCCGCCGTCTCCTCCAGCTGCTGCACGACCGCTGCCGTGAGCTCGGCGTATGGCTGCGTTTCCGTACGGAGGCGCCGCCCGCGGCCGATCTTGCCCGTGACCACGACCTGGTGATCGCGGCCGACGGCGTGCACAGCGCCACCCGCGGCGCGCACGCCGACGTCTTCCGCCCGCGGCTCACCACCCACCGTTGCCGCTACATCTGGCTCTCCGCCGACCTCGCCTTCGACGCCTTCCGCTTCGAGATCGCGGAGACCGAGCACGGGGTCGTGCAGCTGCACGGCTACCCGTACTCCCGCCCGCCCCTCGGCGACGGCCGCCTCGACGCCGCCGCCTCTCCGGGGGGCGGGGCCCTTCCGGGGGACGGGGCCAGCACCGTCATCGTCGAGGCGCACGAGGACGTCTGGCGGCGGGCCGGGTGGGACGCCTGTCCCGTCGAGGAGTCCGTCGAGCAGTGCGCCAAGGTCTTCGCGGCCTCGCTGGCCGGCCGGCCGCTGGTCTCGAACAACTCCACCTGGACGGCCTTCCGTACGGTCACCAACGCCCGCTGGTCGCACGGCAACGTCGTGCTGCTCGGCGACGCGGCGCACACCGCCCACTTCTCCATCGGTTCCGGCACCAAGCTCGCCGTCGAGGACGCCCTCGCGCTCGCCGCCTGCCTCCAGGAGCACGTCGCGCTGCCCGACGCGCTCGCTGCTTACGAGGCCGAGCGCCGGCCCGTCGTCGAGTCCACCCAGCGCGCGGCCCGCGCCAGCCTGGAGTGGTTCGAGAATCTCGGGCAGTACATCGACCAGCCGCCCCGCCGCTTCGCCTTCAACCTGCTCACCCGCAGCCGCCGGGTCACCCACGACAACCTCCGGCTGCGCGACCCCGGGTTCGTCGCCGCGGTCGAGCAGGAGGCCGGGGTGGCGCCCGGCACGCCGCCGATGTTCACGCCCTTCCGGCTCCGCGACCTCACCCTGCGCAACCGCGTCGTCGTCTCCCCGATGGACATGTACAGCGCCGACGGCGACGGCACGCCGGGCGACTTCCACCTCGTCCACCTCGGCGCACGGGCGCTCGGCGGCGCGGGCCTGGTGATGACGGAGATGGTCTGCGTCAGCCGCCAGGGCCGCATTACGCCGGCCTGTACGGGGTTGTACGCGCCGGAGCACGAGGCCGCCTGGCGCCGGGTCACCGACTTCGTCCACACCGGCGCGCCCGGCACCGCGATCGGCGTGCAGCTCGGCCACTCGGGCCGCAAGGGCTCCACGAGGCTGATGTGGGAGGGCATCGACCTGCCGCTCCCGGAGGGCAACTGGCCGGTGGTGGCCGCCTCCGCGCTCCCGTACCGCACGGGCGTCAACCAGATACCGCACGCGCTCAGGCCCGAGGAACTGGCCGGCGTACGGGAGGACTTCGTACGCGCCGCCGAGCGGGCCGCGCGCGCCGGCTTCGACCTGCTCGAACTGCACTGTGCGCACGGCTATCTGCTCTCCGGCTTCCTCTCGCCGCTCACCAACCACCGCACGGACGCCTACGGCGGCGACCTCGAAGGGCGGCTGCGGTTCCCGCTGGAGGTCTTCGACGCGGTGCGTGCCGTCTGGCCGGAGGGGCGGCCGATGACCGTACGGATCTCCGCGACCGACTGGGCCGACGGCGGGACCACGGCCGAGGACGCGGTGGAGATCGCGCGGGCCTTCGCCGCGCACGGGGCCGATGCCGTCGACGTCTCCACGGGGCAGGTGGTGGCCGACGAACAGCCCGCGTTCGGACGCTCGTACCAGACGCCGTTCGCTGATCGCATCCGCAACGTGGTGGGAATTCCGGTGATCGCTGTCGGTGCCATTTCGTCGTGGGACGACGTCAATTCGCTCGTCCTCGCGGGGCGCGCCGACCTGTGCGCGCTGGCCCGGCCGCACCTCTACGATCCGCACTGGACCCTGCACGCCGCCGCGGAACAGGGGTATTCCGGCCCCGGAGCACCGTGGCCGGCGCCGTACCGCGCGGGCAGCCGCACCCCGCCCACGGGGCGGACCGACGGGCCCAAGCAGCGGCTCTCACTGGGCAGCTGAGACGCCCGGCGGACGGACCGGGCGGATCGGCCGGTGAACAGGGCCGCGTCGGCTCGCCGTTCAGCTGGCGTACGCGCAGGAAACAGTGGCGGTGAACACCGCGCAGCCGTGCTGTTCCGCGGTGACCGCGACGCGGGGCAGGCCGGCATCGTCACGCCCGGCGGCCTCGGCGCGTACCCAGCACGGGGCGTCCAGCTCTGCGTAGCGGACGAAGGAGCAGTCCATTGCGAGGGCGAGGGAGGGAGCGCCCACGGCGGCGTGCGCGGCCTGCCGTGCGGCCTCGACCATCAGCATGCCCGGGGCGTGGTCGACGGGATGGTCGAAGAGGACCGGGTGGGCGGTGTCGACCCGAAGCTGCCAGCGGTTCTGCCCGGCCGCCGGGGCAAGCACCACGTCCGCCGTCCGGTCCCGGCCGACCAAGGCCGGGTCGACGGACTCGGGCAGCGGGAGCGTGCGCGAGAGGGTCCGTTCGAGGTCGGCGTACGGGCCGCGCAGCCGCCGGTAGACGGCGGGCGTGTGGCAGCTGAGAGTACCGTCGACAGTGCCCAGTTCCCGGCCGTCCCGCAGAATACGGAAGATCTGCCGCATCGTGGCCAGTCGGCTGCCTCTTCGGACGACGTCGTGGTCGGTGACGTGCAGTTCGAGGTCCGCGGGTGTGCCGTTGAGCGTCAGCGCGGCGGGTGCGACGGAGTACCGCAGGCGGCCCCAGATCGCCGGGTGGTCGAGCGGCACGTGGTGACCGACATGGCTGAGCAGGATGGCCGTCTGGCGGGCGGTCTCCGCGAGCATCACCGGGTCGTGCATACCGTGCGCCGGGCCGTAGAAGGAGTGCGCACGCGGCCATTGGGCGTCGACGGTCCAGGCGTCCGGACCGCTGCTCTGCCAGTCGGTGAGGAAGACCTCGGTTATGGCACTGCGGTGCACGTACTCCCGGGGCACGGTCGTGGTCAGCCGCCGCAATGGTGGCAGGCCCGAGCCCCGGGCGGTCGGTCCTGCTCCGTGCCGGGGCACTGAATGCGGCACGGTCAGAGCGACGGTCATGAGGGTTCCCTCCCTGGTGGGCGCTCGCCGCGCCCGCACTCTGCGCCTGTGGACGTGCGTCGACGCGTCCAAGATACAAACCGGCTGGTTTGTTTTCTAGTGCTCCAGGTGAATCTTTGGGCAGAGGTGATACGTGTGACGGAAGGAATCCAGCTGAGCGGCCTGATCGGGTGGGACGAAAACCGGCCGGAGAGTGTGCGGAGGGGGAGGCCGGCGGTGGAGTCAGGCCGCTTCCCGCTCCCGGCGGCCGTTGGGGTCCAGGTGGCTCATCGCGCCCGGCGACGCCAGGCTCGGCAGGATGTGCCGCCACAGCTGGCCGATCCGCTCGTGCAGGTCGTCGCGGTTGCTGGCGGCCAGCGAGAAGAGTTGTACGCCCATGTACGCGGCGACGAAGAACTCGGCGGCCTTCGCGGGATTCACCGCGGGCAGCAGCTCACCCCGGTCGCGGGCCTCGGCGAACATGCCGGTCGCGATGGAGATCCAGTCCTGGTACGGGACCAATGGTTCGGCGCTGAAGGTCGTCTCCACGGCGATTCGGGTGCCGGCCTGAAGGACCGGATCCGTGCGCAACCCCTCGGCCACCCGGTGACTGAAGTCGATCGCGTCCTGCACCCGCGACTCGCTCGGCGGGGGTACCAGCATCTCCGTCTGTTCCGCGATGACCGCGCGGGCCAGGGCGTCCTTCGACGGGAAGTGGAAGTACAGCGCGCCCTTGGTCACCTGGGCCCGCTGGATGATCTCCGCGATGGTGGCCGCCTCGTAACCGCGCTCGCCGATGACCTCGGCCGCCGCCACGAGGACGGCCTGTCGAGTGCGCACTGCCCGTTCCTGCTTGGCCACCGGCCGTCCTCCGCGTGTTCGCTCGTGGATGCGGTCCGCCTTCAGCGGATCTGGCCGAATTCTATTGACGGTGCAAACAATAATCCAACCAGACGGTATTGATCTGTCGTGGAGATTTGGGAAAGCTTCGTTCCGGTCGTACCGCTCACCAGCCGTCGGCCGGCGATCCCGGACGCGGCGCGTGCGGTCGGGACCGCACCCCGGCAGCCCTCTACCCCCAGGAGCCTCCCCCCATGGCCGCGCCCGTCCATCCCACGACCCACCGTGAAGTCCGCCTAGCGGAACGCGCCGACGGCGCACTGACCCCGGACCACTTCACGGTGGCCGACGCACCGATCCCGGTGCCGGTTCCGGGCACGGTGCTCGTACGCAACCGCGTCATGGCCGTGACCGCGGCGATGCGCACGATGATGGGCTCGGCCGACCTGCCCATGCCGTCGTTCCTGCCCGGCCGGGCGCTGTGGGGCGCGGCGATCGGCGAGGTGGTCGAGGCGCCCGGCGGCGGGTTCGCGCCCGGCGACCTCGTCCGGCACGACCTCGGCTGGCGGGAGTACGCCCTGGTGGACGCGGCACGGGCCCGGCGCATCGACCCCGACGCGCTGCCCGACCCGGCGGCCCACCTCTCGCAGGGCGCCACCGCCTGGGGCGCCCTCGTGCACATCGCTCAGGTCCGCCCCGGCGACACCGTGTTCATCACGGGTGCGGCCGGCGGCGTCGGCAGCATCGCGGGCCAGATCGCCCGGCGCCTGGGGGCGCGCCGGGTCATCGGCTCCACGGGCTCCGAGCGCAAGGCCGAGTACCTGGTGAAGGAGCTGGGCTACGACGAGGTCGTGCTGCGCGGCGCCGGGCCGATCGGCGAGCAGCTGCGCCGCGCCGCACCCAACGGCATCGACGTCCTGCTGGACATGGTGGCCGGCGAGCAGTTGACGGCGGCCCTCGAATCGGCCCGCACGGGGGCCAGGTTCGCGCTGGTGGGCGCGTTGTCGGCGCAGCTGGGGAAGGGGGACGGGATCACGGCGCCGGTCGAGCTGGACGCCGGGCTGATCGTCTCCCGGCGGGTCTCGCTGCGCGGCTTCTCGGTACGGGACCACCAGGACCTCGTGCAGGAGTGGACCGAGGAGTTCGGGCGCGGACTGCGCGACGGCACGCTGATCTTCGCGCACAGCCGTCTGCGGGGCCTGGATCAGGCGCCGCAGGCGCTGCGCGAACTCGTGGCAGGCGGCCACACCGGGTCGGTGCTGGTCGAGCTGTGAGCTCCGTGCGGCCCGCCGGGGGGCGGGCCGGGCGGCAGTCGGCGGAGCCCGCCCTGACCGGGCCCCGTCGGCACACGGGCGCGGGGGGGGGGGGGGCGGGCGCGCGCCCCCCCCCCCCCCCCGGGGGGGGGGGGGGGGGGGGGGCCCCCCCCCCCCCCCCCCCCCCCCGCGCCCGTAGAGGAGCGAGGGAGACGGTGCGCGTCGCGCCTCCGGGGCGCACGAGCGACTACGTGGGTATCGATACGAGTGTCTACGTGGGCGGGGATACGAGCATCCACGTGGGCGTCGATACGGGCGTCTACGAGGGCGTCGATGCGGGTGTCCACGTGGGTATCGGTGCCGGGCCATACAGGCACCGATACCGGCAGCGCTACGGGTACCGATACCGGCGGTGCTACGGATGTCGGGCGGTCGCGGCGTTCCCCGGATCCCGTCAGCGCGGCGGGGTGCGGCGCGGGCCGTAGCCGGCCGGGTCGCGTACGGCGCCGCGCAGGGCGGGCTGCGGTACGGCACCGGCGCGCGGTGCGCCGGCGGCGGTGCGTAACGCGCGTCCCGCACCGGGGGCGGGCACCGTGCGGGCGGCCGGCGCCAGTTGCCGCCACATGTCCGTCACGGCCTCCCGGCTCCACCACGTGCGGTCCGCGCGGCCGAGCTCCAGCAGTCCCACGACCATCGTGGTCAGCGCCCGTGCCAGCCGCTGCGGATCGGCGTCCAGGGGCAGCCGGCCCGTCGAGCGGTCGGTGGCGGCCTTCTCCAGGAAGAGCGCGCACCACCGCCGGTGCAGACGGGCGCCGCTGGGTTCGGGATCGCTCTCCGGGCGGATCTGGAGGCCGGCCCGGACAACGATGTCCCGGTCCACCCGCTCCAGGAGGGAGACCGTGAAGTCCCGGGACGCGCTCAGTACGGGATCGGGCGCGCGCAGCAGCTGTTCCTCCAGCTCGCGCAGCGCGCCGAGCGCTTCGTCCCGTACGGCGAGGGTCAGCTCTTCCTTGGACTCGAAGTGGAAGTAGAGGGCGCCTTTGCTGAGTCTCGCGCGCCGGCTGATGTCGACCATGCCGGACGCGGAGACGCCCTTGTCGATGAAGCTCTGGGCGGCCGAGCGGATGAGCGCCTGGCGGCTCTGGATCGCGCGGTGCTGCGTGGGCACTGTGTCCGTCCTGTCTCTCGTCCGGCCGGGGCCGGTCGAGCCGATGGACCGCCCGGCGGGCCATCGGCTCGGTGGTTCGATGGTCAAAGACTATAGAGAAAACCAACCATGCGGTTTCAATATCGTACGACTCGTTTCGAACAGGCGCCGATACCGGCCGCTCCGCCCGAGCGGCAGTGGCCGAAGCGACACCCCCATGATCCGAGCGGTGTGACGCACGTGACGGCGGCTCGTCCCGGGCGCCTCAGGCGTTGCGGCCGTGTACGGGTTGTGTGTGAGGTGTGGCTCAGCGCATTGACAAACAGCGCAGGCGGTTTTTAAATCTGCAAAGGCGAGCAACGGGACGCGTTGCCCCCATGAAAGCCGTTGTAACGCTTCTCTGCCAGGCCCCCGCGGCGTTGCGGACCGACGGAACCGTTTCACACTTCACACATGCCATCGATTTGATTCCCCCGCGGCCGACGGGAGTCCCGGACTCCGACCGGCCCGTCAACGCATCGGAAAGGTATCGAGCAATGCGCGATTCAGCGGACGTCGGCGAAGGCATCGGGGGGGCGCCGCGCGGTGCCGGTACGGTCCCGATCCGGGCGGTCGTTTTCGACTTGGACGGCACCCTCGCCGACACGCTGCCCGCCATCGGCCGGCTGTTGTCGAAGGTGGTCGCCGAGCAGGGCCGCCGGGTGACGCCGCGACAGGCCGCCGCCGCGGTCGGCAAGCCGGCCCCGGCCGCGTTCGGGCAGCTGCTCGGCCGTCCCGAGACGGACGAGGCGGTGCTCACCGCGATGAGTCGCTATCGCGAACTGTTCGCCCACGAAGTGCTCCGCGAGGGGCCGCGTCTGCTGTTCCCCGGCGTCTCCTCGGGGCTGTCCGCGCTGCGCGCGCACGGCATAGAACTGGCCGTCGCCACCTCCAAGGTCTCGCGCAGCGCCGAGGCGCTGCTGGACGTGATGGGCATCCGCGACCTGGTCGGCCCGGTCATCTGCCACGACATGGTGCGGCGCGGCAAGCCGCACCCGGAGATGGCGCTGCGCGCCGTCGCGCAGCTCGGCGTCTCGCCGCGCGAGAGCGCGTACGTGGGCGACACCGTCGGCGACATGCGGATGGCCGTCACCGCCCACATGGCCCCGATCGCCGTCACCTACGGCGTCGGCCGCTTCGGCGAGCTGGCCGCGGTGGCCGGCACCCGGATGTGCAGCTCCTTCCGGGACGTGGTCGCCGCGGTGGCCGCCTCCCGCCCCCGCCCGGTCGAGATGGCCGCGGGGTACCCCCGGATGCGCTGAGGCGCGCCCATGCACGGAGCGCACACCTTGGTACCGCGCTCCCGCCGCCGGACGGGACCCGTCCCGCGCCGCCGGCGCCCGTCGCCCCCGCGGCCGCACCGACCCCCAGGAGGCTCCCGTCGAGGGCCGCGCGTCCGGAAAGACGCGGCCCTGCACGACCCCTGCCCGCAGGGGCCCGTTGCGCCCGTCCGCCCGTCCGCGGCGGCCGCCACCGGTACTCGTCACCCGACCGTCCATGCCTGCCCCGCACGGCGTGCCCACGGCGGAAAGCCCCGCCACCCGCGGCCGTTCACGGCTGCGCGGCGGCACGCCGGACCCCCCATGCGGGGCCCGGCCCGCCGGGCCCCGACCTGTACCTGTACCTGTACCTGTACCGGGAACACGGCGGGCCGGCCGACCGACCGACCAGCCGACCGACTACGCGAGCCACGCACGGCCCTGGCACAGCCCCCGTCGAGCACACGGGATCGCGCACAGCTTTCCCGCAGCGCTCACACGACGCTCACCGAGCACACGACGACCACGCACCGCCCGCGTATGCCCTCACGCGAAGCCCAGGGCGCCCCGCAACCCCGACCGCACGGCGCTCACTCCGCCCCCGCAGCCCCCCGTTCGCCCAGCACCCCGCTCACGTACTCCGCGCCCGCCGCGTGCAGCCGGCGGTGGAGGCGGCCGAAGACGGCGGCCGCGTGGCCGCCCGGCCAGTCCGCCGGCAGCAGCGCCGCGGGCAGGCCGGGATCGGCGTACGGCAGCCGGCGCCAGGCGTCCAGCGTCATCAGGTAGTCGTGGTACGCAGCTTCGAGATCCGTGCTGCGCCGGCGGCTCCAGCGCCCGAGCACCGGCTCGTGGGCGTCGAGAAACGCGCGGTGCCGCGCGGCGATCGCGGGCAGGTCCCACCAGCGGGTCACCGCCTCCGCCGTCGGCGCGAAGCCGGCGTGCGCACCGGTGAAGAGGTCCACGTACGGGTCCAGCTGGAGACGGCGCAGAACGTGCCGGGTCTCCTCGTACAGGTGGCCCGGGGCGATCCATACGCCCGGCGCCGCGGTACCGAAGCCGAGCCGGGCCAGCCGGGAGCGCAGCAGGTGCCGCTTGTGGCGCTCCTCCTCGGGGACGGAGAACACCGCGAGCACCCAGCCGTCGCTCGCGCGCGGTGTGGGCCGTCCGTAGATCCGCCGGTCGCCGTCGGCCAGCAGTTCGCGGGCGTCCGCCGAGAGCGCGTACCCCGCGGCCCCCGACGACGTGCGCGCGGGCACCAGCAGTCCGCGGCGCTTCAGCCGGGAGACGGCCGAGCGCACCGACGGCGGGTCGACGCCCGCCACGCCCAGCAGCGTGATCAGCGCGGCCACCGGTACGGGTCCCAGCGGTGCGCCCTTCGCGTCGCGTCCGTACGCGCCGTAGAAGGTGACGATCAGGGACCGTGGGGTGCGCTGCGGCTGCGGGTCACTCACGCCGTCACTCTAAGTCGTGCCGCCGGGGCCCCGGTGGCCGGTGGCGCTGTTTCACGGCGCTTCCCGGACGGGCGCGCGCAGCCGGAAGCGCTGGAGTTTGCCGGTCGGCGTCCGGGGCAGCGCGTCGTGGAAGACGAACTCGCGCGGGCACTTGTACGGCGCGATCTCGGCCTTGGTGAACTCCCGTAGTGCGTCGACGGTTTCCTCCGTATGGGGGAGGCCGAGGTCGAGCACCACATGGGCGACGACGACCTGTCCCCGGTCCGCGTCGGGCCGGCCCACCACGGCCGCCTCGGCCACGGCCGGATGCCGCAGCAGCGCCTCCTCGACCTCGGGCCCGGCGATGTTGTACCCGGACGAGATGATCATGTCGTCGGCGCGTGCGACGTAGCGGAAGTACCCGTCCGTCTCGCGTACGTAGGTGTCGCCGGTGAGGTTCCAGCCGTCCCGTACGTACTCCAGTTGGCGCGGGTCGGCGAGGTAGCGGCAGCCGGTCGGGCCGCGTACCGCCAGCAGTCCCGGCTCGCCGTCCGGGACGGACCGGCCCGCCGCGTCCACCACCCGGGCCTCGTACCCCGGCACCGGCACCCCGGTGACGCCGGGGCGGGCGTGCTCGTCGGCGCCGGAGAGGAAGATGTGCAGCATCTCCGTCGCGCCGATGCCGTTGATGAGCCGCAGCCCGGTCGCGGCGTGCCAGGCGCGCCAGGTGGCGGCGGGCAGGTTCTCGCCCGCCGAGACGCACCGGCGCAGCGAGGTGACGTCGTGTCCGGTCAGTTCGGGCAGCATCGCGCGGTAGGCGGTGGGCGCGGTGAACAGGACGGACACGCGGTGGGTCTCGATGTGCCGCAGCAGTCCGCGGGGGCCGCCGGGCTCGGCGAGCAGGGTGGAGGCCCCGGCCCGCAGCGGGAAGACGACGAGTCCGCCGAGGCCGAAGGTGAAGCCGAGTGGCGGCGTGCCGGCGAAGACGTCGTCCGGTTCGGGGCGCAGCACGTGTGCCGAGAAGGTGTCGGCGATGGCGAGCACGTCGCGGTGGAAGTGCATGCAGCCCTTGGGGCGGCCCGTGGTGCCGGAGGTGAAGGCGATCAGCGCGACGTCGTCGGCCGCGGTGTCCACCGCGGGGTAGTCGACGGGCTTCCCGGCGGCCCGGCGCAGCAGGTCGTCCGGGCCCTCGCCGCCGTATGCCGTGATGGCGAGGCCGGGTACCGCGGCCTTGGTGAGGTCGTCCACCGTCCGTATGTCGCACACCGCGTGGCGTACCCGCGCGATGTCGCAGAGGGTGGCCAGTTCGTGGGCGCGCTGGGCGGCCGGCACGGTCACGGCGATGGCGCCGGCCTTCATCACGGCGAGCCAGCAGGCGGCCAGTTCGGGGGAGGTGGGGCCGCGCAGCAGGACCCGTTCGCCGGGCCGCACCCCGAGGTCGTCGGTCAGCGTGTGGGCGAGGCGGTTGACGTGCGCGCGCAGATCCTCGTACGTCCAGACCGTGCCGTCACCGTGGCGTACCGCGGGCCGGTCGGCGCCGAACCGGCGCAGGGAGCCGTCCAGCAGTTCGGTACCGCAGTTGAGCCGGGGCGGGTAGCCCGCATCGGCCATCAGAGGCCATTGCGCGGGTGGCGGGAGATGGTCGCGGGCGAAGGTGTCGGTGTGGGCCGTTGGCTGCAGATCCATGACGCATGCGCCCCCTCGTGACGCTCGGCCGTGGTGTCCGAGGGCCGCCGGGGGCTGCCGTACGGACGCTTCGTCAGCGTAACGTGTTCGTGACGACAGTCAACAGATCGCGATAAGGCAGACCGTGACAAGGGAGCCGCCCTGTGACCGCATTCGCGCTCGACTCCGACGACGTGGCGTGGTGTGCCGAACTCCGGGCCCTGACCGCCGACCGGCTGCGCCCGCTCGCCGAGAAGGCCGAGCCGGGGCGGGTGAACCGCCCCCTGGTGGCGGCCCTCGGCGAGCTGGGCCTGCTCCGCCGCCTGTTCCCCGACGGCGGCACCGTCCGCGCCCTCGACCTGTGCCTTCTGCGGGAGTCGCTGGCGCAGGAGTGCACGGAGGCGGAGACCGCGCTGGCCCTCCAGGGACTGGGCGCCTCTCCGGTACTCCAGTCGGGTACCGAGGAGCAGCGGGCGCGCTGGCTGCCGGAGGTCACCGCCGGGCGCGCGGTCGCCGCCTTCGCGCTGAGCGAGCCGGACGCCGGGTCGGACGCGGCGGCGCTCACCCTGGCCGCCGAGCCGGACGGCGCGGGCGGCTGGCGGCTCAGCGGCGAGAAGTGCTGGATCTCCAACGCGCCCGAGGCGGACTTCGCCACCGTCTTCGCGCGTACCGGCGAGGCCCCCGGCGCGCGCGGCGTGACCGCCTTCCTGGTGCCCGCCGACCGGCCCGGGCTGAGCGGCGAGCACCTGGACATGCTCAGCCCGCACCCCATCGGCACGCTGGTCTTCGACGGCGTCCCCGTGTCCCGGGACGACGTCCTGGGGGAGCCGGGCCACGGCTTCGGCGTCGCGATGCGCACCCTGAACCTCTTCCGGCCCAGCGTCGGCGCCTTCGCCATCGGCATGGCCCAGGCGGCGCTGGACGCCGCGCTCGAACACGCCGCCACCCGCACCGCGTTCGGCGGCCCCCTGAAGGACCTGCAGTCCGTCTCCCACCGCCTCGCCGACCTCGCCACCCGCGTCGAGGCGGCCCGGCTGCTGGTGTACGCGGCGGCCGCGGCCTACGACGCGGGCGCGCCCGGCATCGCCAAGCGCGCCGCGATGGCCAAGCTGCTCGCCACCGAGACCGCCCAGGAGGCCGTCGACGCGGCAGTGCAGATCCACGGCGCCCGCGCGCTGCGCCGCGGCCACCTCCTCGAACACCTCTACCGGGAGGTGCGCGCGCCGCGCATCTACGAGGGCGCCACGGAAGTGCAGCGGACGATCATCGCGCGGGAGCTGTACCGCTGACGGCGGCCCCGCCGTCGGGCGCCCCGCCACCGTCCCCGTCCCCGTCCCCGTCCGCGGCGCCGTCCTCCGGCCCGGCCGCCTCCAGCCCCGCGTCCGCAGCGGCCACCGCGGCCCGCTCGGCCGTCAGGTCCAGCCCGCGGCAGGCCAGCAGGTACACCCCGGCCGAGACCGGTAGGCCGATCAGCATGGTGATGTCGGCGCCGCCCACCCCCGCCAGAGCGAGGCGCTGCGGGCAATCGACGAAGCGCACGAACGGCTGCTGAAACTCATCGACATGCAGCTGCCGCGGTTCGGCCGGGTGCGCGAGGAGTGGTCGATCCGGCTGCAGTACTGGGCCGAGGCGGTCGTACGCCCCGAATTCCACGCCGCGCACAACGAGTTCTACGCCCGCTGGCAGGACGCCGTGATCCGCATAGTGCTGCGCGGCCGGCGACAGGGCGCCTTCCGCGCCGACGTCGACCTGGAGGGCGTCGCCCTTCCGCCTCACCGCCCTCACCGACGGCGCCGCCGTCCAGGTCCTCACGGGAGCCCCCCGCATGACGGTCCCGGTGATGCGCGAGCTACTGATCGACTTCGTCCGCCGGGAACTGGTGGCACCGCCGGAGATGCGGAAAGGCGCCGCCGTCCGGTACAGTCGATCTTGAGCTCGCCGCCGGAACCCCGGCGAACGGCCCGGCGTTGGTGGTCCAAGGAAAGACGCCCCGCTTCCTGCGGGGAAATGCAGGTGCAAGGCCTGCCCAGCGCTCGTGACGAACCCCGGCTCTCCGCACGGAGAGCCGGGGTTCTTGTCTGTCCGGTCCGCCCGGCCGCCAGGAAGGCGACCGGGGAGCCCCGTACCGGTCACGCGGCCAGCCGGGCCCCGAGCAGCACCATCCGCAGCGCCCGCTCGGTCGCGTCCGTGAGGAACTCGGTGCCTCTGCCGAGCGCCTCGTGCAGCGACACGGGGGCCGGCAGGATCGCGCTGTACGCGTCCACGCCCACGGCCCCGACCTGGTGCGCGCCCTCGCCGATGGTGCCCGCGAGCGCCAGGACCGGGCGCCCGAAGCGCTTGGCGCGCCGGGCCACCTCGGCCGGCACCTTGCCGCGCGGCGTCTGGTAATCCAGCGCCCCTTCGGCGGTGACCACGAGGTCGGCGCGGGCCAGGCGGGCGTCCAGGTCGAGATGGTCGAGGAGCACGTCGAAGCGGGGGAGCAGCCGGGCGCCGAGGGCCGCGAGCCCCGCGCCCAGGCCGCCGGAGGCGCCGGTACCCGGGGCGAGCCGGAGGTCGGTGCCGCAGGACAGGTCGCGCCCCAGGACGTACGCCCAGCGCTCCAGGGCGGCCGAGAGCTCCTCCACCTGCCGCGGCGTCGCGCCCTTCTGCGGGCCGAAGACGCGGGCCACACCGCGCTCGCCGCACAGGACGTTGTAGGGATTGCACGCGACGAGCAGTTCGACGTCCTTCAGGCGGGGATCCAGACGTGCCGGGTCGATCCGGTCGAGGCGCCCCAGCTCCCGGCCGCCGGGCGGCAGTTCGTACCCCCTGGCGGTGAGCAGCCGGGCACCGAGGGCCTGGAGGGCGCCGGCGCCGCCGTCGGACGTGCCGGAGTCGCCGCAGCCGATCAGGATGCGGCGTACGCCCGTGCCGAGGGCGGCGCGGATCAGTTCGCCCACGCCGTACGTGGTGGTGGCTCCCGGGTCGCGGCGCCCGCGCGGCACCAGGGAGAGCCCGGCGACGGCGGCCATCTCGACGACGGCCGTACCGGAGCCCAGCAGCGCGAAGTGGGTGCCGACAGGCTCGCCGACCGGGCCCGTCGCGGGCCGGGACACCAGCCGTCCGCCGGTCGCGGCGGCCAGCGCGGCGGCCGTGCCCTCACCGCCGTCCACCAGCGGAATCAGATCGATCTCGGCCCCGGGGACCACCCGGCGTACACCGGCGGCGATGGCCTTCGCCGCGTCCTGGGCGGAGAGCGACTCCTTGAAACCGCTGGGGGCGACGGCGAAACGGGTCAGCATGGCGGGGTTCCTTCCGGAAGGGCCGGCACTCGGGGAGCGGCTTCAGGGCTTGAGGAGCGGTACGCCGAGCAGTGGCCACACCGCGAGGGCGAACAGCAGGACCAGGGCGGCGGTCAGCGGGGCCAGTACGCCCGATAGCCGCAGCAGGTCACGCGGGGTGTAGGTGGGGGCACCGGGAAGCTGGGCGAAGAGTGCGACCGGCTTCGCCGAGGCGGGCAGGGTGTGGCAGAAGCCGGCCGCCGCGGTGGACGCGAGCGCCGCGGCCACCGGATTGACCCCGGCACCCACGGCGGCGGCCACGACGAGCGGGACGAGGACCGAGGACCGGGCCGAGCGGGACTGCAGGACCAGATGAGCGGCCGTGCTGATGACGATCACGGCGGCAAGGAAGAGGCCGGGCGGTACCGCGATGGGCAGGCCGGAGACCAGCCACCGGGCGGCGCCGGAGTCGGCGAGCGCGACGCCCATCGCCATCGTCGCGGCCATGAAGAGCAGCAGCGACCAGGGCACGGATTTCAGCGCGTCCTTCAGGCGCACCGTGCCCAGGGCCGGGGACGCCGCGACGACCGCGCCGGTGAGGGCCACCACCGCGGGCGGCACCTGGTGCAACGGCTCGCTGCACCACAGCGCGACCACCGTGCCGAGCAGCAGCGCGCACCGGGTCTCGTCGGTGCTGAGCGGGCCTGTGACCGGCTTGTCGCTGTGCTCCTGGATCTGCTCGGCGGTGATCCGCACGGGACCGCGGCGGTCGGCCCGCCGGGTCGTCGTCAGCAGCACGGCCTCGGCGGCCAGATGGGACGAGGCGACGGCGAGCGGCAGGCCGAGCAGCAGCCACCGGGTGAAGCCGATGCGCTCACCGGTCGCCTCCCACAGCACCGAAACGGTGATCAGGTGGGCACCGGCGCCGATCAGGGTCGCCACCGCGGAGAGCAGGATCACGGTCGGGAAGAGCAGCGCGAGCATCACGACCAGTCGCCTGCGGTCGGCGAGCACCTTGGCGAGCGCCAGGAACACCGGCAGCGCGAGCGCGGCCCGCCCCGAGGTGGCCGGCACCGCGAAGGCCGTGACCACCAGCGCCGCGGTCGTCAGATGCGTCAGCTGCCGCACGCTGCGGGCCCCACTGACCAGGAACGCGGCGGCCCGCCCCGCGAGCCCGGTGCGCGTGACGGCGGCGGCGAGCACGAAGGCGCAGATGAGCAGCCACACGGTGGCGTCGCCCAAGGTGCCGAACAGGGTCTCGCTGCTGATCACGCCGGTCGCCGTGAGCGCGAGACCGGCGCCGAGGGCGATGTACGTGTCGTCGATCGGCGTGCCGATCCAGGCGCAGGCCGCCAGCGCGAAGACGCCGAGGGTCAGGCGGGCCTCACCGTTGAGCCCGGGGAAGTTCCCGGGGACGGCGAGCAGGGCGCAGAGGCTGAGGGCCACGCACAGGGCCGCGGCGTGGCGGAGGTTCACACTCACCCTCACAGCGTCGGGCGACGCCGTGAGTCACCGATGAGCCGTACATGAAGGGAACTTCACGCGGGCAGCCGGTACCCCATCCCGCGTACCGTCTCCACCCGCTCGGCGCCCAGCTTCTTGCGCAGCGCCCGTACGTAGACGTCCACGATGTTGGAGCCGGGGTCGAAGTCGTACCCCCAGACGTGGGACAGGATCTGCTCGCGCGAGAGTACCTGCCCCGGGTGGCGCAGGAACAGTTCCAGCAGCACGAACTCCCGGGCGGTCAGGTCCACCAGCCGGTCGCCCGAACGCGCCCTGCGGGTCCGCAGGTCGAGCGTCAGCCCGTCGCTGCGCAGCACCGTCACCTCGGGCGCCCGCGCCGCCGTGCGCAGCCGCAGCCGTACCCGGGCGAGCAGTTCCTCGAAGCGGAACGGTTTGGTCATCCAGTCGTCCGCGCCGCCCTCCAGGCCCGCCACCGTGTCGCGTACGGAGTCGCGTGCGGTGAGCACGATGACCGGCACGGTGACCCGGGCCTCGCGCAGCTCCCGCAGCACGGTGAAGCCGTCCCGGCCGGGCAGCCCGATGTCGAGCACCATCAGGTCGAAGCCGCCGGTGAGCGCGTACTCGTAGGCCTCGTCGCCGTCGCCGACGACCGTGGTGGTGAAACCGTTGGCGCGCAGGCCCTTCTCGACGAACGAGGCGATCCGCTCCTCGTCCTCGACGATGAGTATCCGCTTCAACTGCCCGCCCCGTTCCTCTCCGTGGTCTTCTCGGCGTTCTCGATCTCCAGGACGAAGGTGGCTCCGCCGCCCTCGGTGTCGTGCAGCCGGACCCGGCCCCGGTGTCCCTCGGCGATCGCGCGGACGATCGCCAGGCCCAGCCCGGCCCCGCTGGTACGTGCCCCGCGGCGGGCCGTACCGCGCCGGAACCGCTCGAAGATCACCTCGGCGTCCTGCGGCTGTACGCCCGGCCCCGAGTCGGCGACGTACAGCTCGATGCGGCGGCCCCCGGCGCGTGAGCCGATCCGGATCGTCTGCCCCTGCGTGGTGTGCTGCACGGCGTTCTGTGCGAGCTGCACCATCGCCTGCGTGACGCGCTGCGGGTCCAGACGCGCCGCGCGGTCGGCGACCCCGTCCAGTTCCCAGCGGCGCTCGCCCAGCGTACGGGCCTTGACGAAGACGTCCGCCGTGAGTTCGGCGAGCTGCACCGGCTCCGGGCTGACGAAGTCGGGCCGCTCGGCCTTGGCGAGGAGCAGCAGGTCCTCGACGATCCGGCTCATCCGGTCCAGCTCGTCGGTGACCAGCCGTACGGTCTCCTCGCGCTCGGCCGGGTCGTCACCCATCAGCTCCAGGTGGCCGCGCACGATGGTGATGGGGGTGCGCAGTTCGTGTCCCGCGTCGTCGACGAACTCGCGCTGCGCGGCGAAGGCGCGCTCCAGGCGGTCCAGCATTCCGTTGAACGTGTCGGCCAGGGCGGCGATGTCGTCCCGCCCCTGCACGGGGATCCGCCGGGTCAGGTCCTGCTCGGTCAGCTGGGCCGCGGCGGTGCGCACCACACGTACGGGCTTGAGTATGCGGCCGGCGACGGCCCAGCCGATGCCGGTCGTCATCAGCAGCGCGACCCCCGAGATGGCGAGCAGGATCCGGAACACCTCGTCGGCCTTGGCACGTTCGCGTTCCGGGTGGAAGGCGACGACGAAGGCGGCCTCGGGGCTGTCACCGTGCCGGGCGACATCGACCTTGGCCCAGCGGATCTCGCCGGCCGCGCGGCGCAGGGTGCCGGTCGGCCCCTTCGAGGCGAAGATGGCCCGGCGGGCCGCGGCGTCGTCGCGCAGCGGCCGCCCGGTGGGGATGTCGCGCGGCTGCACCAGCTTCGCGGGATCGCGGCCCGCCCGACGGACCAGGCCGATCAGTTCCTCGTCGGCATCGGCGTACTGCCGCTCCAGGAAGACCCGGAGCAGCCGGTCGGGCTCGGTGAACCTGCGGCCGGTCTCCGGGTCGAAGCCCTGCTCCTCGAAGTGGGCGAACTCGCCGGCCTCCTGCGCGAGCAGCCGGGTGATCCGGTGCTCCACGTCGCGCAGCAGGATGGAACGGGTGGTGGCGGCCACGGCGGTGAGCGCGACGGCCATCACCACCAGCAGCCAGAGCAGGATGCGGACCCGGGCGGATATGCGCCTGCGCGGCGCCGGTTCATCCGTCGTCACGGTCTCCGGCACCGTGGTCGTCACCGTCGTCGGAGGAGTCGTCGGCGCCGTCATCGGAGGCGTCGCCGGACGGCTCGTCGGAGGCGTTCCCGGAACTGTCGTCGCTCACCGGAGGCCGCGGGACCACCTCGTCGCTGGGCGCGGGCCCCGGCCGCGTCGGCCCGGCCGACGGGGAACCGCTGTCCAGCTCGACCTTCGGGGGAACCTTGGGGGATTCCGGACTGTCGGTGAGGGCGTAGCTGGTCGCCGCGATACCGAGCGGTATCGCCACGACCGCGGCGAGCGCCGCCATGCGTTGCGAGAAGGCCATGGCGACGAGCCTGCGGGGCGTACCGCACCGTCACGATGAGCCGGAGATGAAGAACTCTTCATCCCGCGAGTCCGTCCCCCGCGCGCGGGACGGCCACCGGCACCCGGGCGCGCGCGGGACGCGCACGGGTGCCGTGGGCCGGGACGCCTGTACCGCAGCCGCCACTCAGATGTCCCGGAAGATCTCGATCTGGGCGCCCAGGGAGTTGAGGCGTTCGGCGAGGTCTTCGTAGCCGCGGTTGATGACGTAGACGTTGCGGAGGACGGAGGTGCCCTCGGCGGCCATCATGGCCAGGAGGACGACGACGGCGGGGCGGAGGGCCGGCGGGCACATCATCTCCGCCGAGCGCCAGCGGGTCGGGCCGTCGACCAGGACGCGGTGCGGGTCGAGGAGCTTGACCTGCGCGCCGAGGCGGTTGAGGTCCGTCAGGTAGATCGCGCGGTTGTCGTAGACCCAGTCGTGGATCAGGGTCTGGCCCTGGGCGCTGGCCGCGATCGCCGCGAAGAACGGCACGTTGTCGATGTTCAGGCCCGGGAACGGCATCGGGTGGATCTTGTCGATCGGGGCGCTGAGCTTGGACGGACGGACCGTCAGATCGATCAGGCGGGTGCGGCCGTTGTCGGCGGTGTACTCCGCGCTGCGCTCGTGGTCCAGGCCCATCTCCTCCAGGACCGCGAGCTCGATCTCCAGGAACTCGACGGGGACGCGGCGGATCGTCAGCTCGGACTCGGTGACGACCGCGGCGGCCAGCAGGCTCATCGCCTCGACCGGGTCCTCCGACGGCGCGTAGTCCACGTCGCGTTCGATGTGCGCGACGCCGTGCACGGTGAGGGTGGTGGTGCCGATGCCCTCGACCCGTACGCCCAGCTGCTCCAGGAAGAAGCAGAGGTCCTGGACCATGTAGTTGGAGGAGGCGTTGCGGATGACCGTGACGCCGTCGTGCCGGGCGGCGGCGAGCAGCGCGTTCTCGGTGACGGTGTCGCCGCGCTCGGTCAGTACGATCGCGCGCTTCGGGGCCACGGACCGGTCGACGTGCGCGTGGTACGTGCCCTCGGTGGCGGTGACCTCCAGGCCGAAGTGGCGCAGGGCGGTCATGTGCGGGGTGACCGTACGGGTGCCGAGGTCGCAGCCGCCCGCGTACGGGATCTTGAAGTGCTCCATGCGGTGCAGCAGCGGACCCAGGAACATGATGACGCTGCGGGTGCGCCGCGCGGCCTCGGTGTCCATGGCGTCCAGGTCCAGCTCGGCCGGCGGCACGATCTCCAGGTCGTTGCCGTCGTTGATCCAGCGGGTGCGGACACCGATGGAGCCGAGGACTTCGAGGATGCGGTAGACCTCCTCGATGCGGGCGACACGACGGAGCGTGGTGCGGCCGGCGTTCAGCAGCGTCGCGCAGAGCAAGGCCACGCAGGCGTTCTTGCTCGTCTTGACGTCGATGCTGCCGGACAGCCGCCTGCCGCCGACGACGCGGAGATGCATGGGTCCTGCGTACCCCAGGGAGACGATTTCACTGTCGAGCGCTTCGCCGATTCGGGCGATCATCTCAAGGCTGATGTTCTGGTTGCCGCGCTCGATGCGGTTCACCGCGCTCTGGCTGGTGCCGAGCGCCTCCGCCAGCTGCGTCTGCGTCCAGCCCCGGTGTTGGCGGGCATCACGGATGAGCTTGCCGATGCGTACGAGGTAGTCGTCTGCCATGAGGAAAACGGTATCTCAGATATGAGATGGATGTTCAATCGCCTGTTGTTCTACTACTATGCGAACAATAGGCCGTACGGCGGTAGTGGCAGGAGCGTCGCGACGGCTGCGGACGGACCGGAGGGGGAGCCGGAAATGGCCGGAGGCTGGGGCATTACCGCAGGACAGCGAGGTGGCGGGGCGGGTGCGCGCGGGCGGCCGGGCCTGCGCCGGGCGATCGTCGCGGCGGCACCCTTTCCGGTGGCCGCCGCAATCGTCGCAACGGCGTACGCGCGCCTCGCCGAACGGCTGCCCGAGACGCTGGCCACACACTTCCGTGCCGACGGGCGCGCCGACGGCTTCTCCTCGGCCGGCGGCTTCCTCTCCGTCGCGCTCGGCACGCTCCTCGTATGCGGGGTTCTTTTCGGGATTCTTGTCCTCGCGCCGGCCGCCGGCCGGCGTACGAGTGCCGTGCGGAACAGGGTGGACGGGGACCGTGCGGACGGCGTACGGAGCGCGGACCCGCGCCGTGCGACCGTCCGGGTGACGCCGCCGCGCTCCGGGCTCGGCGGGGCCCGCGCCTTCATCACGCTCGGTTACGGCCTCGCCGGCCTGCTCGGGTACGCCTTCGTGGCCACGCTGTACGCCAACGCCGCGGCCGCCGGCGGCAGCCCGGCGGCGGGCCTCCCGATGTGGCAGCTCGCCGCGGCCCTTGGGGCGGGAGCGGTGGCCGCCGTGCTCGGCCGGCTGCTGGCCGGCAAGGACACGCCGCTGCCCGACGACGGCGTCGGCGGCGACGCGCCCCGCCTCGCCCTCGCCGCCTCCGAGGTCGCCGGCTGGTCCCGGACGGTCACCTCGCCGCTCCTGTACGGCCTGGGGGCCGCGCTCCTCCTCGCGGGCCTGATCACGGGTCCGGCCGCCGGCTGGTCCGCGACGCCGGGCCTGTTCGTCGGCGGGCTGCTGGTGCTCGCGCTCGCGGGGCTGCGGGTGACCGCCGACCGGCACGGCCTCACCGTCACCCCGCCGCTCCTCCCGTACCCCCGCATGCGCATCCCGCCGGCCCGCATCCGGGAGGCCGACAGCCGGGAGATCTCCGCGCTGCGCGAGTTCGGCGGCTGGGGCTACCGGATGCGGCCCGGCGGCAGCGGGTTCGTCCTCCGCTCCGGCGAGGCGCTGTCGCTGCGGCTGGTGAGCGGGAAGGAGTTCGTGGTGACGGTCGGCGACGCGGCGACCGCCGCGGCCCTGCTCAACACCCTCATCGACCGCTCGGGCGCCGACGGGAACGGCCGTGCCCGCGGCCCGGAGGGGCCCGCGAAGGGTGCGGGCGACCCGGAGGGCACCGCCTGATGCTCGTCCGTATCGACCCGGCCTCCGCCGTGCCCCTGGGCGACCAGATCGCCGCATCCGTACGGGGCGCGATAGCCGACGGCTCGGTGCATGCGGGGGAGCGGCTGCCCGCCGCCCGTACCCTCGCCGTCTCCCTCGGCGTCAACGTCCACACCGTCCTCCGCGGCTACCAGCGCCTGAAGGAGGAGGGCCTGATCGAACTGCGCCGCGGCCGCGGCGCGGTGGTGACCGGAGCCGCCTCCCCGGCTCGCGCCCGCCTCACCGACGCCGCCGCTGGCCTGATCACCCAGGCCCGCGCCCTCGGTCTCTCGGACGACGAGATCGTCACCCTGGTCCGCACGAACCTGAGCAGGCCCCTGGGCACCGGCTGAGCCCCGTCGGGCCGACGCTCCCACGTACCCTCGCCACCTCTGTGCCTGCTCTCTCTTGCGCCCACCACCTCTGTACCTACTGGTATGTATGCTGGCCACATGACCTCAATGACCAGGCCGGAGGGTGCGCCGGACGGCCGCGCGAGCGCCACCGCGAGCAGCGCCGTCGAACGCCTCATCGAGAGCACCCGCGAACTGCTGTGGGAGCGCGGCTACGTCGGCACCAGCCCCAAGGCGATCCTCCAGCGCGCCAACGCGGGCCAGGGCAGCATGTACCACCACTTCAGCGGCAAGCCGGACCTCGCGCTGGCCGCCATCCGCCGGACCGCCGAGGAGATGCGGGCCGAGGTGGCGCGGCTGCTCGACGGGCCCGGTACGGCGCTGGACCGGGTCGGCGCGTACCTGCGCCGCGAGCGCGACGCCCTCAGGGGCTGTCCGGTCGGGCGGCTCACCCAGGACCCTGACGTGATGGCCGACCCGGCGCTGCGCGCGCCGGTCGACGAGACCTTCGACTGGCTGCGCGGCCGCCTCACGGAGGTGCTGGCCGAAGGCCGCGTGCGGGGTGAGCTGGACGCCGGACTGAATCCGGAGGCGACGGCCGCGAGCGTGGTCGCGGTGGTGCAGGGCGGCTACGTCCTCGCCCGCGCCGCCGGTACACCGGCCGCCTTCGACCAGGCCGTCACCGGCGTGCTCGGCCTGATCGAAGGCCACGCGGCCGCCGGGAACCGCTGATGTACGCCGCGCAGTACGAGATCACCCTGCCCGCCGACTACGACATGGGCGTCATTCGCGAGCGGGTGGCGGCCAGTGGGCATCTGCTCGACGACCGTGCCGGGCTGGCCCTGAAGGCGTATCTGGTCCGCGAGCGCGGTGTGCACGGCTCACCGGTCAACCAGTACGCGCCGTTCTACCTCTGGCAGGACACGGGCGCGATGGGTCACTTCCTCCTCGGCGGGGGCGGCTTCCAGAACATCGTGCGCGACTTCGGTCGCCCCGCCGTACGGCACTGGACGGGCGCCGCCGTCATGGCCGGCCCGGCGCGCGGCACGCCTCCGCGCACCGCCTCCCGCCGTCTCACCCCGGTCCCGGCCGACCTCGGCCCGGACCCCGACGGCCTGGCCCTCGGCCGCCTCCTGGCAGCGGAGACCGAAGCCCTCCGGGAGCTGGCCCGGCACCCCGCCGTCCACACCGCGGCCCTCGCCGTCGATCCCCACCACTGGACGCTGCTCCGCTTCGTCTTCCGAACGGACGCGGCCCCCGGGGCCGATGACGGCAGCGGCGACAGCGCCGAGCGCTACGAGGTCCTGCACCTCTCGGCACCGCAGCTCTCCGCCCTCCCGGCAGGGCCGGTGTGACGGTGGCATATCTGGTCATATCGGGTGGGTCGGGGTGAAGTGGACATCGGGCGGGCAGAGCATGACCGCACGGCGGCGATGTACTAGAGTTATCTCGACATCGAGATATCTGCCGAGAGGCGTACCGCTGCCGCGCTAGTAAGGCTCACCTAACTAAGCCTTACCTTAGCTGATGTGCTGGGGCCGGCGACGGCAGGATCGTGGTGGTACGCGCGAATTCATGCATGAAGGAGACTGTCGTGTCGGCGAACAGCTTCGACGCCCGCAGCACCCTGCAGGTGGGCGACGAGTCGTACGAGATCTTCCGGCTGGACAAGGTGGAGGGCGCCGCCCGCCTGCCGTACAGCCTGAAGGTCCTGCTGGAGAACCTGCTCCGTACCGAGGACGGCGCGAACATCACCGCCGACCACATCCGGGCGCTGGGCAGCTGGGACTCCCAGGCGCAGCCCAGCCAGGAGATCCAGTTCACGCCGGCTCGCGTGATCATGCAGGACTTCACCGGTGTGCCCTGTGTCGTGGACCTCGCCACCATGCGTGAGGCCGTGAAGGAGCTCGGCGGCGACGCCGACAAGATCAACCCGCTGGCCCCGGCCGAGCTGGTCATCGACCACTCCGTCATCGCCGACAAGTTCGGCACCAACGACGCGTTCGCGCAGAACGTCGAGCTGGAGTACGGCCGCAACAAGGAGCGCTACCAGTTCCTGCGCTGGGGCCAGACCGCCTTCGACGAGTTCAAGGTCGTCCCGCCCGGCACCGGCATCGTCCACCAGGTGAACATCGAGCACCTGGCCCGTACGGTCATGATCCGCAACGGTCAGGCCTACCCCGACACCCTGGTCGGCACCGACTCGCACACCACGATGGTCAACGGCCTGGGCGTCCTGGGCTGGGGCGTCGGCGGCATCGAGGCCGAGGCCGCGATGCTCGGCCAGCCGGTCTCCATGCTGATCCCGCGCGTGGTCGGCTTCAAGCTGACCGGCGAGCTGCAGCCCGGCACCACCGCCACCGACCTGGTCCTCACGATCACCGAGATGCTGCGCAAGCACGGCGTCGTCGGCAAGTTCGTCGAGTTCTACGGTGAGGGCGTCGCCGCCACCTCGCTCGCGAACCGCGCCACCATCGGCAACATGTCGCCGGAGTTCGGCTCCACCGCCGCGATCTTCCCGATCGACGACGAGACCCTGAACTACCTCAAGCTCACCGGCCGCTCCGAGCAGCAGGTCGCGCTGGTCGAGGCGTACGCCAAGGAGCAGGGCCTCTGGCTCGACCCGGCCGCCGAGCCCGACTTCTCCGAGAAGCTGGAGCTGGACCTCTCGACGGTCGTCCCGTCGATCGCCGGCCCGAAGCGCCCGCAGGACCGCATCGTCCTGGCCAACGCCGCCGAGCAGTTCGCCGTCGACGTGCGCAACTACGTCGCGGACGACGAGGAGGCGGGCAAGGAGTCCTTCCCGGCCTCCGACGCGCCGGCCGCCCACAACGGCGTGCCCAGCAAGCCGACCCAGGTCATCGCCGCCGACGGCTCGACCTACGAGATCGACCACGGCGCCGTGACCGTCGCCGCGATCACCTCCTGCACCAACACCTCGAACCCCTACGTCATGGTCGCCGCGGCGCTCGTGGCCAAGAAGGCGGTCGAGAAGGGCCTGACCCGCAAGCCGTGGGTCAAGACCACCCTGGCCCCCGGCTCGAAGGTCGTCACCGACTACTTCGACAAGGCCGGCCTGACCCCGTACCTGGACAAGCTGGGCTTCAACCTGGTCGGCTACGGCTGCACCACCTGCATCGGCAACTCCGGCCCGCTGGACGAGGAGATCTCCAAGGCGGTCAACGAGGCCGACCTCGCCGTCACCTCGGTGCTCTCCGGCAACCGCAACTTCGAGGGCCGGATCAACCCCGACGTCAAGATGAACTACCTGGCGTCCCCGCCGCTGGTCGTCGCGTACGCCATCGCCGGCTCCATGAAGGTGAACATCACCGAGGAGGCCCTGGGCGCCGACCAGGACGGCAACCCGGTCTACCTCAAGGACATCTGGCCCAGCGAGGCCGAGGTCAACGACGTCGTGGCGAACGCCATCGGCGAGGACATGTTCAACAAGTCCTACTCCGACGTCTTCGCGGGCGACGCCCAGTGGCAGGCCCTGTCGATCCCGACCGGCAACACCTTCGAGTGGGACGCCGAGTCCACCTACGTCCGTAAGCCCCCGTACTTCGAGGGCATGACGATGGAGACCAGCCCGGTCGAGGACATCGCCGGTGCCCGCGTACTGGCCAAGCTGGGCGACTCGGTCACCACCGACCACATCTCCCCGGCCGGTGCGATCAAGGCCGACACCCCGGCCGGCAAGTACCTCACCGAGCACGGCGTCGAGCGTCGCGACTTCAACTCCTACGGCTCCCGCCGTGGCAACCACGAGGTCATGATCCGCGGCACCTTCGCCAACATCCGCCTGCGCAACCAGATCGCGCCCGGCACCGAGGGCGGCTTCACGCGTGACTTCACGCAGGAGGACGGCCCGGTCTCCTTCATCTACGACGCGTCGCAGAACTACCAGGCCGCCGGCATCCCGCTGGTCATCCTGGCCGGCAAGGAGTACGGCTCCGGCTCCTCCCGCGACTGGGCCGCCAAGGGCACCGCGCTGCTCGGCGTCAAGGCCGTCATCGCCGAGTCCTACGAGCGCATCCACCGCTCGAACCTGATCGGCATGGGCGTCCTGCCCCTGCAGTTCCCCGAGGGCGCCTCCGCGCAGTCCCTGGGCCTGACCGGCGAGGAGACCTTCTCCATCACCGGCATCACCGCCCTGAACGACGGTGGCATCCCGGAGACCGTGAAGGTGAAGGCTGCTTCTCCCTCCGGGGCAGATGTCGAGTTCGATGCCAAGGTCCGCATCGACACCCCCGGCGAGGCCGACTACTACCGCAACGGCGGCATCATGCAGTACGTGCTGCGCTCGCTCATCCGCAAGTAAGCGCAGCGCCGCACGCGCGCACCGGCTGCCCGTAGCAGCCTGAAGGGCCGCACCCCGTTCCCGGGGTGCGGCCCTTCGCACGTGTGCTGCCCGCCCCAGGCGCGAACGTCCCGGAAGGCGCAACGGAATGGGGCCGGACGGGGGGCCCGTTCGGCCGGGGGAGTGGTGTACGGGGCGGGAAGGATGGGGTGCAGTCGTACCGCGGTAGATCTTCGCTCGTCGTTATTCCCTGCTTGTAGGAGAAACACATGCGCAAGACCATCGGCCGCTCCGTGGCGGCGGCCGTGCTCGCGGCAGTGACCATCGTCCCGGTCGCGGGCGTTGCCCAGGCCGCCCCGAAGGCCCCGGCCGCCATGTCCTGGAAGGACAAGTGCGACTGCAAGAAGG
This sequence comes from Streptomyces sp. NPDC053560, assembly GCF_044544605.1. Taxonomy (NCBI): domain Bacteria; kingdom Bacillati; phylum Actinomycetota; class Actinomycetes; order Kitasatosporales; family Streptomycetaceae; genus Streptomyces; species Streptomyces sp. NPDC053560. Next base: position 41,152 of record NZ_JBITXI010000012.1, on the reverse strand, counting down.
GCCACCACGACGATGACGACTGGGGCCGTTGGGGTCACTGGGGCGGTGGCCTGCTCTCCGACCTGCTGAGGATCCTCCTCTGACGCGATGTCGGAAGCGCTCGGGGCCATACCTCCTGGAGGAAGGGGTACGGCCCCGATGCCGTGGCGGAGCGGGTCAGGAGATCAGCTCCACCTCCGCGAGGCCGGCCCGGCCGGACGGGACCAGGCGGTAGTGCCGGTACGTGCCCGGGTGGTCCACCGAGAAGACGCGGGTCTGCTTGTCCCACGTGAAGGACTCGGCGGAACGGCGGTCGACGGTGGTCCACCGCTTGCCGTCGCGCGAGCCCTGGAGCGTCCATCCGCTCGGCGCCTCGGCCTTCGCCGACGAGGTCAGCGTGTACGAGGTGACGCGCGCGGACTTCGTGAGATCGGCGGCGGCCGTCTCGAAGGACGCCTCGGTGTCCGAGGTGTTGTCGAAGAGCGCCGAGCCGCCCGGTGAGGTCACGTCACCGGCCGGGGCCGGCACCTTGTCGTCCTTGGTGAGCGACGTGGGGCCGGCGTTCTTGCCGGTGCCCCAGCGGGACGGCTCCGGGCCCATGGCGAAGTCGAGCGTGCCGCCGCGGGCCAGGACCGAGTGGGGGAGCGCCGTGGAGTTCCACGTCTTCCCGTTGACCTTCACGCCCTGCACGTAGATGTTGCGCGCGCTGTTCTTCGGGGCCTTGATGACCAGGTCGCGGCCGTTCTCCAGGTGGACCGTGGCCTTGGTGAAGAGGGGGGAGCCGATGGCGTATTCGGGCGACCCCATCACCAGCGGGTAGAAGCCGAGGGCGCTGAAGACGTACCAGGCCGACATCTCGCCGTTGTCCTCGTCACCCGGGTATCCCTGGCCGATCTCGCTGCCCAGGTAGAGCCGGGAGAGGACCTCGCGGACCTTCTCCTGGGTCTTCCACGGCTGCCCCGCCGCGTCGTAGGCGTACGCGATGTGGTGCGACGGCTGGTTGCTGTGGCCGTACATGCCCATCCGGGTGTCGCGGGCCTCGGTCATCTCGTGGATCACGCCGCCGTAGCTGCCGGCGAACTCCTTGCTGCCGGTCTCGGGCGTCGAGAAGTACGTGTCGAGCTTCTTCGCCAGGCCCGCGCGGCCGCCGTAGAGGTTGGCGAGCCCCTTCAGGTCCTGCGGGGCCGTGAAGGCGAAGGACCAGCCGTTGGTCTCGGTGTAGTCGTTGCCCCAGACGCGCGGGTCGTACTTGTCGGGCGACAGCCGCCAGTCGCCCTTCTCGTCCTTGCCCTGGAAGAAGCCGACCTTGTCGTCGAAGAGCTTCACGTAGTCCCGGGCGCGGTTGAGGAAGTACGCCGACTCCTCCTTGTACCGCTTCTCGTGGGTCTTCTTGTAGAGCGCCTGGCCCATGCGGGCGATGCCGGAGTCGTTCAGGTAGCCCTCCAGTGCCCAGGAGAGGCCCTCCTTGGTCTTCGTCGAGGTGTAGCCGAGGAAGGGGGAGGTCTCCATGCCCTTGCGGCCGACGCCGGGGCTGGGCGGCGCGACCGTGGCGTTCTTCAGCGCCGCCTCGTACGCCGCCTTCGCGTCGAAGTCCACGCCCTTGCCGTAGGCGTCGGCGAAGGCCACGTCGGAGCTGGTGCCGGTCATCAGGTCGGCGTAGCCGGGGGAGGACCAGCGGGAGATCCAGCCGCCGTCCTTGTACTGCTGCACGAAGCCGTCGGCCAGTTCGCCGGCCCGCTTCGGGGTGAGGAAGGAGTACGCGGGCCAGGTGGTCCGGTAGGTGTCCCAGAAGCCGTTGTTGACGTGCACCTGGCCGTCGACGATCTTCGACCCGGTGTGCGTCGGGGTGTCGGGGCCGGTCTGCGGGGAGAAGGGGCTGGCGTAGCGGACCTTGCCGTCCACCTTCTCGGAGCCGGAGTTGGGGTAGAGGTAGAGCCGGTAGAGGTTGGAGTAGAGCGTGGTGAGCTGGTCCCGGCTCGCGCCCTCGACCTCGATGCGGCCGAGGATGCCGTCCCACTGCGAGCGGGCCCGGTCCCTTACGGATGTGAACGAGGCGTCCTCCGCGATCTCCTGACCGAGATTCGCCTTCGCCTGGTCGACGCTGATGAGGGAGGTGGCGATGCGCATGGTGACGGTGCGGTCCGCGCCGGGCTTGAACCGCAGGTAGCCGGTGACGTCGGGGCCGCCGCCCCCGGAGAGCTTGCCGCCGCCGGTGACCGGGGCGTCGAAGACCGCGTACACGAACATCCGGGTGGCGCCGGTGGAGAGGCCGCTCTTGACGTCGGAGAAGCCGCTGACCACGCCCTTGTCGGTGTCGAGCGTGAGCCCGCCCTTGTTGTTGACGTTGTCGAAGATCAGGCTCGCGTCGTCACCCGGGAAGGTGAACTTCATCATCGCGGCGTGGTCGGCGGGAGCGATCTCGGTCTTCAGTCCGTTGTCGAAGGTGACGCCGTAGTAGTGGGGCTTGGCCGTCTCGCGGGAGTGGTGGAAGGGGAGCGCGCGGGCGGTGCGGGAGGCGTCGGGGGTGCCGGCCGCGGTGGACGGCATCACCTGGAAGGTCTGCCGGTCGCCCATCCAGGGGCTGGGTTCGTGGCTGGCGCCGAAGGCCTGGAGCGTGGGGAGGTTGTCGGAGTTGTTCTTGCGTGCGTATTCGTAGAGCCAGTCCTGGGAGCCGGCGTTGGTCACCGGGGTCCAGAAGTTGAAGCCGTTGGGCACGGCGGTCGCGGGGAAGGTGTTGCCGCGCGAGAAGCTGCCGCTGGAGTTCGTGCCGCGGACGGTCGAGGCGTAGTCGGCGACATGGGCGAGCGGCTTCTCGGGCCGCTTCTCCCGCACGCTGACGTCGTCCAGCCAGCCGCGGAAGGCCGCCGGGCCCTTCGGGGAGTCGTACGCGATCAGGATCCGGTCGATCGTCCTGCCGTTCGCGACCTGCCCGATCCGCGAGGCGACATGGTTCCACTGGTTCACGTACAGGCCCTTGGCGGCGCCCTGGCCCTGTGGGGTGAGGGCGAAGCCGTGCTGGTCGACGGCGTGCAGGTCGCTGAGGTAGCTGCCGTCCGTGAAGGCCAGGTCCACGGCCACGTTCGTGGCGGCGTAGTCGCGGTCGCCGTCGGCCATGGACGGGAAGACGCGGTAGGAGAGTTCGGTGTCGCGCCGGACGTCGACGTTCACGTCGAAGACCTTGTTGTACGAGTAGCCGTGGCCGTCGGCCGTGTGCGTCCCGGCGTAGCGCAGGGCGCGGGTGCCGGTGAAGCCGGCCCGGGCCTTGGCGGTCGGCGAGCCGCTCGGGCCCCGGTCGACGAGGGAGAGCATGTCACCGGGGGCGGGGGTGTCGTCGCCGCCCACCGACAGCTGGACCTCGGCGAGTTGCAGCGCGTCGTCGGCGCCGTTGTTCGCGGTCACTTCGAGGCGGTAGTGCGCGTAGTCGCCCGCGTCGCCGATGTCGTACGTCCTGGTCTGATGGCGCTCCGGGAACGACTGGTCCGCCCGGCTGTCGAGGACCTTCCAGTCCTTGCCGTCCGTCGACCCCTTGAGGATCCAGTCCGCGGGGTCGCGCTCGGCGTGGTCATTGGCCGAAGTCAGAGCGTAGGTGACGGCCTTGACGCTCTTGTCGAGGTCGAACTCCACCCAGCCGGTGGGCTCGAAGGTGAGCCATTTACTGCCCGGGTCGCCGTCGGCGAGGTTCTCCTTCACCTCGCCGCCGCCGGTGTTCTCCGCGCTGGCCCGGACGTCGGTGACATGGTCCGTCACATTGCCCGGGATGCCGGAGCTGTACCCGCCGTTGACGCCGGCGGCCTTCTTCTTGCCGTCCGGGCCGGTCTCCACGGTGTTCAGCCAGTCCGGCGCGGCGTCGCGTTCCTCGAAGGAGGAGCTGAACGCCCGGTCGGTACGGGCTGCCGCGTCCGGCTTCGCGACGGCCGCGCCCTGGCCCGCCACGACGAGGGCGAAGGAGAGCGCTCCGGTCATCGCCACGGCCGCCGGCCGGCGTCTGTGTCGAGGTCTGTGCCCCATCCGCGTGGTGCCTCCCTACGAGTTGGACAACGTTGTCAGCGTGCTCGCAAAGGACCAGTAGGGCGGCAAGCAGCAAGGAGTGTCAAGGGCGACGGCCGGGAAACAGCCGCTCAGGCGGGCGCGGACACCGGGGAGAAGAAGCTCACCATGTCGATGTACTCCTGGTGCGGCGCGTCGTCCGCGGCGAGCCAGTCGCCCGGCCCGACCCGCTCCTCCCACGCGCGGTGCGCCGCGGTGACGGCCTCGACGAAGTCCCTGGCCAGCTGCCCGGCTTCGAACAGGTCCTGGTCCGGGGACTGCGAGCTGGCCCCGACGATCTGCCCGCGCACCTCGGCGGAGTGCCCGTAGCGGAAGCCGGCGCTGCCGCACAGGTGGGTGTCGACGAGGACCGCCTCGCCGTAGTTGCGTCCGAGCCGCCGGTGGCCGGCGGCCTTGGCGGCCGCGTTGGGCAGGAAGCGGTGGGCGTCCTCGCCGATGGTGATCACGCCGAGCACCGCGGCCTCGTTGGGTGTCCAGGGGCCGGCCGTGGGGTCCAGGAGGACGAAGCCCATGGCCGCGCGGGGGTAGGTGCCGAGGGGTGCGGCGGACGGATCGGCGGTGTGGTGGCGGTGGATGCTCGCCGCGCGCTTCCGCCCGAGGTCCAGCAGGAGCGCGTCGAGCCCGTCGCCGTCGAAGAGGTAGTCGTAGGGGTTCCGGCGATGCCGGGCGCGCACCGTCAGCCCGTGTTCCGGGACCGTCTCCTGAACGCTCATTGTCGTCTCCTCCGATGGCGGACCGGCCATGATCGCAACGACAGGGCGTGCGGGCCGTCGCAGATCATAGATCGGGATTCGCCCGCTGCCACGGGAAAGCCCGGAATTCCTCCCGGAGCGCGGGCCGTTGCCCATTACGCAAGGACTCTTAATAACTGACGCGGAGACTTGGCTCTTCGAATTCCCCCTGGTCAGAGCGGTGTTCCGACGGAAAACGGAAGCGCTCAAGGAAATGCTTGACCGGCGGGACGATCGCCCCTTAGATTGCTCGGCGCTGCGAAGAACGAAGGTCGAACGGGGGGCGATCGCATCGTGGGTGTTCAGGGATCACCATGATTTTCCTGCTGCCGAGTACGTGGAGCAACTGACTCCGTATTCGTGCCCCGACCGCATCGGGCATCAATCGTTCCGCCCGTTTCCCGGTTCGCGTTCAAGTATTAGCGAGATCATCTCAGATTCGGCGTGGTCGCCTTTCTCTGCCGGTGTTTCCGCCCTGTCCGGGCTGAATGCGGCATGCCGTGCGACCGCTCATGGGGAAGGGTTCGGCATGACAGTGAGCGCTCATCTCGAAGTGGCGCAGGTGTTCCAGCAGGACGGTTTCGCCGCGACGGGGCCGCTGCTCTCCGCGGACGAGGTCGAGATGTACCGGAACATCTACGACCGCTTTCTGAGCGGCGAGATAGAGAGCGGGGACAAGCGCTCCGACCTCGGCTCCCACGTTCCGCGCCGGGACGGCGTGCGGGAGAACATCACCCAGATCATGTGGCCCTCCGCGCTCTACAAGCCGCTGCTGGACCTCCCGCTGCACAGCCGGGCGCTGGCGGTGGCCCGCGAACTCATCGGCGACGACGCCGAGCTGGACTTCGACATGCTGATCCACAAGGACCCGCACACCGGAGTCCCGACGCCCTGGCACCAGGACGCCGCCTACTGGATCGACCTCCCCGACACCCGCGCGGTCACCGTGTGGGTGGCGCTCGACGAGGCCGTCCTCGACAGCGGCTGCATGTGGTACGTCAAGGGCTCGCACCGGCAGCCGCTGCGCCCGCACCGCCCGACCAGCGACGGCAAGAACATCGAGACCGACTGCGCCGAGGACGAGCCCGGTGCCACCGCGGTCCCCGTGTCGGCGGGCGAAGGGGTCGCGCACGACGGCCACACCCTGCACTACTCCCGCGGCAACACCACGGACCGGGTGCGCCGCGCCTACATCCTCAACTACCGCCCCGCCGGGATGATCCGGCTCGAACGCGAGCGGGGCGCGGACCACGGCCTGCAGGAGAACGTGCGCAAGGTGCGCAACACCGACGCCACCACCACCGCCGGCTGACCGTCCGCCGACCGCCCCGACCACGCCAGTGAGGTAATGCCATGGATTCCCCCCGTCGACCGGTGACGCTGAGCGGTGCCGTGATGGCGCACCCCAAGCGCCTGAAGGAGGCCCGGCTCCTCGCCGAGGCCGACCCGGAGGGCCGGATACGGGTCACCACCGACCCCGAACCGGAAGGGCGGCCGACGGCGCTGCGCACCGCGCTCGTCTCCTGGGGCTGCGTCGCGCCGGACGCCACCCACCACCTGGTGCTCCAGGACGACGTCCTGCTGGCCGACGGGTTCTACGAGCAGGCCGAGCGCATCGCGTCGCGGGTCCCGGACGAGGCCGTCTCCTTCTACGCCGGATGGGAGGCGCGCAACGGCGCCGTGGCCCGCCTCGCGGCGCTGACCGGCTCCCCGTGGGCGTACACCCTCCAGGAGCACGTGCCCTGCCAGGCACTGATGCTGCCCGCAGACGTCGCCCGCGGGTACGTGCGCTTCCAGGAGGAGCACGGCGAGGGCTGGCCCTACGACGTCGTGATGCAGCAGTACCTCAACTCCCTCGGCATGCCCGTGCGGTTCACCACGCCCAGCACGGTGCAGCACGACGAGGTGCCCAGCATCGCCGGCAACAGCTACCACGGCTTCCGCCAGGCGACGCTCTTCGCCGACCGGGCCGAGGAGCCGGCGACGTACGACTGCCCGCGCTTCCCGGTCGTCCCCTTCTACCAGTACGGCGACGCCCGGTGCGCGGTGCGGCGCGGCACGGAGTGGGAGTACCTGGAGACGGAGCGGTACCTGCGGCGCGAGGGGCTGCTCGACCAGTGCCGCACGGCCTACGCGGCGGCCGGACCGGGCGCGCTGCCCGAGCGGGTGACCCGGGCCGTGTGGGCGACGGGCTTCGCGCTCGGCGTGGTCACCGCCGGGGCGCCGGAGCCCGACCCGGCGGTGGCGGGCGCGGTGCTGGAGACGCTGGTGCCGGGCGGCCTGTGCGAGGAGTACACCGCCGCCGAGCTGCTCGCCATGGCCCCCGAGGCCCGGGACCTGGCCCTGGCGGCACTGGCGGAGGGGCGCCGTGCGGAGCCGCGCCCGGTGGCCCCGGGGCCCGGCGCCGCCCGCCTCGCCGTCACCGGTGGCGACGCCCGCTTCGGCGGCCAACTGGCGCGGCTGCTGGGCGACCTGGGACACCGCGCGGAGTACGTGCCGGGCGTGCCGGAGGCGGGGGACCTGGACGGTATCCCGTGCGTGGTCCACCTGGGCGCCCCGGCCGACGCCGGCCTGACCGACGCCGTGCTGACGGCGGCGGGCAAGGCGGGGGTGGCGCGGTTCGTCCTCGCCGGCTCGGCGGCCGTCTACCGCGGCAGCCCCGAAGGGCCCGTGCCGGAGACGGCGCTCGCCGGGCCGCCGGCCGACCCCGTCGCCCTGGGCTGGTGGCAGGAGGAGGAGCGCTGCCGCCAGTGGGGCGAGCGGACCGGGACCCCGGTCCAGGTGCTGCGCCTCGCCGCGCCGGTCGGACCGCACGCGCCCGCCGGCAGCGCCCCCATGGAGTGGGTCCACCTGGCGTGGACCCGCCACTCGCTCACCCTGAACGAGCGGCGGACGCACCAGATCCTGGACTACCGGGACATGGCCGACGCGATCGGCGCCGTCGTCGCCGCCCCGGCCGACCGGCCGGTCCTCAACGTGGCCTCCGCGGCGTACACCGAGGAGGAACTGGCCGACCTGGTCTCCGACGTCTCGCGCCGCACGCCCCGGGAGGAGAGCCGGGAGCCCGGAGCCGAGCGGTGGACCATGTCGACGGACCTGATCACGGCCGAACTCGGGTGGCGCCCCGCCGCGTCGGTCTTCGAGGGCATGCGCGCCATGGCCCAGTGGTACGCCTGCGACATCCACGGCGACTACGACGTCCCGTAGCCGCCCGCCCGCTGCCGGCCGCGTACGCGCGAGAACTCCGCGTACGCGGCCGCGCGCCGCACACCCACCCCACGCTCACCGACTTCTCAAGGAGTACCGCATGTCCGGTATCGCCGGCCTGGTCGACTTCTCCCGCAACGTGGCCCCCGACCGGGACACCGTGCAGGCCATGACGGCCACGCTGGCCCGCCGCGGCCCGGCCGGCGAGGGCCTGTGGCTGTCGGGGCACGCAGCGCTCGGCCACCGGCGGCGGTCCGCGGCCGTACCCGAGGGCGGCGCGCTGCCGCTCGTCGTGCCGGACGGCTCGGGGCCGCGCGCGGCGCTCACCCTCAACGGGGAGGTCTTCAACGCGCGCGAGCTGCGCGGCAGACTCCGCTCGCTCGGCCACGACCTCAGGACCGGGACCGACGCCGAGGCCGTCGCGCACGCCTACCTCGAATGGGGCGCCGACTGCGTCACGCGCATCGAGGGCACCTACGCCTTCGCGCTCTGGGACGTACGCCGCGAGGAACTGCTGCTGGTCCGGGACCGGATGGGGGTGAAGCCGCTGTTCTACGCGATCACGGCCGCCGGCGTGCTCTTCGGCTCCGAGCCGAAGGCGATCCTCGCCCACCCGGACTTCACCCCCGCCGTCGACGCCGACGGCCTGCGCGACATCCTCTCCGTCGCCCGGGTGCCGGGCCACGCGATCTTCCGCGGCATGCAGGAGGTCCGCCCCGGCCACACGGTGCGGGTGACCCGGGCCGGCACGGTCGAACGGCGGTACTGGGGACTGCGGACAGCCGACCACCACGACAGCCTCGACGCGACCGTCGACGCCGTCCGCGGCCTCCTCGAAACCGTCGTCACCGAGCAGATGGCGGGCGACACGCCGCCCTGCGCCCTGCTCTCCGGCGGCCTGGACTCCAGCACCCTCACCGCCCTGGAGGCCAAGGTGGCCGGGGAGCAGGGGCTCGGCCCCGTCCGCTCCCTCGCGGTCAACGACCACGACCCCGGCCGGCCCGCCGGTGAACAGGGCAACGACGACCACCTCTACGCCCGTCAGCTGGCCGAGCACGTCGGCACCGACCACGGCGAGATCTCCCTGAAGGACCTGGACCTGCTCGACCCGGAGCTGCGCGCCTCGGTCCTCGCCGCCTACGACGTGCCCCTGAACAAGGGCGACCAGTACGCCTCGCTGCACCTGCTGTTCCGCGCCGCGCGGGAGCACGCCGCCGTCGCCTTCTCGGGGGAGTGCGGCGACGACGTCTTCGGCGGGTACAACTGGAACCGGCTGCCCGAATGGATCGCCGCCCCCACCTTCCCGTGGGTCGCGGAGGGCAGGCCGCGTTTCCGGGGCAACGCCGCCGTCTTCGACGCCGGCCTGCTCACCAAGCTCGACCTGGCCGGGTACGAGCACGACTGCCACCGGGACGCCGTCGCGGAGATCGCGGCGGACCGGCTCGACGACGCGGACGAGGCCCGCTACCGGGAGGTCACGTACCTGGCGCACACCCGCCACTCCCGGGTCCTCTTCGACCGGCTGGACCGCCTCGGCATGGCGTCCGGGCTGGACATCAGGGTCCCGTTCGCCGACCACCGCCTGGTCGAGTACACCTTCAACATCCCCCGGGCCATGAAGGGCTTCGACGGGCGGGAGAAGAGCCTGCTGCGCGCGGCGATGAAGGACCTGCTGCCCGAGCCGGTCGCCATGCGGGTCAAGACCCCCTACCCCAACCTCCGGGACACCGGCTACGACCGGGTGCTCCGGGACCGGCTGGTGGCCGTCGTCCGGTCCCCCGACAGCCCGGTCGGCCCGCTGCTCTCCCCCGATCTCGCGGCGGCGGTGGCCCGGGACGGGGCCGCGGCCCTGACGGACGGGGTGAGCCGGGCGGTGCTGGAGACGGCGCTGCAGCTGGACAGCTGGCTGCGGACCTACGGGGTGCGGGTGGACCTCTGAGCGGTCCGACGCCCCCGTAACGGAACGATCGAAGGAAGCCGCATGGTTCTGTCCGGCGCAGCGCCGTCCCGTCTGTGGACCCGGAACTTCAGTCTCTACTTCATCGCCCGCATCGCCTCGATGCTGGGCGACGCGATGCTCCCGGTCGCGCTGTCGGTCGCGATGCTCGCGCTCGGGTACGGGGTGAGCGCGGTCGGGTTCGCGCTCGGCGCCTGGATGGGCGCGTTCGCGCTCTTCGTCGTGTTCGGCGGGGTCTTCGCCGACCGCTTCCACCCCCGGCCGCAGATGATCGCGGCCGACGCGGCCCGGTTCCTGCTCATGGGCGCGCTCGCGGCCTACTTCCTGCTCGGGCACCCGCCGCTGTGGTTCGTGGTGGGCGTGGCCCTGCTGGGCGGGACCGCGACCGCGATGTTCCAGCCGGGCGTCACCAGCCTGGTGCCCCAGGTCGCGGCCGACCCGCAGCAGGCCAACGGCGTGCTGCGGGTGGCCCAGGGCATGTCCACCATGGCGGGGCCCGCGCTGTCCGGGGCGCTCGTCGCGACCACCTCGGCGGCCGTGGCGTTCGCCGTCACCGCGGGGACCTTCGCGGTCAGCGGCCTGTGCCTGGTGGCGCTGCGGCTGCCCCGCTTCGAGGTGGACCGGACGGCCTCCACCCTGGAGAACCTGCTGACCGGCTGGCACGAGTTCCGGTCCCGGTCCTGGCTGTGGGCGGTCATCCTCATCTGGTGGATGCTGGGCATGTTCGTCTGGGGCCCCATCACCCCGCTGGGCGCTGCGTCCATCACCGACGCGCACGGCAGTGCCGCTTTCGGCTACGCGGAGGGGGCGTTCGGCGCCGGCTGCGTCCTCGGCGGCGTCATCGCGATCCGCGTCCGCCCGTCCCGGCCGCTCCTCGGCGGCGGGATCGCGATGTTCCTCTTCCCGCTGATGCCGCTCGCGGCCTCCCTGGTGCCGGCCCAGCCGCTGCTCATGCTCGGATACGGGATCAGCGGCATCGGCTGGGCGTTCTGGGGCGTCCAGTGGGCCACCACCATGCAGACCCAGATCCCCGAGGACCGGCTCAACCGGGTGTCCGCCTACGAGATCGCGGGCTCGATCCTGGCCGTCCCGCTCGGGCAGATGATCGCGGGCCCCGCGAGCACCGTCGTCGGCGTCCACCGGATGCTGATGGTCGCCACCGTGATCGGCTTCTGCTGCGCGGCAGCGCTGATCGTCGTCACCCCCGTACGCCGCCTCACGCGCGCCCCGGAACCGGCGGTGCCGGCGGCCGGCTCCCCCTCCCTCGACCCGACCGTCACATGAACATGATTGGGGCTCGTCCATGCGGTACCGCACCACGGTGATCGGCAGTGGCTATCTCGGCATCACCCACGCCGCGTGCATGGCAGAACTGGGCCATGACGTCCTGGCCCTGGACGTCGACGCGGACAAGGTAAGACGGCTGAACGACGGTGAGCTGCCCATTCACGAGGAGGGGCTCGGTGAGCTGCTGCGCCGGGGGCTGGCCGCCGGGAAGCTGCGGTTCACCACCTCCTACCGGGAGGCCGCCGACTTCGGTGACGTGCACTTCCTGTGCCTCGGCACGCCGCAGCGCGCCGACGGGTACGCGGCCGACGTGTCGCAGCTCGACGCGGCCGTCGACGCGCTGGCCCCGCACCTGACGCGGACGTGCCTGGTCGTCGGCAAGTCGACCGTGCCCGTCGGCACGGCCGAGCGGCTCGCCGGCCGGCTGCAGGGGCTCGCGCCCGCCGGTGACCGGGCCGACCTGGCGTGGAACCCCGAGTTCCTGCGCGAGGGCTTCGCGGTGGCGGACACCCTCACCCCGGACCGCATCGTCCTCGGCGTCCGCACCCCGTATGCCGAGCGGGTGCTGCGCGCGTGCTACGCGCCGCTCGGCGAGGTGCCCGTAGTGGTCACCGACTTCGCCACCGCCGAGCTGGTCAAGGTGGCCGCGAACTCCTTCCTGGCCACGAAGATCTCGTACATCAACGCCATGGCCGAGGTGTGCGAGGCGGCCGGTGCGGATGTGGTGCGGCTCGCCGAGGCGCTGGCCCACGACGACCGCATCGGCGGGCGCTTCCTCAGCGCGGGGCTCGGCTTCGGCGGGGGCTGCCTGCCCAAGGACATCCGTGCCTTCATGGCCCGCGCCGGCGAACTGGGCGCCGGAGAGGCGCTGTCGTTCCTCCGCGAGATCGACGCGATCAACCTCCGCCGCCGGGACCGGGTGGTGGAGCTCGCCCGCGGCCTCGTCGGCGGCGCGTTCGACGGCCGTACCGTGGCCGTCCTCGGGGCGGCCTTCAAGCCGGACTCCGACGACATCCGCGACTCGCCCGCACTGCACGTGGCCAGGGAGATCCAGCGGCGGGGCGGCCTGGTGTCCGTGTACGACCCGGTCGCGCTGGACAACGCGCGCAAGGCGTACCCGGAGCTGGGCTTCGCCACCTCGGCGACGGAGGCGGCCCGCGGGGCGCAGGTGGTGCTGCTGCTCACCGAGTGGCGGGAGTTCGTGCGGCTGGATCCGGCGGAGCTGGGCGCGGTGGTGGCGGGGCGCGGGATCGTCGACGGGCGCAATGCGCTCGACCCGGTCGCGTGGCGGCGGGCCGGGTGGCAGTACCGGGCGCCGGGCCGCCCCTGACGGACGAGCCGCCCCTGCGGGCGGGGGTGTCGGGGACGCGGTGGGGCCGGAGGTCTCAACTCGGAAAAGACCGGCGCCCAAACCTGCTTTCGATCTTGCCCGATTCGTGTGGAGAGGACTATACCTGTCGGCGTCAGCATCGCCGTTCGGCCGGATGCCGGCTCGTGGCGGGAGGGGCCGGGCGAACGCCCGGGCTGCGAAAAGGACTTGAACGTCCTCCCATGCCGTCACGCTCACCACAGGCTGAGCGCCACAGCAGCACCGTACGACCCCAGCTTCACACCACCGCGGTGCCGGGGAGGGTCCGGTTCACCGCCTGAGTCCCGGAGAGAGCGAGGACTTGAGCATGGGATCCACCAGCCTCAACCGTCGTGACGTGATGAAGAGGGCGGCGGCGGCAGGCATCCTCACGGTGCCCGCGGTCGGCGCTCTCGGCTCGTGCGCCAGCGCCGGCGGTGATGAGAACCGGGCCGAAAAGGGTAAGAAGAGCAAGGACAACCCGCTCGGCGTGAAGGCGGACGCGGGCCTCGCGGTCTACATCTTCAACGGCGGCTACGGCGACAAGTACGCGCAGTACGTGACCGACATGTACGCGGAGAAGTACCCCAAGGCCAAGCCGGTGCAGAAGGCCACGGAGCGCATCGCGACGCAGGTGCAGCCGAAGATCATCAGAGGCAATCCGACGGCAGACGTGATCAACAACTCCGGCGCCGACGACATGAACATCGGCAAGCTCGTCAAGAACGAGCAGGTGGCCGATCTCACCGAGCTGCTCGACGCCCCGTCGTGGGACGACCCGGACGTCAAGGTCCGGGACACCCTTGTCGCCGGCATGGAGAAGATGGGCAGCTTCGGCACCGACGGCTGCTACCAGCTGAACATCGCCATGACCGTGTACGGCAACTGGTACTCCAAGCGGCTCCTCAACGACGAGCTGGAGATGGCGTACCCGAAGACCTGGGACGAGATGCTGGCCGTCTGCCGCAAGGCCAAGGCGAAGGGCATCCACGGCTGGAGCTACCCGGGCGGCCACGCCCGCTACATGCTCTTCAGCATGTACGCGATGTTCGCGCAGGCCGGCGGGCGCGAGGTCATCGAGGCGATGGACTACCTGGAGCCGAACGCCTGGAAGCACGACGCGGTGAAGTCCGTCCTGGAGGCGTTCGAGGAGCTGGTCGCCAAGAAGTACGTGCTCAGCGGCTTCGACGGCCAGGACGCGCACACCGAGATGCAGACCGCCTGGACCAAGGGCAAGTGCGTCTTCATCCCCGACGGCTCCTGGGTGGAGAGCGAGGCCAAGGACACCGTGCCGAAGGGCTTCGGCATGACCGTCGGCGCTACTCCCTCGCTCGACAAGAGCGACAAGCTGCCGTTCGGCACGCTCTACGCCCCGCCGGGCGAGCCCTTCCTCGTACCGGCCAAGGCCAGGAACGTCCAGGGCGGCATGGAGTGGCTCCGGATGATGTACAGCAAGAAGGCCGCGCAGAACTTCTTCAAGGAGGTCTCGTCGATCCCCGCGCTCAAGGGCGCGATCGACGGCATGGACCTGCCGCCCGGCGTCGACAGCGCCCAGAAGGCCATCACGGCGGCCGGCGACAACATCGTCATCCCGTACTTCAAGGAGTGGTACGAGGAGCTGTTCGAGAACGACTTCGACGGCGCCATGGCCAGGTTCATGGTGGGCGACATGTCGGTGAAGGGCGTGATGGACACCATGCAGAAGGCATCCGACCGGGTGGCCAAGGACCCCGACATCAGCAAGGTCAAGAAGGCCTGACGACGCCGCGACGGGCGCGTGGCACGGGCACGGCGCAGTACGGCACGACACAGCACGGCACGGACCAGTACGGAGCACGGGTACCACGGATCTGAAGCGGGGCGGCGTGATCGCACATGCACGGGTGGACAAGTCTCCGCCCTCCAGTACGAGTGACCACCGGACGCACGACGTCGCCGCACCGGGGCGGCTCGCCTTTCTCGCGGCGGTCTTCCTGCCGCCCCGGTTCACGCCCCAGAGCGTGCGGAACGACCGGAGATACCGCACGCTCGACAAGTACCGCTTCATCGCCGGCTTCCTGGTCCTGCCACTCGTCTTCTACGCGATATTCGTCGTCTCGCCCTTCATCCAGGCGATCTACTACTCGTTCACCGACTGGTCCGGCGGCCCGGTGGCGAACTTCATCGGGCTCGGCAACTTCGAGAAGATGTGGCACGACGAGCGGTTCTGGGACTCGCTGACGACCAGCCTCTCGCTGCTCGTCATCGCCCCGCTCATCACCCTCGTCCTCGGCATGTTCTTCGCCTACATGCTCACGGCGGGCGGCCGGCACCGCAGGGGACAGGCCGTCGCGGGCGTCGCGGGATCCGCCTTCTACAAGGTCGTCTACTTCTTCCCGCAGGTCCTCTCCGTCGCGATCATCGCCGTCGTCTGGGGGCGGGTCTTCAGCACCAACAGCGGACTGCTCAACGGCGCGCTGAAGGGCGCGGGCGTGACCGGCCCCGCCTGGCTGGGCGGGAACCACACCCTCGCCCTCGTCGCGGTGCTCACCGTGCTGTCCTGGAGCTTCGTCGGCTTCTACGTCGTGCTGTTCTCCGCGGCGATGGGCGCGATCCCCAAGGACATCTACGAAGCCGCGCTGCTGGACGGCGCGGGCCGGTCCCGGACCTTCTTCCACGTCACGCTCCCGCTGATCTACGACACGGTGCGGACCAGCTGGATCTACATGGGCATCCAGGCCCTCGACTCGTTCGCCATCGTCCTCGTCATGGTGCCGGGGAACGCCCTGAAGGTGACCCCGGTCTTCCTCTACGAGCGTTTCCGCGACGGCCAGTTCGGCTATGCCACCTCCATCGGTGTCGTGCTCCTCGTCCTCAGCGTGGTGTTCTCCCTGATCATCATGAGGCTCGGGAACCGCGACCGGATCGAATACTGACCGCGGGAGCCATACCGCCATGACGACCACAACCGGAACCGCGGAGCAGTCGCGGGAGGTCTCCTCCCGGCGCACCCCCGGCCGCGGCCGTTCCTCCGAGAGCGCCACCCTCAACGTCTTCTCGCACGCCTTCCTCATCCTCTGGGTGGTGATGGCGGCGGGCCCGCTGATCTGGGTCGCGGTGACGTCGTTCCGCACCTCGGGCGACATCCTCAGCGACCCGATGGGCATTCCCCTGTCGCTGCACTGGGAGAACTTCTCGCACGCCTGGGCAGAGGCGAACATCGGCCGGTACGCCCTGAACTCCCTGCTGATCCTCGCGGGTTCGCTCACCGGCACCATGCTGCTCGGCTCGATGGCCGCCTACGTGATCGCCCGATTCGCCTTCCCCGGCAATCGCGTCATCTTCCTGCTGTTCGCGGGCGGCATGATGTTCCCGGTCATCCTCGCCCTCGTCCCGCTGTACGCCGTGATGGAGAACTTCGGCCTCCTCGACACCCGGCCGGGCCTGATCATCGCGTACATCGCCTATTCGCTGCCCTTCACCGTCTTCTTCCTGACCTCCTTCTTCCGCACCCTCCCGACCGGGGTGCAGGAGGCGGCGATGGTGGACGGCGCCTCGCACACCCGCACGTTCTTCCAGATCATGCTGCCGATGGCCAAGCCGGGCCTGGTGAGCATCGGCATCTTCAACTTCCTCGGCCAGTGGAATCAGTACCTGCTGCCGCTGCTGCTCAACAACGAGAGCGAGGGCAGCTATGTGCTGCCGCAGGGACTCGCGTCGCTCGCGATCTCGCAGGGCAGCCACGGCGACTGGGGAGCGCTCTACGCCGGCCTGACGATCGCGATGCTCCCGGTGCTCGTCGTGTACGTGGTCTTCCAGCGGCAGGTACAGGCGGGGCTGACAGCCGGCGCCCTGAAGTGAGCTCGTACCACGTCTTTTCCGGGCCTTTACCGGTATGAATGTCGAAGGGTTGAACACATGAGGAATCGGATGATCGCCACAGGTGCGGCGATGTGTGCCATGTCCTTGGCGCTCGCCGCCTGCGGCGGTGGGGGAGACAGCGGCGACGGCAAGACCATCAAGCTGGTCGCCGCCGATTACGGGGACAAGGCGTCCAATGCGTCCAAGGTCTACTGGGCGGATGTGAAGAAGGAATTCGAGAAGGCGAACAAGGGCTACAAGGTCGATGTCCAGGTGGTCAACTGGAACGAGATCGACAAGACCGTGAAGAACATGATCCAGGCGGGCAACGAGCCCGACCTGCTGCAGACCGGCGGCTATGCCGACAAGGTCGCGGACGATCTGCTCTACAAGGCGGACGAGGTGCTGTCGCCGAAGACCCGCGCCAATCTCATTCCGACCTTCGCCAAGGCCGGCGAGGTCAAGGGCACGCAGTACGGCATTCCGTGGGTCTCCTCCAGCCGCGTGCTGTTCTACAACAAGGACGTCCTGAAGAAGGCGGGGGTGAAGACGCCGCCGAAGACCTGGGACGAACTCGCCGACGCCGCGAAGAAGATAAAGTCCTCGAAAGCCGCGGAGACCCCCTATGCGCTGCCCCTCGGCCCCGAAGAGGCCCAGGGCGAGACGATGATGTGGGAACTGGGCAACGGCGGCGGATACACCGACGCGAGCGGCAAGTACACCATCGACAGCCCGAAGAACGTAGAGACGTTCGGCTGGCTGAAGTCCAAGCTGGTCGACCCCGGCCTGACCTATGCCAACCCGGCGTCCACCGACCGCAAGACGGCCTTCGCCGATTTCGCGGCCGGCAAGGTCGGCATGCTCAACGGCCACCCGAGCCTCATCCAGATGGCGAAGGAGGGCAAGGTCGACTACGGCGTCGTGCCCATTCCGGGCAAGAACGGTCCGCTGGACAGCACCCTCGGCGTGGCCGACTGGATGATGGCATTCAAGGACGGCGGCGCCGACAAGGAAGGCGTGAAGAAGTTCCTGGACTTCACGTACTCCAAGAAGATGCTCCAGTTCGACGAGATGTACAACCTCATGCCGGTCACCCAGGACGTGCTCAAGGAGATGCAGAGCAACGGCAAGCACAAGGACCTGGAGCCGTTCTTCGAGGTGCTGCCGAAGGCGAAGTTCTACCCGCTGGGCGACACCTCCTGGGACGTCATCTCGGCCGAGATCAAGAAGACCGGCGGCAAGGCGGTCACCGACAGCCCGAAGCAGGTCCTCGGCGACCTCCAGAAGAAGGCCGAATCGGCGGCGGCCGACGCCAAGTAACGGGCATCGCCCCCCTTTTCGCAAGGAGCTTCCGTGTCACTGAAGGCCCCACCGTCCCCGGCCGCCGGCCGGGGACGGGCCGGGCGCGTGTCCGGGCCGCCGCGCCGCCGCGGCGGCCTCGCCAGGCTCGGCCCGCTGCCCTGGACAGCGCCCGTCATCCTGCTGATTCTCGCCGTCGTCGTCTGGCCGGTCGTCGAGCTGATCCGCACCTCGTTCCTGAACATCTCCATCGCCGGAAAGGTGCGCGGCGGCGCGGGGACGGACAAGTTCGCGAAGCTCTTCGCGGAGAGCGACTTCGGCGCGGTGCTGCTGTGGACGGCGGTGTGGACCGTCGTCGTCGTGGCGGTCACCATGCTGCTCTCGCTGGCCCTCGCCCAGCTGTTCAACCAGAACTTCCCCGGCCGCCGCATCACGCGCTGGGCGCTCATCGCCCCCTGGGCGGCATCCGTGCTGATGACCGCGGTCGGCTTCAAATGGATGCTCAATCAGACGGCCGGCGTGCTCAACACGCTGATGCTGGACCTCGGCCTCATCGACAGCTCCCGGGACTGGCTCGGCTCCCCGGGCACCGCCTGGCCGTGGATGATGGCCGTCGCGGTGTTCGTCTCCCTGCCCTTCACCACGTACACCCTCCTCGCCGGGCTGCAGACCATCCCGCGGGACGTCTACGAGGCGTCGCGGATCGACGGGGCGGGAACCTGGCAGACGTACCGGCGGATCACCCTGCCGCTGCTGCGGCCGGCGTTCCTCGTCGGCGTGGTCATCAACCTCATCAACGTCTTCAACTCCTTCCCCATCATCTGGGCCATGACGCAGGGCGGCCCGGGCTATGACACCTCCACGACCATGGTGTTCATGTACAAGCTGAAGGAGACCGACATCGGCGAGTCCGCGGCCATGTCGGTGGTCAACTTCGCGATGGTCGTGGTGCTCGTGCTGATCTTCCTGAAGGTCAGCCGGTGGAACGAGGAGGACTGATGGCCACCGCGACGGCGGCCCGCCCCACGGCCCCCGCGCCCCGGCGTACGTTCCGGCCGCGCACCCTCGTCATCGCGGTCTGCGCCTGGGCGCTGGCCGCGGTCTTCCTCGCCCCGTACCTGGAGATGATCGTCACCGCGCTGCGCCCCAAGAGCGAGCTGCGGGACCGTACGTACCTCCCACAGCACTTCGAGTGGGCGAACTTCGTCGAGGTCTGGAAGGAGTCGACGCTCGGGCAGAACCTCCAGGTCAGCCTGGTCGTCGCGGGCGGCGCCACGCTGCTCGTGCTGCTGGTCTCGCTGCCCGCCGCCTACTACACGGCGCGGATGCGCTACCGGGGCCGCAAGCTGTTCCTGCTGCTCGTCCTGGTCACTCAGATGTTCCAGCCCACGGCGCTGCTCGTCGGCCTGTACCGGGAGTTCCACCAGCTGGACATGCTGAACTCCGTCTGGACGCTGATCCTCGCCAACGCGGCGTTCAACCTCGCGTTCGCGGTGTGGATCCTGACGGCCTACATCGGCTCGATCCCGCCCGAGCTGGAGGAGGCCGCCATGGTGGACGGCACCAGCCGCTTCGGCGCCATGATGAAGGTGACGCTGCCGCTGGCCCTGCCGGGCGTCGTCACCACGGTCATCTTCACGTTCATCTCGGCGTGGAACGAGTTCGTCATGGGCCTCACCCTCACCACCGAGCCGGACAAACAGCCGCTGACGGTCGGCATCAACAACTTCATCGGCGCCTACACGGTCGAATGGAACTACCTCTTCGCCGCGTCCGTGGTGGCGATCGTGCCGGTCGTCGTGCTGTTCGCCTTCATCGAGAGGCATGTGGTCTCGGGCCTGACGGCGGGTTCGGTGAAGTGAAGCGGCCGGCCGCCGGGCCGGATCCCCAGGGGCCTTCCGCCGCCGGAGGACGGAAGGCCCCGAGCCGTGTCCACGTGAGGCATCGGCCGTCGTGCGTGGATATCCGCCCTCCTGCGGTCGAGGACTTGACGGGAGCGGACCCGGGCGGCTCGACTTAGATTCACATGTTGGAGACAAGCCGGGCCTCATGGATGCGGCCCGGCCGGCGGGCGGTCGTCGTGCCGCCCGCGGCAGGCGGGAGTGGATGAGTCGATGGAGACTCCGGGGTCGCAGTCCTCGCTGCACCGGGCCAATCTTGAGCGGGTCGTGCGCGCCGTTCGGATGGCGGGATCGCTCACCCAGGCGGAGATCGCCCGGACCACGGGACTGTCGGCGGCCACGGTCTCCAACATCGTGCGGGAGCTGAAGGACGGCGGGACCGTCGAGGTCACCCCCACCTCGGCCGGCGGCCGCCGGGCCCGCAGCGTCTCGCTCTCCGGCGACGCCGGCGTCGTGGTCGGCGTCGACTTCGGCCACAGCCACCTGCGGGTCGCGGTCGGCAACCTCGCGCACCAGGTACTCGCCGAGGAGTCCGAGCCGATCGACGTGGACGCCTCCGCCGCCGAGGGCTTCGACCGGGCCGAGCAGCTGGTCAGCCGGCTGGTGGAGACGACCGGCATCGACCGGTCCAAGGTCGTCGGGGTCGGCCTCGGCGTACCGGGCCCGATCGACGTGGTGTCCGGCACGCTCGGCTCGACGGCGATCCTGCCGGGCTGGACGGGCACGAACCCGGGGGAGGAGCTGTCGGCCCGGCTGGGCGTGCCCGTGCACGTCGACAACGACGCCAACCTCGGCGCGCTCGGCGAGCTGGTGTGGGGCGCGGGCCGGGGCGCGGTGGACCTCGCGTACATCAAGGTGGCCAGCGGCGTCGGCGCCGGGCTGGTGATCAGCGGGCAGATCTACCGCGGCCCCGGCGGCACGGCGGGCGAGATCGGGCACATCACGCTGGACGAGTCGGGCCCGGTGTGCCGCTGCGGCAACCGCGGCTGCCTGGAGACCTTCACCGCGGCCCGGTACGTCCTCCCGCTGCTCCAGCCGGGGCACGGCCCGGATCTGACCATGCCGGGCGTCGTCCAGCTGGCCCGGGACGGCGACCCGGGCTGCCGCCGGGTGATCGCGGACGTCGGCCGGCACATCGGCAGCGGCGTGGCGAACCTGTGCAACCTGCTGAACCCCAGCCGGGTGGTGCTCGGCGGGGACCTGGCGGAGGCCGGTGAGCTGGTGCTGGCGCCGATCCGGGAGTCGGTCTCGCGGTACGCCATTCCCAGCGCGGCGCGGCAGCTGAGTGTCGTACCGGGCACGCTGGGCGGCCGGGCCGAGGTGCTGGGCGCGCTGGCGCTGGTGCTCAGCGAGATGGGGGACTCCACGCTGCTGGACGGTTCCCTGAGCCCGGACACTGCCGCCATTGCCTGAAGCGAGCGGGGCGCCCCAGCACTGCTGGAGCGCACTCTGAGTTCAGACACCTAACGGATGGCACCGTTGTCATCTCGTTAAGGATTTACTCCTTGACGCCCTGCGAGCGGCCGAGTTGACTCCAAGCACCTCGGCCGCAAGGGCGCGGCCATGTCAGGGAGGGCCATCCCCATGAACGCATTTGTGCGTCGCGTCGTCATAGCCACCACCGCGGTCTCCATGGCCGCGACCGTGGCCGCCTGCGGCAAGGCCGGCGGTGGCAGTGACGGCGGCGGTGACAACAAGACCATCGGCCTGTTGCTGCCGGAGAACAAGACCACGCGTTACGAAACGTTCGACCGCCCCTTGATGGAAGCGAAGATCAAGGAGCTGTGCTCGGACTGCGTGGTGAAGTACAACAACGCCGCGCAGGAGACCGAGACCCAGAAGAAGCAGTTCGACGCGCTGATCACGCAGGGCGTCAAGGTCATCATCCTGGACGCGGTCGACTACAAGGCCACCAAGTCCTGGGTGAACCAGGCCGCCAAGAAGGGCGTGAAGGTCGTCGCGTACGACCGACTCGCCGAGGGCGACATTTCGGCATACGTCTCCTACGACAACGAGAAGATCGGTCGTCTGCAGGGCGAGGGCCTGGTCAAGGCCCTGGGGAGTGACGCCAAGGATGCCAACGTTGTCATGATCAACGGGTCGCCGACCGACCCGAACGCCCCGTTCTTCAAGAAGGGCGCGCACTCGGTCCTGGACAAGCAGGTCAAGAAGATCGCCTACGAGCAGGACATCCCGGACTGGTCGACCGACGAGGCCAACAAGAAGATGAACTCGGCGATCGACGCGCTCGGCAAGGACGGCATCCAGGGCGTCTACTCCGCCAACGACGGCATGGCCGGCGGCATCCTCACCGCCCTGAAGCAGCGCAACATCGACGTCCCGGTCGGCGGCCAGGACGCCGAGCTGGCCGGTCTGCAGCGGATCCTGAAGGGCGACCAGGCCTTCACCATCTACAAGCAGATCAAGCCGCAGGCCGAGACCACCGCCGAGGTCGCCGTCAAGCTCCTCAAGGGCGAGAAGATCGACTCCGTCGCCCCCGACGAGGTCGACAGCCTCAGTGGCGAGGTCAAGGGCATCCCGGCGAAGCTCTACGACGCGCAGATCGTGACCAAGGACGACATCAAGGACACGATCATCAAGGACAAGGTCTACAAGGCCGGCCAGCTCTGCACGGCGGACTACAAGAAGGCCTGCGAGGAAGCCGGCATCAAGTAACCCCCTCGGCGGCCCGCGCCCCGAGCGGCGCGGGCCCCGGCAGCCTCGTACGCACCATTCCCGCCCGACAGGCGGCGAAGGAGATGATTCACGTGTCCGCTGCGCCCGTGCTGGCGTTGCGCTCGGTCTCCAAGCGGTTCGGCGCCGTCCAGGCGCTCACGGACGTCACGCTGGAGATCGAACCCGGTGAGGTGGTCGCCCTGGTCGGCGACAACGGTGCCGGCAAGTCGACCCTCGTCAAGACCATCGCGGGGGTCCACCCCATCGACGAGGGCGTCATCGAGTGGGAGGGGCGTCCGGTCCGCATCAACCGGCCGCACGACGCCCAGGAGCTCGGCGTCGCCACCGTCTACCAGGACCTCGCGCTCTGCGACAACCTCGATGTGGTCGCCAACCTCTTCCTCGGCAGCGAGCTGCGCCGCGCCTCCGTCCTGGACGAGATCGCCATGGAGAAGCGCGCCAAGGAGCTGCTGGACACCCTGTCCATCCGCATCCCCAGCGTCCGCATCCCCGTCGCGGCGCTCTCCGGCGGTCAGCGCCAGGTCGTCGCCATCGCCCGCGCGCTGATCGGCGACCCCAAGGTCGTCATCCTCGACGAGCCGACCGCGGCGCTCGGCGTCGAGCAGACCGCGCAGGTGCTCGACCTCGTCGAGCGGCTCCGCGAGCGCGGCCACGGAGTGATCCTGATCAGCCACAACATGGCCGACGTGCAGGCCGTGGCGGACCGGGTCGCGGTGCTGCGCCTCGGCCGCAACAACGGTGTCTTCTCCGTGGCGGACACCTCCCACGAAGAGATCATCGCCGCGATCACCGGCGCCTCGGACAACGCCGTCACCCGCCGCAAGGCCCGTACGGACCAGGTCAAGAAGGAGCAGGGCGCGTCATGAGCAGCGACCTCACCAAGAGCGCGGCAGGCGCCCCGGCGGAGCAGCCGGCAGAGCCGGTGGAGCAGGGCGCCGTCCCGGCCGCCGCCGTCGACCCCCGCCTGCTCGTCCGCGAGCAGGGCTTCAAGGGGTACTGGACCGACTTCACCCGGCGGATGCGCGGCGGCGAGCTGGGCTCGCTCCCGGTCGTCCTCGGCCTGATCGTCATCGCGGTCATCTTCCAGCTGCAGACCAGCAGCTTCCTCTCCGCCGGCTCCCTCGCGAACATCGGCGTCTACACCTCCGGCCTGGGCATCATGGCCGTCGGCATCGTCTTCGTGCTGCTGCTGGGCGAGATCGACCTCTCGGTCGGCTCGGTGGCCGGCGTGGGCGCAGCGGCCTGGGCCGTGCTCAGCGTCACCAACGGTCTGAACGACTGGCTGTCCGTACTGATCGCCATCGGCTGCGGTCTGCTCATCGGCGCGCTGCACGGCTTCTTCTTCGCCAAGATCGGCGTGCCCGCCTTCGTGGTCACCCTGGCCGGCTTCCTCGGCTGGAGCGGCCTGCAGATCTGGATGATGGGCAAGGAAGGCTCCATCAACACGCCGGACGACAGCGTGGTCGCCTACCTCACCGGCTACTACTTCGAGGACAAGGCCGCGGCGTACGGCCTGGCGCTGATCGCCGTCCTGGCGTACGCGGGCTCGCTGCTGCTGGACACCAAGCGGCGCAAGGCCGCGGGGCTGCCCTCGCGGCCGCTGAGCGAGGTGGGGCTGCGGACCGCCGTGGTCGCGGTGATCGCCTTCGCCGTCGCGTACGTGCTGAACGAGCCGGCGGGCGCGCGCGGCCTGCCGCTGGCCCTCGTGCTCTTCCTGGCCGTCCTGGTGATCGCGGACTTCGTGGTCCGCCGGACGAGCTACGGCCGGCAGATCTTCGCGGTCGGCGGCAACGCGGAGGCCGCCCGCCGGGCCGGCATCAACGTCGACAAGGTCCGGATCACGGTCTTCGCGATCTCCGGGATGCTCGCCGCGTTCGGCGGTCTCTTCATCGCCAGCCTCTCCGGCGGTGCCACGAAGAACCTCGGCGCGGGCAACACCCTGATGAATGTGATCGCCGCCGCGGTCATCGGCGGCACCAGCCTCTTCGGCGGCCGCGGCAAGATCTGGTCGGCGCTGCTGGGCATGCTGGTCATCCAGTCCATCCAGCAGGGCCTGAACCTGCTGGGCATGGCCAGCGAGATCCAGTTCATGATCACGGGTGCGGTGCTGCTGGCCGCCGTCGTCATCGACTCGGTCTCCCGCCGGACCCAGAAGACGGCCGGCCGCACGTAACAGCTCTGCCACGGATCCGGACACGTGCGGCCCGCCGCAGGGCCCGCCGCCGCCCATTCCGTCCGACCCCGTACGGGCCCTGCCAGGCGCGATGCCTTCGGCAGGGCCCGCCCGTCTCCCGCCACCGCCCCGAGGGGAGGCGCTGCGCGCCGTAGCATCCATTTGCGTGACATAGATCGCACAGCCCGGGCGCCGGTGTCCGAGGCGGAACATTAGACTCGACTGATCGGCAAGCTCGATCAAGCTCGAACCGGCGACCAGGTTCGAACAACGCTCGAACGCAAGGAGGCACGGGTGGCTCTGCTTACCCGTATCAAGGAACCGCGTGACCTGGACCGGCTCGGCCCGGAGCAGCTGGACCAGCTGGCGGCGGAGATCCGCACGTTCCTGGTCGACGCGGTCTCCAAGACCGGCGGACACCTCGGCCCGAACCTCGGCGTGGTCGAGCTGACCATCGCCCTGCACCGCGTCTTCGAGTCGCCCAAGGACAAGGTCCTCTTCGACACCGGCCACCAGTCGTACGTCCACAAGCTCCTCACGGGGCGTCAGGACTTCGCCAAGCTGCGGGCCAAGGGCGGCCTGTCCGGTTACCCCTCGCGCGCCGAGTCCGACCACGACGTCATCGAGAACAGCCACGCCTCCACGGTGCTCGGCTGGGCCGACGGGCTGGCCAAGGCGAGCCAGGTCCGCGGTACGGACGACCACGTCGTCGCGGTGATCGGCGACGGCGCGCTGACCGGCGGCATGGCCTGGGAGGCGCTGAACAACATCGCCGTCGCCAAGGACCGCCCGCTGGTCATCGTCGTCAACGACAACGAGCGTTCGTACGCGCCGACCATCGGCGGCCTCGCCAACCACCTCGCCACCCTGCGTACGACCGACGGCTACGAGCGGTTCCTCGCCCGCGGCAAGGACCTCCTGGAGCGCACGCCGGTCGTCGGCAAGCCGCTGTACGAGACCCTGCACGGCGCGAAGAAGGGGCTGAAGGACTTCATCGCCCCGCAGGGCATGTTCGAGGACCTGGGCCTGAAGTACGTCGGCCCGATCGACGGCCACGACATCGAGGCGCTGGAGTCCGCGCTGCAGCGCGCCAAGCGCTTCGGCGGCCCGGTCATCGTGCACTGCCTCACCGAGAAGGGCCGCGGCTACGAGCCCGCCGAGCAGGACGAGGCCGACCGCTTCCACGGCATCGGCGTGATCCACCCGGACACCGGCCTCCCGGTCTCCGCCTCCGGCGCCGACTGGACCTCCGTGTTCGGCGAGGAGATGGTCAAGCTCGGCCGGGAGCGCGAGGACATCGTCGCGATCACCGCCGCGATGCTCCAGCCCGTCGGCCTGAAGAAGTTCGCCCAGGCCTTCCCCGACCGCATCTACGACGTGGGCATCGCCGAGCAGCACGGCGCGGTCTCCGCCGCCGGCCTGGCCACGGGTGGCCTGCACCCGGTCTTCGCGCTGTACGCGACCTTCCTGAACCGCGCCTTCGACCAGATCCTGATGGACGTGGCGCTGCACAAGTGCGGGGTCACCTTCGTCCTGGACCGCTCCGGCGTCACCGGCACCGACGGTGCCTCGCACAACGGCATGTGGGACATGTCGATCCTCCAGGTCGTCCCGGGCCTGCGGATCGCCGCGCCGCGCGACGCCGACCAGGTACGCGCCCAGCTGCGCGAGGCCGTCGACGTCGACGACGCGCCGACCGTGGTGCGCTACTCCAAGGGCGCGGTCGGCCCGGCCGTCGAGGCCGTGGAGCGGGTCGGCGGCATGGACGTGCTGCGCAAGGCGCCCGAGGGCGTGGACCGGCCGGACGTGCTGCTGGTCTCCGTCGGCGCGCTCGCCCCGATGTGCCTGGAGATCGCCGACCTGCTCGACAAGCAGGGCATCTCCGCCACCGTCGTCGACCCGCGCTGGGTCAAGCCGGTCGACGCGGCCCTGCCGGGCCTGGCCGCCCGGCACCGCGTCGTGGTCACCGTCGAGGACAACATCCGCACCGGCGGCGTCGGCTCCGCGGTCGCGCAGGCGCTGCGGGACGCGGGCGTGGACGTGCCGCTGCGCGACTTCGGCATCCCCGAGCGCTTCCTCGACCACGCCTCCCGCAAGGAGATCATGGCCGAGATCGGACTCACCGCGCCGGACATCGCGCGCCAGGTCACCGGCCTGGTCGCGAAGATCGACGGTCGTTACGACGACGCGGCGGACTCCGGGAACGAGCGGGCCGCCGAGCCGGCCCGGGCGGCCCGGGACTGACCCGAATACGCGGCCCAGGGGCCGGCGCTCACTCCACCGGGTGAGCGCCGGCCCCTCCGCATATCGAGTGATCTCGGGCCCGTCCGCGCAAGCCGTGAATGAGCCTTCTCCGGCGATTGATGAAACTCGGTCAGTTGGGGATTCATGCACGGTCGCCCAGGCGGAGGTTCGCTCATGAGCAGTTCGTTGCCCGAGCCGGAGGGCCGCCGGCGCGGCCTCTTCCGGACCAAGACGGTCGAGGAGTCGATCCGCGACACCGAGGAGCCGGAGCACGCGCTCAGGAAGTCGCTGTCCGCACTGGACCTCACGGTCTTCGGCGTCGGCGTGATCATCGGTACCGGCATCTTCGTCCTCACCGGCAAGATCGCCAAGGAGTCGGCGGGGCCCTCGGTCGCCCTCGCCTTCGTCGTCGCCGGTGCGGTCTGCGCGCTGGCCGCCCTCTGCTACGCCGAGTTCGCCTCCACCGTCCCGGTGGCCGGCTCCGCGTACACGTTCTCCTATGCCTCGCTGGGCGAGTTCCCCGCCTGGATCATCGGCTGGGACCTGGTGCTGGAGCTGGCGCTGGCCTGTGCCGTGGTGTCCGTCGGCTGGTCCGGCTACATCCGCTCGCTGCTGGACACCGCGGGGTTCCACCTGCCGCAGAGCCTCTCCGGGACGCATGAGGGGCAGGTCGGGTTCGACCTGCTGGCCTGCCTCCTCGTCCTGGTCCTGACGGTCATTCTCGTCGCGGGCATGAAGCTGTCCTCGCGGGTGACCGCGGTGGTCGTCGGCGTCAAGGTCACCGTCGTGCTGCTCGTCATCATCGTCGGCGCGTTCTTCATCAACGGCGCCAACTACGATCCGTTCGTTCCGGAGGCCGTGCCCAGTGAGGGTGGCGGCGGCTGGCAGGCCCCGCTGGTCCAGCTGATGTTCGGCTTCACCCCGGCGAGCTTCGGCGTGATGGGCATCTTCGCGGCCGCCGCCGTGGTGTTCTTCGCCTTCATCGGCTTCGACATCGTCGCCACCGCGGCGGAGGAGGCCCGCAATCCGCAGCGCGACGTACCGCGCGGCATCCTCGGCTCACTGCTCATCTGCACGGTGCTCTACGTCGCGGTGTCCATCGTCGTCACCGGCATGCGGAAGTACAGCCGGCTGTCCACGGACGCGCCGCTGGCCGACGCCTTCAAGGACGTCGGGCACCCGTTCTGGGCGGGGCTGATCAGCTTCGGCGCCGCGGTCGGCCTCACCTCGGTCTGCATGATCCTGCTGCTGGGCCAGAGCCGGGTGTTCTTCGCGATGAGCCGCGACGGACTGCTGCCCCGGGTGTTCTCCACGGTCCACCCCCGCTTCGGCACGCCCTACCGGTCCACGATCGCGCTCGGCGTGGTGGTCGCGGTGGTGGCGGGGTTCACGTCCATCGACGTCCTGGCGGAACTGGTCAACATCGGCACCCTGTTCGCGTTCGTCGTGGTCGCGCTGGGCGTGATCATCCTGCGCCGCACCCGGCCCGACCTGCCGCGTTCCTTCCGTACCCCGCTGGTGCCGCTGGTGCCGGTCCTGTCGGTGCTGGCGTCCCTGTGGCTGATGATCAATCTGACCGCCGAGACCTGGATGCGGTTCGCTGCCTGGATGGTTCTCGGGCTCGTCTTCTACTTCGTGTACGGGCGGTCGCACAGCCGGATGGGCCGTCGGGAGCGCTGACGCCCCCTCAGCGGCCGTGCGCCCGGCCGCCTCCGGTGCCGGCCGGGCGCACGGAACGCGGCCCCGCCACCCGGGCGCCCAGCGCCTCGACACGGGCGCGCAGGCCCCGGTCGGCGGTCACGACCACGCAGGGCCGGCCGGCGGGCAGGGCGGCGACCAGCTCCACGATGCGGTCGTCGCCGCTGCCGTCGGCGGACTCCACCCGTACCCCGTCGACGCTCGCCACGCCGCGGGCCGCGCCCTCCACGACGAGCACCAGCTCCACGGGCGGGTCGGCGATACCGGGCACGCCCGTCCCGTCGTACGCCACGAGTCCGTCGCGCAGCCGCTCGGCCGCGCCCCGCCGGTCGTGCCACCAGCCGTCGGGCACCGAGCCGACGACGTTGGCGCCGTCGACGATGAGGGTGGTTGTCGCTGTCATGGGTTCATCGTGGCACCGATGGGACGCCGCGGGCTCACGGTGCCCCAGAATCGACAACCTGGGGTTGACGACAGCTGGCGCGTCAACCTAAAGTTGACGCATGGCAGATTCCGTGGAACCCGTACGCAACACGCATCCGGTACGCCTCGACGACCTGATCGAGGCCATCAAGAAGGTCCACACCGACGCGCTGGACCAGCTGACCGACGCGGTCCTCGCCGCCGACCACCTCGGCGACGTGGCCGACCACCTGATCGGGCACTTCGTGGACCAGGCCCGCCGCTCGGGCGCCTCCTGGACGGACATCGGCAAGAGCATGGGCGTCACCAAGCAGGCCGCCCAGAAGCGCTTCGTCCCGAAGGGCCCCGCGACCTCCGCCCTCGACCCGAACGAGGGCTTCGGGCGCTACACACCGCGCGCCCGCAACGTCGTCGTCAGCGCCCAGAACGAGACCAGGGCGGGCGGCCACGCCGAGATCGGTGCCGGGCACCTGATCCTCGGCCTCCTCGCCGAGCCGGACGGGCTCGCCGCACGGGCGCTGGCCGCCCAGGGCGCCACGGCCGAGGCCGTGCGCGAGGCGGTCGCCGCCGCGCTGCCCCCCGCCGCGGAGGGCGAGTTGCCCGCTCTGATCCCCTTCGACGCGGCCGCCAAGAAGGCGCTGGAGCTCACCTTCCGCGAGGCCCTGCGGCTGGGCCACAACTACATCGGCACCGAGCACGTGCTGCTCGCCCTGCTGGAACAGGAGGACGGAGACGGCGTCCTGACCGGCCTCGGGGTCACCAAGGAAGCCACCGAGGCATGGGTGACCGACACCCTCGACGCCATCGTGGCGGACCGCGCGACCGAGTGACGGAACGTCAGGGGCGGCGGCCGCGCAGCGCCAAGCGGCTGTGAGCGGTCGCGGGCGGCAGTAGGCTGCGCCGATGCCGATATTCGGACGGTCCAGGACCCGGCGCTCGGCGCGGGTCCTGCTCATCGACGGCGACGGCCGGACACTCCTCTTCCGGTCCCAGCAGGTTCCGGGCAGGCCCGAGGAGGGGTACTGCTGGTTCACGCCCGGCGGGGGAGTGCGCCGCTGGGAGCGCACGGCGCGGGCCGCGGCCCGCGAACTCGCCGAGGAGACCGGTCTGTCGGTGCCGCACACGGCGCTGACCGGGCCGGTGGCCCGCACCTCCGGCCACGCCGACCTGGGCTGGCACTCGGGGATGTTCGAGGACGTCTTCTACGTGTACCGGGTGGCCCGGCACGACGTGGACACCGGCGGCTTCGAGGCCCACGAGCGGGCGACGATCGTGGCCCAGCCGGTGGTGGACGGCGGAGGAGCTGGCGGCGGCGACGGAGGAGGTCCATCCGTACGGCCTCGCCGGCCTCCTCGCGGACATCCTGGCGGACCGACTGCCCGCCGGGCCGGTACGGCTGCCCTGGCACCACTGAACGGCGCTCACGGCCGCCCGGAGCCCCGGGAGGCGGCGCGGCAAACCGTCGCTTCCGCACATACGGAACTGTCCCGGCACCACTGAGGGATGGTGCCGGGACAGTGACCCGTGGGGGCGGCGGGGCCGCCCGCTGGGGTGTTACGCGGGGACGCTCGCGACGCCCGGCGCGAGGAACTTCTTGCCGTTGACCCGCTCGGAGACGCCCTCACGGTCCAGGTACGGCGTGATGCCGCCCAGGTGGAAGGGCCAGCCGGCGCCGGTGATCAGGCACAGGTCGATGTCCTGCGCCTCGGCGACGACACCCTCGTCCAGCATCAGGCCGATCTCCTGTGCGACGGCGTCCAGGACGCGGTCGCGGACCTGCTGCTCGGTGAGGACCGTGTCGCCCTGCTGGAGCAGCGCGGCGACCTCCGGGTCCAGCTCGGGCGCGCCCGAGTCGTACACGTAGAAGCCGCGCTTGCCGGCGTCCACGACGGCCTTCAGGTTCGGCGAGACCGTGAAGCGCTCCGGGAAGGCGCGGTTCAGGGTCTCCGAGACGTGCAGGCCGATGGCCGGGCCGACCAGCTCCAGCAGCACCAGCGGGGACATCGGCAGGCCCAGCGGCTCGACCGCCTTCTCCGCCACGGCCACCGGGGTGCCCTCGTCGATCACGTTCTGGATCTCGCCCATGAAGCGGGTCAGGATCCGGTTCACGACGAACGCCGGGGCGTCCTTGCACAGAACGGCCGTCTTCTTCAGCGACTTGGCGACCGAGAAGGCCGTGGCCAGCGACGCGTCGTCGGTCTGCTCGCCGCGCACGATCTCCAGCAGCGGCAGGATCGCGACCGGGTTGAAGAAGTGGAAGCCCACGACCCGCTCGGGGTGCTTCAGCTTCGACGCCATCTCCGAGACGGACAGCGAGGAGGTGTTGGTCGCCAGGATGGCGTGCGCCGGAGCGACCGCCTCGACCTCGGCGAACACCTGCTGCTTGACGCCGATCTCCTCGAACACGGCCTCGATGACGAAGTCCGCGTCCGCGAAGCCGTCCGCCTTGTCCAGGACGCCGGAGACCAGGCCCTTGAGGCGGTTGGCCTTGTCCTGGTTGACGCGGCCCTTGAGCAGCAGCTTGTCGATCTCGTCGTGGACGTACTTCACGCCCTTGTCGATGCGCGCCTGGTCGATGTCGGTCAGCACGACCGGCACCTCCAGGCGGCGGGCGAAGAGCAGCGCCAGCTGGGAGGCCATCAGACCGGCGCCGACCACGCCGACCTTGGTGACCGGGCGGGCCAGGCTCTTGTCCGGGGCACCGGCCGGGCGCTTGGCGCGCTTCTGCACCAGGTTGAACGAGTAGATGCCGCTGCGCAGCTCGCCGCCCATGATCAGGTCCGCGAGGGCCTGGTCCTCGGCGTCGAAGCCCTGGCGCAGGTCGCCGTTCTTGGCCTTGGCGATGATGTCCAGCGCGCGGTAGGCGGCCGGGGCCGCGCCGTGCACCTTGCTGTCGGCGATGGCCTTGCCGCGCGCCACGGCCTGGTCCCAGGCGTCGCCGCGGTCCAGCTCCGGGCGGACGACCTCGACGTCGCCCTTGAGGACGGAGGCGGTCCACAGCAGCGACTGCTCCAGGAAGTCCGCGCCCTCGAAGATCGCGTCGGCGATCCCCAGGTCGTAGACCTGCTGGCCCTTGAGCTGCTTGTTCTGGTTGAGCGAGTTCTCGATGATCACCGAGACCGCGCGCTCGGGGCCGATGAGGTTCGGCAGCAGCACGCAGCCGCCCCAGCCGGGCACCAGGCCGAGGAAGACCTCGGGCAGCGAGAAGGCGGGGAGCGCCTTGGAGACGGTGCGGTACGAGCAGTGGAGGCCGACCTCGACGCCGCCGCCCATAGCCGCGCCGTTGTAGTACGCGAAGGTCGGCACGGCCAGCTTCGCCAGCCGCTTGAAGACGTCGTGGCCGCCCTTGCCGATGGCGAGCGCGTCCTCGTGCTTCTTCAGCAGTTCGACGCCCTTGAGGTCGGCGCCGACCGCGAAGATGAAGGGCTTGCCGGTGATGCCCACACCGACGATCGAGCCGTCCGCGGCCTCCTTCTCGACCTGGTCGATCGCCACGTTGAGGTTGGCGAGCGACTGCGGGCCGAAGGTGGTCGGCTTGGTGTGGTCCAGGCCGTTGTCCAGCGTGATGAGCGCGAAACGCCCGGCGCCGTACGGGAGGTCGAGGTGGCGTACGTGCGCCTGGGTCACGACCTCGTCGGGGAAGAGCTCGGCCGCGCCCTTCAGAAGCTCTGCGGTAGTAGTCACTTGTTCCCCTCGAAGTGCGGGTTCTCCCAGATCACGGTGCCGCCCATGCCGAAGCCGACGCACATGGTGGTGATGCCGTAGCGGACGTGCGGCTGCTCCTCGAACTGCCGTGCCAGCTGCGTCATCAGACGCACGCCGGAGGAGGCGAGGGGATGGCCGAACGCGATCGCGCCGCCGTACTGGTTGACGCGCGGGTCGTCGTCGGCGATGCCGTAGTGGTCCAGCAGCGACAGGACCTGGACGGCGAACGCCTCGTTGATCTCGAACAGGCCGATGTCGTCGATCGACAGACCGGCCTTGGCCAGCGCCTTCTCGGTCGCCGGGACCGGGCCGATGCCCATGACCTCCGGCTCCACACCGGCGAACGCGTAGTCCACCAGGCGCATCTTGACCGGCAGGTCCAGCTCGCGCGCCACGTCCTCGGCGGCGATCAGCGAGGCGGTGGCGCCGTCGTTCAGGCCCGCCGCGTTACCGGCCGTCACCCGGCCGTGCGCGCGGAACGGGGTCTTGAGGCCGGCCAGGTTCTCCAGGGTGGTGCCCGGGCGCATCGGCTCGTCGGCGGTGGCCAGACCCCAACCGGTCTCGCCCGCCTCCTCGTTCGTCCGGCGGACGGAGATCGGCACCAGGTCGGCCTGGATCTTCCCGTCCGCGTACGCCTTGGCCGCCTTCTCCTGGCTGCGCACGGCGTACTCGTCGGCGCGCTGCTTGGTGATGTGCGGCAGGCGGTCGTGCAGGTTCTCCGCGGTCATGCCCATGAACAGCGCGGACTGGTCGACCAGCTTCTCGCTGACGAACCGCGGGTTCGGGTCGACGCCCTCGCCCATGGGGTGGCGGCCCATGTGCTCGACGCCGCCCGCCACGGCGATGTCGTACGCGCCGAAGGAGACGCCGCCCGCGATGGACGTCACGGCGGTCATCGCACCGGCACACATCCGGTCGATCGAGAAGCCGGGCACGGACTGCGGCAGACCGGCCAGAATTCCGGCGGTCCGGCCCAGGGTCAGGCCCTGGTCGCCGATCTGCGTCGTCGCGGCGAGCGCGACCTCGTCGATACGGGCCGGGTCCAGGTCCGGGTTGCGGCGCAGCAGCTCCCGGATGCACTTGACGACCAGATCGTCGGCGCGGGTCTCGTGGTAGATGCCCTTCGGGCCCGCCTTGCCGAACGGGGTGCGGACGCCGTCGACGAAGACGACGTCCCTAGCGGTACGAGGCACGTTGGCTCTCCTCCAGGTGCGGGGTGGCACTGCTGCGGGGCGCGCTCATGGCGCGCTGCCCACCGTCATGCTACTTGCGGGTAACCAGCCTGCCCACCCCCCTCGGCCGGAGCGGCGAACATCACATTCCCCGGCTGTGGTCAAGGGTGACTTCCGGGGCTTCCCGCGATCCGGGTGGCTTCGGCCGGTCTTCGCTGCGTCGCGGACGTACAGGGACGTACCGGCCCTACTCTGCCCCCATGGATACGAAGCGAAGCGGAATGCTCGCGCAGCGGAACCGTACGGCGGGACTCCGCGCGGCCGGACTGGTGTGCGCCGTCGCCATGGCGGGCGCGCTGATCACCGGCTGCGGCGACGACAAGAGCAGCGGTGGGGACAGCTCCTCTTCCCCGTCGGCCTCCGGCGGCGGAAAGTCCGCGGCCGCCACCGCGTCCCCCGGCGGCAAGCTCACCGAGGACCAGGCCGAGCGCAAGGCGCTGATCCCCAAGGCCAAGATCACGTACGACAAGGCGCTGTCGGCCGCCACCGGCGCGGTCTCCGGCGCCGAGCCGGTCTCGGCCGAGCTGAAGAACGGCTCCGGCAACAAGCCGGTCTGGGAGACCACGGTCGCCAAGACCGACGGCACCAAGAGCATGGTCACGGTCGACGCGGTCTCCGGGAAGGCGGCCGAGCCCCGTACCGACAGCGACGAGGACGCCGACGACAAGAAGAAGCTCGCCGACTGGCTGAAGAAGGCCACGGTCACGCCCCAGCAGGCGGCCGAGGTGGCCACCGGCAAGAAGAAGGGCACGGTCAGCTCGATCGAGCTGGACGACAACGACCAGGGCAAGGCGATCTGGTCCGTCGACGTCGTCACCGAGAACGACTGGAACAAGACGACGTACGACATCGACGCGACCAACAAGAAGGTGCTCCGCACCCACGTCGACAAGGACTGAGGCTCCGCCGAATCAAGCCCGTCCTGGGGGCGCCTCCCGGCGGTAGCCGGGGGAGATTGAGGACAGGGCGGCCGGAGGCCGTGCTTTCTCACGACGGGGCGGGCAGTCCGCCCCGGGCCGTTGCGCATTGCACGCGGCCCGGGGCCGAACCAGGCCGCTCACTGCGAGAGCGCTCGTACCAGCAACGGTGTAACAAGCTCGACCTGCCAGGGCCGCGCCCCGTAGTCGGCCAGGGCCGCAGAAACCGCCGACTCCGTCGGCTCAGGCTCCGGCGGCTCCCAGCACACCCGCCGCACCGTGTCCGGCGTGATCAGGTTCTCCTGCGGCAGGTGCAGTTCCTCGGCAAGCGCCGTCACCGCCGTGCGGGCCGCGGAGAGCCGGGCTGCGGCCGCCGGGTCCTTGTCGGCCCAGGCGCGCGGCGGCGGGGGGCCGTTCAGCGGCTGGCCCGGCTGCGGCAGCTCGGACTCGGGCAGCGCACGCGCCCGGTCGACCGCCGCCTGCCACTGCTCCAGCTGCCGGCGGCCCATGCGGTGCCCGAAGCCGGACAGCGTGGCGAGCGCGTGCGCGTTCGGCGGGACGTTCAGCGCGGCCTCCACGATCGCCGCGTCGCTCAGCACCTTGCCCGGCGAGACGTCCCGCTTCTGCGCGACCCGGTCGCGGGCCGTCCAGAGTTCCCGTACCACTGCCATCTGCCGCCGTCGCCGCACCTTGTGCATCCCGGACGTACGGCGCCAGGGGTCCTTCCGGGGCGGCGCCGGCGGAGCGGCGGCGATGGCCGCGAACTCCTGCCGGGCCCAGTCCAGCTTCCCCTGCCGGTCCAGCTCCTCCTCCAGCGCGTCCCGCAGATCGACCAGCAGCTCCACGTCGAGCGCGGCGTACCGCAGCCAGGGCTCGGGCAGCGGGCGGGTGGACCAGTCCACCGCCGAGTGGCCCTTCTCCAGCGCGTAGCCGAGGACGTTCTCGACCATCGCGCCGAGGCCGACCCGGGCGAAGCCGGCCAGCCGGCCGGCCAGCTCGGTGTCGAAGAGCGAGGCGGGGAGCATCCCTATGTCACGGAGGCAGGGCAGATCCTGGGTCGCCGCGTGCAGGACCCACTCGGCGCCGGCGATCGCCTCGCCGAGCGCGCTCAGGTCGGGACACGCGACCGGGTCGATCAGGACGCTGCCCGCGCCCTCGCGGCGCAGCTGGACCAGGTAGGCACGCTGGCCGTAGCGGTACCCGGAGGCCCGCTCGGCGTCCACGGCGACCGGGCCACTGCCGGCCGCGAAAGCCGCGACGACCTGCGCGAGGTCCTCGTCGGTCGCGGTCACGGGCGGGATGCCCTCGCGGGGTTCGAGAAGCGGGACCGGTGCCGGCCGGGGGTCTTCCGTTGCGTCCCCGGGGGTTCGCAGTGTCGAGTCTTCTGCGGTCTTTTGGGCGTCGGTCACCAGTCAAGGGTATCGGTGTATGCACCACGTCCGTCGAGGGAACGTTCCCTCGACGGACGCTGCACCTGTGTAAAGGCGCGGTAAGGGGGGGCGGGTGAGCGGCAGGGCGGCCTCAGCGGCCGGTCCCGGTGCTCAGTGGATGATCCCGGTACGCAGTGCGACGGCGACCATGCCGGCCCGGTCGCCCGTGCCGAGCTTGCGGGCGATGCGGGCGAGGTGGCTCTTGACCGTCAGGGCCGACAGGCCCATCGAGACGCCGATGGCCTTGTTGGACTGGCCCTCGGCGACGAGTCTGAGCACCTCGACCTCGCGCCCCGAGAGCTCGCGGTAGCCGCCGGGGTGACCGGGGGCGCCGGGCGGGCGGCGGTGCATGCGGGCCGCGCCTGCGCCGATGGGCGCTGCGCCGGGCCGGCCCGGGATGCCGAGGTTGGTACGGGTGCCGGTGACGACGTAGCCCTTGACGCCGCCGGCGAGGGCGTTGCGTACCGCGCCGATGTCGTCGGCGGCGGACAGTGCCAGGCCGTTCGGCCAGCCCGCCGCCCGGGTCTCGGACAGCAGGGTGAGGCCGGAGCCGTCGGGAAGATGTACGTCGGCCACGCAGATGTCGCGCGGGTTGCCGACGCGGGGGCGGGCCTCCGCGATGGACGATGCCTCGATCACGTCGCGTACTCCGAGGGCCCACAGGTGGCGGGTCACGGTGGAGCGGACGCGCGGGTCGGCCACGACGACCATGGCCGTCGGCTTGTTCGGGCGGTAGGCGACCAGGCTGGAAGGTTGCTCGAGGAGAACAGACACCGGGCCTCCTGGGGAGTGGCGGGGACGGAAGCCGGCTTCAGGGGAGAGTGAACCGGAGTGCTTCCGTGTTTGAAGGGTCACCCACCTCTTCGGCAGTAATCCGGCCGGACTTTAGAGTTTGATCACGATTTAATTGGGACCAATTCGGGCAAATCGGATGAGTGATCGAGGGTCCGGGCAGCACGCGTACAGCCCGGAACCGACCCGCCGCGGTCCGGGCTGTGACGTGAAGAGGGAGCTCAGCGGGGCTGTGGCCCCCGTCGCTGGGGGAGCGGTACCACGCCGCCCCGGCCCGCCGGTTCGACCGGCGCCGGCGGCAGCCCGGCCACCTGGCACAGCAGGTCGCACCAGGCCGTCAGATGGACCGCCGCGTCCCGTACCCCGTGCGGCCCCTCGGCCGGCGTCCACGAGGCACGCAGCTCGATCTGGCTGTCCGGCGCCCGGTCCCCGAGCCCGCCGAAGTAGTACGAGCCCGCGCGCGTGACCGTGCCGCTCGGCGCCCCGTACGGCACGCCGCGCGCCTCCAGCGCCCCCGTCAGCCAGGACCAGCACACCTCCGGCAGCAGCGGATCGGTGGCCATCTCCGGCTCCAGCTCGGCGCGGGCCAGCGTCACCACCCGGAAGGTGCCCTGCCAGGCGTCGTGTCCGTCGGGGTCGTGGAGCAGCACGAGCCGCCCGTCGGCCAGGTCCGTTTCGCCGTCCGTGTCCCGGTCGAGGACCGTCGCCTCCAGCGCGTGCGCGAACGGCGCGAGCCGTTTCGGCGCGGGCATCGGCGCGATGTCGATCTCGGGTCGCAGCCGGGCGGCATGGAGTGCCTCGACCGCCTGACGGAAGGCGATCGGGGTCTCGTCCGCGCTGTCCGCGAGGTGTTCGTGAGCCGCTGCCATGCTGGGAAGGTTAGGCGCAATGCGGCGTTCATATGCGGAGGACACCCGGTGGGCGGGTCGCCCGTTCGGAGGTGTCTCCCCGCGCGTGCGAAGATTTGGGGCGTGAGTGCCAACGACTTCCCCCAAGCTCTCCACTCCGTTCGAGCCGGGGAGACCCCGATGACGGGCCAGCAGACCGCGTCCTTCGCCCCGGAGAGCACGCGGGAGTCCGCGTTCCTCAAGGCCTGCCGGCGCGAGCCGGTCCCGCACACGCCGGTGTGGTTCATGCGCCAGGCCGGGCGCTCACTGCCCGAGTACCGCAAGCTGCGCGAGGGCATCGCGATGCTCGACTCCTGCATGCGGCCGGACCTGGTCACCGAGATCACGCTGCAGCCGGTCCGCCGCCACAACGTGGACGCCGCGATCTACTTCAGCGACATCGTCGTCCCGCTCAAGGCCATCGGCATCGACCTGGACATCAAGCCCGGCGTCGGCCCGGTCGTCGAGCAGCCGATCCGCAGCCGCGCCGACCTGGAGCGGCTGCGCGACCTGACGCCCGAGGACGTCTCGTACGTCACCGAGGCGGTCCGCATGCTCGTCGGCGAGCTGGGCACCACCCCGCTCATCGGCTTCGCGGGCGCCCCCTTCACCCTCGCCAGCTACCTCGTCGAGGGCGGCCCGTCCCGCAATCACGAGCACACCAAGGCGCTGATGTACGGCGACCCGCAGCTCTGGGCCGATCTGCTGGACCGCCTCGCCGACATCACCGCCGCCTTCCTGAAGGTGCAGATCGAGGCCGGCGCCAGCGCCGTGCAGCTCTTCGACTCCTGGGTCGGCGCGCTCGCCCCGGCCGACTACCGCCGCTCGGTCATGCCGGCCTCCGCGAAGGTCTTCGAGGCCGTCTCGGGGTACGGCGTGCCGCGTATCCACTTCGGCGTCGGCACGGGCGAGCTGCTCGGCCTCATGGGCGAGGCCGGCGCCGACGTCGTGGGTGCCGACTGGCGGGTGCCGATGGACGAGGCCGCGCGCCGGGTCGGCCCCGGCAAGGCCCTGCAGGGCAACATCGACCCGGCCGTCCTCTTCGCCCCGCGCGAGGCGGTGGAGGCCAAGGCCCGCGAGGTGCTGGACGCCGCCGCCGGCCTGGAGGGCCACGTCTTCAACCTCGGCCACGGAGTCCTGCCGAACACCGACCCCGAGGCGCTGACCCGCCTGGTCGAGTACGTCCACGAGCAGACGGCACGCTGAGCCGGTCCGGGCGCCCGCACGCGGCGGGCGCCCCGCGGCACGGTCCGGTGGCCTGCGGCGCGCCCCGGCCCACCGCGACGCGGTCCCGGCTACTGCGGTGCCGCGTCCGCCCGTACCGCCTGTACGGCCTTCCGCGCGGCCACCAGCACCGGGTCCCACACCGGTGAGAACGGCGGTGCGTAGCCCAGGTCCAGCGCCGTCATCTGCTCGACCGTCATCTTCGCCGTCAGCGCGACCGCCGCGATGTCCACCCGCTTCGCCGCGCCCTCCCGGCCGACGATCTGCACGCCCAGCAGCCGCCCCGTCAGCCGCTCGGCGAGCATCTTCACCGTCATCGGCGCGGAGTCCGGGAAGTACCCCACCCGGCTCGTCGACTCGATGGTGACGGCCACGTACTGGAGCCCGACCGCCTGCGCGTCCTTCTCGCGCAGCCCCGTCCGCGCGATCTCCAGGTCGCAGACCTTGCTGACGGCCGTGCCGACCACGCCGGGGAAGGTGGCGTAGCCGCCGCCCACGCCCGAGCCGATGACCTGCCCGTGCTTGTTCGCGTGGGTGCCGAGCGCGATGTGCCGGGTGCGCCCGGAGACCAGGTCCAGCACCTCCACGCAGTCGCCGCCCGCCCAGATGTCCTCGTATCCGCGTACCCGCATCGCCAGGTCGGTGAGGATGCCGCCGGAGGGACCCAGCGGCAGCCCGGCCGCCTCGGCGAGCGCGGTCGCCGGCCGTACGCCGAGCCCCAGCACCACCACGTCCGCCGGGAACTCCTGCTCCGGCGTCACCACCGCGCAGGCCCGGCCGTCGTCACCGGTACGGATCTCCGTCACCTCGGCGCCGTTGACCATCTCGATGCCGAGCCCCTTCATGGCGTCGTGCACCAGACAGCCCATGTCCGGGTCCAGCGTGGACATCGGCTCCGAGCCGCGGTTGACGACGGTCACCTCGTACCCGCGCTGGATCAGGGCCTCGGCCATCTCCACGCCGATGTACCCGGCGCCCACCACGACCGCGCGCCGGCCCTCGGTACGGGAGAGCGTCTCCAGCAGCGCCTGGCCGTCGTCGAGGGTCTGCACGCCGTGCACGCCCGGCGCGTCGATGCCCGGCAGCGGCGGCCGCAGCGCAGTCGCGCCGGTCGCGATCACCAGCTTGTCGTACCCGGTCCACTCCTCCGCGCCGCTGTCGAGGTCGCGCGAGCGCACCCGCCGCTCGTCGATATCGAGCTCGGTGACCTCCGTCCGCATCCGCAGGTCGATGTCGCGGGCCCGGTGCTGCTCCGCCGTCCGCGCGATCAGCGCGTCCCGCTCGTCCACGACCCCGCCGATCCAGTACGGGATGCCGCAGGCGGAGTACGACGTGAAGTTCCCGCGCTCGAACGCGACGATCTCCAACTCGTCGGGCCTGCACAGCCTGCGGGCCTGTGACGCGGCGGACATCCCGGTCGCGTCCCCGCCGATGACCACCAGCCGTTCCGCCATGACCGGCCCCTTTCCCGTTCCACGGACTGTTCGGGCGGACCCGCCCGGTACCGCAAAGGCTACGACCTGCCGCTCCTGTCGCCGGGCGCCCGCGCCGCGTCACGCGTGTGTCACAGGGGTGTGCCCGCTGTTGGCACCGATGTCCCTGAGTTGCCACGATGTATCCGCAAACAACCGTTCAGTTCGTGGCAGGGGGAACCTGATGAAGTTCGACATGGGTTCGCAGGTGCTGTCGACGCTGCAGTCGAAGTCGCGGGGGTCGAGTGAGGACCTCGGAGGGCTGATCCGCCAGCTCGTGGATGCCGCGGCGCCGTTGGAGGGCAAGTTCAACGGCTCCGGCAAGGCGGCCTTCGACCAGTTCAAGGCCCGTTCCGACGAGATCGCGTCCTCGCTGCAGAGCTCGCTGTCGGGCATTCTCGGCGGTCAGGCCGGCATGGATTCGGCGTTCAGCTCGGGTGACCAGGAGCACGGCGACAACGCCCGCCAGCAGATGTCGTCGGCCAATTTCGACGCGGCCCGGTTCGGCGGCCGCTGATCAGTTCATCCAGCGGCCCGTGCGGTGCGGGCCGGTGCCTGACATGTGACGGGAGTGAGTGTTGATGGGTGCTGCGGGTCAGGACCGTCGTTCGTACGACACGGGTGCGTCGGCGGATGCGCAGGGCAATATCCAGACGGTGATC